>CAYUFX010000006.1:0-43674 GCA_964444135.1 uncultured Pirellulales bacterium | reverse complement strand
AACACGGACTGACACGGACTATTTTAACACGGACTGACACGGACTATTTTAACACGGACTGACACGGACTATTTTAACACAGGCTGACACGGAAGATATTAACCACCCTAAAGCTCAGTATGACCCTTCCGATTTATTATTTACTATTTTCTATTGGTGTTGAGATTGCCACTACTACTCTATGACATTTGATTTTGTGAGTTGTCATTCCCGCGAAAGCGGTAATCCAGTTTGTTAATTGACTGAATTCCGCATCAAACGGGAACAACCTATATCCACAAATTAAAATGTCGTAAAGTACTACTATGACGATGGCCGGATACATTTTGATATGAACAAAATTTTGTTTCAGGCAGATTTTGTGGAATGTGCAAAAAGAAAAGGCCGAGCCTGAAAAAGCCCGGCCTTTGTAATAAATATTGTCTGGCAAATTTACTTCGGCAGATTCTCCGGTTCCACGTCCTTTACGCTTAAATCACCGTAGATAACCCGGTAAGTTTCAGAGCCTTCAGGACGGTACCAGAAAATAGCAGAGCTGGCGTCCCCGAATTTTACGTTCTCGCCGGCATAGCGCCAGTTGCTCTCCGCAGGTAACTGCGTTAAAAACATTATCCCGCGATACATTGTCATTGCATCCCGTTCACGCTGCTGCTCCGTAGTCTGGCCGTTACCAAACTTACCCTGCTGCTCCATCTCCATTGCGACTTTCTGCAGCTCCATAGGATTAAACGTCGGTGGGAACGTACCATCTTTAGTCCAGCTCGACCACGCCCGAAGATATTCGATCAGGTCGTGCTCTGTAACTCCGGATGCGTCCGCCTGAACTTCCACACGAGTGTAACCTTCCGGCGGAGTAAGACTAAAGAGCGAGTCGTCCAGTTCAACGTCAAACTGGAAATCGGTCATAACCATATTCATGCCTGGAGCATTTATAAACTCGGTCTCCACACGAACCAGGTCATGCGTTTGCGGGTCGATCCAGACAGTGTTAATCACATCCTCTTCGGTTACACGGAATCCTTGCAATACCCGGCCGTCTCTTTCTCTGGTTCCGAGCTCTTCATCCGCCCGGTCGGGAAGCGTTCTTAATTTTTCGATAACATTGAACTGTTGCTGAGCCGGATCGTGCGGCAGATTGGACATTTCCATTTCGATGAATTGTTTTCTCGTTGGAAGGGTGCTGAGGCCCTTTCCCTGGGTCCAATCTATTACCGTGACGTAATCACCAGGCATTGTAGTTCGCATGTACCCCGGCTTCTTGAAAGCTATTTCGATTGCTGTAGTTCCGTTCGATGTGTATGTCATCGTGAGGACATTGCGTAACCGTCCGACCACTTCCGCATAGGCAGTGCTTGTAACGGTAATCGAATCACCGAAGAAATTTAAGCCGATAAGCACAGCTATAATTATTACCGCAGCAGCGGCTATTTTTGTAAGTGGACTTTTCATAATTTTTCTCCTTATTGTCTTAAAGTCGATTATCCGGGTCGCGGGTCGCTGTCCGGCCTCGTTGAAGACAGTAAGCATCTCCCGGCGCAGCTCTTCACGATGCGCGGCATTAGATGAGGTATCGATATTTAACCCATCGATGATTTTCTTGAACTCGGATTCGTCTTTAAACATTTTATGTTTGCCTTTCGAACACACTTTGTAAATAGTTTCGCAATTCGTTAAGTATTCTGTGCAAAGTAACACGCAAGGTTGCTTCTTTGACGTTTAGAATCTGGGCAATCTGCTCGTATTTGAGATTTTCAAAGAACCTTAATGTGACAATGGTCTGGTGCTGCGGCTTTAATTTCAGGATGGCCTCATAAAGCCTCGGCCAATCCGGCTCAGATGATTCATCAGTGTTCCCAACAGAAGCCGGTATTAAGTCGGCAGCCTCTTTCAGCAGCTCTTTACGTCGTGAGGTCTTCCTTATATAGGCATTTGTCTGGTTGGCAGCTATGGCATACAGCCAGTTTTGGAAATCCTGCACAGTCCGGCCTTTGAAAAGACGAATACTGTAAGCCACTTCGAGAAACACCGTGGAAGTTACATCCTCGGCGATTTCTTTGTTAAAGAGCCGATGTACACAGAACCGGAAGATTCGCTCATAGTACATCTCGTACAGCCGAGACAATGCTTCGGCTTGAGTACGGGCTTTCAGTACCAAATCATCTTCTGTTCGCTCAACAACTTTTGCCATAGCACCAACCATTGTCGCGGGTATAATTGCGCAGGAGGGGATTATGTTACAAACAATCGTAAAAAAAATCCTGCAAAATGTACTTTTGGCTTGGAAAGGCCTTTCTTTATCGTATGAAATTTCATTGCAAAATCAGCCGATTACGAATAACCTAAATGCAAATTTTTCAGGTTTGTTCCCTGTTAGAAGTAATTTGCAGGTCCGGAATTCCAATGGGCCTGGTATAGTGGCCAGGCTACCATAAGTCAATTACTCATTGAACCTTAATTATTTGAAAGGAGACATGAAATGGATTCAAATCGTATTGAAAGCAGCATTTTAACACCTCAGCACCAATTAGGCGGGAGCCTATGCTCAATTGGTGCGGCCTCAGAAGTCAGACGTCAGAAATCAGAAGTCAATCCTGTCCTCTGTCTTCTGTTTTCTGTCCTCTGTTCTTTGTTCATTTGCTCATCTATATGGGCCGACTGGCAGGTGAGCCAAGGCCCGCTAATGACCCGATGGGTAAAGCAGGTCTCACCGAAAAAAGTTCACGCTGAGTATCCTCGCCCGCAAATGGTTCGCAAGAATTGGCTGAACCTTAACGGATTATGGGAATACGCTATTCAGCCGAAAGACCAGCCACAACCGGAGAATTTTGATGGGCGGATTCTTGTGCCATTTCCGGTTGAGTCGGCTCTGTCGGGAGTGATGAAGCCCGTTGGTGAAGAAAACCGCCTCTGGTATCGCCGGGCATTTGAAATCCCCAACAAATGGAAACAGAGTCGCATACTGCTGCATTTTGGCGCTGTGGACTGGGACACAACAGTGTGGGTCAATGGCAAACAAATGGGCAGCCACCGCGGCGGATACGACCCGTTTACCTGCGATATAACCGATGCGCTGAATGATGCCGGACCCCAGGAAATTGTATTGAGTGTTTGGGACCCGACGAATACCGGCTATCAGCCGCGAGGCAAACAGGTAAAAAAACCCGGTGGGATATGGTACACCGCAGTTACGGGAATCTGGCAAACGGTATGGGCCGAGCCGGTGTCCGAGACGCACATTAAATCGCTGAAGATAGTTACGGATATCGACGCTGGAACAGCATGTGTAACTGCGATATGCTCGCAGGGAACAATCGGCTACATTGTGGAGGCTCAGGCCAAAGACGGGTGGTTTACCAAATCCAGTGGCAAAGGCAAAGCCGGGGAGGATATCGTTTTGCAAATCAAAAAGCCGAAATTGTGGTCGCCTGATTCGCCGTTTTTATATGAGCTGAAAGTAACGCTTAAAAACAATAAAGGCAAAACAGTCGATGCCGTAAGCAGCTATTTCGGTATGCGGAAAATCTCGTTGGGCAAAGACGAAAAAGGTATTACGCGGATATTTCTGAACAACAAGCCGTTGTTTATGTTCGGCCCGCTCGACCAGGGCTGGTGGCCGGACGGGCTTTATGCGGCGCCGACGGATGAGGCGCTGCGCTACGACATCGATGTATTGAAAAAACTCGGCTGTAACATGCTGCGTAAGCACGTCAAAGTGGAACCTGCCCGGCTTTACTACTGGTGCGATAAATTAGGGCTGCTGGTGTGGCAGGACATGCCAAACGGCGATAAGCACATCCGCGCCAATGAACCCGACCTTGAGCGAAGCGAAGAGTCAGCAACCCAGTTTGAGCTGGAGCTAAAGCGTGTCATCTACGCTTTCCGCAATCACCCATGCATAGTGATGTGGGTGCCGTTTAACGAGGGCTGGGGACAGTATGATACTGGGCGAATTGTGAATTTGATTAAGGAGCTTGACCCGACGCGGCTGGTGGATAACACCAGCGGCTGGGCCGACCGCGGCGTTGGTGACGTGCACGATATTCACAGGTATCCCGGCCCGGCTGCGCCACCGACCGAAGAGAACCGCGCTGCGGTGCTCGGTGAGTTTGGCGGGCTGGGTCTGCCGGTCAAGGGACATACCTGGCGGGATGAGAAGAGCTGGAGCTACCGCGGTTATAAAACGCGAGAGGAACTGACTGAAGCGTACTTAGCCCTTATCGATAATTTGCGTTCGCTGATTGGTGGTGGTCTGTGTGCCGGAGTATATACGCAGACGACAGATGTGGAAATTGAGATCAACGGCTTAATGACTTACGACAGGGCGATGATAAAGATGGATGTTGAAAAGGCTGCTGCAGCAAATAAGAGTTTATATCTGCCGCCGCTTGTTACCGAGGCGATTGTCCCAACTTCACAGAAACAGGGACAAGTCTGGCGATATACAACGAGCGAACCACGCATCGGCTGGTACCGAACAGCTTTCTTAGATTCGGCTTGGCAGGAAGGCAGAGGCGGTTTCGGCACCGAAGGCACGCCCGGTGCTGTTGTCGGCACGGTGTGGAATAATTCGGATATCTGGCTTCGCAGAACGTTTGAGCTGGAGAGTACAAAACTTAGCCGGCCCCAGCTTTTAATCCATCATGATGAGGACGCTGAGGTCTATATCAATGGCCTGCTCGTTGCAAAGCTGGATGGCTATACTTCCAGTTATGTTCGAGCCGGGCTTGACGAAAAGGCACAAAAGGTATTGAGGGTCGGCTCGAATTGTTTAGCCGTTCACTGCACTCAGACCGAAGGCGGCCAATATATCGACGTCGGCCTCGTGGACGTGATAGAACAATCGGCGGATTGATACACTATTTGAGTTGAACCGAATATAGACATTCGTTGCCGAGGAGTATTTCATTTTGGAAATATCGTTTAGGGATTTGACTTTGGGGAAATGGAGACAGTTGTACAGTTGCTTGCTGATTTTGGCTGTTTGTTCTATCGAAGCCAAAGTCTGGGCTGTTCGGTCAGATGAAAACATCCTGAGAAATGAGTACTGGTCGGTTACAGTATTGCCGGGAACGTTGGAGATGAGTGCCGAGCTGCGGGGAGGGGATAAAATCAAGCTGTCCGTAGGTCAAGTCGATTTGGGTGAGGTCAGCAATGTCGTAAGAACGGGTAATCAGGTTCGATGGGCCCTGGAAGCGAAGGGCGTTATTGTAGATGTTCGGTTGAATAATGAGGATCTGTCGGTTCGATTTTTTTCTGAAAAGGCCGGTACATTCACTTGGCCGGTTTTGCAGGAAACCGCAAATATGAAGGCGTTAATCTGGCCTCGCTGGGAGGGCTGTTATATTCCGCTGGACGATTCGCGATGGAAGAACTATCTCGTGGAGCACGAAGGTTGGGATACATTGGAGGGTTTGAGCATGCCCTTTTGGGGCCTGGATTGCGGAGGCTTCTCGCTGACCTATATCGTAACCAATCCATATAATAATGTGATGGATTTTAGTAGAACCGAGAATAAGCTTGAAGCCCGATTCTCCCACGAATTCACACCTCTTGAATCGAAGAAAGATTACGGATTCCTGATTCGGCTGGGAGACAACAGCTCGCCTGCAGAGCCTGCGAAGCAGTTCCGCCGCTGGCTAATCGAGCAGGGTAAGTTTGTCGGTATGCAGGAAAAAATCAAGGCGGTTCCCAAAGCGGCGCGTTTATTGGGGGCACCACACGTTTATCTTTGGGGGGGAGCGTTTCTGACCCGGCATGACATTCATCCCAACAAGTGGAGAGCATTCTGTCAGAAGCTGGTCAAACAAAGCAAGGCCGGGCAGCCCTCGCCGGGCAGGCGAATTAAGCAGCTAATGGAGCCGGAAAATTGGGCAGAAGTGATTGAAATTTCCAACGCTCAATGGCCGTACAAATATCTTAAAAGCCAGGTTGCCGATGAGTTGTCACGTTTATTGGAAAGGCCGGACTTCTACAACGAAGCCTGTTGGCGAAATGTTGACCTTCCTGAAGAGGCAACCATTTTGCTTAAAAAGGGGTCGAATAGGCTTACCACCGCGGAGATTTGCCGGATGAACGGCCTGATTCTGCGTGCAGGTTTTCCGGAATTTATGTTGGCAGTTGCAGAGTGGGGCGATGGTGTTTCAATCAAGATGCTGGAGCAGTTCAGGGAAAATGGTTTTGACCGGATGAGATTGTGTGTGGACGGCTGGGAGGGCGTGGAAAAACGCCCCGAGGTGGCAAAGCAAGCCGACCAGATGGGTTACCTGTTCGGTACGTATGATTCCTATCACAGTATTCACGACCCTTCGACGCGAGGGACAGATAGTACCTGGGCTACGGCTCAGTTTGATAGGGAACTTTTTGAGAAGGGCCCGATCGTTCGCAGGGACGGGAAGAAACGAGGGGGATTTAAGGGAGCCGGTTACAAGCTTAGTCCGATTGCCGCCAGACCGTATGTGGAAAAGCGCGTACGTGACAATATGAGCAAGGTTCCTTACAATTATTATTTTGTTGATTGCGATGCTTATGGAGAGGTTTATGATGATTACTCCTCTTTTCACCGGGCGAGCCAGGCGGACGATGTGCAAGCTCGTATGGAGCGGCTCGCGTGGATTCGCGATACGTTTAAAGTAGTGGTAGGCTCGGAGGGTGGCAGCTCATACGCAGCAGGAGTGATCCACGTGGCCGAAGGGATGTTCGGGCCGGTGTTTGGGTGGGGCGACCCTGATTTGAAGAACAAGGACTCAGATTACTATCTCGGGCAATATTATCCTCCAGATGGCCCGATGGTATTCGTCAAGCAGGTGCCAATGAAGGAGCGGTATAAGTATTTTTATTATGACCCTAAGTTTCGGTTGCCGCTTTATGAAGTGGTCTTTCATGATTCGGTTGTTAGTACTCACCAATGGGCCAACGGCAGTCTTAAATACAGTAATATGCTCGACACCGTCGCCTTGACCGAGCTGTTGTACATGGTTCCGCCTTTGTATCACATGAATCTGGATGAGTTTGATAAGCATCGGGAGGTTATGAAAAGCCATTATGCATTTTTTTCACCACTGCACAGGCAGGTTGGTTTTGCACAGATGGCGGAATTCAACTGGCTGAGTTCGGATAGAATGTTGCAGCGTACTATTTTCGGTGATAAGGTGGAGATGGTGGCAAATTTTTCACAGGAATCCCACCGGTATCAGGGAATTGATATTCCTGGGCGAAGTGTGTTGGCGAGATGTGCAGAGAAGGGAAAGGTGAGGATATTGACATTTACGCCGAATTCGAATGAGAGTGTGGAGAAATGAGCCTGGGAACAGACAAGGTAAGGAGTTTGATTGTGAATCGTCGGGAGTTTATTAAGTTTGTTGCCGGTGGTGCAGCGGCTTTGGTGGTGCCAAACTACGGCTGTTCGATGAACAGAAGCGGTGGTACGAATGTATCAGCCGAACGGCCGAATATCGTCCTTATTATGGCGGATGATTTGGGATACGGTGACATTGGCTGTTACGGCAGCAAAAAGATACGAACGCCGAACATCGATGCCTTAGCAAGAGGGGGGATGAAGTTTACGGATTATCATTCCAACTGTCCGGTGTGCAGTCCTACGCGGGCGGCGCTGCTGACGGGACGCTACCAGCAGCGATGCGGAATCGAGGGTGTTATTTACGCAAAGGGGCCGACCCGACAGACAGGGATGGCGCTGGAAGAGACAACCTTTGCCGAAGTTCTCAAAAGGCACGGCTATGCAACGGGGATTTTCGGCAAGTGGCACTTAGGTTATAACGTGGAATTTAATCCGGCCAGGCAGGGATTCGACGAGTTTGTCGGCTATGTCAGCGGCAACGTGGATTATCACTCGCATCTCGACGGGGCCGGATTCGATGATTGGTGGAAGAATTGCGAAAAGGTTCCTGAGGAAGGTTACTGCACCGATTTGATAACCAGGCATGGAATAGATTTTATTGAACGTCACAGGGATAAGCCATTCTGTTTGTATCTGCCGCACGAAGCGCCGCATTCTCCTTATCAGGGCCGAGAGGACCCGCCGGAGCGTCTGAGCGGCGGCAGAAAGGGCAGGAAGGCCAAAGGCGAGGAGATTACGCTGGCGTATAAGGAAATGGTTGAGGTGATGGATGAGGGTATAGGGCGGATTGTCGAGACGGTCAGAAGTTTAGGGCTGGAGCGCAGGACGTTTATCTTTTTCTGCTCCGACAACGGTGCTACAAAGAATGGTTCTAACGGTGCTCTTTCCGGCCACAAAGGCAGCTTGTGGGAGGGCGGGCATCGCGTTCCGGCGGTTGCTTACTGGCCGGGCAGGATAAAATCCGGGGCAACTACTGATGAAACGGTTTTAGGGATGGATTTGTTTGCCACGATGGTCTCAATTGCAGGAGCAAAACTACCGGCGGTTCTGAAACTCGACGGTGTTGACATTTTGCCGGTGCTGACGGAAGGCGGGAAGCTGCCGGAGCGGACGTTGTTCTGGCGTTACAGAAAGGAAAAGGCCGTTCGCAAAGGGCCCTGGAAGCTGCTGGTTCAGAATAACCAGTCAAAACTTTATAATCTTGGTGAAGACCTCGGTGAAAAGAAGAATCTTGCCGAAGCAAAGCCTGGTATGGTCAAACAACTTGAAGATGAGCTATCGGCCTGGGAGCAGGAGGTTTCGGCTGGTATTAAGCTGAGGGCGTGAAAAGCTACTATGAGGTTGGGGACAAAAATTTGGGTGAAGATGCAAATAATGCTGGAGGTATAGATTATGGAAAGTAAATCGGTAAGTCGGCGTGATTTTATGAAGGGCTGCGCTGCGGGTGCATCGATTCTTGTCGGTTCGGGATTAATTTCAAGAGAAGCAAAGGCGGCCGGGAATAAAAGACCTAATATTGTTTTGATAGTAAGCGATGACCACGGGCTTGATGCTGTTGGCTGTTATGGTAATCCTGTTGTCAAGACGCCGAACCTGGACGGCCTTGCGGCTGAGGGAGTGCGGTTTACGAATGCCTTTTGTACGACGGCCAGTTGCAGCGCAAGCCGGTCGGTGATTTTAACGGGTATGTACAATCACGCCAACGGCCAGTACGGGCATCAGCACAGTTATCATCATTTTGTCTCGTTCCCCGATGTAAAGTCTCTGCCGGTATTGCTGACTGAGGCCGGGTATCGGACAGGACGAATCGGTAAGTACCACGTTGCGCCGGATGAGGTCTATAAGTTTGATGTTGCGCTGAAAGGGAACAGCCGGAGTCCTATTGAGATGGCGAATAACTGCCGGGAGTTTGTCAGTGGTAATGATGGCCGGCCGTTTTTTCTTTATTTTTGCACGAGCGACCCGCACCGCGGTGGCGGCAAGGCCGAAGAGCTGGCGTATAAGCCGGACCGGTTCGGCAACCGTGCCAAAGGAGGCTATCCGGGCATAAAGGAAGTCAAGTATGACCCTGAGGATGTGATAGTGCCGGCGTTCTTGCCTGATTCGCCGGAGTGCCGTGCTGAATTGGCGCAGTACTATCAAGCAGTTTCACGCGTTGACCAAGGGGTTGGACAATTGTTGAGCGTTCTGAAAGAAGCGGGGAAATATGAAAATACGGTGGTTATCTATATCTCAGATAACGGCGTTGCTTTTCCAGGGGCCAAAACGACTTTGTATGAGCCGGGTATGAATTTGCCTTGTATTGTTCGAAGTCCTGGCTCCAAGAAAAAGGGTATTACGTGTGATGCGCTGGTTAATTATGCGGATTTGGCACCGATGATTATGGACTTTGCCGGAGTATCGACGAAGGGTGATTTTCAGGGCAGGTCGTTTAAGCCGGTGCTTGAGCAGGAACATCCGGAAGGCTGGGATGAAACTTACGCCTCGCATACCTTCCACGAGATAACGATGTATTATCCGATGCGAGTGGTGCGCGAACGCAGGTTTAAGCTTATATGGAATATCGCATACGGGCTGGATTATCCGTTTGCCAGTGATTTATGGGAGGCGTCGACGTGGCAGGCGACGATAAAACGCGGTGAGAAATATTACGGCAGGCGGACGGTCGAGGCGTATATACATCGGCCTAAATTCGAGCTGTACGATTTAGAGAACGACCCGGACGAGGTGGAGAATCTGGCGGATAGTCCGAAATATGAAAAGGTACTAACAAGACTAAAGGCAAAGCTAAAGGCATTTCAAAAGAGAACAAAGGACCCTTGGATACTCAAATGGCAATATGAGTAAGAGGATTGCTAAACTTGACAATCGGCCTTTGATAACTATGATGTGGATTGCTTTTAATATTTATAAAAATGATTATTGCAAACCACAAACACTAAAGGATTATGTAAATGGCGTTACTATTAGGATATGACGTTGGGAGCTCGTCGATAAAGGCGACGCTGATAGATAGCCAGACGGGTAAATTGTTGGCGAGCGTGACTTCGCCGGAGAAGGAATTAGAGATATACGCAGGCGAATCGGGCTGGGCTGAGCAGGAGCCAGCGGTCTGGTGGAAACATGTGAAAGAAGCAACGGCTCGCGTCTCGCATCTCGCATCTCGTATCTCGAACGACGAACAACGAATAACGACATACGATTTGGAGGATGTGGAGGCGATAGGGATTTCGTACCAGATGCATGGATTAGTTTGTGTGGATAAGGACCAGAATGTGCTGAGGCCTTCGATAATCTGGTGTGACAGCAGGGCGGTGCAAATCGGTGAGAAGGCGGCGACAGATATAGGGAAAGAAAAGTGCCTTAAGAGCCTGTTCAATCTGCCGGGTAATTTTACGGCGTCGAAATTAAAATGGGTGATGGAAAATGAGCCGGAGGTCTATTCGAAGATTGATAAAATAATGCTGCCGGGTGATTATATCGCGATGAAGATGACGGGCGAGATAAAAACAACGCCATCCGGTTTGTCGGAAGGGATAATGTGGGATTTTGAAAATGACGGATTAGCGGAGTTTGTCTTGGAAAACTACGGAATCTCCGCCGATTTGATAGCTGACAGGGTCCCTACATTCTCAGTGCAGGGTGAGCTGACAAAAGAGGCCGCCAAGGAATTAGGGCTTAAGGCGGGGACAAAGGTGAGCTACCGGGCGGGGGACCAGCCGAATAATGCTCTGTCGCTTAGCGTATTGCAGCCGGGCGAGATTGCGGTTACCGCGGGCACTTCTGGAGTTGTCTATGGAATAAGCGATAAGAAAAATTATGACAAACTCTCGCGAGTCAATGTGTTTGTTCACGTAAATCACTCAAAGGGCCAGCCGCGATATGGTGTATTGCTTTGCCTTAACGGGACGGGAATTCTCAATAGCTGGCTGAAGCATAATTTTGTCGGCGGTGAGGGGCTGGATTATGAGCAGATGGACGAGCTGGCGGCAGAGGTTGCGGTCGGGTCCGATGGGCTGGTGATACTGCCTTACGGCAATGGGGCCGAGAGGACCCTGGAAAACAGAAATATCGAGGCATCCGTTCATGGGTGGAATTTCAATATACACAAGAAGGCTCATTTTCTGCGGGCGGCACAGGAGGGGATAGTTTTTGCGCTGAATTACGGGCTTGGAATAATGCGGGATATGGGAATTGAGCTGGAAACCGTCAAGGCGGGAAATGCGAATATGTTTTTGAGTCCGCTGTTTGCGGAGGCCTTCGCCACGATTACCGGTGCGACCGTGGAATTATATAATACCGACGGCTCGCAGGGGACCGCGAGGGGGGCGGGAATCGGAGCGGGAATTTATAAAGGGGCCGAGGATGCCTTTGTGGGCCTGGAACCGGTTAAGAGCATCGAGCCGAACGGGAAGTTGGCAGCGGCGTATCAAGATGCGTACGGAAGATGGGAAGATGTTTTGAAAGAGCGATTATCGACAATTAGTTGAATATCGAATATTGAATCCCGACTAATACTTTTGGGGCAAGCAAGGAATGTCGAATGTTGAAGTTTCGTAATTGATTGAAAAGGAGTAATTAAAAATGGCAGAAAAATCTTTACATAGTATTTGCAGATGGACATTTAATCCCGGCAAGGGCGGATTTGTACCGGGTGATATGCGACCGGAATGGGGTGGTACGTTCGGTACGCCGGAAATGATTAAGCTCGTAGCGGATAAGATTGCTCCGAGGATGCCTAATAATGTTGAGTTAGGTATTGAGATGCATTATGACGCGGAGGTAGATGATGACACTGCCGCGGCGGTGGCCGATGCTTTGTTGGATTCGAAATTGTATCTGGCGATGATTACGCCGGGTGCGCATTGTCATTTTGGATACGGCGGGGTGGCGTCACTGGACCCGAGTGAGCGAAAGGCCGCGGAAGAATTGGGCACAAAGACGGTTGACCTAGCGTACGGGACTTTGAAAAAGGCCTGGCATCCGGATGAGGACAAGGCACCGGCGCTTATAATCTGGAACGGCTCGTTCGGCTATGATATTGCAACAGTCGGTATTCGACAGATGTATCAGAATCTCAAGGAGAGTATCGCCAGGTTGTGTAAATACGAAGAGAAACAAGGCGGCAGCTTATATATAGGTTTTGAGCCGAAGCCGAACGAAGGGCATCCGGCTATGCTGATACCAACGGTGGCAAGTGCGTTGCTTTTCTGGCGAAGAATCGAGGATGAGTACGGTGTCTCCAGGGAAAAGAAGGGCGTCAATAAGGAGTTCGGGCATTCGGAGATGATAGGGCTTGACCACGTGGCGGATACGGTTGAAGAATTAGACAACGATATGATGGTGCATATGCACCTGAACAGCCAGGGATATAACGATGGTATTATTCTCGGCGGGCCGGGCAAATATGATATTGACCACGGGGTGAGAGTCAATGGTATGAACGTTGCTATTGCTGGGCTTATTCAAGAGGCGGGCTTTAACCGATGGAAGGGCCACGACATGCAGACGCGGGCATACGATAATGTCGAGCAGGGTATCGACCGCGTGGTAAGAAGTGTGCTGAGCTGGGAGGCGTGTGAGAAGGCGGCGAAGGAGCTGGATACAGCCGGTCTGATGAAGGCATTAGCCGAACGGGAAACCGCCAAAGCCGAAGATATGATGCGAGGGGCTGTAGTTAATGCTCAGGGCTATTTCGATAAGATGTATAAGTGAGGCATGTCGGATCAAACATGAGGAAGGCACTTTGATTCAGTAATAAGCTATGGAAAGAGCCCGCCTATTCTTCGTTGATAACCTGAGAATTTTGCTCATTACGCTGATAATGATGCTCCACCTGTCAATAACTTACGGGGGCGCTGGCGGGTGGTATTATAGAGAAGTTGACGAGCCGGACACGATTTCATTTATCTTGCTGACTTGGCATAACGGGACGGTCCAGGCCTTCGCGCTGGGTTTGTTTTTTATGATATCGGGTTACTTCACTCCGAGCTCATACGACTACAAAGGCCCCCGGCGGTTTCTTAGAGACCGACTATTGCGCTTAGGTATCCCTTTGTTGTGCTACGACCTTTTCATCCAACCTCTTCTGGTTTACTTGCTTATTAAGGTTGATGTTATTAAGTTCGATGGCTCTTTTCGTAAGCTTGTTGCACGGTATTACAGCAGGTTTCACATCGGTACCGGGCCGTTGTGGTTTATTGAAGCCTTATTGTTTTTCGCTGTTTTTTATGTTCTATGGCGGGGATTTACAAAAAAGGGCAGCCCGGCCGTTCATAGCGACGGCAAAGTGCCGCGCAACGTGGCAATAGCCGCCTTTGCCCTGGCTTTGGGTGCTGTTAGCTTTGTCGTGCGGATATGGCTTCCGATTGGCTGGAATTTCGGGCCTTTGAATTTTCAGTTTCCCTTCTTCCCGCAGTACATCTGTATGTTTATCGTAGGGATTGTTGCCTATCGGCGGAATTGGCTGGTGCGGATTCCCGATGCTATGGGCAGATTCTGGCTTTGTATCGGCATCATCTTTATCATCGTATTATTTCCAGCTATATTTGTATTAGGCGGGGCAATCAAAGATGATATAACTTCATTTATGGGCGGCCTGCATTGGCAATGCCTTACCTACGCCCTATGGGAGCAGTCGGTTTGTATGGCGATGGTAATCGGCTTGGTAGTTCTTTTCCGCAAACGATTCAATCATCAGACAAGGCTGACGAAAGCGATGTCTGCCAGCGCCTACACTGCTTATATTATCCACGCCCCGGTTGTAGTTCTTGTGGCACTGGCGCTTAGAAATATTACCCTGTATCCACTTTTGAAATTTGCATTGGCTGTGCTTATTGCGGTGCCGTTATGCTTTGCGTTCGGTAACTTCATCAGGCAGCTGCCGCCGGCAAGACGAATATTGTAATTAAAGCGGAGTTGTAGTGGTCAGTAACACGATAAATGCGTGGTGGTTACCGGCTGCAAGCCATCCCCAAGCTCGTCCCGATTTTTCGGGACTCTCTTGAGGCTGCCACCCATCAAATTAGATGTTAAAGAATAGTAGAAGTGAAAAGCAAATTAGCTTTATGTTCTTGCATTTTTCAGATAATCAGCATAGCGTCGCCGTAGGAATAGAAGCGATATCGCTGTTGGATGGCGTGATTATAGGCGGCGAGGATGTTGTCGAGGCCTGCGAAGGCAGCGACCAGTGCGAGGAGTGTGGATTTGGGTAGATGGAAATTCGTTATCATTGCATCGGTGATTTTGAATTTATAGCCGGGCTTTATGAATAAACTCGTTGTTCCGGTTGCGGCTTCAATTTGTGAGGCGGCGGCTATAGTCTCAAGGGTTCGGGTCGAGGTTGTGCCAACAGGGATTATTCGTCCGCCTTTGCTCTTCGCTTCGTTTATTATCCGGGCATTTACCTCGTTGATACTGAATCGCTCCTGGTGGATTTGGTGGTCTTCGAGGTTTTCCGTGTTTATCGGTTTGAACGTGCCTGTTCCAACGTGGAGTGTTATGTATGCAAAGCAGATGCGGGCCTGTTTTAACTGCTCGATGAGGCGGTGTGTGAAGTGCAGTCCGGCGGTGGGGGCCGCGACGGCGCCGGTATGCCGCGCGTAAACCGTCTGGTATCGCAGTTTATCTATTTGGGCGAGGGCGGGGTCGTCATCTCGTTTGATATATGGGGGCAGCGGTGGAAAGCCGATTTTATCGAGGACGGTTTCTGTGTCTGCTTCTGTCTTTAGCCTTAGCAGGCATCTGCCCTGGGGTAGCTTTTCGAGCAGTACGGCTTTGCAAAAATCGGTCTTTTGTTTGTCTTTTAGAATAAAAAGGTCGCCGGGATTTAGTCTGCGGGTACCTTTTAACATTATATCCCAGGTTCTATCGGAGTTTTCAGCGAGGAATAATCCTTCGAGTTTTCCTCCGGTATCGCGACGTGCAAAAAAACGAGCGGGCAAGACTTTTGTGTCGTTGAGCACGAGGCAATCGCCGGGCAACAGAAAATCTCCAATGCTGCCGAATCGGCTGTCGATAATTTCACGGTTAGTGCGATTTAGAACCAGCAGTCGCGAGTCGCTTCGAATACGAAGAGGATGCTGGGCGATTAGCTCAGGTGGTAAGTAGTAATTTAGCTTTTCTGTCTTCATAGCCAAACGTTATCAGACCGTCAGCGAAATGACAAAAAAAAAATTTGCTGAATAATAAGCTAAATCAGAGGTTTGGGCAGCGGTATAAAGATTCCGGCAAAAGTGGTTCGATATGAGGGACGATACTAATACTAATAACACGAGTCCAACTTTCTTATGGGAATAGTTTTTCAGAGGTGAGGGTTATGTCTTCAAGAAAGTATTTTGACAGAGAAATAACTTCAATCACTGCTTTGGGCAGGAATGAACTTACGCGCCGAATCAGAGGTTTCAGAGGCCGATTTAAGTTAGATTTTACGGAAGATTATCTCAACAATATCAGCGTTGACAGGTTGAGACATATCCTTTTGGCAGCGTTAATAAACGCAAAGCCGCACCGTTAGGAAACTATATTAATACTGCTCTTAATACCACAGGGTTGGGGTATAGCCTAATTTCCCCCAACAACCCCCCAACAACCCATCTGCGCCCATTCCAAATCCTCATTGCCCGGCTGGGACACACTGGCATAGTCGGGATTCACACCCTCATAGGGCGGCAGCAGCAAGGCAAGATCCCTTGTACGCTTATCCACCCACTTATGGTAGTCACTATGCCCATCTGCAAAAGACCAGTTCGTTCCATTACTGTGTCGAATCGAGGGGATATCCCACCACATCGGCTTATCATGCCAAACATTCCAGGGGCCGCAGGGGCCGCACGCCCACTGGCCTTCGTCAACAAAAACTAACCTTTCGGACGGCTTACGAATCTGCAACCTGTTTTTAAAACACAACTCCTCGGGACGTTCTCCGTCAACCGGGATGCTGCCCCACATAGAGCTAACAATGGAGTACGTTTGCAATTCTCCGCGAACACCGGCTGGACACTTGTAGAGTTTGATATTCTTTATGTATGGAAACAGCACTCCGGATTCCATAGCCTCTATTTGCTCAGCCTCAGGAGCATTGCGGCCGGCCATTACCCAGGAATACTGCCTGCCAAAGTGGGCCGTACAAATCTTGTCGTCGTTATCATCTGCGTACATTATCCACCCAAGCGTCAACTGCTTTAAATTGCTAAGACAAACCGCGCGTTTACCCTGTTCTCTGGCAGCTTGCAGCGCAGGTATTAATATCGCCATCAATAAGGCAATGATGGCGATTACAACCAGAAGCTCTATCAGGGTAAATCCTACTCTGCGAAGTCGCCGACGCTCCAGGGCTTTGGCGACGGAGCGTACGTCGTTACATAGGATGAGGCCTTTTCCTTTGTTCACAATGATACTCTTTCTATATTTTTTGTTTGTTGATTTTTGCGATGTTGTCTTTTAAGCTGAGTATAATCTTTTTTGGATTTTTGTGCAACTGTTTTTTAGAATATTCCTTGCGCATAAAAAAAGCGGACATTACGACCGCCTGTAATCCCAAAGAAGCCAGGTTGGCTGCTTAGCCGAATAAAAATCTATAAGCCAAAGAATTATGCTTATCAATGAGTTATGGAGTATAACCCAATCTCCCCCAGGTGGCCTTCTGCATTTTTTGCAAATCATCCAGGCCCTCGTTGGTAGTAGGCGCATATTGATGGGGTGGGTTTGCCATCTTGCCGACCTTTAACGTCTCTGCTCCTCTATACTTCCAGTAATCGCTGTGGCCATCAGCGAAAGAGACGTTCGTGCCGTCACCATGTCGGACGAACGGTGGGTCCCACCATTGGGGAATAACGTAATGAATAGCGTAACTATCCGGAGTTATCCGTCCTTCGTCAAGAAAAACGAGTCTATATGCCGGAGCGGGGACGGTAATCTCTGCTCTCCTCTTAACCATCAACACCGTTTTGCCCACTCTGACCCCCTTGTTACCACTATAAGTTCCAGCTGCATCGAAACAACCATTCATACCATAAGATGTGGAGTACGTGCGCATCTCTCCACGAATACCGGTCGGGCACCGGTAAAGCTTTTCGTTTTTGCAGTATGTAAACAGCGCTCCGAGTCGGATAGCTTGTATTTGTATGTCTTGCGGTCGTTGTTCTCCCTGCATGTAATTGGAGGCGCAATCGTTGCCTACCCAATAGCGCTCGCCCTTATGAGGACCAGATGTGGGCACGGGTGCAACGGGGTCGGCAGTAGGGGCCCAATGGGCTTCGCCGTTAACAATCCTGTCATCGTTATCATCTGCATATAAAATCCACGCCAGCGTCAACTGCTTTAGGTTGCTCAGGCAGGCGGCGCGTTTGCCCTGCTCCCTGGCTCGGTTCAGTGCCGGCATCAGTATCGCCATCAATATGGCAATAATGGCAATCACCACCAGAAGCTCAATTAATGTAAAACCTTTTCGTTTGCCCATGATAGTGTTCCTTGCATATCTTCTCGTAGGAGAAGGAAAGCAGGCCTAGCCAGACCCTCCGGGTGGGGATTGCTAGGGGACTTGGACCAACATTTTCCCGGATACTCCCAGAGTGTTTCCACTCCTTCCTGCTTTCCTTTCAGAACTACTTTACTTTTGATAATCCTGTTTTATAAGTATGACAAAATCAGAAATTCTTTGCCTGCTTTCGTGCAGTGGTCATTCTTTTCAGTAGTCCTTCTTTTCAGTAGTCCTTAAAATTTCTCGTCCAATCCGGCCGGTTGGTCGCCCCACCGTCCGGCGGCAATCCCCAAAGCATGTTACCTTTCTACCCAGTGGAAAATCAATAAGCACAAAAAAATCGCGACAAAGGCTTCGGCTAATACCCTAATCTTCCCCATACAGCCTTTTGCATCTTGTGCAAATCCTCATAATCATCAGGGCTTTCAGGCTGCATCTGGTGCAAATTGGATGCGTTAAGGCCGGAAACAGCGGCAAGCTTGCCGGTCTCTAACGTTTTCATGCCCATGTACTTCCAATAATCAGCGTGCCCATCTGCAAAAGAGACATTGGTGCCGTCACCGTGTCGGACAAAGGGCGGGTCCCACCAGCGCTCATTAAGATAATGCGTAGCATAACTGTCTGGAGTTATCCGGCCTTCGTCGAGAAAAACTACTCTATGCGCCGGGCCCGGGCTGATAATCTCCGTTCTCCTCTTAACCCACAACACTGTCCTGCCTACTCTCTTTCCCACGTTACCGTTGTAAGTCCCATCCCTGCGGAGCCCATTAATAGAATCGACTATGGTGTACGTGCGCATTTCTCCGCGAACACCGGTAGGGCATTGGTAAAGTGTTTCTTTCTTGGTATATGGATACAAGGCGCCGTTTTTAATAGCCTGTATTTGTAGTTCCATCGGTAATTGTTCACCCGCCATATAACCACTTGCACAATCACCTCCGACCCACCACTTCTCACCTTTATGGATACCGCTTGTGGGTACAGAGGCCAGGCCATTTCCACCGCCAGCTGATTCGCCGTTGACAATCTTGTCATTGTTATCATCTGCATACATAATCCACGTAAGTGCCAACTGCTTGAGATTGTTAAGACAAACTGCTCGCTTGCCCTGCTCTCTGGCACGATTCAGTGCCGGCATTAATATCGCCATCAGAATCGCGATAATGGCAATTACCACCAGCAGCTCTATCAAGGTAAAGGCTTCTCTTTTGTCCATAATAATACTCCTTCCTGTATTTTAAGTTAGCTTACTTTTTATAATTCAGCATCTTTTTATTTGATGGTTATTTTAATAATCTTTATAATTTCTCATCCATATCGGCCAGTCGCTCGGACTGACACCGCCTGCTTTGGTCCATCGGCCGTTTATGTTATAGCTTTTATGCCATTTTAACGTCCAGAGCTCCTTAAGTCCAACCCTTCTGACAGACCAATCGCAGAACTGTGCGTTTAAGAATCCATCGTGCCGGTCGACGCAATTGCGCTCCATTTCGTTTGTGTTCGGTCTGTCCGGCGGCCCTCCCGGGATTTCGGGAGGATTGTCATTCTCTCTTGGCCAGGCATCGACCCACCAGCTACCGGTAAATAACGGTATATTACTCGCACCCGGCCACCCGGGCTTCCTCCAATGGTCTGAAATGGGGCTGCGTCCCCAGACACTACCCGATGGGTCCGTCGAGGTAGGATTACACATCCACCCGTTTGGTCCGTAGCTGCCTATCCATTCACCGGTTTGCCAGGCTTGACTTGAAAAGTAACCTATGCCCATATGAATACCCTCGCCCGCAGATTTTGTAGCCTGTGGGCAGCAGCGCATATTCTCTTCGATCTTGTAAGTCTGCAGCATCGGCTCGAACCACCACCTGCCGCTGCCGCCGCCTGCGCCGCTAAGCCAGTATCCGTCGTTATCATCACAATACATCTTCCAATAAAGACTCCACTGGTTAAGATTGGCCATACAGGCCACGGCCCTGGCCTGTTTCTTTACTCGATTTAACGCAGGCATAAGAATTGCCATCAGAAGCGCAATAATGGCGATTACCACAAGAAGTTCTATAAGTGTAAAGCCTTTTCGCTCAGCCACAATAATATCTCCTTTTGCATTTTTTAATCGTTTACTTTTACAACTGTATTTTATAGTGCGTCAAAATCCTACTTTTTTTAGTTTTTTGTACGACGTTTGTTTTAATAATCTTTAAAGGGCTGCATCCATTCCGGCCAATCGCTCGGCTGGACACCGCCGCCGATTGTCCAGGGGCCGGCTTCATTGTACTCTTTATGCCATTTGAGTGTCCACAGCTCTTTAAGCCCTACTTTACGAGCCGAATAGTCTAAGAACAGACAGCCGGCGAACCCATCGTGCCGGTTGAGGCAAAACCGGCCCATCTGCGCGTTGTCGTTCCACCGCTCGCCGCTATAGGTGGGTGGCGTGTCTGTGTGTAATGGCACGCCGTTATATCGCTGGCCCTCCAGGAACAATGGCACGTACCCGGCACCGGATACTGTGGGCCCTCGCCAGAAGAATCCCGGACTCCCCCGCTCGGGATGAGGTTCATTGCCCGGCTGCGGATCAACACACCAGCCGTTCATCCCGTAACTTCCCTTCATCGGCTTTTTCCAGTGCCCCTGGCTCATGTATCCCCAGGCCATGGTCACACCGACACCTAAAGTGCTTCCTTCGGCACCCGAATTTATCCCATATTCATCCACCCACGGCTTATACGCATTCGGACAACAGGTAAACTCGTCGTCCCATTTATAGTAGTCCCCAAGTGCATAGACCCATCGATTGGCCACAGGCGAGGCCGTAAAGCCCTTCATGAATCGGCCGTCGTAGTCGTCGGCGTACATCGCAAAAAATATGCCCCACTGCTTGAGCTTGCTTAGGCAGGCAACGCCCCTGGCCTGCTTCTTTACACGCTGCATCGCCGGCATCAAAATCGACATTAGTAACGCAATGATTGCTATTACCACTAAAAGTTCTATTAGTGTAAAGGCTTTTTGTTTGTTCATAATCACCCCTCTTGCTTTTGGTTTAGCTATTTATTTATTGGGATGCGCAACAGCAGCTTTGTGTTTCGTTAATTTCGTATCCCTAATGTTAATTTAGGCTATTTCGCCAAAAACATTATTATACACCCAAATTTGATTTTCCGCAATAGCAAAATAGCTCAAATTCAAGGATTTTTTATCGGTAGTACAGGACAAAGCCGTTTAATGCCGGCATTACGAAACAGTGCCGTGACGCCTCATAAGTAAATATAAGATATGGTTTTACGGCCTACAGCCTGTGCAAATTGCCGAGAGTATGAAAAACATCTGCGTTTTAGATACATTTTCCTTGAAGTGAGCTATAGAATTTGATATAAATAATAAGATAAGATTCTGAGCTTGGTAGCCACATTTTTTGTATTTCTATTTGTGGTTGATGTTGTATTTTTTAAGGAAGGAGGTAGTGTCAAGTCGGAAAAAAGTACCCCGGACAAACATAGGTAGAACTTAGTAAGTGTGAAAATTATTATCGGTCGTTTTTATTTTAACTTTTTTTAAGGAGGACTATTATGTCTAAGAAATTGATTTATTTAGCTTGTTTTGTTTTAGCGATGAGTATTGGTGCCGGCGTGGCCGTGGGAGGCGTCGATTATGCAGACCCCCTTGGTGGGTGGACGTACATCTACACAGGCGACACAGGAGCTCCCGGTGCGGGCTTTACCGCGCTGGATGGGACGTGGAGCCACGATAACGGCTCGGACCAGTGGGACGGCACGGAAATAGGCACTGGCAGCCCGGGCGGTGTCAGCGTCCTAACCGAGGGCGATGTGACTTTTTTACGCTTGCAGGAGACAGGAGACCCCACGGCCCATGCTATGCCCGACCCGAGCAACCGAAAGCTATATTTCGGGCATGACATCGGCGCTGAGGGTGCCCCGGACAACATTGTCGATGCTGTTACCCTGTCTTTCCGGGCTCGTATTCCAACGACGCCGCCGTTGGACCCGCTCAATGGCAATGCAGCTACTCCCTGGCCGGATGGTGGTGACGGATACATGATCCACCATGAGGGCAAGGGTAACTTTGGCATCGGGGACGTAGATGACAGGTTGATCACATTCTCTCTTGCCCTGGATACAGACAACGCAGCTCTCACCGAGGGTGGCCTGATCATGAGCAATCTCAATGGTACCTCACCTATTGGTGATGTTGACACCGGGGAGGGCGGAACCTTGAACCAGTTGGTGCTTGACCCGACAGAATGGCACGAGTTCTGGATTACCATTGAGGCGGATACATCCGGGGGCGGCACGCACAAAGTTACTATCTGGATAGACGGAGATGTAGAGAACCCGTCCACCTTTCACGTAACCGCAGGTAGAGGTGATAGGGCATATACTATTAACTATCTCCAACTCGGTGTTGGCAGCACAGCAGACGATGGGGCATTCGATGTGGACTTTTTTGCTTACAAGGAAGGCCTCATTTCTCCGGCCCGTTCCGACCCGGAAAAAGCCTATGTCATGGCTCCCACTCCCGGGACAATAGTCCTGGATACGTGGGTTAACCTTGGCTGGGCGCCGGGAGAGTCTGCCGTCTCACACGATGTGTACCTCGGCGAGAATTTTGACGATGTCAGTGCTGGCGCTGAGAGCACGTTCCAGGGCAATCAGACCGTGACATTTCTTGTTGCCGGCTTTCCTGGATTTCCTTTTCCGGACGGCCTTGTTCCAGGCACGACTTACTATTGGCGAATCGATGAAGTCGAGGCCGATGGTACTACAATACACAAAGGTAGTGTCTGGAGCTTTATGATTGCTCCCAGAACCGCCTACAACCCTGACCCGGCTGATAGTGCCGAGCTTGTAGCCCCGGATGTAAAGCTTAGCTGGACGACGGGCTTCGGTGCAAAATTGCACACTGTCTATTTCGGCGAGAATTTTGACGATGTGAACAACGCTGCCGGAGGTCTTCCTCAGGGAGCTACGACCTATACTCCCGGCCCGCTTAAATTGAGTAAGACTTACTACTGGCGGGTTGATGAGTTTGATGCCATTGCCACACGTAAAGGTAACATTTGGAGCTTTACTACTCAAGGCGCCGTCGGGAATCCGAACCCGGCTAATGGCGCTGTGGATGTAAAGCAGACACAGATTATTACATGGTCGCCGAGTGTCTATGCAGCTTCGCACCAGTTGTACTTTGGTACTGATAAAGATGCCGTGAAGAATGCCAATACAAGTTCACCGGAGTATAAAGGCACCAGGGACCTCGGTGCTGAGAGTTACGATCCCGGAATGCTTGAGTGGGATATCACTTACTACTGGCGTGTTGACGAGGTCAATGACACCAACTCAGACAGTCCGTGGCCGGGCATCCTCTGGAGCTTTACGACAGCCAACTTCCTTGTCGTGGACGATTTTGAGTCCTACAATGACATTGACCCCCCTGACCCGGAGAGCAACAGGATATTTGAAGCGTGGCTGGATGGTTATGAAATCCCGACAAATGGAGCTCTCGTTGGTAATGAGCTTCCTCCTTATGCCGAGCAAAGTATTGTTCACAGCGGCATCCAGTCGATGCCGTATTTCTACGACAACAGTGTTGGGTACTCTGAGGCGACCTTGACGTTGACTTATCCGCGTGACTGGACCGAGAATGGTGTCAGCACTTTATCTATTTGGTTCCGGGGCCTTTCGGATAACGCTGCTGAGACGTTGTATGTAGTTCTTAACGGCAGTGCGGTCGTCTCTCACGATAACCCAAATGCCGCACAGATAGATAGGTGGACCGAATTGACTATCAACCTGCAGACGTTTGCCGACCAGGGCGTGAACCTGGCCAATGTCAATACGATTGGCCTTGGTTTTGGTAACAGGAACAATCCAGTGGCTGGTGGTTCAGGTACGATGTACTTTGATGATATTCGTTTGTATCCGCCGCCGGAGCCGGCGCCTTAAGCCGGGATTCGGCAATTAAGACTGCGCGGTTGATATCAAATTCGCGTCACTTGTACCTGCCTGCCCCCCCGTTCTTTCTTGCGAAAGCAAGAACGGGTGTAGCGCTGGCACAGGTGTGTAGCTTGATTAGTATCAATTCAGGGCCTATGCTGATTTGCTCTGCATAGGCCCCTCTTTTTTAGTTCAATCGGTGATTTTCAGTAGTCTTTAAGATGTCCCATCCAGGGGGGCCAATCTCCCGGCTGGACGCCGCCGGATGTAGTCCAAGGGCCGGCCTGGTTGTATGCAAGATGCCACTTCAAAGTCCACAACTCCTTAAGTCCGGCCTTTCTGACGGACCAATCCAAGAAAGCCATACCTATGAATCCATCGTGCCGGTCAATGCAGATACGTCTCATATGCTGCATACCCTGCCAGGCCATATCCTGTACTTCCGGCGGGGTATCCGTATCCCTGGGGAAAATATTGAACCTCAGGGCGTCCATAAACAGAGGCACATAGCCGGCGCCTTTGACATTGGGAGTTCTCCAGTTGTAGATGGTCTCAAAATCTTCATAGACCGTCGCGTATGACGGCGGCGGGTTTTCCACCCATCCGTTTATCCCGTAGCTGCCATATTCACCTGCCGTGTCATAGCCCTGGCCCCAGAATCTGCCCCAGGCTGAAAACACATTCCACTGGGGTGACTGCTGTCCGTTCTCGTCGATAAGAGGCTTCATAGCGGTAGGGCAGCAGCGCATTTTTGGGTCGTTACGATAATACGGCCTTAGTGCATTCATCCAATGGTGTGTATGCCCATCGCCGACGCCTGCCTGGAACATGCCGTCGTGGTCTTCAGTGTACATCGAAAAGTAAAGTGTCCATTGCTTGAGGTTCGCCAGGCAACCCATTGTCTTTGCCTGTTGCTTTACCCGTGCCAGGGCCGGCATCAGTATCGACATCAATAGTGCAATAATGGCGATTACCACTAAAAGTTCTATCAGTGTAAATCCTTTTTGGTTATTTATAATTGTGCCCTTTTATTTTGTTTTAGCTGTCCAACTGTTAAGATATGCAAAAGCAGCTTTGTGTTTCGTTAATTTTGCATTCTCAGTTTATCTTAAGGTTCTTTTACCGAAAAATATATTATACCTTAAATCTGCTTTTGTTACAACATCAAAATCGTTAATGTGGATGTAGTAATAATATGGTTCTCCTCCAATAAAGTCAGTGGATTCCAGCCTTGTCGGAGGCTGTTTTCCACCGGTTGGTAGCTGCGCTTTGTGATGATTTTTTAGTATTCTTTGAAACCTCTCATCCAGCTCGGCCAATCACTTGCCACACACCCGCCTGCCGTTGTCCAGGGGCCGTTAATGTTGTACTCTTTGTGCCATTTGAGTTTCCACAACTCCTTAAGCCCCACCTTTCTGACGGACCAGTCCATAAAAACGTGGTTTATAAACCCGTTGTGTCGGTTGATGACGAAATGCATCATTTCCCTGTTGTAATCCACCCATTGTCCATGGTATTCGGGAGGGTCGCCTCGTGTGCCATTTTCATACGGCCCGCCTCCCCTCCACATTGAATCTCCTAATACCGGCGTATTTGCTGAGCCCTTAGTATTAGGCGTCCTCCAGTTCCATTCCGTGGGACGTGATTGAATTGCTGAAACTCCTGCTGCCGGATGATAAATCCAGTTATTTCCTCCATAGCTTATTTCTTCGCCGCCTCCTGAGCTGCCTTTTCCACCGACCGGCATGAAGTAGGTGTTGAACGGACCGCCCCACTCCTGCCCGGTGGACAGCCTTTTAACAGCCATCGGGCAGCGGAGAATGTTTGACTTTGTTTCGTAGTCGTCTCTTAAACAAATTATCCATTCGCCGCGATTCCAGCCGACGCCGGTGCCTGAACTGAAATAGCCGTCGTTGTCCTGGCAGTACATCGACCAGATAACGCCCCATTGTTTCAGTAAGGCCTGACAGGTAACCGTCCTTGCCTGATTCCTCGCTCGTGCCAGGGCCGGCATCAATATCGCCATCAATAGGGCAATAATGGCAATTACGACCAAAAGTTCTATTAAGGTGAACGCTCTTGGCTTGTGCAAAATATTACCCTTTCCTTTACTACCTTTTTTGATGTAATTTTGCCTTTATTAGTTGGGTAAAATCAAGGCAATTGGCATGCAATCAAAATATAAACGGCTAATCCTTTTACAGTCTTTAATATTTTACCAGATAGGAAAATTGCTATCAAGGCAAATTTTAGATAGCTAAAGTTTTTTTGTTGTAGGTGCGTAAGAAGCAAAAAAGGCTGGAGCGAAAAACTCCAGCCTTTGTGAGACAGTTTGTCATTTAGTGAATATACTGCAAAGTTATAAAAAATCTACCGTCTCACCAAAACCAAGATTTAGAGAAGAAAAGAACTATTTATACAGTTTTGATTATAATCGCGGCCCTGACTTTTGCAAGCATTTTTTCCTAATTTTCATCGGTTTTTTCGAGATTTATTCAATTTTTTGTAAGCTTTTTTTGTTTTTCGGTTTTTTTACCCTTATCAGGGGTGATTACCCCTCCCTTACGGTCGGCTCGTGCTACGTAGCGAGTACTTCGCAGAGTAACAGGCTCTGTTTAATGAAGCGCATATATTTTTTTGAGCCGTATTATTCGCCGGCTATGAGGGTGACGCAATAGACATAAACAAGTGGTTCGGTGCCGGTATTTTTAACGTCATGGGCTGTGTGCGGGGGTATATAGGAGACCTTGCCCCGGCCAACTTGATAGGAGTCTTCTTCGCCAATCATCAATTCACCCCGGCCGGAGAGAAAAACGAGCAGCTCCTCACGATTCTTTGTGCTATGTTGGCCGCAGGCCTGGCCGGGTGGTAAATATACTCTGCCCGAGCGCATTCCACAGGTTTGCGGTTTGCCATCGAGGAGCTTTTGATTTTCGGGATTTCTGTCCAAATCGATGATGAGCACTTTTTCTGATGAAGCCATACAGACGCCTTGAAACCGGTAATTCATAAACGGAGAAATACACCTAACAAATTTTGATTTTTCTGTCAATTATATTATTGCCGCAGTAGCACGAATTTGATATTTTATGCGCTCAAGCACAGGGCATCGCTATTGCTCCAATATATCCCGAATGTCAGACGCGTGTATACCTGCTCCGTGCGCGATATCGCGTAGCAGCATGTCTGGCCTGGCTTGTATGCTTTTGTTCCGAAGCTTCTCTACCGTCTCGTTAACGTCCAACCCGATCCGATTGCAGTACTGCTGCAATGTTAGTTGACCCAGACCGTAACGACCGCGATAACCTTTGCCACTATTCGCCTTACCACCTTCACCAGCTCTGCCTGAGAGACTCTGGCCGACAGCGATGGCATAGAGTTCGCTCGGGCTTAAGTTGTTTTCTTCGGCCAACCAGCCTATTATCACGTGAGCGGATTCAACCTCAATGCCTCCAGCCCGGAGGTTAGTCACCATGGGCTCCGCATCGATGCCTTTGACCTTGTCAGCTATCTCAGCCAGTGTCATCAATTCGGCATGCGGTATGGGCGCTTGTTGGCCGGACAGCTCCCAGCTATCCTTAATGAGTTCATTCCAAACTAAAAGAGAGGAAAAAGGGGTGACGTCAGCCAACGTGCCTGCGAGGATTATGCCGCAGATTATCAGCGAGAATAGCCATTCGCGTCTCAGGCCATAAGTTCGGCGAACTCTATCTCGAAAGTAGTTTAACAACGGCTGCCAATTCAGATAGATATGAAACGCCGCCATCACCAGAAATATTAGACTGAACCAGATATGCAGGCCGTTCCACTGGTATTTTGTTAGGCCCAGCATCCTCCACTCTACCCAGTGTGCTACGCGTTCCTTCGGAGTAATGAAGTGCACTATTCCGGTGATGGACATCGCCAGAAATGACAGTACGGTGGTGACTAATACAAATCCTCGCCAGTTAAACCTTCGTTTTGCTTCTCTATCCATTTTCCTCTGTTTGTGTCAATCTCTTTATTGTATTGGCTTTAGTCCTCGGTCTTTTAATCAATATGGAAAGAATCCCCTTCTGGGAAGAAACGCCTATATCCGTTAGTCCCGGAAGGAATACCGGTATTGTACGACAAGTATTCAGTCCAGTTCCGGCAGCTACCAATTGCACTCACACAGGCCATCTTGCGGATTATTACACTTGAGCCATTCATCGGCAAACACAGCCAGATCAAGGAAGTCAACGTAGCAATCTCGATTAAGGTCAGAGTCAATGCCGAAGCCGCTTTGCCACATTCCGTGACAAGACGAAGGTTTGTATCCGAGGTCTATAAAGGCCGAGAAGTCACAATCTGGATTGTTTGGATCATTGCACTTGGTGAAATCTGCTGTGAACCTCGCGTAGTCTAATAAGTCGATGCGGCAATCCCCATAAAGGTCGGACCGCAGATTCCACCCGTAGTAAGTTACGTCTTCACAAGTATTTGGTTCAACCACAACTGCTGAGGTAAAGGAATCAAAGAACATCCCGGTATCCGGAGCGGCCGTTTCGCGATGCACTTTGATGTAGTGGACTTCCTCGTCGAAAAGGCCATAAAAGTCAAAGTAGGCATCATATAGTATTCCAGGAGTGCCCGGCATACCGCCATCGCGACAGGCTATTTCGCCTATTTTGGTAAAGTCGTTGCCGTCAGCACTTACCCATACCGATGCTCTGGCTTTGTAACCACAGTAAAGGCGAATGACCAGGTCGTCTGCATTTTCATAATCTTGCAGGCCGATATCAAAGCATACGATTATCTCCTGGTCTTCGTTCAAAGGCCCCCCGCCTTTCCATCCCGCCACATAGTCGTAATCAATTGTTTCCTGGCCATACTCATCTATGCTCCAAGCATCCATGTCGCCGTTTTGGTCGCAGTCACTGGGTCCCAGGACCCACCATGTTGTATTGGGATCCATAAAGACACCACCGGTACACCCAGGTTTTCCGAACCTTTGAATTCTTGGAGTGTAGCTCACAACATTGTCGGCCCAGTTCTGTCCCTTTATGTAAGCAGCACCAATCAGATCGACGACTGCTGGTTCAGGTACACTGCCGACCGCATCAAAGAACATGCCGGAGCCCTGGCCTGATACAACGCGGTCAAACCTGACGTAATGCAGATTATCGAGTATCCCGAAGTCCAGTGTCACATAGCGGTCCAACCCGGTCGCACCAGGATCGTGGAAGAATCCTGACTTTCCTGGGATATGTCCCTTTGTCCCGGCAATGCTGCCAATTAGTTCAAAACTGCTCCCATCTACACTGCCGTACACATCCGCCTTACAGGTGGCTCCTCCGTACACTTTCACCGCAAGGTCGTCCCCATCAATATTCAGCAACGCAGTCTCGAAGTAGAGCGTAAAAGACGCATCTCCTGTTCCTTTCCAGCCCGCGACATAATCATTGTCGCCGGCATCCCAGGCATATCCATTGCCGTCAACATCTGAATCCGGCGGACCGAGAACGTAAGCAAGCGCATCAGCACCGGTCCTCTCCCCGTTATAATTCTCAATGTTGCCGCTCCAGGCTTCCAGGCTATCTGCCCAGTTCTGACCGTCAACCAAACCGGCGTTGGCTAATCCTGCACTAAGCATGCAAAGCACCAGCGATACTAACCCAATCCTGTTATATGTATTCGTCGATTTCATCTTTTCAACCTCCTTCAAGATCTTTTCATCCTGAACACCCCCAGAATCTCATTTTGATTGCAGGCCGTCACTTATTCTCGCTCCAAAAATAAGTATAACGATTGTCTCGACCCATAGGTACGTCCTTCTCTATCATTGTCCCTGTATGGCCGTCCAGAAGTAACAAATTTATGTTGCCTCTGTGCCGATATTCGAAGTTACCTGCCGGGCAGGCTTCGTACAAAACGACGGCCCGTGCCGAGTAATAGCCATTGCCATCACACAATGCAAGCGTATCGAATGGTCTGTGGAACTCACTGACACGTCTGCGTTTTCCCAGGATGCCGCCCCTGTTGGACAAACGCCATGTTCCATTCATCATGTAGCTTAACGCATACGGTCGCTGCTCTGGGGGAAACACCGGCGACTCGTCCCTTGTCATTGTTGGGTCTCTGTGTGATGGGCAGGTGAGAACGGTTCGATCTGCAGGCGGTCCGAGGATATTACCATCGGAATCTCGCTGGGGCTCTACATCCATCCTCGCAAGGAAGCTCGTGTTTAGATACCAGTTGTCCTGGGAAATTTCGTCGGTTTTGTCGCGCGGTTCGGCAGGGGGAAGCCATTGGTCGTTATCGTCCGTATAGCTCACAAGCGCCAAGCCCAGATTGCGAAGATTTGCCGCACATGCCACACGCCGCCCCTGCGCCCGGGCCAAATTGAGGCTTGGGAGCAGAATGGCTATGAGCAGCGCGATAATGCTTATCACCACCAAGAGTTCTATAAGCGTAAACGCCTTTTTACCATCAGACACATTTTTCCCCAACAACCAATTGTATTAGCTCTTAAAGCACCGACTGAGCCACAGAGCCGATTTTCCGTCTTATGGCCCCTCACAGTTGCATTTTTATATCTCCTTATTGATTTTAGGGATTAACCAGAATAATTCAGGGATTCTTGATTTCGAGCTGTGTTTTGCCCAGGAGCCTATGACGAATCCGGCGTTTCTAAAATTCAGGATTGCAGCCGAAGCAGAGTATTGATGCTCTGACTCCTACCTTAAGAAATGGTAATTGATGGCGGTGCTCGTAGGAAAATTGAACAGGCCCACTCATCATGATTTACGGCCGTCAACTGCGGTAAGAATTGTGAAATAAGAAGACTTTCAGTGTTGACTAATGTCGAACAATGATTGGCTTCTGTCGAATTACAACCAGCCAAAAACTTGCAAGCCGAGCATGGGCCGTTACAGGATATAGCATCTGTGGTGCCCGGATGCACAACACCAAACACGCAATCTTCACTGTGGAATAGGTCGATTGAATTGAACACAACCAGATATACAGCAAGCATCGCAGCCGATGCTGTCCTATGCAAACTGAACTGGTTTTTTGAGGAGCTGGACATACTTTCTGATTAGCTCCAACGGTTTCACAAATACCTATTAAACCCGATACCATGATTTTACACATCTCAACACGATGCGTCAAGGTATTTTACCTCAGAAATAAATTGTTTTTCAGATGTTCTTGACAATTATAGATTATTTTTCTTGATTTGGTAGCACAAATACGTTATTTTTATGCGCTGCAATACGATTTACTGTTTCTTGTTATCATCGAAACATAAAGACAATTAGGAAGATTTTGTTATGCATATGGCTAATGAATTGCTGTCGATTCCGGTTGCTGCTGGAACGTTAGCAATAGCGGCGGGGAGTCTTGGCTTTATCTGCAGGAAGGTCAGGCAGATTATCGCCGCGGATAAACTCGCTTTGATGGGTATTTTGGGAGCGTTTGTTTTTGCGGCGCAGATGGTCAATTTCCAGCTTCCGGCGATGCCCGGGACAAGCGGACATATGGTTGGAGCAGTACTGTTAGCAATAATATTAGGTCCACACTTAGGTGCAATAGTCATATCGTCGGTGGTGATTATACAGTGCCTTATTTTCCAGGACGGCGGCCTGTTAGCACTGGGATGTAACATTATCAATATGGGGCTCATACCGAGCTACCTCGGTTACTTTCTATACAGGGTTGTTACGACAGGCCAATTCAGTAGTTCAAAGGCGTACATCGGAGCGATGTTAGCCTGTGTGATTGCTCTTGAAGCAGGTGCGATTCTTGTTCCGATAGAAGCGGGGCTGTCCGGGGTATTGGCGGTTCCGTTTTCAACTTTTTTGATAACAATGATTGGCGTTCATTTTTTGGTCGGTTTTGTCGAAGGCCTGGTTACCGTGACGGTATTGGCATACCTGCAGCAGGTCAGACCCGATGTGGTTATGGATTCTCTGCCAGGTAAAGTCAGATTAAGCAGAAAAGCGGTGTTAGTAACTTTAGCGGTTTTTACTATTATTGTCGGTGCGGGATTGTCTTTGCTCGCTTCCGATTCTCCAGATGGTCTGGAGTGGAGCTACGCAGAAAGGCCTGACCAGCCGGATTTCGAGGCCGCCGTATCCAATGATGACCCGAGAATTACGGCGGTAGATGATTTCCAGTCCAAATATTCTCTGCTGCCGGATTATTCGATAAGGTCATCGAAATTAGGAGAAGCCGGCGGAGAGGAGGCCCAGTTATCAGCCGGCTGGACCAGCTTCGCAGGAGTAGTCGGCTCGGCGGTAACAATGGGAGTTATCTGGCTGACGGCAAGGATTTTGAGAAAAAAGCAGTCATCAACGGCGTAATTTGCTACAATAGAATAAACACTATAAATGCAAATGCCCGCAGTGCCTGTATTGAGGGTTCTGCGGGTTTTGGTTTGTCGATTTTGGATGTGCTTACCAAATGCACCACGCACATATTGATAAATTTGCTTATCAGGATTCAGTGATACATCGGCTTGACAGCAGAGTAAAGTTTATAGTTGTGCTTGTCTTTACCGCAGTGGTTATTTCCCTGCCGCGTACCTCGCTTAGCATTTTATCCTGCTATGCAATCGGGCCTTTTACAATTCTCGTATTGGGCGGGATTCCGCTAAGATTTGTTTTCAAGCAGATATTACTTGTTAGTCCATTTGTAGTGGTGCTGGCTTTGAGCTGCCCGCTGTACGACAGAACTCTTGATACCGTTGCGTTTGGACCATTTAGTTGGCAGATATCATTTGGCTGGATGCGATGCTTTACCATCCTTGGAAAGTTCGTTGTTACAATGTTAGCTTTAATAGGGCTGGTGTCCACTACTCGATTTAACGATTTACTTACCGGCCTGCAACGGTTGGGAGTACCGAAGCTACTGGTTATTCAGCTCGGCTTTTTATACCGTTACATATTCGTTCTTATCGACAGGGCCCATCATATATTGCGAGCAAGAGCAGGGAGAAAGCTAAGAGGACTCGGGTTTAAGAGAGAGCTGAGTACCGCATCAGCTATGGTCGGCTCTCTGTTTGTCCGAAGTATCGACACGGCTGAGCGCATAAACATTGCAATGCAGGGACGAGGTTTTGATGGAAGATGGCGCAGCATTTCAAAGCTGCAAATTCGCCGAACCGATTTACTTTTTGCCGCTATATCTGCATCGTTTATATTGGGATTGTATTTTTTTGTGAAACCGGTTTTGCAGTAAGAGCTATTTATGCCGAACGCAATTGACATAGAAAATTTCTCATACAAATATCCCGATGGCACGGCCGCTCTGAGTGACATTACCCTGAAGGTCGAGCACGGCCAGAAGGTTGCTCTGATAGGTCCGAACGGTGCGGGTAAGTCAACATTGCTTCTTGTAATGGCGGGCTTTATAAAAGGGACGGGTAAAGTACTTGTTGACGGTTTGGAAATCAACAGGAAAAATCTCAAACAAATTCGCACCAGTCTCGGCTCCTGTCTGGAAAATCCCGACGACCAATTATTTATGCCTACCTTGTTTGACGATGTAGCGTTCGGGCCGCTGAATATGGGGCTTGGAGCGGAAGAGGTGAAAGAGCGGGTTGCCGATGCGCTGGAGACTGTGGGCTTAGCTGAAATGGGCGACAAAGCCCCCCATCATCTTTCAGCCGGCCAGAAGCGGGCCGCTGCGATAGCAACTATACTTTCTATGTCACCGAAGATAATTACGCTCGACGAGCCTGACGGTAGTTTGGATCCAAGAAATCGTAACAATCTTATAGAGTTGCTTAGCAGATTGTCTCAAACATTGATAATAGCGACGTGTAATATGAATTTTGCGGCGGCACTTGCCGACAGGGCAGTTCTGCTCGATAAGGGTCATATTATTGCCGACAGCGAGGCTAAAAGGATAATGTCGGATTCAAAACTGATGAATGAACATGGTTTGGAAGTTCCCATAATAGATAGTTGATTGGTAAGTTGCTGCCTATAATATTTCTCTGATATCAGCAATAATGCCGGAGATTTTCACGCCGACTTTTGGTTGGTGCAATAAACAAACAAGCATTATCAATCCAGAGAAACCATGCCGGGAAAGTGGGCAACAGGTCTGCCTGCAGAAAAGGTTTAAAATTGCTTGCAGTGTATCTGAACAGCTCTTAAAATTGCTTTTTCCAAACCGGTAAAATAGGGGAACAAAATGTTAGCCAGACTGAATAGCGTTACACTTGAAGGGATTGAAGGGATAATCTGCGAGGTCGAGGTTGACGTTGCACGGGGCGGCTTTGAGAAGTCTGTTATCGTAGGGCTGCCTGATACTGCGGTGAAGGAAAGTATCGAGAGGGTCAAAAGCGCAATTGTTAACAGCGGCTATAAGCATCCCAAAACCCAATCGTTAATAAATTTAGCGCCGGCAGATGTGAAAAAGGCAGGACCTGCCTTCGATTTGCCTATTGCCCTTGGTATGCTCATTGGCCAGGGGGCCACGGTCGGCTCTGTTCTTAATGAGACCATTATCGTCGGCGAATTAGCTCTGGACGGCAGGGTCAGGTCGGTCAACGGCATATTGAGTATGGCGATGACCGCTGCGTCAAACGGTTTTAGCCGAATGATAGTCCCATTAGAAAACGCCAGAGAAGCTGCGGTGGTTGCCGATATTGATGTTTTTGCCGTCGGCTCACTCGCCCAGGCGGCAGGTTTTCTTTCGGGGCAGCTGCCGTTGGAGACGACCACGGTTGATGTTGATGAGCTTTTTAACGTGGCGTCAAGTTACGAAGTTGATTTTGCCGATGTTAAGGGCCAAGAAAACGTCAAGCGGGCAGTGACGGTTGCGGCAGCCGGTGGACATAACATAATGATGATAGGCCCACCCGGAGCAGGCAAGACAATGTTGGCGCAAAGATTGGCGACGATTCTGCCTCCTTTGAGTCTGGAAGAATCGCTCGAAACCACGCGTGTGTACTCCTCCGTGGGGCTGTTGGGTAAAAACAAGGCGTTGTTAGCTACCCGCCCAGTTCGAATGCCGCACCACTCAGCAAGCGGGCCGGCCCTGATTGGCGGCGGTACGACGCCCCGGCCCGGGGAATTGTCTCTGGCTCATTTCGGAATATTGTTTCTGGATGAATTTGTCGAGTTTCCACGGCATGTTCTTGAGATGATTCGTCAGCCATTGGAGGACGGTTTCGTCATTGTCTCGCGTGCGAAAAAGACCATCAGATTCCCTGCTCAATTTATGCTTGTAGCGGCGATGAATCCCTGTCCGTGCGGTTATTTCGGCAGTGACGCGAGAAGATGTAAGTGCACGCCGGGCCAGATAGGGCGGTACCTGTCAAAAGTGTCCGGGCCGTTGGTGGACAGGATTGATATTCATATTGAGGTGCCTGCGATAAGTTTCAGCAAGCTACGCTCAAAATCAAGCCGTCTCGACTCGGCTACGATGAGGCAGGACGTTGTCAGGGCCGGTGGCGTTCAAGCAAAGCGCTTCGGTGATAGCAAGGTTATGATAAACGCAAGGATGAGCCATAAACAGGTGGAGAAGTTCTGCAAGCTCGATTCAGCGAGTGAATTCATCCTGAAACAGGCGATGATAGAATTCGGGCTGAGCGCCCGTGCTCACGACAAGATTTGCAAAGTGGCGCGGACAATAGCCGATTTGGCCGGTACCGAGAACATTCAGCCGGAACACATCGCAGAGGCTGTCAGTTACCGAAAATTGGACCGAAAATTATAACTGCGTTTAGTAGAGACGAAGAATAAAATTCTCACCTTTTTTCAAGGTTTCTATTGTTGATTTCGCTGAGGATACAAAAACATTAGTTTTTATAGGCCGATGCCGTAAAGCTAAAAAGTTTCTTTTGTTTTTCTTTCTTAACCCGGCCGACACTTCTGCCGATAAAATATCTGAAAGTTGCTCGGCAACCCATTTTGTGATGAGTTGCAAAATGTGAAGCTTAAACGCTTTTTTTACTTGAAAAAAGGAGATTAAGATGGGGATTCAAGATTGGTCTGAAGATATTATTCTTGTGGACTTGCCCCAGGAGCCGGAGATGGGAGATGAGCTCAAAACGGTTACGGAGATGGTGCGTGACAGAGGCGACTGTGACGCGGTAATAGACTTTTCCAGCGTGGATATTGTAACTTCCTCCAGCCTTTCAAAGCTTCTGAAGCTGCGCAAGCTGTTAGCGGATTGCGGTCATCAGCTTGTTTTCTGCAACGTTGCGGCTGCAACCAAAGGTATCTTTACGGTAACCGGTCTCGACGGGATTTTTGAGTTTGCCGACGATAAGTTTGTGGCCCTGGCAGGTTTGCAGATGGAAGTTAGCAAGTAAGCCATTAGTGAGTGGTGAGTAGTGAGTGGTGAGTAGCGAGTGGTGAGAAGTGAGTGGTGAGTAGTGAGTATCCAATTAACCACTCGCCCATTAACCGTCAGTGGTGAAATTTACTATTTACTATTTGCTATTTATTATTTACTATTTATCATCTACCAGATGGATTTTTTCTGTTGAGCCGGCTACGAAGATCGCTGTTTATAGCGGTGTTCGTAATCTGCTCGCAGGGTTCCTATAGAAGCAGGATGTAGTTAAAATGGATAAAGAAACTCTGCAGCAAATCGAGCATACGATAGGTTACACATTTTCGGACAAGACTGTTTTAGCCACAGCATTTACTCATTCCTCTGCAGTGGATAATCGTCTTTTAAGCAACGAAAGGCTGGAGTTTCTCGGTGATGCAGTTTTAGCTGTGGTTATCTGTCAAACACTCTTCGAGAGATTTACAGGTTATCTCGAGGGCGACTTAACGAAGATTAAGAGTATGCTTGTTTCTCGCGGGACGTGCGCCCGTGTTTCGAGGCAGCTTGGACTACAAAAATTTTTAAAAGTTGGTAAGGGAATGGTTTCCAGCCGGGCTTTGTCAGGTTCTCTTGCCGCCGGTGTGCTGGAAACCATTATCGCTGCAATTTATATTGATGGGGGATTTGACGCGGCCCGCAGTTTTATCCTGAGAATTTTTGGTTCGTTAATTGAGCGAGCCGATGCAGAACAGGCTCAGGGCAACTTCAAGTCGTTACTGCAACAGTACTCCCAGGAGCAGTCTAATGTTACGCCCGTCTATGTGCTGCTTGATGAAAAAGGCCCCGACCACAATAAGTGCTTTGAGCTGGAAGTGGTTATCGCAGACCGTCATTTCCCGAGCGCCTGGGGGACAAACAAAAAAGAAGCGGAGCAAAAAGCCGCCTTCAATGCCCTTGTCGAGTTAGGTGTGCTCGAGAAGGTCTCTGGAGAGGACGACGAATAATATCAATCAAAGAAATTAAGTGCGCTCGATGTGCACCCACTCTGAATCCGGGACTGCAATTACCCCTCCCTTACGGTCGGGGCTCTGTTTGAAGATTTTCTCTGCGGTTACTCTGTAATCAGCCATGCCAGGGCGCACAGGGCCAATGCAGTTATGAACATAAAAACAACAATTGAACCGGTTAGAATCACAGCTTCTTTGAGGAAATTGGCGGATTTTATCTCGGACACCTTCGTTGCTTTATAGACGATGGCAATCGCGGCTACTAACGGCAGCAGCCACAGAATAGATTGCGGATTTGCGCTAATTTTTTCCGGCGTTGTAAAGGTCGCTATTACAAGAGCGGGCATTATCGACATATCAGTCTCCAGCGGTTTCTGTTTTTTGCAGGTGAGCCAAATAAACGGCGTTTACAATACACAAAAGGTTTAGCAAGCCTGCGATGCTGGTGTATATCTGTCCTATTTCGTTCGGTCTGCCAAAGACAGAATAGTCTGCGGCTGTGGCCAAATGCCCCAGGACTGCCACCATCGGTGAATTCATAATTTGTGCCACATACCAGCTCTTTGCTCCGACGGGATTAATAACTCCAATTGAGCCGACATATAATCCTGCGAAGAAGGTAAGGACAATAGTTACAAATATAATGAGCGCACGTTTTCTTTCTTTTAGCAGTAGATGTCCGGCGCCCGGGACGAGCCAGGCAAGCAGTCCTACAACCAGCAGAAATATGGTGCGGTTTTCTTTCGAACGCGCTGTCGTCACAATGTTGCCTCCGATTCTGTCGTGCTATGGTGGGCTTCGCCCGGAGGAATGGGCGTATTGGCATCCGCCGGTTCTTCACCGGCCCCGGCAGGCCCCCGCTTGTTGCTGGCGGGGGCAGGCCTGAAGCTCATACGTTTTAATATGTTTTCGGGATTAAAGTAGACCGCCGCCAGGCTCTCGGATTGAGTATAATCTTCTCTTTGGATTTGCATCGCTTTGGTTTTTTCATACTCCTGGAGTGTAATGCGTTTGACTGAAATATTTTTTATGCAGTAAAAGCTCATATCCGGCTTGAATTCTATAATCAGAGGAACGGCATCAACAGTGTTACTGTCCTGCGGTATAAGCGAATAAAGCTGTTCTACGAAGCGGCGATGTTTTCGACGCTCATTTAGGAAGAACGGTGCCGCCGGATTTCCTGCAGTTTGGAAAGTTAGAGTCTGTAAAGTCGCCTTTGATATTCTTCTCAGGCCTGTAAGATTTTGCAGCTTGAAAGGTTCGCTAACGCTTTTTTCCTCATTTGAAATCTCAGATGCGTTAGGGTCGTTTGGGTCCTGGCTGGTTTGTTTTCCGTAGAGTTCGTTAAATTTATCAATTGCGGTGTCCCAGCCGTCCTTTGCCGCCAGGCCAATGAACTCTTCGGCTTTGCTTTTTGTGATGTCCCTTGCAGCAAGTTTCTTTAAGTCTTCGGTGACTTTTTCTTTTACCGAATAAATATTTTCGACTGCGTCTTCCCCTTCGGCTCCGCTCAAGGCTGAAGGCTGGTTTGGGTCGAATTCAAATGAGCTTGTGCTAAAGGTTTGGTCTATGCTTTGTGGTTCGGCGGCTTTTATAGTTTTAATCACCCGAACAATGGCCATTATTTGTCCGGAGACGTCCCGGAGCCTGCTCTCCCGATAAATCGGGAAGCCCCACAAATCTTTAAGGGGCCCGATATTTTCATACATTCTGGGTTTTTGCACATCAAACGGTCCAAGCTCGCTGGCTGCTAAGTCACCGACGGCAAAGACAATCTGAGCCAATGAGACCGGATTTTGCCCGTGGCCCTCTAAATACAGCCTTGCAAGATATTCATCGGTTTGCATATCGATTGGACTAAGCAGTCCCGTCCGGCCTGCATATAGCTTGAAATTGTGCTTTTCGCTTAATTGCTCGGCGGTGGTTTTATAATCGCTGGCCTTTTCCTTAAACTGCTCATCAGTCAGATTAGCAGGCTCTATATCTGTATCTTCCAGGCCGGCTTCGGTAATTGTTTTGGCCTCCTGCAATATTCTATTTGCGGTGGAATTTATTTTGTCTTTTAGAAGCTGCTCCGAAATTATATCTGAAACCTCGGCATAGCTTTTAGTTTCTTGTTTCGGCGGTGAGTTCGGGTCATTCGGGTCGGATGGCACTGGCTCAGTGAATAACTGTTCTCTATTTCTTTGATAATAATCCTCCTTCTGCTGTTGGGTAGGCGGTGTTATCAGCTTCTGAATATCGTCGAGCCTGACGACTATGTATTCAAGCTGAACCCTGTCCGGCAGTTTATATCCGAAGCCATAGGGATTTTCCTCGCTTACGGCGGAAGGCAAGAATTTCTTGTATTTGTTAAAATGCTCGAGCATTTCTTCATTACTTATCTGAGCCTGGTCATCGGCGAATACGGTGGGATCGAATTCTACCAATTCAGCGTCAATGCTCTCCTGCTCGGTGGCAATGGTCTGGGCTACCTGTGAGCTTGTAACATCTTCATTTGAGCAAATCATCTGGGCGTACTGCATTACGGCTAATAATTCGCTAAATATTGTCAGAAGCTGCTGCTCCGGAAGGCCATGCTGGTTTATTAGAACCCCAATTCGTTGCGAATACGTCTGGCCGTTGAATAGCTGTGGTATTACTTGTCCGAGCAATTCGCCCGCCTGCTCGTTTGGCACCCTGATACCAGCGAGCTGTGCTTCGTTTTTAAGTAACAGCCAGTATATATTGGACGGCACCGAGCGTCTGTACATATCGTTGATTTGTTTATCGCTGATTCTGTACCGGTTCGTTCTAATCGTCTGCCTTATATGATTGATAAGTGCCGGCGAAGTTTGCTGCTCAGCAAACAGTAGCTCGCCCAGGAGAATTCCCCGTAGGTCCTGGTTCCTCAGCAGCACATCGGCCGCCAGGCTTCTGAGGATATCCAGTTCCTGTCGTGCCAAGTATAAGTCATTGTTTGTTATTTTCTTGTTGTCCCCAAAGTAAGCTATTGTCTTGTGCAGCCCTGTTGCTCTTCGGCTTAACTGTTGGAGCAAAGTGCCGCCGCCGATAAAGCCGAACATTATGACGATGACAACAACAGCCATCACTTTTTGGTTATATTTTCGAAACCACCTGACTAAATTCATATATTTACTCCCGTATTTTGTTTAATGGTAATTGCTTAATGGTAATGAGTATCTGTTGCGGAAAAAAAAACCGATGATGTCACCCCTGCGAAAGCAGGGGTCCAAAAAGAAAAAGCTGGATTCCCGCTTCCGCGGGAATGACAAATACTATTTTCACAACAGGGTCTAATTAGTTACCACTTAGCCGTTACCAATCACGAAGTATATGCAATCGTGCAGACATTGCAAGAAAAATAGCATTCTACAAGCAGCTTAAAAACGTTATGGAAGCAGCTTATACAAATAGTTTGAATTTTCCCGCCAATAGTCTTATGATGGAAAGGCAAATAACAGATGACAGAGGACAGATGACGGAGCAGTTAACTAAATCGGCACAGGCCTTTGCCGAGGCATGTAGATATATGCCGGGAGGTGTGAATTCCCCGGTACGTGCCTTTGGGGGTGTAGATATTGGTCCGGTTTTTGTCGCCCGTGCAAAAGGGTCAAAAATCTACGATATTGACGGCAATGAGTACATCGACTACGTGGGCTCGTGGGGACCGATGATACTCGGACACGCCCATCCGAAGGTGCTGAAGGCTATAGCTACGGCGTCGCGGAAAGGCACATCATTCGGGGCACCGACATTGGCTGAGACCGCCTTAGCTAAGAAGATAATCGCCGCTTTCGATTCGGTTGAGAAGGTCCGGCTTGTAAGTAGCGGCACCGAGGCAGTAATGAGTGCTATCCGGCTTGCCCGCGGCTATACCAAAAAAGATTTAATAATCAAGATGGTCGGCTGTTATCATGGGCACAGCGATTCGCTGCTGGTAGCAGCCGGTTCCGGCCTTGCCGAAGCAACCACAGGGCGTCCCTTAGGGAGTGCCATCGCTTCGAGCGGGGGTGTTCCTGATTCGATTGCCAAGCTGACCGTCGTAATCCCATATAATGATATTGAGGCGGTTAGGGCTGCGTTTGATGTGTACAAGGGGAAAATAGCAGCGGTTCTGGTTGAGCCCGTCGCTGCAAATATGGGCGTAGTGCCGCCCATTGATGGATACCTGCAGACGCTTCGGAATTTGTGCGACCAAAACGATTCGCTTTTGATATTTGACGAGGTGATAACAGGCTTTCGCTTAGCCCTTGGTGGAGCACAGCAGCTTTTTGGTATAAAAGCTGATATTACCTGTTTAGGCAAAATCATAGGAGGTGGATTGCCTGTAGGGGCTCTTGGTGGCCGAGCCGATATTATGGACATGCTCGCTCCGCTCGGGCCGGTCTATCAGGCTGGGACACTTAGTGGTAATCCACTTGCTACAGCAGCAGCAAATGCTACACTGGATATACTCGGACAGAAGGTTACTTACGAAAGACTCGAATCTTCGGCGGCTTTGTTGGAGGCCGGTTTAGCTAATGCCGCAAAAGAGGCCGGTATTGCCGTTACACTTAATCGCCTCGGCTCGATTATGAGCTGTTTCTTCACTGATAAAAAAGTACAGAACTTTACAGATGTCCAGTCAACCGATATAAAACGATTCAAGAAATTCTTTGCCCTGATGTTGGAACAGGGGATTTATCTTGCACCAAGCGCTTATGAGGCGATGTTTGTTTCGTTAGCCCACAGCAAAGCGGACATTGAGAAGACTATTGAAGCAGCAAAAAATAGTTTCCGGAAGATAAAAGATGAGAAATAATCTCGCACTAATTGCCTGGGAGAAAAAAATTGGCCTTTTCAATGCGTTCCGGTATCCGGCTCGAAATCAATTGGTGCGAGGCAAAGAAATTTCTTGCATTTGAAGCAGAGGTAGAACATAATAGCTTAAAAGGGATGCTGAAAAGCACGCTTCTCCGAAATGGGTCCTTAGGACTAACAGGCGTGCCGGATGCTCATGGAAATGGAGAGTAGTTAAATAGTGAGTGGTGAGCAATGAACTAATCCATTAACCCAATTTAGGAGATTTTAAAATGAACGAGAACCAGGCCGGCCCAAGCAGTTTATTGGATACTACCGATTGTCTTGAAGCGATTGGGGTATTCAGAGGATGGAAAAACTTTTTCTTTGTCATTGTGGTTATATGTCTTCTGCTGCTGCAGATATCCTTTTGGGTTGTAAATACCGGCTACATTACCGCAAAGGAGTATCCCGGTAGCAAGGCTGCTGTTGGGGGTGGGGGCTTGAGTGAGGATGTTGGCGAGGCTGCAAAAAAAGTGGCTGCCGAGCAAAGTGAGCCGGCCGAAGCAGAAATGGAGGAGTCTTTATTTGGAATAACCTTCAAACATTTAGCCAGGGGTATCCGGGTTGTCAATGCAATACTTATACTAACGGGGCTGCTTTACTGCCTGACAATACTTTTGTCCTTGAAGATTTCGCTGGTAGGCAGGCTCGGGGGAATGAACCATATCAGCAGGGCATTTTTCCTGTCACTGGTTATGCTTATTCTGCTGCTGCCCTGGCAGAGAGTTTTGTGCGGGATGGTTCTCGGAGCTATATATACACCCTGCGAATTGGTGAAGTGGAGCTCTGCTGAGACCGGCAGTATATTCGACATTATCCTTTATTATCTGCGGTTCTGCGGTTACTGGCTGTTAATACTGTTACTGCTTATCTTTTCACAGCTTCGCAGCGGCCGCTGGACAAAGTCGATTCTTCGCCGACTCGAGGTCATATAAGAGTTTCCATTTTGCGATAATTCAGGCCCCTGAAGCGGGAATCTGATAAAATGTGTCCCTTAAGAAGATGGCTAAAGTGGAACGGCGAAACGATTGATAGTTGATTATTTTGTGTCTGTGCCGTTCTCTGTGGTTAATCTTTTTTCATACGATGCCTTGTGGTTCACTCCGCAGGAGATTTGTCCTTACTCGATAAAGGGGACAAAAATGGACAGAATTGAACGTATAGGGGTCTCGCTTGATAAAAAGCTGCTTTCGATGTTTGATAGGCTTATTGCCAAGCAGGGTTATCAGAGCCGGTCCGAGGCGATACGTGACCTTGTACGCCGGCAATTAAGTGAAGAGCGTCTCGGCGACCCAAAGGCCAAAGGGGTCGCCGCTGTATTTCTGGTTTACGACCATCACTCGACAAAGCTCACGGAGAGGCTGATAGATCTGCAACATTCGCATACTCTGGGTTCGTCCCTGGAGGTGATTTCTTCTTTGCATGTTCATCTGGATGAGCACGATTGTCTGGAGGTGATTGTGCTTCGGGGACATGTCGGCGAAATCAATAAGGTGGCGGAAAGCATATTGAGCATGAAGGGTGTTAAATTAGGGCGCCTCAATATTATGGCACCTATGCCTGCGGAACCATAGGTGCAGGCAAATTTAATTTGCGGTTGACCATTTGCGATTGACTATTTATAATTTTCAATCGAATTTTGGAAATTTAACTCGTGCTACGTAGCCCCCACTGCTGGCTTGCTCCAGTAAGCCGTGGGGGCAGAGTAGTAAAGGGCGATTAGCTCAGTTGGATAGAGCGCACGGATCACACCCGTGAGGTCACAGGTTCGAATCCTGTATCGCCCAT
>CAYUFX010000005.1:0-98064 GCA_964444135.1 uncultured Pirellulales bacterium | reverse complement strand
CTGGCGGGCCCAGAATCCTAAAAGTCGCTATTCCGTTGGAATCGGTGCCTTCAACCTGCTGAAAGCCGAAACTTATAAGGCCGTTGGAACTCATCGTGCTATCGCTCTGCGTCCTGATGATGATATTATGCTGGGAAGACTCGTGAAATCCCGTGGATATCGTCAGAGAGTTGTATTCGGCAAGAGGTTGATCCGTATTCAATGGTATGCTTCAGTTCGAGATATGATCGACGGGCTCATGAAAAACTCCGCCACCTTCGTCAATTACAGCCTGGCACGGGCTTTGCTTTCCTGTTTGGCGCTCTTTTTGCTGTTCGTATTCCCTTTTGCAGCGATTTTTGTCACACCGGCACCGGCCCGATGGTTCTATCTGGCCACTTCTATAGTAATCACATTAATATATTTATTCGCGACCGGGGAGTATCATCTTACCCGCTGGTATGCGTTGTTGATTCCATTCTCTACATGCATCCTGATATATATCATTCTGAAAGCCACTATCCGGACCCATCTAAATCAGGGTATCTACTGGCGCGGCACTTTTTATCCTCTGGACAAGATCAAGCGCTTCAAAGTTTAAGCTGACAATGCAGTATGCATGATATTCAACGGACAAGCTGGACATTTTCCGATAAAGACATCGGGAATGAGAATGTGACATTGCCGAAAATACATCAGGAATTAAACAGCATAATTTCGAACGATTTGTGCTGGTACTTACTTGAAAAGTAAGCAAGGACAGGCGTGATGGGAGTGTGGTTTCGGGTGTTAAAATAGGTAACAATCCTGCTAAAAATTCCCCGCTACTCGCTCCCCGATGGGAGCCGAGAACAGGCTTTGCGAGTAATACGCGGGGGCAGGCCCCATTAGAGTAGAGGACACTCAAAACAATGGAGCAGTTTCCCCGCCAACAACACGCGGGGACGAGTCAATTAAAACCGCTGAAGGGTTATGGCAAAAGTCAAATTTTTTAAAATTTTTAACTTCCCGCTTTAGTGCGATAAAAACCACATTTCCAATACAGGTACCCCATGTAAACAATAATTATAACAAGTATTTGACTGTTGGCGGGCTGGCAGGTAAAATCCGAGATTACGAAAATTTGAGTTCAGCGAGGGCAGCGGCTGCTGTCATCAATAAGAACTGATTGAGAGGGTAAGGAAATGGTAACCAAAAGAAAAAATGTTCGTTCGCAAAGCCAAAGGATAGAGACGGTTGAGGCGGCGGGTCCCGTTAGTGCCAAGTCGAATGTTAGCGGCAAACTAACAGTGGTACGCAGTATGCCGGAATCGTTGGCTGCTGAGGCGGCGGTCTTAGGCTCAATGATGATTGACCCGGAATGTATTAACGACATTGTGGAACAGGTGAAAACAGAGACCTTTTACCGATTCGAACACCGGATGATATTTGATGCTCTGATTTCACTTTATGAGAAAAGCAAAGGTGAGGATATAGCTATTGACGCAGTTCTGCTTCGCGATGAGCTTGAAAAGCGCAAACAGCTCGAAGAGGTGGGCGGCGTCGCATATATCGCAAAGATTCTTGACTCTGTGCCTTCGTCGGCGAACGTAATGTACTACACCGATATTATCAAGGACAAACAGCTTCTTCGTGAGATGATTTCGGCAGCCAATGAGATTTTAGACTTAGGCTACAAGGAGGAAGGTGAGGCAAGAGAGAAACTCGACAAGGCAGAGCAAAGGATATTCGAGGTAGCGAGCAGAAGAATCAAAGGTTCAGCAGTTCCAGTGAAGGACTTGATGACAGAGGTGTATGAGCGCATAGAGAAACGTCGAGGCCATCATGTTACGGGTTTAGCCACAGGCTATTATGAGCTTGACGATATGACCTGCGGTCTGCAGAACGGCGAGATGATAATCATCGCCGGCAGGCCCAGTATGGGCAAGACCAGCCTGGCATTGAATATTGCGGAATATCTTGGTGTAGTGGAGAAGGCACCAGTTGCTATATTTTCGTTAGAGATGGGCAGGCAGCAATTAGTTGAAAGATTTTTGTGCAGCAAAAGTGAAATCGACAGCCAGAAAGTCAGAAAGGGGATGCTCGATACTGAACATTACGAAAAGCTACAAGTAGCTTGCAGTGCGTTGTATGAAGTACCGATTTATATCGATGATACATCGTTGCTAACGCCGCTTGAGCTTCGCGCCAAGGCAAGACGGCTTAAAAGCATGAACGATATACGTTGTGTTATGGTGGATTACATGCAACTGATGAGTGGAGGTGCGGGGCGGTTTGAATCGCGTCAGCAGGAAATCACCACAATTTCAAGATACCTAAAGGCCCTGGCCAGGGAACTGAATATCCCTGTCATTGTTTTGAGCCAGTTGAATCGCTCTCCCGAGGGCAGGGAGGATCATAGGCCGAGGATGAGCGATTTGCGTGAGAGCGGCAGTATCGAGCAGGACGCCGACGTTGTGATGCTGCTGCACCGTGAGGATTATTATAGACATTCCGAAAGGCTTGAGTTGAGTGATAAGCAGGAGAGTAAAATATATAGTAATGAAGATGAAAATAAAGAGAACACTGCAGAGGTAATAATTGCAAAGCAGCGGAATGGCCCAACGGGAAAAGTGAAGTTGATATTTAGGAAAAAATGTATGCGGTTTGAGAATGCTTCTTTCGTAGAAGAGCCCGCCGGCGAAGGAGTGCCATTTTAATTAGTGAGTAGTTAATTGGTTAATTGGTGAGTTGACTATTCACCACTCACCATTTAACCAAGAGATGAGATACAAGATGCCAAATAATTCAGAAGTCGGAAAACAGAAATCAGATATCAGAATTCCTTTGCCTTCTGTCCTCTGGCTTGTTTTGATTGTGCTTTTGAGTTTAGGCTCAGGTTGTACATCCCGTACCAAGAGAGCCGACGTTTTGGTGCCGGACAGCGGCGGCAGAAACATTATCAAATCGGTTGTTTTTGTGAACAACCGGGCGTTTAAGGACAAGACTCTGGAGAAGAAACTGGATTTTAAAGTAGGCGATTACCTTGACCCGATTCTGGCCGAAGCATACAGAAGAACCCTTGCTGAATTTTATCGACAAAAAGGATTTGCCTTTGTTGAAGTAACGCTGGATAGCGAGAAGTTACAGCAAGGCCAGGTGGTTTATACAATTAATGAGGGTCCGAAGGTCAAGATCGGGTCGGTGAAGTTCAGCGGCAACGATGCTATCAAGACCTCGACACTTAAAAAGGCTGTAAAGACGAAGACGAAGAAATGGTTTTTTTGGTCGGGCTACTATATTGAAGAGGTGCCGGCTGAGGACGTAGCAAGGCTGGAAAATATCTACTACGAAAGGGGTTTTCTCGATTACAATATAACAGCAAAAAGAGGATTTACTGACGACAGTAAAAAGGTGCATATCACTTTCGAAATTGATGAGGGGCCAATCTATACTGTTGGGGAAATTTCCGTTACCGGCAATAACAACTTCGATGACCAAAAACTGCTGGAAGGGTTGAAGTTAGAGCAGGAACAAATTTATAATAAGCGAAGGGCTGATTCACACACCAAGGAGATTCTCAAGCTTTATCGGGAGAGCGGCTTTGTGGATGCTCAGGTCGAGCAGAGGCTTGAGTTTGTTCCGGATGTTAATGTTGTCGATGTTGAATTTTACATTACTGAGAGACAACAGTTCAGGATAGGGCGGATTGACATAACCGGCAATGAGCAGACGCAGGATAAGGTCGTCCGGCATGTTCTGGACGAGTATGGTTTTGTGCCGGGCCAATTGTACAACGCTGATTTAGCTCCCAAACAAGGGGATGGCAAATTGGAAGGATATGTCCAAAGAACGACATTAGCCGAGGAGGTAATTATCAGACCTGTTACGCCCGGCAACGGAGCAGATAACCGCAAGGATGTAAAGGTTGATATCAAAGAGGGCAAGACTGGCTCGGTAATGTTTGCCGGCGGCTTTTCGAGTGACAGCGACATAATTGGGCAGCTGGTTTATGAGCAGCGCAATTTCGATATTTCAGACTGGCCGGAGAGCTTCGGAGAATTCATTACCGGCCGAGCCTTCAAAGGCGCGGGCCAGAGTTTGAGGATTGCTCTGGAGCCGGGGACTCGAGTCAGCCAGCATTCGATTACATTCAGTGAACCATACTTTCGGGATAAACCCATAACACTCAATGTCAGAGGCTCAGACTGGGAAAGGGAAATAGAAAGGCGAAATAACAGCAGGCTATACGATGAAGGCAGAACAAAGGGGTATGTAGGGTTCGAGAAGCGATACGAGAACCGCTGGCGAAGGAGTATTGGCTTTAGAGTCGAAAATGTTGACGTCGATAACATTTATATATATGCGCCGAAAGAGATAACAAATGTCAAAGGTGATAATTTCCTTGCCGGGATTAGCCTTGGCATCGGAAGAGATTTAACGGATAACAGATTTAACCCGAGCAAAGGCTATACTTTTAATGTTGGTTATGAGCAGGTTACCGGTGACGAGACTTTTGGGATATTGAAAGGGAACATCGTAGGATACAGAACCCTCTACGAGGACCTGCTTGAGCGAAAAACTGTTTTAGCAACAAAGCTGCTTGCAGCTACCACAATTGATAATGCGCCGTCTTTTGAAAAATTTTACGGCGGTGGCACGGGCGCTTATGGTATCAGGGGTTTTGAGTATCGGGGCGTGAGTACCAGAGGTCTGCCAACAAATACAACCAGCACTGATCGGGAAGACCCGATAGGCAGTGACTGGATATTTTTGGCCAACGCCGAGGTAACCATGCCTTTGATAAGCGACAATTTTGCCGCGTTATTTTTCGTGGACAGCGCAGCAATAGACACCGGCAGCTACCGGGCCGCGGTTGGGACAGGCATACAGATACAGATACCAAATTGGTTTGGGCCGGTGCCGATGCGATTTGAGATTGCTACGCCATTTATGAAAGACGACGCGGACGAGACGCGGGTTTTCAGTTTCTCCGTGGGAGGACTGTTCTGAAAGTAAAGATTTAAGATTAAAGTAGATAAGATTAAAGTAGAAAGGATGATTCATGAAGGCCAGGACGATGGTTTTGGGTTGTTTGGCAGGTGTGGTTATTTTGGCAATGGGCTATGAATACAGCCAGGCTCAGTCGAAAGGCGATACTCCCTCTTCAAAGATTGGTACGGTCAGCATTCTGAAAGTCTTTCGTGACTGTAAGAGAAGCGCCGCGTACAGGACCGAGTCTCTTACCTGGCAAGACAGAATAATAGCGGAATTGAAGAAGCTTTCCGAAGACATCGAGGCCCAGGAAGCGGCACTGAAGGCGTTAAAACAGGACAGCAGTGATTACCTGGCACAGCGCAAGGAGCTGATAGATAAGCGGGCCAGCCTTCAGGCCCAGCAGGATTTCAACAAAGAGCAGAGGATATTGAAAGAATACAGATGGAGCAAAGAACTCTACAATGACATTCTGCAAATAACCTCTGAACTGGCCGAGCAAAAGGGTTTGGATTTGGTGTTGGAAAAGGATGAAATCGACGTTCTTGCATTAAGTGTAAATCAAATTTCGCAGACAATCAGTACTCACAAAGTATTGTATAGTGGCGGATGTGTAGATATTTCCGATGAGGTAGTGGCTCGGCTGGATAAAAAATAATCATCTGGTAAATGGTGAGTTGTGAGTGGTGAGTGGTGAGTGGACTCATCGATTAATCAATCGGTTTTTGATTCGGAATGAGATTGACAGTTGCACAATTAGCTAAGCGGCTTGAGGCCGAGTTAGCCGGTAAGGTTGATACCGATAAAATCGGGAGCCGGCAGATAAGCGCTGTAGGCCCGGTCGAGACGGCCAATGAGAGTGAAGTTACTTTCGTCTCAGATGATAAACATAAGGCTGCGCTTGAAGTTTCCCGTGCAGGTGCAGTTATTGTTTCTTCGCGTCTCGAGGGTTTAGACAAGCCGCAACTGGTTGTCAAAAATGTCGATGCGGCTTTAATAGAAGCCTTGAATATTTTTGCGCCTAAACTAAAAGCTGTAACCGCAGGTATTGACCCGACCGCTAAGCTCGCCCAGGACGTCAAGATAGCTGCAGGTGTGTTTGTTGGTGCGGGCGTAGTGATTAACGATGGTGTTGAAATCGGCGAAAACAGCATTATCGATAGCGGATGCAAAATAGGCGAGAATTCAAAACTGGGCAAGAATTGCCGGCTCGACAGCAATGTTGTTATTTATCACAACTGCTGTTTAGGTAACAATGTGGTCATTCAGGCAAACAGCACAATTGGCTCGACCGGTTTTGGGTATTCATTTATCGAGGGAGCCCACAGACTTATTCCACACAACGGCGGGGTTGCGATTGAAGACTTTGTCGAGATAGGAGCCAATTGCAGCATTGACAGAGCCAAGTTTGGAAATACCATAATAGGAGCCGGTACAAAGATAGATAACCTTGCGCAAATCGCCCATAACGTGGTAATCGGCAAGTGCTGTCTGATAGCGGCCCAAGCTGGTATTTCCGGCAACTGCAAGCTGGGTGACGGTGTTGTGTTGGGCGGCCAGGTTGGCCTGAGAGATAATATAGAAATAGGCGATGGTACAATGATTGGTGCTAAATCCGGTGTTCACGATAGCATAGCAGCCGGACAACAGTTCGCTGGCAGCCCGGCGCTTGAAAGGAGAGAGGCATTCAGAATAATGTGTTTGATGAGGCGTTTGCCTAAGATAGCAGAGCATCTGAAGCACCTAATCAAGAGGGTAGAAAAACTTGAAGCTGCAAAAAACTATAAAGAATGAAGGTAAGATTCACGGTCGGGGTTTATTCGAGGGAAAGGAGGCGAAGGTCGTTTTTCGCCCTTCTCCCGCGAATTCGGGGATTACTTTCGTTCGAACCGATATTCCTGAGCCTGTGCGGATTAGCGCTGTTGCATCCAACCTCGCCGAGCGCAGTCGCCGCACGACAATAAAAAAAGGTTCCGTCAGTATAGAGACTATCGAGCACTGTTTGGCTGCGATTAACGCGCTTGAGATTGATAATGTGGTTGTAGAAGTTAACGGCTCTGAGCTGCCAGCCCCGGACTGCAGCAGTGCCGAGTATTTCAAGGTTCTCAAACGTGCCGAGAAGGTTGAGCAGGACGTTAGGCGGAAAGAATTTGTTATCAAAAAGCCGATTACTATTACCGCCGGTGATGCCTGCATTTACGCCCTGCCGTATTCTGAAAACGGATTAAGTCTGACTTACGATCTGGATTACGGTGGGCACACGGGTATCGACAGGCAGATTTTCAGTTGTCGGCTGACGCCGGAGAACTTTGAGAACCATCTGGCAGCAGCTCGAACGTTTTTGCTTGAGGCTGAAGCAAAGCAGTTCCAGGCACGCGGAATAGGAACGCATATCAGCCCCCGCGACATTCTGGTTATCAACTCAGACGGGCCAATCAAGAACAGTTACAGATTTCCCAACGAGTGTGTCAGGCATAAGATTGTTGATTTGATTGGTGACCTTGCCTTAGTGGGTCGAGCAGTTAAAGGCAGGATTGTGGCTTATAAGAGCGGACATGCGTTGAACCAGCAGCTTGTAAGGAAATTGTACGAAGCGGCGCAGCAGGAGGAGCGAATTGCCAAGTTCGGGACGGATGCACTATTGGATATTCGGCAGATTGGGAAGATTCTGCCCCACAGATACCCATTTTTACTGGTTGACAAGGTAATCGAAATTGAAGGCGATACGCGAATAAAGGGCATAAAGAATGTAAGCTTTAATGAGCAATTCTTCCAGGGCCATTTTCCCGGGACTCCTATTATGCCGGGTGTTCTTATCGTAGAAGCAATGGCACAAGTGTCCGGCTTGTTGTTTGCACAGAGGCTGGAACATACGGGTAAGCTGGCAGTGCTGTTGAGTATGGATAATGTAAAATTGCGTAAATCTGTTATACCCGGTGACCAGCTTATCCTTATAGCTGAAACAAACAGATTGAGGAAAAGAACGGCACAATGTCGTTGCAAAGCGATGGTCGGCGATGCAGTGGTTGCCGAAGCACAAATCAGATTTATGCTTGTCGATGACGAAAAGGTATAGAAACAGTATGGTAGTTGGTAATGAAAAGCACGAAGCACGAAATCCGAAACAAATTCAAAATTCTAATGTTCAAATTTTCAAAACTTATTGTTTCTGTCATTTGAATTTTGGTCATTTGCAATTGTTTCCACCACAAGGTGTCCTACGGAGTATTTCGACCCGCCAGCAGCGGGTATCAATAGGAACCCGGCGTTGCTGGGTCGAATTTCGGATTTAACTATTTACTATTAACCATTTAACAAACCTGTGAAGGTAAGAGAAAAGATATGAAGTTACAGATACATCCCAGTGCGGTAGTTCATAAGGATGCCGAGCTGGCTGACGGAGTTGTAATTGGGCCTAATTGCGTTATTGACGGCGGGGTTTCAATCGGGGCAGGTACGATACTTGAGGCCAATGTAGTGATTAACAAGGGTGTCAAAATTGGAGAAAATAATCATTTTTTTCCGAATTGTGTGATTGGGTGCCGGCCGCAGACGCTGCGTTTGAGTTCAGGTGATGAATTCGGCGGGATTGTAATGGGTGATGGAAACATCATTCACGAACAAGTAACCATCCATCCCGGTATTCAGCCGGGTACAATGACAAAGATAGGAAATGATGATTTCCTCATGGTCGGTTCGCACATTGGACATGATTGCATACTTGAAGATAAGATTGTCATGAGTAACTCTGTGCAGATAGGGGGTCACTGCAAGATTGAGACCGGTGTTTGGTTCAGCGGTCTGGCTGGGGTACATCAGTTTGTTACCATAGGTAAGTGGTCTTTCGTGGCGGGACTGGCCGGGATTACTCGGGATGTTCCACCGTTTATGACTGTCAGTGGGCATTATCCAACGCGGGTTCGGGGTGTTAATAAGCGAGGTCTGGACCGAGCCGGTCTAAATGACGAGCAACAGAAGCGAATATTCGAAGCGTACAGGAAGCTGTATCGTGAGCCGGGCACATTGCTGGAGAATGCAAATGCTTTGGCGCAGGAGGACGGGCTCGATGAAAATGTTCGGGCTATTATTGACAGCATAACTAAAAGCAGCGAGCATCAGTTCGGTAGGTATCGCGAGAAGTTTAGATGACAGACACTGACGGACACTGACCTGTCAGTGTTAGTCCGTGTTCTCGTCAGTGTTAGTCCGTGTTCAAAGGGTATACGATGCAAAATACGAAAGTGCGAACTGCTGTTGTGGGCGCCGGCAAAATGGGGGCCATACACGCGAAGGTCTATGACCGGCTGCCACAGAGTGATTTTGTTGCTGTGGTCGATATAGACGCCAACAAAGCCCGGCGCTTAGCCGATCAATATAATTGTCTGGCCTTTACTGATTATATCGATATCCTGGACAAGTTTGACCACGTTAAAAGTTCGTGGATAAAGGGGACCGGTGAGTCTTTGGTAGAGACTTTTAACGGGATTGATGCGGTAACAATAGCTACTCCAACAGTGACACATCTTAAGCTGGCAAAAGACTTTATCAAAAACAATATTGCAGTACTGATTGAAAAGCCCCTGGCGGCCAACGTCAGAGAAGGAAGAAAAATTGCAGGACTTGCGAAGAAAAATAAGAGCGTCGTGGCGGTGGGGCATTCCGAGCGTTGCAATCCGGTTGTTCAGGCAATCAAAAGGCTCAATATTGAACCGAAATTTATAGAGGCCAACCGCATCAGTCCGTATCCATTCCGCTCGACCGATGTCGGGGTTGTGCTCGATGTGATGATTCACGATATAGATATTATTCTCTCCCTGGCGGCAAGTAAAATCAAGAAAATAGACGCAGTAGGTGTCAATGTTATTGAAAAGAATGAAGACATCTGTAACGCAAGAATTATATTTGAGAACGGCTGCATTGCGAATATTACCGCTTCGAGACTGGGTCTGAAAACCGAAAGAAAGGTACGGGTGTTCAGCCGGCAGGCGTATCTGAGTGTGGACTATTTTAAGAAGAGCGGAATTGTCATAAAGGCCGACCCAAATACCAATGTTGTTAAGTGGATACAGAAGCACAAAGAGGCCGGAGATTTTGACCTAACTACTGTGAACTGGCCGGACTTATTGCATATCGAGCAGCTTGTCATAGATGATAAGGAACCTATCCGTCTGGAGCAAGAGGCTTTTCTGCGGGCGGTTATGGACAGGGACTTTATGCCTGAGGTTAGTGCTGAAGAGGGCCTGGCTGCACTGCAATGTGCCCAGAAGATTCTGGCATCGGTCAAAAAACATAAATGGCATGAGAGCATAGATTATAACACTTAGTGGACGGCCTGTGAAAGAAATGAAACGACGCATTTATAAGAAATTTGGTTTTGAGAGGTGTACGTTATGATTAGCAAGTCCTGGTTTTGCGGATTGTTGACGGCGGCTGTTTTAGTCTGCGGCTGCGGTGAGGGAACGAAAAAGGCGAACTTTGAAAGGAATACGATGACATCAGAAACGAATACGGTGAAGTTGGAAACAAGCATGGGTAATATCGTCATTGAGCTTAATGAGCAGGCTGCGTCTGTCACGGTGAAGAATTTCCTCGAATATGTGGAGGAAGGTTTCTTTGATGGGACTATATTTCACAGGGTTATACCTGACTTTATGATACAGGGGGGTGGTTTCACAGCCGAAATGGAAGAAAAACAAACGCGTGAGGCAATCATAAATGAAGCTGATAATGGCTTGAAAAATGAGCGTGGCACTATCGCGATTGCTCGGACAAATGACCCCGACAGCGCAACGTGCCAGTTTTTCATTAATCACAGGGACAACGACTTTCTAAATTACGTTGAGAACGGCAATCCTGGATATGCAGTATTTGGTAAGATAATAGAGGGTATGGATGTTGTGGATGCAATCGCATCAGTAAACACAACGACGCGGATGGGTTATAATAATGTTCCGGTTAAACCTGTCGAAATAAAATCCGCAAAGGTTATTTCGCAATAAGCTCGATACGAAACTGCGGATTAGATGTCATCAGGTTTTCAATTTTAGTTTGCCAACAAGCTGGTGGGCGAGGCGGGTAGGTTCGGGCAGACGATATTTAACTGCACAGGCGAGGGTGATTTTTATCGCATCTTTCAGCAAGCATTTATTACCCACAGAGACGAAAACCGGCTTGACCTTTGTACGTGTTCTAACTACCGCACCGATTGTTTCGTACTGTGTATCTCGTTTCACGCCTTTTTTGTCTTTCAACAAGGTATATGCACCTTTTTCCAACGGGGGCTCCTGAAATTGGCCGGTCAGTCTGCTTTTCGCACAGCCGATAGTCGGCTTATCGAAAAATAAGCCAAGATGGGCAGCCAGACCGAGGCGGCGAGGATGGGCTACGCCCTGACCATCAATGATGAATAAATCCGGCTTGCTTTTGAGCTTTTCAACCGCGGCGATACAGACCGGAGCTTCACGAAAAGAAAGCAGGCCGGGTATGTAAGGAAAGGTAACTTTTCGTAGGGCACTTGTTGTTTCTACGGGGACGAAATCCGGCAGCTTTAACACTACAACGGCCGCAATGATTTTTTTGCCGTCTTTGCTGAAGGCACAGTCAATACCTGCGATTAGTTTTGGCTGTTTTTTCAGTGGGATAAATTGCACTTTGGAAGCGAGATTCTTCTGGCAATCTCGCGCCTGTGAATAAGACAAGTTCCAGTTGTGTAAATCCTTTATTTGCATTTTTTTTTTGTAACAACTAAGCTAAATTTGCTAGTCTTTCTTCCAACTCATCTACCGGTGTAAAATGCCACGTTCTTCCTACTTTGCGACATTTGAGTAAGCCTCGCAGTTCTAAATCAAAAAGATCAAGTCGACTTGTTTGATACACGATGTTATGACTTACTTGATGTGATCTGATAGTATAGTGTTGGTATGGATGCCGCAAGGCATGACTGATGAGCGCGCGTTGACGATGATTCAGCGCTGCCATTCCGCGCATTTTGTGTTCGATTGTCCGTAGTTGTTCAGTTTTGCGTTTAATGTATTCGTGAAGCTCTTTGATAGCTCGTCGAATTACATCAAGATGATAAAGAATAAAGTATGTGAGATCATTGTCGTCCGTCTCTGTATAGAGGAAAGAACGGCCGTATTTTGCAGGTGCTTTTCGAATAATCTGAGAAATCGAGATAAACTCGAAAAGCCAAAAACCATAGCGAAGCATTGACCAGTAAAATAGTGCTCTGGCTGCCCGACCATTGCCGTCAACAAATGGATGATCATAGGCCAACCAAAAATGTAAGATAATCGAACGGATCACAGGGTGTATAAAACCTGTCGGGCTTTTACAGTTTGCAAAAGCGCACATAGCTGCCATTCTTTCTTCGAGTTGCTTGGAGGGAGGCGGATCGTGAAAAATTTCATTGTACATGTCACCAACAACTATGCGCTCATCTGCTTTGCGGAAACGACCCGCTGCTGATTTATCATTCAGTGTTTTATCCGTAATTATTTGGTGAAGATCGAATACTAACTTTTTGGACAAAGGTTCGTCCTTGAGTTTACCTATCCTTCGCATAGTCTTGAAATTATTAAAAATCATTTGTTCACTCTTGTCTCTGGGGGCTCGGCACGTTTTGATCATTTCCTTTGCGATTTCACGTGTTGTTGCTGCACCTTCGAGCTGACTCGAAGTAATCGCTTCTTGGATTAACGAACCTACATAGTACTGGTCCTTTGTGTCAGGATTTGTAATTTGTTCAGGCATTTGTATAAAACCACCAGCACCTTGATCAATATTATGCAATCTCTCAGGGATCGGATCGACTATCGCATATCTAAATGGTGTGCCCCTCTCGTCCAGAAGGGGAACTTGCTTATATAACTGTTGTCTTTTCATCTTGAGTGCGAGCCACCACTCTTCGTAGGAGAATCCTTTTGGCGGCGAATAATACCTAAGTTTGTCCCAATGAAGATATTTTCCATCGGTGGCTGACTCAGGATCCATAACGAAGATTTTTTCAACTCGCTCCAGAGTTTTGACAGTTTGCGACCAAATCGTATTGAGATCTGGAGGTTGTTTCGGCATTTTCATTGTGCTATCACCTTTATTAACAAAGCCTTACATATCTACTAATCATATACTAATTTATTAAAATTTAGTATATATATCGGTCGACTTCTGTCAAATACTAATTTTAAATATTTTAGTATTAAATTAGTATAAGGCTAATGGTTAGAATTCCCTCCGATAATATATGGGCCGTCGTGGCCAGAGAATCCTATTTCTTATTACGTCCGAAAATAGAGTTGTTCGGCAACGGCTCAGCCCTCTTCGAAATCGGCGATTAAAAGCATTTTACCTTTTTGCGGCATCTTGTTACAATTATTAATTTGGGTTATTGCCGGATTTTTAGCAGGAGTATATATAGGGTAACAAGAACGTAAAATGGCCAAGCGAGTAGAAAAAGCAATCAGGATTACAGGCGCGGCTGAGCACAATCTTAAAAATATCAGCCTGGACATTCCGCGTGATAAGCTGGTCGTAATTACCGGCATAAGCGGCTCAGGGAAAAGCTCACTGGCATTCGATACCATTTATGCCGAAGGACGGAGAAAATACGTTGAGTCGCTCAGTGCCTACGCCCGGCAGTTCTTAGAGCAAATGCAGAAACCTGCGGTGTCCGAGATTACGGGCCTGCCGCCCACTATTGCAATTGAGCAGCGAAGCGCCAGCAGCAATCCTCGCTCAACAGTGGCTACGACTACTGAAATCTATGACTATTTCAGATTGCTTTTTGCACGCGTGGGTCAGCCGCATTGCTGGGTATGCGGCAAAGAGATTACAAGCCAGCATTCATCGCAAATAGTAGATTCAATTCTTTCGAAGGCCGAGGGTACGAAAATCCAGATTTGTGCACCGCTGGTTCGCGGCAAAAAAGGTGAGCACAAAGATATTTTTGCCGGCATACAGCGCGAAGGCTTCGTTCGTGTGCGCGTTGATGAGGCTGTTTATGATGTGCGGAATGTCCCGGCTTTGAACAAGAATAAAAAGCACCACATTGCAGCGGTTGTTGACAGGCTGATAATCAAGGATTCGATTCGCGTTCGGTTAGCTGATTCCGTGGAAACGGCACTAAAACTGGCTGATGGGATACTTTTGGTGTTGGTGCAAAAGCCCGATGCGGACAAAAAAAGCAACGGCAGCAACCGGTGGGATGAGGTTATTTACAGCGAAAAGTTTGCCTGTCCAAAACATCCGCAGGCCAGCCTTGAGGAGTTATCTCCCCGTTTGTTCAGCTTCAACAGTCCGTATGGCGCATGTAAGAGCTGCGATGGTCTCGGGACGATTCTTGAATTTGACCCCGACCTGATTGTGCCGGACAAGAGCGTCTCGCTGGAAAACGGCGCAATCGATGCCTGGCGCAAGGGCGGCAAGAGAATGAATATCTTCTACAACAGGCTGGTTAAGAGGTTCTGCAGGAATATTGGAATCAGCAAGTCGATACCATTTGGTAGAATATCGAAAGAGTATGTAAGGATTCTGATGTACGGGACGACTGCAGCCGATGAGCGAAAATATGGTATGTGGTTCGAAGGCGTTATCCCGAATCTTACCCGGCGATGGGAAACGACCACCAGCGAGTATGTTAAAACCAGATTGCACAGCTACCTGTCGGAACAACCTTGTCAAAGCTGTAATGGTGCACGGCTTCGGCCTGAGGCCATAGCTGTAACCGTTGGTGAGATGAGCATAAATCAACTGACGGCGCTCAGCATCGAAAAGGCACAGCATTTTTTCAATAAACTGAAATTAGACAAAGAGAAATCTGTGATTAGTGCAGCGGTGTTAAAGGAAGTGAAGGCGCGACTGAAATTTATGGTAGATGTGGGACTTGGATATTTGACCTTAGACAGGATGAGCAGCACCCTTGCCGGCGGTGAGGCCCAGCGAATCCGCTTAGCAACACAGGTGGGCAGCGGTCTGGTTGGCGTCTGTTATGTGCTCGACGAACCAACGATAGGTCTTCACAAACGCGACAACGAACGATTGTTAGGGATACTAAAGCGCCTTAGCCGATTAGGCAATACAGTTATAGTGGTTGAGCACGATGAAGATATAATCAGAAGCGCAAACCATATTATTGATATAGGCCCGGCGGCAGGCGCGCACGGTGGTGAAGTTGTCGCACAGGGCAATCTGGATGATATTACCGGCTGCGAAAGTTCGCTGACAGGTGATTATCTGAGCGGTAAAAAGAGTATAGCCCTGCCGATAAAGCGGAGAAAATATAACCTGAGAAAATGCCTTGAAGTAAAGGTGGCAGCCCAGAACAATCTCAAAAATATCGACGTCAAATTTCCGCTTGGTGTCTTTACGTGCGTAACTGGTGTTTCGGGTTCGGGCAAGAGCACGTTGGTCAGCCAGATTTTATTGAGGGCTTTGAGACGCCGGCTGTATCGGTCCCATGAGAAGCCGGGCAGACACAGAACCGTTCTCGGCACTTCACAGATTGATAAGGTTATAGAGATAAACCAGTCGCCGATAGGAAAGACACCGCGAAGCAATCCGGCGACATATACGGGTGTGTTTGATGTGATAAGAAAACTGTTTTCAATGACACGGGAAGCGAAGATTCGTGGTTATAAGCCCGGCCGATTCAGCTTCAACGTTAAAGGCGGACGTTGCGAGTACTGCAGGGGACAGGGAACCAAAAAGATTGAGATGCACTTTTTGCCGGACGTTTACGTGACCTGCCAGAGCTGCAAAGGCAAAAGATATAATCCCGAGACGCTGCAGGTTACTTACAAAGGAAAAAATATTGCAGATGTGCTCGATATGAGGATTGAGGAATCACTTGGTTTTTTCGCGAACTTCCCGACGATTGTCCGGATATTGCGGACGTTGGCCGATGTTGGTATGGGCTATATGCAATTAGGCCAGGCATCGACGACACTTTCCGGTGGAGAGGCACAACGTGTAAAGCTTTCCGCTGAATTGGGTAAAGCCGCCACGGGACATACTTTGTATCTGCTCGATGAGCCCACTACGGGGCTGCACTTTGCTGATATTCATAACCTCTTAAATGTGCTTCAGCGGCTGTGTGATATGGGCAATACGGTAGTAGTAATCGAGCATAATCTTGACGTAATCAAGATGGCAGACTATATAATAGACCTCGGCCCCGAGGGCGGAGACGCCGGCGGTAAAGTTGTGGTCGCAGGGAAACCTGAAGAGATTATCAAAAACAAAAAAAGTTATACAGCTAAGTTCCTTAAACCAAAACTCACAAATTTGGTGAGTAGTTAAATGGTTAATTGGTGAGTTGAATGCTCACCACTTACTACTTACCAGTTAGTGGGGTATGAACCGAAGGACAAAAAGAATGTGGGAGTTCCAATTAGGCAGCATTGAGGATTTAGAGCGATTGGGTAACCGGCTTGGCGTGCGGATTGAGGCCGCTGAGGACGTTTCGATTTTAGCTGAGCCTGTACATATCCCCCCGCCAGCAACGAGCGGGGGCGAGGGTAAGCTTTTAATACCGAATTCTTTGGCGGTGCATCCTATGGAGGGCTGCGACGGCGATTCGCAGGGTAGGCCGGGCAACCTGACATTAAGACGATACGAAAGATTTGCCGCCGGCGGGGCCGGACTGCTCTGGGCCGAGGCCACGGCGGTTGTGCCGGAAGGCAGGGCCAATCCGCGACAACTGTGGCTCAACAAAGAAAACAAAGACAGCTTTCGTGCAATGGTTGAAATGATACGGCAAGTCGCTGCTGAAGCTATCGGGCCAAAGCATAAGCCCGTACTCGTGCTTCAATTGACCCATTCTGGCAGATATAGTAAGCCGGAGGGTATTGCACATCCGATGATTGTACAACGTGACCCGTATCGAGATGCTCTGGCTCCCCAGCAAAAACCCGATGCAAACAGGAAAAGCAAGATACCCGACAACTGCCCCCTCGTGACCGATGAGTACCTCGATAAACTTCAGGATGCTTATGTCACGGCCGCGCGTATAGCGTATGAGGTCGGATTTGATGCGGTCGATATAAAATCCTGTCACGGGTACCTGATAAATGAGCTTTTTGCCTGCCATAACAGAGATGGTAAATACGGCGGCCCATTCGAGAACCGAACAAGATTTATTCTTGAAGTCATCGATAAGATTCGTAACGAGCTTGGGGAAGATGCGCCGGTTGTAACCCGCCTTGGTGTTTATGACGCTATACCTTATCCTTACGGCTGGGGCGTGGATAAAGATGATTACAGCCAGCCGGACTTAACAGAGCCAAAGAAACTGATTGGGCTTCTGCAGCAGCGGGGTGTTAATCTGGTTAACATCACAGTGGCAAATCCATATTACAATCCGCACGTCGGCAGGCCTTTCAATGAGGCGATAGTCGGCGGCTACGAAGAGCCGGAACATCCGCTCGTTGGCGTAAGCAGGCTCGTCAATCTGACCGGCGAAATTCAAAAGGAATTTCCCGGCATCGCAATTGTCGGCACAGGTTATAGCTGGCTGCGGACATTGTTTGCAAACGTGGCGGCGGCAAGCAAAGCCAACGGCCTGACTACCCTGGTCGGTGCGGGAAGGATGGCATTTGCATATCCGGATTTCGCTAAAGATATAATCACGAAAGGTCGGATGTATTCGGAAAAAGTTTGCGTAAGCTGCAGCGCGTGTACGCAGATAATGCGGGACGCCGGAACGACAGGCTGTGTGGTACGGGACAATGAAGTATATGGGCCGATATTCGAGCAAGGAAGGATGAGCGACAGAGACAATCTGCTCCGCCTTGCATCGGCCTGTCGAAAGTGTCAGGAGCCGACGTGTCAACTGGCGTGTCCGGCCGGTATTGAAATACCGAAATTCATCAGCTTATTCCTGGATGGTGAGGAAAAAGCCGCTTATGAGGTTCTAAGAGAAGCGAATATATTTCCTGAAGTCTGCGCCTGGCTGTGTCCGGTCGAGCAGCAATGTGAAGGTAGCTGTCTGCAGGCCTTTATCGGCGACGCCCCCATTCCGATTGCCGGCATACAAAGGTATCTGGCTAAGCAGGCCAACAAAAACGGCTGGTCAAAGCTACGAATACCAAAAAAAGCAACGGGACAAAACATTGCTGTAATAGGTGCAGGACCGGCGGGTCTGGCCTGTACAGCGAAACTTCTTGAAGCGGGGCACACCGTAACAATTTTCGATAAGAGCAGCAAGTTCGGCGGAACGATAGAATCCGTAATCCCGGCGGACAGGCAAGGCAATTCGCTGAAGAAGGAAATTGCAGCCATATTCAGCGATGTGCCGAAAGACAGGATGATTTTACGGCTGGGGAAAGGATTGAGCGCCGGTTTTAATTTAGATAATATTATCCCGCACCAATTGTCTCCCAGCGAAAGACCCGGCGCAGCTACTGGGTTGGATGACAAGAACTCCGGCTCAATTGGTGCGGGAGATGGTTTTGATGCCGTCTTTATCGGTATGGGCCTTACAGAGTCAATCAGTCTCAGCGATAAAGACATTGACGGCTTATGGAATGCGATGGAGTTTCTTTCCGCCGCCAAGGAAACAGGCCCCCGCCAGCCCCCATTGCTTCTTGCGAATCAAGATATGGGGGCGGGGACAGGCAAGTTGGAGATAGAAGGCAAGCGCATTGCGGCTACAGGCGGGGGTAATACTGCGATGGATGTGGCGGTTACGGCTAAGCGGCTCGGTGCCAAAGATGTCTATATTATATACCGCCGGTCTTTTAAAGAGATGCCGGCCTGGACTTCTGAACGGGACCGTGCGATAAAAGAAGGTGTGCATTTTCTGATATTGACTCAGCCGCTCGGATTTAATTCCACCAACGGCAAATTGAAATCAATTAAGGTTTGTCCGACCCGATTGGGCGAGCCCGACCGGAGCGGACGACGCCGGCCTGAACCTATAGAGTCGAGCTCTTATGAGCTCGATATGGACATTGTAGTCGAGGCCATAGGACAAAGCTCACCGGAGGAAATCAATGAAATCCTGCCGGGTGTGGAATTAACGAACGGCCTCATTCGCACAAAAGAAGGTTCGCTGGCAACATCAAGGCCGGGAGTTTTTGCCGGCGGCGACCTTGTGAGAGGGGCGTCGACGGTGGTTGCAGCCGTTGCAGACGGAATGAAGGCGGCCAAAGAAATAGATGAATTTCTAAGGAAAAAGAATTAAGTAGGGGCGGTTCGCGAACCGCCCCTACTGCTACGAAGAAAAATGGATTCCTGCTTGCGCAGGAATGACAGAAGTGATTTTAACAGATTTCTTACGAAAGGATTTTGAAAATGGCAGAACGACCCGCAGCAATTGTTACCGGAGCAAGTCGAGGTATTGGAAAAGGTATCGCAAAAGAACTGGCATCATTGGGTTATGATTTGGTGGTCAACCACTTTGACTTTACGATTGAGGGCGAACCGGATGAATCGCGCGCGGTGCAAACTCAAAAAGAAATCAAGGAGCTCGGAGCAAAGTGCGAGAGCCTGCGAGGTGACGTCAGCAGTGCCGGGGACAGGAGCAGTTTGGTTGCTCTGGCCAGGAGCAAATTCGGCAGATGCGATATGTTAGTGAATAATGCCGGCGTCGCACCCTTGAAACGAATGGACATTCTTGAGGTGAGTGAGGAGAGCTATGATAGAGTAATGGGAATAAATCTAAAGGGGCCTTACTTTTTGACTCAGCAGGTGGCTAACTGGATGATTGAACAGAAAAAATCAAATCCGGAGCGGGCGTATCGAATTGTAAGCACAGGCTCAATCTCGGCATACACCAGCTCACCGGCACGTGGGGAATACTGCGTGAGCAAAGCGGGAATTTCAATGATGACGATGCTGTATGCCGACAGGTTGGCTGAATACGGTATCGGAGTATTTGAAATCAGGCCCGGTATCATCCAGACTGATATGACCAGCGTGGTTAAGGACAAATACGACAAGCTGATAGCGGAGGGCCTGACTCCGATTAAACGGTGGGGCCAGCCGGAAGATATCGCAAAGGCGGTCGGTGCCATCGCCGAAGGCAGGCTTGATTTCTCAACCGGCCAGGTCATAAATGTTGATGGGGGCTTTCATTTTAGAAGACTGTAGGGAGTGAGTAATAATGGATATTAAAAGCACAATCACGACACTGTTAAGAGACGGCTTTATTCTCGTCTTTAACCAGGACAAGCTCGACATTGTCAAGACAGCCGAGGCGCTTATAAAGGCGGGTGTTAATAATATGGAAGTAACCTGCCGGATAAATAAGCCTCTGGAGAAACTGTCGCGGCTGCACAGAGAGCTGCCCGATTTTGCGGCCGGCTCGGCAAGTTTAATCGATTCACCCGCGATGCTCGATGTTTATAACAAGGCCCATCCTCAGGATCCGCTACCCTCTTTGCAGGAGGTCGTGGATTCCGGGGCGTGCTATCTTGTATCGGCGATTAACTTCCGTGACGAGAGCTTCGAGAAGTTCGCCGGTAAGCTCCCTATGATACCGGGATGCGGCAGTGTGACTGAGGTTGTCAGCCAGTTTTCCGAGGGCGCGAATCTCTGTAAAATATTCCCGGCCAAGCAGCTCGGCGGGCCCGGCTTTGTCAAGGCGATTGACCCTGCTATTCATAAGACTATCAGCCTGGTACCAACGGGCGGAACAAATCCAACCAACATCCCCGACTATATCGATGCAGGTGTTCTGGTGCTTGGCGGCTCGTTCAGTATGATTGAAAAAGCCACAATGAAGAAAATAATCGATGAGCAGGACTACAATCTTTTGGCTAAAGAGCTGACAATCATTAAACACCTGATAGATTCACGGCGGTCGGAGAAATATCCGGATATTAACTTCACAACGGCTTCCATCGAACAGATAAGCCGAAGTACAGGCAGAAATTTCAATCTAAACTCGTGAAGCGAAATACGAGATGCAAAACGCCACTCATATTACCTTTTGGCGGCAAATTTTATCCGTGACTCTTGTCATATTTTCGCCGGCAGGGATGCCATTGTGTGCGAACACTGTGACCTCTTCTTCGACACTAACAATTAACGCTAAGGATAACGGCTATCGCGGCATCTGGTATATGAATCAGCCGTCCGGCGATGAATATGTTTATAAATACAGCGGCGGACTGGGCACGTACTGCGCCAAACATAAGCCGTTTGCCGTTTACTGCGACAAAGTCAAGAAGACCTTTTTCTGTTACGGCGGAACAACCACAGACAGCAATAGGAAGCTGCTGCATATGGTCTCTTACTATGACCACAAGACGGGGCTGGTGCCCCGGCCGACGATACTCCTTGATAAAAAGACCGATGATGCCCACGATAATCCGGTTATATCTGTTGATGACAAGGGGTACATCTGGATATTCTCGACCTCCCACGGTACGTCGAGGCCTTCATATATCCACAGAAGCAAAAAGCCATACGACATCAGTAAGTTTGAGCTGATAAATGCGAAAAAAATCACCTGCACCGGCGAAAACGCAGGTGCGAGCGAAGACGGCAAAGAAGTTCCAATACTGAAAAGCACGCTTCTTACAGGCGTGACCAATTTTTCGTATATGCAGCCCTGGCACGTCAAAGGAAAAGGATTCATCTGTTTCTTCACTCGCTACAATTATCCAGTTGACCGTACAATTTGCTTTATGACAAGCCCGGATGGCGTCAAATGGTCGAAGTGGACCCGGCTTGCAACAATTGATAAGGGACATTATCAAATCAGCGCTGCAAATCAACATAAGGCGGGGACGGCGTTTAATTTTCACCCTGAGGGAAAAGGTCTGAACTGGCGGACAAATTTGTACTATATCGAAACCGCCGACTTCGGCAAAACCTGGCAGAGCGCCGATGGCCAGAAATTGACGCTGCCGCTGACGAATATTGAGAATCCCGCCCTTATCCATGACTATCGGAAGGAAGGTCTGAACGTATATTTGAAGGATATACGCATGGACAAAGAAAGAAATCCGGTCATTCTTTTTATAACAAGCCGGGGCTATGAATCCGGCCCGAAAAACGACCCTCGCACCTGGACCACCGCTCAATGGACAGGTCGAAGATGGCACATAAGAGCAGCTTTTGTATCAGATAACAATTATGATATGGGCTCGCTCTATATCGAGGACGATGGGACGTGGCGAATAATCGGGCCTTCCGAGACCGGGCCGCAGCCGTATAATCCGGGCGGCGAGATGGCTATGTGGATAAGTAAGAACCAAGGAAAAACCTGGAAAAAAGTCAGACAGCTTACAAAAAACAGTCCATACAATCATACATACGCGCGGCGTCCGGTAAAAGCCCACCCTGATTTTTACGCAATTTGGGCCGACGGGCACGGCAGAAAGCCGTCACAATCTTCCCTTTACTTTTGCGACAAACAGGGAAATGTCCGCATCCTGCCGCGCGAAATGACCGAAAACCTTGTGAAACCAAAACTATTGGAGTATAAATCGGACAATTAGTTTGAATTGTCGAATCACTAATTGTTCGATGGGAGAAAAAATTATGGAGACAAAACAAATAGCCAATCAGACCATTATCTTTCATCGTTATAATACGGTAATTGTAGGTGCTGGAGCGGCGGGAATGAACTGCGCAGTGCATCTGTGTGAATTTATGGAGAAAAAAGGTGCTGCCAATTCTAAGGAAAGAATAGCCGTAGTAACCGCAGGACTGGGCCTGGGCGCATCGCGAATGAGCGGCTCCGACAAGCAGACCTATTATAAAATAGGCACAAGTCCGGATGTACCCGACAGCGCAGAAGAGTTCGCCAAAAGTCTGACAGCGGCTGGGTGCTGCCACGGCGATTCAGCGCTTATCGAGGCAATCGGCTCGCTTCGTGAATTCTATCATTTAGTTCAGGCCGGAGTCCCGTTTCCAACGGATTCTTCAGGTACTTTCATCGGCTACAAGACAGACCATGACCCATACGAACGGGCCACCTCAGCCGGACCTAAAACAAGCCGGTTTATGAGCCAGTGTTTGCAGAAACAGCTCGAAGGGTATGGTGTCAGGATTTACGATGAGCATGAGCTCGCACATTTACTAACCGTCGGCTCCGGTGAAACAAAGCGAATCGCAGGCGTTGTAACTGTTGATAAGAAAAGTGCCGACCAAACAAATCATGCCATAAACGTCTTCTTTGGTTCAAATATAGTTCTGGCCGCCGGTGGGCCGGGCGAGCTGTTCAAAACCACCGTTTACCCAAAGGGCCAGCTTGGAATCCACGGGCTTGCGTTCAAGGCGGGGCTGATTGGGGCCAACCTGACCGAGTCGCAGTTCGGCCTGGCAAGTATCAAATTCCGCTGGAACGTTTCCGGCACTTATATGCAGGCGATTCCGCGAATTTTCAGTACCAACGCTGACGGTAAAAACGAGAAAGAGTTTCTGACGGGCTTTTTCCCGTCAATGAGCAAAATGGCAACGAATATTTTTCTTAAAGGTTATCAATGGCCCTTTGACCCCCAGCGGATTAAGAATCTACAATCATCGTTGGTTGATATTCTCGTATTCAACGAAACGCAAAAAGGCAGGCGGGTATATATGGATTTCCTTAAAAATCCGATAGGCAGTGATTCCATGGATGAGTTTAATATTGATAACCTTGAGTCGGAAGCCAAAGAGTATCTGCAAAAGGCAGGCGCGCTGCAGAAAACACCCATCGAACGCCTGGCACATATGAATACTCCCGCTATCGAGATATATAAAGAGAACGGCATTGATTTATATTACGAGCCGCTTGAGATTGCGGTCTGTGCCCAGCATAACAACGGCGGTTTTGCTGTGAACAAATGGTGGGAGTCCAATATACATCAGACTTTCATAATCGGTGAGATGGCTGGTACACATGGGGTAAAACGTCCCGGTGGCTCGGCCCTTAACGCCGGTCAAACCGGCGGGCTGCGGGCGGCCGAATATATTGTAAACGTCTACGGCTGTGAGCTGCCGGATTATTCAGATAAACAACCTGAGATTGACAAGCAGTTAAGTAACATCGTTGGGGATTTCGAGCGATATGCAAGCCTGTCCGGCCTGGAGCCCGAAGATGTCTTAGAAGAGGTCCGAAGCCGTATGACCGCATCGGGGGGACATATCAGAGAGTTGAACGATGCTCAAAAAGCCCTGAAAGAAGCGGTAAAGCTCTACAAAGGCATACAACAAAAAGGATTCAATGCAAAAGATGCCAAGGCTTTCATTACATCAATCCAGGCCGAGCATCTGGCTCTGGCCAGCGTTGCGTATCTCAAGGCCGTTGTGGAATTGCTCAAACAAGGCAGCGGCTCGCGGGGTTCGCATCTTGTCCTTTCCGAAGATGGTATTGAAATACATCCTGATGTGATTGATAAAGCCACAAACAAACCCTTGAAGTTCAAACCTGAGAACAAGTCGCTAAGAAGCACTGTATTGCAGGTTGAATACGACGAAAGTTCACCCGATTTGTTTCGGTGCAGGAATATCAAACTAAGACCTGCGCCGACCGATAGGAAGGCATTTGAGCCGGCCTGGCAGGATTATAGAGAGGGAAAAATCTACAGCAGCTAAAGTACATTAGAAGGAGGATCTCCATGGCAATAATAGATGCAAAGCCGAAGTCGGAATGCAAGTATGACATACTCTCGTTAGGTGAAATAATGATTCGACTGGACCCGGGTGAAGAAAGGATTCATACGACCCGGCATTTTCGGGTTTGGGAGGGCGGCGGAGAGTACAATGTCGCCAGGGGCCTTAAACGCTGTTTCTCTCAAAGAGCTGCGGTTGTCACCGCCCTTGTGGATAATCCCGTCGGGAGACTGCTTGAGGACTTGATGTATCAGGGCGGCGTGAGTATGGAGTATGTCAAGTGGGTGCCGTACGACGGCATCGGCAGGAAGGTAAGGATTGGCTTGAATTTCACCGAGCGAGGCTATGGTGTACGGGCCGCTGTGGGCTGTTCGGACAGGGCAAACAGCGCCGCCTCGCAGCTAAAGAAAGGTGACATCGACTGGGACGGCATATTCGGCACCGACGGCATACGATGGTTCCACACCGGAGGCATTTTTGCAGGGCTCTCGCAGACGACACCCGATGTTATCATCGAGGCCGTCACTACAGCCAAAAAGCACGGCACCATAGTTTCCTACGACCTTAACTTCCGCAATTCACTCTGGAAGGATATCGGCGGTCAGGAAAAGGCAATGGAAGTCAATCGTGCTATCGCACCGCACGTTGATGTGATGCTCGGAAACGAAGAAGACTTCACGGCCGCTCTCGGTTTTGAGGTAAAAGGCACCGGCAAGAGCTTCTCCAAGCTCGACCCGACGAATTTCAAGAAAATGATCGAGCAGGTAACAAGTGAGTTTCCAAATTTCAAAGTCGTAGCCACAACTCTGCGGAATGCGAAAACAGCTTCGGTAAACGACTGGGGTGCTATTATCTACGCCGACGGTAAATTTCACGATGCCACGCTCAGAACGGACCTTGAAATATACGACCGTGTCGGAGGCGGTGACAGCTTTGCCTCCGGCCTGTTATATGCTCTTATGGAGGGAAAAACACCCTCCGAGGCGGTCAATTACGGTGCCGCCCATGGCGCTCTGGCAATGACTACACCCGGTGATACAACCACGGCCAGTCTTCGTGAAGTCGAGAAAGTCATTAAAGGCGGCGGCGCCAGAGTTGATAGATAGTCCGAACACGATGTTCGAAAAAAGATATTTATGAGTGTTCAAGCGCTTAAATGGATTGGCGGTGTTGACGGTTTCTTAGAGCTTATAGACCAGCGGCGATTGCCTGCCGAATTTATTAAGCTGCAGTGCCGCTCGATAGAACAGCTTTTTGAATCAATAAAGACGCTTGCCGTTCGGGGCGCCCCGGCTATCGGTGTTTCGGCGGGATACGGGCTGGTCTTGTCTATGCAAAAGCTAAATCCCTCAGATAGTCTGGAAGAAGGACTTAAAGTCCTGGCCGAGGCAAGCGATTATTTAGCATCATCACGCCCTACCGCTGTAAACTTGTTCTGGGCGCTGGAGCGGATTTGTCAGAATGCCAAGGAGTTTGTGACCGGTCAGCATCAAGCAACGGTGCAAGAATTGCGCGAGGCTGTTTTGGCCGAGGCGAATGCTATCTATCGGGAAGACGTGGATATGTGCCGGCGGATTGGTCAAAACGGGGAAAGGTTTATCAAAGAAGGCGCTGGTATTTTGACACACTGCAACGCAGGTGCACTTGCGACTGCGGGACAAGGGACGGCCTTGTCGGTGATGTTTGAGGCACATAAAAAAGGAAGGAAGTTCAGGGTCTATGCAGATGAAACCCGGCCATTGCTGCAGGGCGCGCGGTTGACAGCCTGGGAGCTCAAGCAGGCGGGAATTGATGTTACAGTGATTTGCGACAATATGGCCGGATGGCTGATGAAGCAGGGTAAGGTCGATGCGGTTATAACTGGCGCTGACCGAATCGCGACAAACGGAGATGCGGCTAACAAAATCGGCACCTACAGCCTGAGCATTCTCGCCCGGGAGCACAACATACCGTTTTATATTGCAGCGCCTTCAAGCACGTTCGATTTGAGAATAAAAAGCGGGGCCGAGATAGCCATTGAACAAAGGTCGGCTGACGAAGTAGCGTTCTTTGGCGATAGAAAGACTGCACCAGAAGGGGTTGACATTTACAATCCGGCCTTTGACATCACGGAGGCACAGGATATTACCGCTATCATTACCGAGAGAGGGGTAATTAAAAATCCCAACGCCAGCAGTATCTTCGAACATTTGAGCTGAAGACATAAAGAAAAAGGAATGATGGTTAAACCGCAGGAACAAAGTTCACAATCGTCTAAGGTGAACATCGGCCCGTCCGACGATGCTGTAAAGCACGCTTCCGACAGGCGTGGCGGAAGCAAAGAGTTACAGCCCCGCTGGCGCAAACGCAATTCGTACTATTATAACTGGCTGGATAAAATATATAAATTCGTTGTTCGCCCGAACAGCAGAGTTCTACATATTGGTTGTGAATGCGGCGACCTTCTTGCGGCGGTTAAGCCGAGCTATGGTGTTGGAGTTGATGCGGACCCGGAGATGATTGAATTGGCAAAGAAGCGGTTTCCACATCTCAATTTCTACGTAGTTGATCCGCATGAGCTGGAGCTTGATGAGAAATTCGATTATGTCTTGATCTGCAATTCCCTTGGTCGCTGGCACGACATTCAGCAGGTGCTGGAACGTATTCGTCCATTAACTAAAGAAAGCACACGGATTGTAATAACCTATTATAATTATCTTTGGGAAGGTATTTTGAGTTTAGGCTCGCTTGTTGGAATTCGTCGGCCTTACTCATATCAAAACTGGCTTCCCCCGGAAGACATTGCAAACCTGCTCAAATTGGCCGACTACGACGTTATTCGCACTACCTCCTATCTAATGATGCCGAAGCGTATCCCGCCATTGACAACTTTTTGCAATTATTTTCTTTCTTTACTGCCAGGGTTTCGCTTTTTCAATTTAGTGGAGCTTGTGATAGCCCATCCGGCCCATGCTGCTCTGCGCGATGAGGATTTATTTGTTTCGGTAATAGTACCGTGCAGAAATGAGCGAGGTAATATCGAAGATGCGGTGAAACGAATTCCCCAGATGGGTCGGGAAACGGAGATAATCTTTGTTGACGGAAACAGCACGGACGGCACAGCCGAGGAGATAGAACATCAGATAGCAAAGAACCCGGAAAGAATTATTCGTTTGGTTCATCAAGGTGACGAGGCGGGCAAGGGCGATGCGGTAAGAAAAGGTTTCGCAACGGCCAAAGGAGATGTGCTGGTTATCCAGGATGCGGATTTGACGGCTCGACCTGAAGATTTGCCGAAGTTCTTTAGAGCGCTGCGCGACGGTAAAGGTGAGTTCATCAACGGCTCGCGGCTTGTTTATCCGATGGAAAAGCGGGCGATGCGCTTTTTAAATCTTCTTGGAAACAAGTTTTACGGTGTATTGTTTAGCTGGTTGTTAGGCCAAAGATTCAGAGATACACTTTGTGGAACAAAAATGATTCGCAAAGAAGACTATGAGCTGATAGAGGCCAATCGTTCGTATTTTGGTGACTTTGACCCATTTGGCGACTTTGACCTTATCTTTGGAGTGATAAAGCAAAACCTTAAGGTGGTTGAGGTGCCGGTAACCTATTGTGCAAGAACTTACGGCAAGACAAAAATAAGTCGTTTCACACACGGCTGGCTCCTGCTTAAAATGAGCTGGATAGCATTTAAGAAAATCAAGTGGCTTGGAATCCCGCACTTACTTTGACCTAACGGGATTCGCTTATTGGAGCCGTTATGAAAAGAAACCAAAGTAAGTGCGGGATACCTAAGCTGAAGCTGTTACCTTACCGCCAATACGCCGGCGTGGACCGCGACGACCCGCTTCGATTCTACTTTTGGTCTGTCATTGGTAAGATATATCGCCGACGGATTGAGCTGTGCTTAGCAGAGTGCACGGGCGGTCAGCGCGTTCTGGAAGTGGGTTTTGGCTCCGGTGTTGCATTTCTAAATCTTAATGATAATTATAAAGAAATCTATGGGCTTGACCTCAACGTGTCGGTCGAAGATGTCAAGGCCGTGTTTAAGGCAAGGCAGATTGAGACGCATTTGCAGAACGGCAGTGTGTTATCTATGCCGTACGAGGATGATTTTTTTGATACTGTTTTGCTGATAAGCATTCTTGAGCATCTAAAGCCATTTGAGCAAACGCAGGCCTTTCGGGAGATCCGCCGGGTCCTTAGGCCAGGCGGCCAGGCGATATATGGTGTGCCGATTGAGCGAGGCTTTATGGTATTTATGTTCCGGCTATTAGGCTGCAACATCCGTGTGCATCATTTTTCTACAGAAAAGGATGTATTCAACGCCGCCGACAGCATTTTGGAGAAGGTACGAGTTTTTCAGATACAAAGCATCTCCTCTTTATTCGGGCCGGTCTATGAGGTAGGGCATTTTGTTAAGGGTGGCTTTAACGGACAGCCGTAGCGTTCAATAAAATTAAATGGTCCGGAAAATTATGAAGGTCATTGAATGGTTCAAATTACCAGAGACTATAGGCATTGAAGACCTTGATGACCCTGCTACAACATTATTGCACGCGGAGATTATACAGAAAAAACCGTTCCTGAAAAAAATATACATTGATTTTTATGAACAGTTTAAAAAGTCGATATCTAACTCCGAAGAAAAAGTCCTTGTTGAGCTTGGCAGCGGTGGCGGCTTTATTAAAGAGGTAATCAGCAACGTGATTACATCCGATGTTCTTGAATTGCCGAATGTCGATAAGATTTTCTCAGCCCTTGATATGCCATTTGAGGAAGCAAGTGTGGATGCTTTTTTTATGTTTGATGTTCTTCATCACATAGCTGAACCGAGGGCTTTCTTCAAAGAAGCCTTGCGGTGCCTTAAAATTGGCGGCAAAGTCGTTATGATTGAACCTGCAAATACATTATGGTCAAGATTCATCTATAAAAACTTCCACTATGAGGCTTTTGACACGCAAGCCCCCGAATGGGGCTGTTGGGGGCAGGCAAAATGGGAATTGGGACCCCGCAAAGCGGGAACCCTGCAAAAGTCAGGGCCTCTTTCAGGTGCAAATGGTGCGCTTGCCTGGATAATCTTTTGGCGCGACCGAAAGATATTCGAAAGCGAATTCCCGTCTTTAAGAATCGTTAGAAAGCGCAATCATACACCGCTGCGGTACTTGCTTAGCGGCGGTCTGAAATTGCGTCAATTAGTTCCATCGTTTAGTTATCCGGCTGTTAAAGCCATAGAATATACATTGTCCCCAATCAATGATTTGCTGGGTATGTTTCAGACAATAGAGCTGGAAAAGACTGCTTTTTAGCTGTGTTTACTCCGTTAGAAATGAGACATATAACGTTTGCTCTACCGGCAGCAGACTTTCTAACAGGGTTAGTCCACTGCGATTACCTCTTTAATCTCAGGGATTTTTTCTCTGAGGATTCTTTCGATTCCCATCTTCAACGTCATCGTAGCCCCGGGGCAACCCTGGCAGGCCCCCTGCAGGCGAACCTTGACGGTGTTGTCCTGGTCTATTCCGACCAGCTCAACATCTCCGCCGTGGCTTTGCAGACTCTCCCGAATGGCCTCGATTGTATCCTGGACCTTTTCTTCCATAGTTTTTTCGGTGTTAGTTTCGCTGCAACCGCAATTTTCACACATAAGAAATCTCCAAAAAATTCATTTAGCGATATTATTATACCGGCAATTTAGCTTTTGACCAGCTTTTTTTGTATTGAAATTGGGTTTGTTTTGGTTTTGTTTTTTTGGGCCGGAAGGTGGTTCATTTTCATAATCCTTTTGTAAAAAAGCGGTTGCGTTCATTTTGGGTTTTTCGGGAATTGGGTTTGTTTATTTGGACTGTGAAATCATCCTTTTTTCTGTAATCCTTTGTTAAAGTTAAGCTTGCGTTCATTTTGGCTCTTTTTAAATTGGGTTTGATTGGGTTTGAATTGGGTTTGTTTTTTTGCTCCGCCAGCGGGATTACATTTTCATAATCAATTGTATTATATGGACTTACGTTCACTTGACTTTTTTGGAAATTGGGTTTGTTTTGCATAAAAAGGGCTGATTTGTAGAGGATTCTCGACAGATGTAGAGGGCAGATGCTCGTATTGCGTATTGCGTATCGCGTATTGCGTATTGCATAGATAGTAACCCAGGGTTGCATTTGGTAGTCTGAAATCCTAAATTCTAAATCCGAAATCCGAAAAAAAATTCAAAATACACAAATGTAAATGTTCAAAAACGGTTCCCTGCCTAAAGCATGCAGGGATTCGGGCTGGCTGGCTCTAAGTCCTTGCTGCGCTGCAGCTTACGACATGAAAACTGAAATGTCATTTTCGCCTGCTGGCGGTTTACGTTAGCCTGCTGGCAAACATAATTGCATTTTAACATAGCTTCAAACAATGTCAACAAAAAAATGACCAAAAAAAGCGTTTTTTTTAGCCACAGAGCACAAAGAGGACTCATAGAATTCAATAATATTTAACCACGAATTGACACGAATTCACACGAAGTTTTTTTAGATAGGATTAACCGGATTTACACGAATTTAACCCAAAAAAACGGCGAAAAATGCACTTTTTTCAAATTAACATTTTGTTAGTTTGGGGGAGATAGGGAAGTTACAATATTATCGGACGTTGCGGTTTTGGGGTGGTGGAAGTGCTTATGTGGTATGGGAGGGAGGTGGTTGAAGTGGAGGAGGTGGTTGGAGTGGATTCTATTCGTCATAATAACAGATCAGTTAAGGGTTTGTGATTGGTTATTTGGGTCCCCGCTACTCGCTTTGCGAGTAAAGCGCGGGGATCTTCGCTGCGCTGCGAGACGGTTTATGTTTGACTGCTGGCTAATATTTGCGTATTATAACATAATATCAAACAAAAGTCAAAGAAAAATGGCCAAAAATGCACTTTTTTTGGCAACCTTTTACCAAATGAGATGCTGGCTACTCGTTAGTGAGGAATGAGCTAAAGTGAGCTAAAGCTGGATGCGTGGAGAGGTGGATAAATGGATGCGTAAATGCGTAGATGAGGGGAAGCAAGATGGGAATTATTATTTTTTGTTGAAAATTTTGATTCAATGGTATAGATTTTTCATTAGCGAGTGAACGAGGACATCTTTGATTAGCAGTTCAATTTTCAGGTGGTTGTTTGAGTTTTTGGCGGGCTGTTATTTTTATAATTAGGTGTGGAAATGATTTTATAGGTGACTGTACATAGTTTACTTTGGTCAGTCTGAGGCTTTACTATCCTAAATTCATACTGATTCTAAGGTCTAAAAATTCAATCGTTCAATTTTGAAGATTGTATATCTTGTTATTATTATTGAAACTAAGGTTTTTTGTTGTGGCAAACTTCAGAAAGAATTAGAATCAAACAGAATAGCAAATTACTGTATAAAGTTCGATAGTAATTTAGAGCCATGAATGATTTATCGAATAGCTTTATAATAGGATTAACTGGTTCTGTAGGAAGTGGTTGTACGACTTTAAGCAAAGGTTTAGCAAATAAAGGTTTCAGACGAATTTCTGTTTCTGATTTAATAAAGAAAAAGTTTAAGGAATTATATCCCGAAAAAGAACCTACCCTTGAAAGTTTTGGAGAAGATTGGCGGGCTGAACTACAGGATATTGGAAACAACGGCAGAAATGGAGATTTTGTGAACCAACGGAACCTTAAAAAGGATTATAGAAGCTATTGGGTTGAATTAGCATTAAAGGATGTGCATGACGAACAAATCGTCATTGACGGGATTAGAAATATTGGCGAGGTTGAATCGCTCCGAAATCGCTTGCCACATTTTTGGCTTGTAGCTGTCTATGCCAATTATGAGACACAATGGAATCGCATAAAGCCTTTTAACTTATACCGTAACGAAGAGACATTCAAAAGGGACAATAATAGAGATTCGGGAGAAGATGAACCGTATGGCCAAACTGTTCAAAAATGTGTCTACGAATCGGATTATGTTTTAAGAAATGACAAGGATATACAACCTTCCAGAATTGTTGAGGATAATCTTGCCGAAAAACTTATACGGGACATTTCAGGCATGAAAGGAGATAAGGAGTTCCGTGATGCTTTACCGGCAGAAGTATTTATGGCAACCGCTGTCTCTCAATCACATGCTTCTCAGTGCATAAGGAGGAAAGTAGGAGCGTTGGTTGTCGATGAAGAAAATAAGATTCCATTAAGTGTTGGTTACAATGACAACCCTATAGGAATGGAATCATGCTTTTCTCTTTTTAATGGACAATGTTATAAAGATATGATAATGGAAAGCAAACTTGAGAGAATGGTCCCGTTTTTTTGCCCAGAGTGTGGGAAAGAGCATCTGACTCTTGGGCCGCCGTGGAAGTGTAATGGTAAAAAGGAAAATGGTTCACCTTGTAGATGTAGTTTTAGACACAAATTCTTTCCAAGTCGAAATATAGAACTTTGCACGGCTATTCATGCTGAGGAACGGGCTATAAAGAGTTTGGGTCAAAGAAAAGTAGAAAAACTTACGCTTTACGTCAATACATTTCCTTGTTTACAATGTGCTCGGCACATTAAGGATGCGGGCATAACTAAAGTGGTTTATATTGAGGCTTATCCAATAGAGGAAGCTGTAGATTATATAAAAATAAACGGAATTGAGACTGAACCCTTTGAAGGATTCAAACCAAGAAAGTTCAATCAGGTTTTCAGGCAAATTGAATAATAACGACTTTTCTGTTAAGGAGGCTGACAATGCGGTATCTTTGTCCAAAGTGTGGTCGGCATGGAATGCAATGGGATGCTCGTGCAAAAGTACTAATGTGTTACTATAACACATGTCATCATGTTATTCGTATGAACAATCGGAAGACTATGCCAAATCCAGAAGAAACTTTAGCTGCCATAAAAAAAGCTTCTGAGGCAATTCAAAATAGGACTATAGAAACCGATTTTGCAAAACCTTGAGCAGAGCACACAGAAACTGATCTGATAACGCGGTTTTCATTTACCAATATCATATGGTAGTACCTAATATTTGTTTGGTATACTTAATATTTTCCCCCTTTTTTAACAACACACAACAAATTGGTGGGATTATCTACAAAGACATTGTAAAGCAAATATGATTTGTAGTGGATAAGATTTAACCTGACAATCAGGCAACCACGTTACAAGTTCGGGCGAAATGGAGAGAAGGAATATCGAATCCTTCGACTGCCCCTTTGACTGCGCTCAGGGCTTCGGCTTTTTCAGGGCTTCAGCTAATTCAGGGCAGGCTTTACTCAGGGTGAAATCCGAAGCTCAGTGTAAACTCACTTAATGAGTACTTTGATTAAGTCTTGTTTCTTTGCTCTTGAGAAGCCCTTAATCTGCTTTTCTCTTCGCGCAGCTTGATGTTTGTTTTGAAAATTCTCTTTATAAAGCAACGGAGGGTTACCATGTTGTTTTAAGCGATTTTTGAGATCGGTTGTTATTCCCGTGTAAAACTTTTCCCTCTGCTTAATAATGTAAAGATACCACATAATGTATTTAGGGGTAGAAGATAACAGAAAGGGAGGGGGGAGGCAAGGGAAATTTTGGTTAATTTGTTAATTAGTGAATTGGTTAATTAGGTTATCAGATGAACAGGAAATCAGGGTGGTTTGGATATATATGGTTCGGGCGAGGGCGGTTCGCGAACCGCCCCTACGTTCGGGAGCAAAAGGAGAAAAAATCTTTATTGTCGGCCATATAAATTGCCGAAAATAATTGACAGAGGCGGTTTGTTCTTGTATAATGCCTCTGTGTTTGTGTGAAAACATGCAAATACGACCCTGAGACGTCCTTAGTATGGGATGGTTACGGTATTATGGCAGGGTTTAGAATCTTCGGATGATTCGGCCGTATTCCTGTTGTTGAAACGGTTGATTCGCCGTAAGGGCCCAGCAGAGCCATAATTGAGGGTTCCCATAAAAAAAGGGAATCGCCGGAATAACAAAAAGGGGTTCTATTCCCCGTTTTTACGGGGACAAGCTTGTGAAGCCGGTGTGTAGGGCACAAGTTCGACTGCCGGCGGCCAAGGATAGAGCCCGTGGTGTTTGTCAGGAAAGGAATAAAGAGATGAAATCCAAATCCCGCACTTCGGCTGATTCAGCCGGTAATTTCACCATTAAAACAGGTGCACAAATCATCGTCGATACGCTCCTTGAACAAGGTGTGGAGACAATGTTCGGCTATCTTGGTGGCGTGGTGCTGCCTTTGTTCGACAGGTTGTATGATGCGCCGATTAATTTTGTAGTTCCGCGTCACGAACAGGGCGGGTGCCATATGGCTGACGCATACGCCCGCGCCAGTGGGAAAGTCGGCGTTATGGTCGCGACCAGCGGCCCGGGTGCGTGCAACTTAGTTACCGGTCTTGCTACGGCGATGATGGACTCGGTACCGGTGGTTGCCCTGACGGGACAGGTCCGCACAGAGCTTATCGGAAATGACGCATTCCAGGAGGCTGACACTACCGGTATTACCCGTCCGGTTACGAAATACAACTCTATTGTCAAAGACGTTAAGGATGTAGCTCGAACGATTCGGGAGGCATTTTATATTGCCTCGACCGGTCGGCCCGGCCCGGTGCTGGTTGATATACCGGTTGACGTGCAGTTCAACAAGTGCAGTACCGACGGTCCGGTCGAGATGAAGCTGCCGGGTTACAGAGTTCGGACCAAAGGACACGCCAAACAGATATCAACGGCTGCGCAGGCGATAAATCAATCAAAGCAGCCGGTGCTATACGTCGGCGGCGGTGTTGTCAGCGCCAACGCAAGCCAGGAGCTAAGAGCATTGGTGGAAAAAGCGCATCTGCCCGTAACCATGACACTTTTAGGATTAGGCAGTTACGACCAGAGAAAGCCGGAATCTCTGGATATGCTCGGGATGCACGGCGCTGCGTATGCCAATTATGCCGTACAGGAGTGCGATTTGTTGATTGCCATAGGTGCCCGGTTTGACGACCGGGTCACGGGCAAAGTCGAGACGTTTGCTCCGCACGCTAAGATAATCCATATCGATATTGACCCCTCGAGTATATCGAAGAATGTCAGCGTGGATATTCCTGTTGTGGGCGATGCCAAAGTCATCCTCGGTGAGCTGGTTAAGGAAGTTGAATATCACGAGAGAAAAAGATGGTTCAATAAAATTGCCGAATGGAAAGAGAAGTTTCCCTTTCGGTATGACCAGGATTCATCGACGATTAAGCCCCAGTTTGTTATTGATGAGCTTTGCCGTCAGACCAAAAATGGGGCAATCGTAACAACTGGCGTCGGCCAAAATCAGATGTGGGCGGCCCAATTTTATAAATTCATCAGACCCAGACAGCTCATAAGCTCCGGCGGACTCGGGACGATGGGCTACGGTCTGCCGGCCGCCATAGGCGCTCAGGTAGCTATGCCCGATGCTACGGTTATTGATATTGACGGCGACCACAGTTTCAATATGACGATGACGGAGCTTGCAACGGCGGTTGAGCACAATTTGCCGATAAATGTCTGTATCTTAAATAACGGATATATGGGAATGGTTCGGCAGTGGCAGGAGCTTTTCTATAATAAGCGCTATTCCAAGAGCTATCTGTCCAATCCGGACTACGCGGTCATTGCGCGTGCGATGGGTGCGGTTGGGATTACCGTCGATAAAAAAGAAGATGTTCCCAAAGCGGTCAAGCAGATGTTAGCGGAAAAGAAGCCCTGCGTCGTTGACTTTAGAGTCGAGAGGGAAGAAAATGTCTGGCCGATGGTTCCGGCGGGCAAAAGTATAGATGAGATGAGCGGGCTTGATATACTGGAAAGGTTAATCTGATTTGAGCTTAGAACTTATAAATAAATTATCTTCCATTTTTGGCTGGCTGCGGCTTCGGCTGGCGGTGTCAGCAAAACTCGGACTACCAACCAGTAGGCCTGCGTTTTGCTTCCTTGCCAGCCTTGTCCTCGCTGGAGCCAAAACGAAACCTAATTTATTTACCAGTCCTTAGAAAGTTGGATGAAAAATGAAGCATATAATAAGTGCATTGGTAGAAAACAAGCCGGGCGTTCTTGCCCATGTTGCGGGGATGTTTGCGGCGCGGGCGTTTAATATTGATTCGCTGGTTGTCGGCCGAACCGAAGACCCCCAGTTGAGCCGGATGACGATTGTTGTTATCGGCGACGACAGGGTCCTCGAGCAAGTCCGGAAACAATTGGCCAGAATTGTTCCAGTCGTTAAGGTTCAGGATTTTGTCGGACAGCCGGTAGTAGCACGTGATTTGATGCTTATAGCCATATCTGCACCCCCGGAGAAGCGGTCTGAAATCTTATCGCTGATAGAAATGTTCAGGGGCAAAGTTGTGGATATCGGCCAGAAGTTTGTCATGGTCGAAATCAGCGGGCCGGAGGCCAAGATTGAGGCCTTCATCAATGTGTGCAAGCCTTATGGGATTAAGAGCGTGGCGAGAACCGGGACAATAGCAATGCCGCGACATGCAAAAATTGAACCGTGATTCGTATCACGTCAAGCACCAAACGAGTGCTCTGTCAAAGCTCAAATGATGGTTTGTCATTCCCACGAAAGCGGGAATCAAGACTTATTGATAGTACTGGATTCCGCATCAAGTGCGGAATGACAGCCCTCAAAGCACGAGAGGCGAAGGGGGATTGGCATGCCTATAAATTCCTTGCCTAATCAGCAGCTTTTAATATAATGCGCAGGTGCGAAATCCGGCGGTTGACCGGATGACTCACCGTTTCAGCGAATTCGAGCCGGGTTTCGGGTTTTGAAGAGGTTCAAGAGCAAGGATAGATGGATTAATAATTCCTGGAATACAAACAGAGTAAGGAGAATTGAAGCTATGGCAGCAAAAATCTATTACGAAAAAGACGCTCCGATAAATGCGTTAAAGGGCAAAAAAGTAGCGGTTATCGGCTACGGCAGTCAGGGCCATGCCCACAGCCTAAATCTGCGCGACAGCAGTATAGAAGTGGCGGTGGCTGAGCTGGAAGGGACAGATAACTTTAAGCTGGCGATCGAGCACGGCTTTTCGCCAACCGATATAAAAAAGGCTATGGACGGCGCGACGCTGATTATCGTAACCGTTCCGGATGAGATTCAAGCGAAAGTTTATGCTGATTCAATAGGCCCTAATCTTGTGGCCGGCCAGACGCTTGGCTTTTGTCACGGCTTTAATATTCATTTCAAGTATATTGTGCCGCCGGAGACTGTGAACGTTGTGATGATTGCTCCAAAGGGACCGGGGCATCTGGTTCGCAGTGAGTTCGAAAAAGGCGGCGGTGTGGCAAACCTTATAGCTGTCCAGCGGGATGCAACCGGCGATGCCAGGCAAATCGCCTTAGCCTGGGCAAATGGAATAGGCGGCGCCAGAGCGGGTGTTATTGAAACAACATTCAAAGAAGAGACAGAAACAGATTTGTTCGGTGAGCAGTGTGTTCTTTGCGGCGGCCTGACGGCGCTTATTAAGGCCGGCTTTGAAACGTTAGTAGAAGCCGGATACCAGCCTGAGATTGCCTATTTCGAATGTATGCATGAGGTGAAACTGATAGTTGACCTTATGTATCAGGGCGGCATGAGCTATATGCGGTACAGCATATCCAATACCGCCGAATACGGTGATTTGACCCGCGGGCCGAGGATTATTCCTGAGCAAATCAAAGCCGAGATGAAAAAAATACTGTCGGAGGTTACATCCGGCGAATTCGCCAAAGAATGGGTAAACGAATACAAGTCGGGACTTAAAAACTTCAAAGCGCTATATGAAAAAGACCACAACAGCCAACTGGAAACGGTCGGGCGAAAATTGCGAAAGATGATGAAGTGGATTGATTCGAAAGAAGCCTAAAAGCAAGAAGAATGTTTCGAGAATCATTATTCGCGACACGAAGTACGAAAGGCCAGAGGAAAGATGTTATGAGGCGGATAAGAGCAAAGCAAATTACGATCATTGACTGTTGGTTCGCGGCGAAGAAATCAAAAATTGTAAGTCGTAAATCGGTGGTTGCAATGTGTATCTTCGCTGTTTTGCTTCTGGGTACTTTGTTAGGGGGCTGTTCCCCATGGGCCGGGTCTCGGCAGCTTTCCTATCAGGCGAAACTTTCGGCCCCCTATGACCAGATAAAGGTAAAACAGAGCATCATTCACGACACGGTGCCTAAAATTCAAAGGTTGCAAGATGAGCTTGAACCCGGTTTTGCAGAAGCTGAGCTGATTAGCCATGGCAAGAACGTGGTAGTCTCATTGGGACAAAGCAAAGATGGTTTCAAGACCTGGTTCAATATGGTTACTTTCCAGGAGAAGGAATTGAATGCGGTACGCAAGTATTTCTTTTTCGTAGATGATAAGGCCGAGAGTTTTCAGCTTAGTCCCAGTCGAGGCCTCAGGTATGACTGCGAAATGGTAATAGGAGAAGAAATGCTTGCTGAGCCCGGCACAACCGAAAATGCAAGGCGAATTGCTATGCTGCGGAACATTTTAGACAATTTTCACAAGGATATAAATGAACTTAGTGAGGATACAGCCACCAACGAACAAGAAAATAAAATGCTTGATATTTGCATGATGCTCATAAATCAAACATTTGAGGTGATTTTGCGCGAGCTGGACAGCTCACCTGTGCTGGCAACGAGACTGAGCCAGCCCGGAGGTGTTGAATTCGACCACATCAATTTCGACAAGGGCAAAATCCAAATGGTTGTCAGAGGGGATACTGTTATGGTCAAAATCCGCTTAGGCGCGTTTACGCATATGATAGAAGTCAAAAAAAGCAAACCAAAAAAAGAGCGGGTACGTAAGCCGAGTTCTGTACCCCGCCTCTGGTAGCGGCGTATGGCGACCATTTATCTTGACCAACTGTTGCCAGTTGGCTCTTTAGCGACCTACCCGCTGGCGGAGTCCGCCCAAAGAACGGCGGACTCACACTCGGGCCGAGTTGCCAGCTACTTGGTCTTGCAGGCGGTGGGGTTTACCCTGCCGGCGTCGTCACCGACGCCGCGGTGCGCTCTTACCGCACCATTTCACCATTGCCTGTGTTCCGGCAAGCCGAAATCATCGGCTGTGTATTTTCTGTGGCACTTTCCCTCGGGTCGCCCCGGGTGGCTGTTAGCCACCACCGTGCCCTGTCCTGCTCGGACTTTCCTCCCCCGCCGTTTTGCTTCGCAAAAGCGAAGCAGCGGGGGCGGCCGCCCGACCCACTCTTTCAATTGAATATTCTAGTACGTTACGACATTTTAATTTTTGGATATAGGTTGTTCCCGTTTGATGCTGAATTCAGGCAATTAACAAACTGGATTCCCGCTTTCGCGGGAATGACAACTCACGAAATCAAATGTCATAGAGTACTAGTACCAACTACGAACTATTATAGCAAAAGTTTGCTTGATTTCCCACGGTTTTGTTGCTGATTAAAAATATTTAAGCAGCTACTCTTCCGGCAACCGCTTTGTGATTTCTAAATGTTTTTTAAAGTGCTCATCATCGGTTTCGGGGAAATCGATTCTATAGTGGACACCTCGACTTTCCCGCCTCATTTGAGCAGATTGGGCCATAAGCAGGCAAACGGTGAGCATATTCTGGCATTCCCAGCCATCGGGGGAATCAAAGACTTTGTCCATCACATAGCGCTGCCAGAAACTGATAATCTCCTGGGTCTCAGCGAGTAGTTGTGCCTTTCTGGCGATGCCGACATTTCGCCACATAAGAGCACGAAGTGAGTTTCTAATATCAGCGGTATCTAAACGGGTGCGGTCTGAGAGTGGTATTTGATATTTTATCAAAGGGTGCTTGATATGGGCGACGCCCGATGTTTTATCTTGCGAAATCGCTTGTCCGGCTATTTTGCCGAATACGAGGCCTTCGAGCAGAGAGTTACTGCCGAGTCTATTTGCGCCGTGCAGTCCGGTGGAAGCTATTTCACCGCAGGCGTAAAGATTTTCGATATTTGTTTTAGCCGAGCTGTCGGTCTTTACACCGCCTATCATATAGTGTGCGCTGGGTCGAACAGGGATGAGGTCGTGGGTAATATCTATGTCAAAACTTTCGAGCAGCTCGTTAATTTGCGGGAATCTTTTTGCAAAATATGCCTTATCGAAGTGTCGAACGTCCAGATAGACATGTGTTGACTCAGTTTTTCGCATCTGGGTAAGGATAGCCCTGCTGACAATGTCACGCGGCGCAAGCTCGGCGGCCTCGTGGTATTCCTTCATAAAACGCCGGCCCTTGTTATCCAGCAGCACCGCCCCTTCGCCTCGAATTGTCTCGGTAATCAAGGCCCGCGTGGCACCTGCAATGTAGAGCGTAGTCGGGTGGAACTGCATAAACTCCAAATCCTGCAATACGGCACCGGCGCGGTAAGCCATAGCAACACCATCGCCCGTTGCAACTTCTGGGTTTGTGGTTTCGCGGTAGAGCTGGCCTGCCCCTCCGGTTGCCAGGATTGTGTTTGCAGCCCAGATTATCTCCAGACCCCTGCGATTGTCGTAGCCGATTATTCCTACGCACTTGTTGTCATCGCTGGTGAGCAAATCGATAGCGTAGAAGTTTTCCAATATTCTGATATTTGAGGTCTGACTGACTTTTTTTATAAGTGCCTCTGCAATTATTCGTCCGGTTTCATCACCGTGGGCGTGAGCAACACGAGGGCAACTGTGGCCACCTTCGAGGGTAGTGGCGATATGCCCGTCAATCAGGTCGAATTCAGTACCCCAGCGGAGCAATTGCTCTATCAGTTCCGGGCCCTGGCGAACGACCAAGTCAACTATGCCGTCGTCACATATCCCGCAGCCGGTGTTAAGTGTATCGACTATGTGTGATTCGAATGTATCTGCTTTATTAAGCACAGAGGCAATACCGCCCTGGGCTTTGGCAGTGTTACTATTTTTCACGGTATCTTTACAAACGACGATGACGTTGCAGTGCTCGGATGCTTCAATGGCGGCACGAAAGCCTGCGATGCCGGCTCCTATCACCAGACAATCAGTAAAAAGCTGGTGTGTAGAGATAGAGTCGATGTTTACCAGATAGCGTCTGGGCTCGGTAAACACACCATTTTGCGTTTGGGGTTTCTGTTTAAATCCCGGCTGAGAAGTCATAAATTTTTACCTAAGTATATATTGTTTTGAGCCGTCATTAAGGTTTGACGGCCTTGGAAATACTTGGAACTTTGGCTTTCCTTTGAAGCAAAACAATTTCACCGGGGAATAATCTAACATCATCGGCGTATTTAATTACGAAGCCCTGGAGCTCTTTTGTCGTTGCTGTCAGAAGAAGCCTGTCCTCAATTGAGGTATGTTTGACGGCATTTGGGTCTTCTTTGAGCAATTCCTTCATCTTTTCATCATCGTCTGTTAATCGTATTTTCAACTGAGGTTCGATGGCTTCTATCTTTATAAATGTATGAACAGGTATTAAGAAGAAAGAGTTATATAGCCACTTAACATTGTTTGGGTCCTCTGGCTCCCACGGGAGCTCACTGGGGTAAACATCCAAAAAGAACCTGTTCTGCAACTTTACCAAATGTGCAATAAAGGAGCCTTTTTTCCCCTCATCACCGTAAAACAACAGTTTGTAAGCATTCTCCGGTTCCTCAATACGACTGAATTCCCAGGTATTTTTAGGATTATTGGGGTCATCCACCCAGATGCCGAGCAGTTTTTCCTCGAATACTACGTCTTCTTTTGTATAAAGTGAATGCAACGACATGACGGGAATACACCCGCCTAAAAAAGCAGCCAACAGGTAAAAAAGAACTTTTTTTGTCGGCCCGTTTGCAACGAACCTCTCGATTTTCATTTCGGCCTCCTTTTTTTGAGATTAACTTTTACCATAGGATTATTGATTATTTTCGACTATCAATTGTCAATTGTCAATTGCAAAAAGGGTCTAAAACCGATAGATTGCGAGGGTAGAAAGTCCAAGTTGATAATTAGAAAACTTTGATAAAGGAATAAGTATGCTGGATTTGAGCCCGGTTGGATGGGTTGTGGTTGCTTTATGTGCGGTTATGGTGGGGATTACAAAGACCGGAATTCCGGGTCTTGGGATTTTAGTGGTGCCTTTGATGGCCGGCGTTTTGCCGGCCCGCAGCTCGGTTGGGGTGCTGCTTGGTATATTGATATTAGGGGATTTGTTTGCTGCGGGCTATCATCGGCGTAATGCCAAGTGGATTCATGTGCTGCGTCTGCTTCCAGCCGCCTTTGCAGGTATCGCGGCCGGGTACTTCGGATTAAAGGTGGTAAATGACCAGCAGCTTAAGCCGATTATTGGCGGGATAGTTCTGGTGATGCTGGGCATCAATTATTGGCGTACAAGGACTAAAGGCAAAGATGCGGCGGTTCGGACCCAATGGTGGTTTGCGGTCGGACTTGGTTTCATGGCGGGAGTTACGACTATGATGGCCAACGCAGCCGGGCCGATAATGATTATTTATCTGTTGGCTATGCGGCTTCCCAAAATCGAATTTGTGGGGACCGGTGCATGGTTTTTCTTCGTTGTTAACTGGCTTAAGGTGCCGTTCAGCGCAAATCTGGACTTGATGACAGCGGCGTCTGTGAAACTTGATTTGATGATGCTGCCGTTTATTGCGGCTGGGGCGGTGATAGGTATATTTTTTCTAAAACGAATCCCGCAAAAAGCGTTTACCGCTGTTGTACAGATTTTAGCAGCCGCCGCGGCCATCAAGCTCTTATTTTAATTGTGAAACTGCCACAGCATGCCTGTAAAATTAGTTTGCAAAAACTAACTAAAAAAACAATGATTGAAAAAAATTAACTTTGAGGTGAAAATGGCTTAGATTTGGACACACAATAGGTGGGTGATGTTAATGTTTCAAGGGAACGTTAAGATGAACCTTGTATATATCGACGAATCGGGAAACACAGGACTTAATCTTAAAGACCCTCAACAACCAGTTTTTCTCTTAGCTGCGATGATTTTACCCGAATCGAAGTGGTTTTCATTGGAAAAACTTTTTTTCAACACAGCAAGAAAGTATTTCAGTGATCCGCTGCCAAGCCCATTTGAGATCCAGGCAAAAGACCTAAAAAGCAGGCGTGGTGTATTTGAGAATCTAACTTTTGAACAGCAGCTCTCCTTTCGGGACGAAATGCTACAGCTACTTTTGGATAATAAGATCGTAGTCATTTACAGACGAATTATCAAAAGTAAATTCGCTGCATTTTGTGAAGAGCATTACGGGCCGGGCATAAAGGTGAATCCATATATAATGGCTTTGCCTTTTGTGTGTATGGAAGTAGACCATTATCTTCGGCAGACTGGTGCAGACCAGTTGGGTATGTTTATTTTTGACGAACAGAAAGAAGCTTTGGATGATGCTGAGCGTTCATTGAGAACTCTCCGGTTGGATTCCAAGTCGATTCTTAAAACGACTAATATTATTGAAAAGGGTTTCTTTATTGATTCGGCCAAGAGCTTTGCTTTGCAATTAGTGGATTTAGCAGCATATTATATCCGTAAATACGAAGAAAACGAATTAGGACTACGAGTGAGCAATATTGACAAACAAACTTTCGGTAAAATCAAAGAGCTTGTATTAACGGGTGTTGGTTCAAAGGTCGTAGATACTCTCGAATGGGTCAAAAATCATTATATAAAATAAAAAGAGCGGCTGCCCCTTACGGGAGGGTCGCCAATATGGCGGCCACTTACAGTCGCTATATAAATTATCGCTTAAAGATGGCAAGAAGTCAAATAAAAAATCAGCTTTTTTATAATTTTTTGAGCTACCTTAATGAAAGACAAATTTGGTGCCGCTCGGGAACAAATGCTCAGGTTTGACCTGAAGGGTCGCGATATAACTAATCCTGACGTCCTGAAGGTGATGGCTGCGGTTCCACGGGAGGAATTTATACCAGAGTCATATTTCTCACAGGCCTATGCCGACGGCCCGCTGCCTATCGGGATGGGCCAGACTATTTCGCAGCCATATATCGTTGCTCTGATGACCCAGGAGCTGCGGGCTTATCCGGATTGTGAGGTTCTGGAGATTGGAACGGGCAGCGGGTACCAGACGGCGGTGCTGAGCAAGCTGGTGAAAAAAGTCTATACTATAGAAAGATTCGCACAGTTGTCTGAGTCGGCCCAGGCGGTTCTGGGCGGGCTGGGTGTTAGTAATGTAGAGTTCTACATTGGAGACGGCAGTTGCGGCTGGCCGGCGGGCCAACTGCCGCAGTCGGGATGTTTTGACAGAATTATGATTACCGCTGCGGTGCCGGAGATACCAGAGCCTCTGGTTGAGCAGCTTGCCGATGGCGGCTTTTTGGTCGGGCCAGTCGGCTATGGAGGAGTGCAGAGGTTAGTTGCCTGTGAAAAAAGGGCGAGTAAATTTATCGAAAGAGCAATTTGTGACGTTCGTTTTGTTAAGCTGCTCGGCGAATACGGTTTCGAGCAATAGTACAACAAAACTGTAATGACAGAGATAAGCGAAAAATCACAAAACAGGCTCGACTTGTCAATGCCGGTTCAATTTCTCAAAGGAGTCGGGCCGGCCAGAGCCGAAACTTTTGCGCACCTGGGAGTGCATACCGTAGGCGATTTACTCGAATATTTTCCGCGGGACTGGAACTTTTTGCCGGGGTCTATAAAGATATCTCAAATGCGGCCAAACCGGACGGCTACAATTATCGGAATGATTGAGTCAACAGACTATCAAAACTATCGCAGGCAGCCAATATTTGAAGCCATAATCAGTGATGATACGGGAGTATGCAGGGTTATATGGTTTCATGGTGGTTATCTTCGCAATCAATTAGAACCCGGCCAAATTATAATAGCATCGGGTAAGGTTACTCTATACAGACATCAGTTGCAACTGACCAATCCGAAGTTTGTGGTACTCGATGAAGAACACCCCGCGTCGGCTGAATATTTTAGCGGCGGAGTATATCCGGCCTGTAAAGGACTGAGCAGCAGACAAATCAAAAAGATAATCGGACGTATACGGGAGGCAACTGATAAGCTTGTGCCGGAGTTTTACGGCAAAAGTTTTCTAAAGAAAGCTAACCTTATCAGCAGAAAGGACGCATTTCGGTGGATACATTTGCCGCCGGACGAGCAGAAGCTGTCACAGGCAAAACACAGATTAAAGTACGATGAGCTGTTTTTAATGCAGTTAGGTTTGGCGCTTCGGCGATACAAGGTGCAGCATTTTTCAACAGCGAAGCCTTGCGCTTGTACCGAGGAAATCGACCGTCGAATCAGGAAACGTTTTCCGTTTTTGCTGACCGAGGACCAAAACAACTGCATAGCTGAAATCGCTGCAGATATGAGCAGACACGAGCCGATGAATCGGCTGTTACAGGGTGATGTGGGTTCGGGCAAAACGGTGGTGGCGCTTTATGCCGCTTTGTTAGCTGTGGCCAACAGGACGCAAGCGGCAATTATGGCGCCTACGGAGATTTTGGCCGGCCAGCATTCTCTAAGCATTGAAAGATATTTGAAGAACAGCAACGTAAAAAGGCTTTTAGTAACAGGTGGACTGACCGGCCGGAAAAGGACGGAGCTTTTGGGCCGGGTAAGAAGCGGCGAGATCGATATTGTTGTGGGGACGGTGGCATTGCTGCAGGCCGATATTGAATTTAAAGAATTAGGGCTGGTTATAATTGATGAGCAGCACAAATTCGGAGTTGCACAAAGGGCGGAACTGCGAAAACAAACCACTCCGCACTGCCTTGTTATGACTGCTACGCCTATCCCACGAACACTGGCGATGACCGCGTTCGGAGATCTGGATGTTTCTGTTATCAAGCACTCGCCGCCGGGCAGAGGCACCGTTATTACACGCTGGGTCAAGCGGCATAACCGAAAGAAAGCGTACGAGTTTATCCGCGAGCGTCTGAAGGCAAGGGGACAGGCGTATTTTGTGTGCCCGCGGATTGCCGCTGTTGAGCAGGACAGTGACGTTAAGGCCGTAACCGATGAGTGGAAGTATCTCTCCACAGAAGTTTTTCCGGAATTTACCGTTGAGCTTCTGCACGGGCAGATGCCCTCGGCTCAAAAACAACAAACCATGTCAGGGTTTCGCAGAGGTAAAATTGATGTGCTGGTTTCAACGATTGTAGTTGAGGTCGGGGTGGATGTGCCGAACGCGACAATAATGGTTATAGAAGGAGCGGACAGGTTCGGACTGGCACAGTTACATCAATTGAGAGGACGCATCGGAAGAGGAGAAGCAAAATCATACTGCCTGTTGTTCGCCGAGACCGATAATGAAATAGCTAAAGGCAGACTCGAAGTAATGACCAGAAGCAATGACGGTTTTGAGATAGCCGAGCATGATTTACGGCTGCGTGGGCCGGGGGAGATGTTCAGCACACGACAGCACGGGCTTCCGGATTTGAAAATCGCAAATATCGTAGATGACTTCGACCTGCTCGTTATGGCCAGGAAAAACGCGTTCGAGCTGGTCTCGCAAGATCCGATGCTAACAAAGGCAGAGAACAGAAATATTCGCCAGGCATTATTGGCTAAGTTCGGGGATGCGCTGGGATTAGCGGATGTAGCCTGAATAATTTTCGGTTTTTCAGTTTGTGATTTGCGATTTTAGACTTACAATCTAAGGTTTGAATTGGACTAAAGTGACTAAAGTGACTGAAATATGAATATCAGCAAATCAGGATATCATAAAAAACCAAAATTAACCTGATATCCTGGTAACCTGATACCTGCTACCTGATGCTCTGATAACCTGATGGCCTAAATCTTTAGCTCACTTTAGGCACTTTCTAATTTCCAGATTTATGCGTATAGAATATAAAAACAAACGCATGGAGAGGGTTTTAATCGCCGTCAATGCTTTAACATCGGCGATGGTTGCAGCGACTTTTGTTATACTGTTCGGCGGTTTTAAGGAGCCATTGCTGCCTGAGGTGATTTTATATACCATTCAGGTCGTTTTGCTTTGTGTGTTTGTTGCGGAGAAAATAATTCGACTGTCTAATGCAGTTTCAAAGACGGAGTTCTTTAGGGCGAACTGGTTTGAAATCCCGCTTTTGCTTTTGCTTGGCGTTGCTGCAATTGGAGCAGGTCGTTGGTTTGCCCTTACGAAGGCTGAAGCTGTGGAGGTTCGGCACTTCGCAGTAGGTATCTATCTTGTCCTGCAGGTAGTTGCAAAGCTATGCAGGACCAGCGTAAACTTAGCGGCATCCGGCAAGAGCCCAACACAAACATTAATCGCAAGTTTTCTGGTTTTGATTATTTCCGGTGCGGGATTGCTGATGCTGCCGAGAGCATCAACAGGCGAAAACCTTAACTTTGTTGACGCCTTGTTTACAGCAACCAGCGCGACTTGTGTTACAGGGCTTATCGTGAAGGATACAGGCCGGGACTTTAATTTGATGGGACAGGTGGTAATTCTGACGCTGATTCAGCTTGGTGGTTTGGGGATAGTTATCTTTGGTGCGGTATTTGCGCTGCTATTGGGACAGGCATTGAGCCTGCGTGAATCGGCGGCAATGAAGGATTTACTAAGTGCCCGCACGCTTAGTCGAATAGGCAACATGATAGCTTTCATCTTCATCGGAACTGTCTTTATCGAAGCTATTGGAGCGGTTAGTCTTTTCGGAATGTGGAACGATGTTCCGGGGCGCGTTAACGACATCCACCAGCAGTGGTTCTACAGTATCTTTCATTCAGTCAGCGCTTTTTGTAACGCGGGTTTTAGCTTGTTCGGCAAGAGCTTTGTAGAGTACAACCGAAGCTGGCAGGTGTATCTGGTTGTCTGTCCGCTGATAATATTGGGGGGACTCGGTTTCGGTGTGCTTTATGACCTTGTCAATATTGCGGCCGACAGGATCAAAAGATTCTTCAAAAAGCTGTTTCATAAACAGTACCGAATTTCGATGGAAACGCCGAAAAGGATTCGGCTGCAAAGCAAGATAGTGCTGAGCGTAAGTGCCGTCCTGATAGTTCTGGGTATGTTGGCTATACTCCTCTTTGAGCACTATGTGAGCCAGGGAAATCCGGCCAAACACAATGATATTCTTGGTGCTTTGTTTCAATCTATTACGGCCAGGACGGCTGGGTTTAACACAGTCGATATCCCAAATCTGTCAGAATCGAGCAAGTTTGTTTTGATTTTGCTTATGTTTATCGGCGGCTCACCAGGCTCTACAGCAGGAGGAATCAAGACTGTAACATTAGCAGTGGTAATAATGACTGCTGTGGCGGCGCTGCGAAAGCGTCATGAAGTCGAGATGTTTAAGAGGTCTGTTCGGATAGTTGTCGTCGGCAGAGCGGTAACTGTTACCTTGCTCTTCGCGGCGGTTTTATTCAGCGCTGCGTTAGCACTGAGTATTACGGAGAACTCAAACGGTTTTACTATGTCGGAGATTATGTTCGAGACGGCTTCTGCTCTGGGCACTGTGGGTTTGTCAACAGGCGTAACCGGTCCTTTGACAACGTTGACGGACGCGGGCAAATTGATTATTATTGCGGTGATGCTTATCGGCAGACTCGGGCCTTTGACATTGTTAGCGGCGCTGACGTTTAACATAAAACCGGCTCGATATAATTATCCGGATGAGGCGGTAATTGTCGGATAAATTGGTGAGTGGTGAGTAGTGAGTGGTCAGTAATGAGTTGACTCACCAATTAACTAATTCATTACTCACCAATTAACTAAAGAATGGGAGCTAATGCTATGAAGCGGTTTGCTGTAATAGGACTGGGACGGTTCGGCACGAAATTGGCCATCGCCCTTGCGATGAGCGGAGCGGAGGTTATCGCAATTGACAAAAACAGAGACGAGATAGAGCTGATCCGGGACCAGGTAAGTCACGCCGTCAGGCTCGACAGCACTGATGAAGAGGCGCTTAAAGCACAGGGCATTGACAAGGTTGACGTTGCTATCATCGGTATAGGACAAGGCACAGGAGGCGGTTTTGAGGCTGCGGTTCTTACGGTCGTGAACCTGCGGCAAATGGGAGTTAAACAAATATACGCAAGAGCAGAGGATTTGATTGCAGGCGAGGTTTTTTCCAAAGTGGGTGCTTCAGAGGTTATCTATCCTGAAATCGAATCGGCTCAACGATGGGCGTATAAGCTTATCGCACCGCAAATCGGAGAGAAAATAGATTTCACGCCCGGCTACAGCTTAGCTCGGATAAAGGCGCCGGCCAGCTTCGATGGCAAGACGGTTATGGATTTGCAGCTACGACAGAAATATAACGTGAACCTGGTTTTGATTAAGCGGGGTGAGCACGGCAAAAGCAAAAAGAGCGAGAAAAGCAAAATTATAAACGTTCCCATGCCCAATACTGTCATCTATCAGGACGATATTCTAATGGTGGCCGGCTCCGACGCAGACCTTGCAAAACTGCCGCAAGAGTAAGGCTAAGGGGAATGAACGTCTATGAAAGAACTCTCTACAGAATTGCTCAATGAAATTACTAAACGATTGGCCGAGTCAATACACCCGGAGAGGATTTATCTTTTCGGCTCACATGCTGCGGGCAACGCTGAAGACGATAGCGATGTCGATTTGCTTGCTGTCGTACCCGACACAGACCGGTCAACAAGAGAAATCGCTATTGAGGGCAGGTCAAGCCTTAGTGACTTTCTCATTTCCTTTGATTTAATTGTTTGTACTAAATCACAATTCGACAGATATGTTGACGTAAAAAACACGATTATGAACGAGGTCCTTTGTGATGGTAGGCTGGTCTATGGAAGCTAAGCTCGAGATGACAAGACAGTGGATTATGCGAGCAGATGACGATTTGCGTCTGGCTGAGCTTATCCAAAAAGATAATGATCCGATATATTGGGCGATTGCTTTTCACGCACAACAATGCGTAGAAAAGGCTCTAAAAGGCATATTGACTTTCCACGATATCCGAGCGGGAAAAACACACAACATCGAGAATCTACTTAGACTAAGCTCACCTGTTGTTGATGGACTCGAAAAGTTTACCGAGCAAGCTAAAACTTTGTCAGTTTATGCGGTAGATTCACGATATCCCGTGCCTCACGGAGACGTCAGCAAAGGGGAGGCAACCAAAGCAATCGACACTGCCCGAAGTATCTATGAATTCATAATAAACGCATTGCCGGACATTTCTAAACCGCCACAGGAATAAAACAGCATACATCGTCATTCCTGCGAAAGCAGGAATCCAGATTAAATGTGTTGGTGTAACTTAAAAGGTCAAATTCGGTGGCAAAAAGAAAGATACATTTTATAGGGTTTTTGGCAAACGTTGACGACTCGATACTCAAATTAGACCTGGGGCAAAATTTTGCAATAGAAAAGAAGTCTCAGCACGAGGTTGCAGCTTTCCGGCGGTATATATCTTCCCATTGGGGGACAAGCGCTGAGTTGCACGTACTTGCGGTGGAAGAGCATGGTAATAACTTTGTGCGCAACCAATCATTTCATTTCTATTGTGTCACGGCGAGAGATATAGAATCTTTTAATAGAACATCTCAGAGAGGGGTAGTGGAACGCCAGGACGCATTTAGTAGGTTTTTATATCCCCTACGAGATAAGGTTCGTTTACTCCGCTTGTTTAAGGAAGGAAACATCCTAATGCGATTTTCATTATTCTATCATTTAGAGGAAAGTGAACCCAAAATTATATGGAGCATCTTGGAGGGTCCATTATTCGACAGGACGCTATTCAAATTAGAAGATGACGATGTTGTACAAGCGCAAGATTTTCTAAATAAGGTGAAAATGCCATTCGAGAAGAAGTTGCAATTGGCTTTCGAGAGTTTTGAGTTGTCTTACAAAAGCCACAGTGCTGCACTGAGTTTCTTGTCGCTAATGATAGCAATGGAGGTGATGCTTAACCGTGGTAAAGACGAACTTCGGTATACCATTTCAAGAAATGCGGCCGTTCTTTTGGGTAAAGACAAAGATGATTGCGAGCGTGTTTTTAAGGAAGTTAGGGGTCTGTATGATAAGCGATCGAATCTTGTACACGAAGGCTCAGCGAACGAGGTTAGTTATAAGGATGTGCTCGGGCTACGTCATTATGTGAGGGAAGCGATAAAAGAAATGCAGAGCATTGGCAAAGACCTGAAGGAAATTCGTGACATTTTGAATACATGTGGGTTTGGGAAGCGACCTTGGAGAGGTGGGTGTTAACTGGATTCCCGCTTGCGCGGGAATGACAAAGGCAGTTATCAGGTTTTTCTGTATTTTCTAAGCATATCAAGGAGGTTTTGCATGTCTTCGGGTAAGGGGGCCTCGAATTTTACCATTTCGTCCGTTTTCGGGTGTTTAAATTCGAGCGTATGGGCGTGCAGGGCGACCCGGTCTATAACGGGCTGCTGCACGGCCGGTTCGGCATCGGCCAATTGCCAGGGATAAATAACGCTCCCGCCATACATATCATCGGCGACAATGGGGTGCTTTATGTATGAGAGATGGACGCGTATCTGATGGGTTCGGCCTGTCTTGGGCGTGAGCTTCAGCAGAGAAAAGCCCCGGAAAGATTCAAGCACCTCGTAAAAAGTGATTGCTTCTTTGCCGATTTCCGGCCTGATAGCATATTTTTCTCGGATTCTTGGATGAACGCCCAACGGTACTTTCACGCGGTCGGCAGTCAAGTCGGGCGTGCCGTGGACAATGGCAAGATAGCTTTTGTTGACCTGTCGGCGTTCGAATTGCCTGGCGATTTTCCACTGGGTGGTATCGTCTTTTGCAACGACCATAACGCCGGTCGTGTTTTTGTCGAGCCGATGTACGATGCCGGGCCGAAATTCGCCGAGGCCGCTCGATAGCTTATCCGAATAAAACACAAGCGCGTTGACTAAAGTGCCGTGTGTATTACCACGGGCCGGGTGTACAAGCATGTCGGATTGTTTATTCAGGACGATTAAGCAAGAGTCTTCATAAATGATATTCAGCGGGATATCCTCGGGCAAAATCTCTTTGCCGGGTGGTTTGGGCAGTGTCAAGTCGATTTTGTCACCCGGGTTCAGTTTGAAGCTTTGTTTGGCGATTTTGCCGTTAACCTTGACTGAGCCTGCCTTGATTGCATCCTGGATGAAACGTCGGCTCAGGTTACTAAAACGGTTGTGGAGATACTTATCGAGTCTGCGCTCTTTAATTGCGCTGCCGACATGCAGGGTCAACGGCTCATTTTCGGTATCCGACCTCTGAGATAATTCACTTTGTGAATTATTTGACGGACACATTTGGTTCGGGGACCTTAGTGTTGATTTCAGGTAGAACTTTCGGCGTCTGGGATGACTGATTCACATCGACTGGCAGGTTGGCCTCCCCCGTCGTTATGCTCTGCAAAAGCTTGTCTCCAAGGGGCGAAGAAGCGGAGGGTAGATTTGCATCAACCGCCCCTTTGTCTTCTGCTGAAGACAGAAAAGGGGGCTGGATTGTCGGCTTCGAAGCAGCGGTAGGAACTGGTGCCGGCTTGAAAATCACTTTTTGCTTATAATCGGCCATTGTCTCGAGGCGGTGCTTTGCCTGAGTAACGGCTACAGTACCTTCGAAATCAGGGTTTTCGGCAATAATCTGATATATCTGCTGTGCCTTTTCAAAGTTACCAAGCTCTTCCTCACAGAGTCCCAGGCCGAATTCAGCCGCAGCCGTTAAAGACGGATTAGATGTCCCCTGCAGGCGGGTCTGGATTGCTTCTGTGTAAGCAGCCTTCGCCTGGTTTATCTGGCTTGTTAAATCCTCGTTACTTACGGTCCCGGGCCGATAATGCAGCTCCGTCCGCAGGGCTTCGGCCTGTTTAATAAGTGCCAAAGCAGCCATTTGGTTGCTTTTGGCGTTTTGGGCGAAGGTTCCAAGACTGTTGGCGGGCTGAAGGAGTATAAATGAAAGGTCTCTTCCCTGGGCCTGAGCACTCAGAACTTGCATTTTGCTGGCCGATAGCTGGTTAAACAGATTAGTAAACTCGAGCTGTTCGTCGGCTACTAAGCTTTTGCCGTAGCGGTACCGGACGTAAAAGGCTGAGGCCGCAACAATCACTGCTAAAATGATGATAATAGTTGTGAGATTTTCCTTCGTCCATTGCGGCAGATTGCTCAGCCATTCGGCTAATTCATTTGTTTTTAGTTCGTGCCGGTGCTCAGCTTTCATTTGTGTCCCTTTTTTTTATTCTAAATATTATAGCGCTTATTATTTCCATTAAACTCTTGTTTTCGATTGTGAGCTCAAGCCGGAATTATATCAAAATCTCTTTTATCTTGCAATAGGTCTGTTAATCGGTTAAATTTTAGCCGATAATTAGATGAAAGGGTATAGATGTTCGAAATAAAAACAGAAAATAGAGGACAGGGGGCAGAAGACAGAAGGCTTTTATTTTTTACTTTTTACTTTTCGGTAATCTTTTCAGCAGTAGTTTTGCAAAGCGAAACCAAAGCTTCCCAGGCAAATGTATTAGAAGGCATCTGGGACCCGGCTAAATATATCCGCCTTGATGATATTAAGCCGGGGATGGAGGCTTATTGTCTAACGGAGTATGGGCTTGCCGGTATTGAGAAGTTTGCTCTGGAAGTTGTGGATGTTGTGCGCGACATGGAGCCCGGTAGAGATATGATTTTGGTTAAGGGTACCGATGAGCGTTTTATCCAGACGGGTCCTGTGGGTGGTTGCAGCGGTTCGCCGGTCTATATCAACGGCAAATTGGCCGGGGCGCTGGCTTACGCGTGGATTTACGCTAAAGACCCGCTCTATGGGGCAACACCAATCGAGGAAATGCTCAAAGTAGGCCGGGGTCCACAATTTAGCCGTTCCGAGCAAAGTGCCGGGCAGGCGTGGTCTATGTTCGATTTTTCCAAGCCGATTGATTTTGCCGAGATTGACAGACAATTTAGAAATGAGCTGGTTAGGAGAAGCCGTAATCTTGGTGGCGTTAATCCTTTGCCGTGTCCTCTGATTACCTCCGGTTTGCCGAGAGGAGTTCGTGAACAACTGGATGAGCTGGTTAAGCCTTTCGGACTGATGGTTGTCGCAGGCGGCGGAAGTGGAAGTAACCCTACTGTCTCTGGTGAAAAGGTGCAATTGGTCCCCGGAGCCTGCCTTACTGTGCCTTTGGTAAGCGGTGATATAACTATGGCTGTCTCTGGGACGGTAACCGAAGTCAGGGGTGATAAGGTTTATGGTTTCGGACACAGCTATCTCGGTTACGGCCCGATAGACTTGCCGATGGCCACGGGGAAAGTGCACACGATAGTATCAAACGTGGTTCGTTCTTTTAAGTTGACCAGCGTGTTGGACACGGTCGGCGCTTTGACAATTGATGAATCGATGGCGGTCTTCGGACGGATTGGTGTAAAGGCTAAAACGATACCATTGACGATACGCATAGACCGTTACAACGACATCGAGAAACGCGTGTACAACTGCCGAGTTGCCAATAATCGGCTGCTTACTCCACTGTTGCTTCAGTCTGCTGTGGCTGGGGCGGCTCTACAGCTCGGCGATTTTCCGCCGGACCATATGATAGAATATAAAGTAGCTATCGATTTAGAGGACACCGAATCAATCAACTTTGAAAACGTCTCCACCGCTCGTGGTGTGATTGAGCTGATAATGGAAAGTGTCGGCTCGGTCGCGCTGCTTATGAATAATCCGTATAAAGAAGTTGGTATAAAATCAATCGATTATGATATTCGCATCGTGCCAAGGAACATCATTTCACATATATGGTCGTTGGATTTGTCCAGCTCAAAAGTCAAGGCCGGTGAAAATATCGAGATTGGAGTCGTTGTGGAATCCGTTCTGGCGGGAAAGAAAAAATACCAGTGCACCCTGGAAATACCCGAAGATTTGGCACCCGGAAGATATGATCTGACGGTGTGCGGCTCGCCGGATTACGAGCGGTTTCTTCTGAAAGCCGTCCCTTATAAATTTATTGCGCAAAGTGTGCCGGATTTGATTGAGGCTCTTAATTATTCTTTAGGTATTGGTAGAGATAAGCTGTATTTCCTTTTGACTCTGCCGCCCGGTGGTGTCGCCCTGGAGCAGGCTGAGCTGCCCGACCTGCCGGGAACCAAAGTTTTGGTCCTGCAAGACGCAAAAAGGACGCTGAGAATCCAGCCATATCAACATTGGATTGAGCGAAGTTTAGAAACCGGCACAGTGGTTATAGACAAAAAGGTTATAAAGATAACAGTAGAAAAACAAAATTAAAACTGAAAATGCAAAAACAATATGTTACTAAATCCGAAATTCGAATATCGAAATCCGAAACAATATCTAATGACCGGAATCCAAATGACCAAAACAGTGAGTTTTGAAAATTTGAACATTAGAATTTTGAGATTGTTTCGTGCTTCGAATTTCGTGCTTCGTGCTTCCCTTTATCAAAATTACATTGGAAAGGTATTGCTATGAGAGATAAATTCCACGTTAATTGCGAATCAACCTTTACGGTTTTACTCTGTCTGGTTTTAAGCTCCACTTGTTTGGCGGTTAACAGTAAGGTTATACGTCATACCAGCAGTTCGGATTTACTGAAGGGCCAAACCGAAAAAGTTGTAATTAGCTCACGAGGGACTATCCAGCTCGGGCGGGCAGCCGAGACGCTACTTGAGGAAGAGGAATTCGAAGACCTCGGAGACGTTTGGTCGATAAACAGTATCGTTGTCAGCGGCGGAACGGTCTATTTCGGCACAAGCCCTAACGGCGGCATTTACAAATACAGCCTTAACAAACTGACAAAGATTTATCCGCTGGAATCAGAGCAGAGCCAAGCAGAGAAAAAACCAAACGATGCAAACGAACCTGACAGCAAAATCGTCGATACTGAGGAGCATCTGTCAAATGAGCATATTTTCGCTATGGCGACCGATGTGTCCGGCAGACTTTTAGCAGGTATAAGCGGTGAAAAATGCAGACTGTGCCGGTTCGAAGCCGACAAGATGGAAACTATTTATGAACCGAATGACGCTAAATATATCTTCGCGATAACTGTTGATTACAGCGGTAATATTTATTTGGGGACTGGGCCGGAAGGTAAGGTTTACGGACTCAATTCTCTCGGCAAAAAAGCCCAGCTTATTTACGATAGTCTCGACAAAAACATACTCTCACTCACGACCGGAAAGGACGGTCATATTTATGCAGGAAGTGACAGCCGAGGACTGGTATATAAGATAAACCCGCGTACCAAAAAAGCAACGGTTTTATATGACAGTGAACAGCCGGAGATTACAGCGCTATTATTTACAGAGTCTTGGGGAGAAGACGGTTTGTATGCAGCGGCGACATCCGCTCAGATTGTTCAGGCCCAAACGCAATTTGTCGCCCAACTGCCTTCCGACGGTCGTCCTGAGGCAGAGGAGGAAAACGACAAAAGCTCCAGCCTCAGCGACGGCGGACGTAAGCTTAAAATTGCAAACACACAAAAACCAAGCGCTGGTAAACCGGGCCAGGGACCGCCGCCGGCCCGCAAACCAACAAAACCGGTCAAAGCCAGTCAAATATACGAGGTGACTAAAGACGGTTTCGTGAACGAAATATTCAGCGAGGCTGTTGTTTTCTTCTGCCTGGCAGAAGAGGATGGAAAGGGCACCCCGCAAGGCGGGAACCCAAAGCTGCTTGCCGGAACCGGAAACAGCGCCCAGCTTTTTAGCATTGACCCGGTCGCCGAGCAGGAAGCAGTTATTTATGAAGATGAGCAGGCATCACAAGTAACAGCGATAGCTGTGGCCGGCAATGATGTGTACCTTGGGACAGCAAATCCTGCGAAGCTGGTAAAGTTAGGTTCCGGCTTTGCCCCGGAGGGGACTTACACTTCCGACCTTGTCGATGCCACACAGCCGGCCAAGTGGGGTAAGCTGCAGCTCGAAGCAGATATTCCACAAGGATGCAAAGTACAGGTGGCTTCTCGCAGCGGAAACGTCAAGGATGTAAACGACCCGACTTTTTCAGATTGGACTGAACTGGTGGAAGTAGCCGAGCCGATACAACTTAACTGTCCTCTGGGAAGGTTCTGTCAATATAAACTTGTGTTGCAAAACGAAGGCGGCGGTAAAAGCCCGCTTATAAGGGAAATTGCCATTGCCAGCACTGTGCCGAATCTGTCGCCAAAAGTCGAATCGGTAACTGCCGAACGAGTTGCGAAGCCCGGCAAAGAAGGAGTTTTCCAAATCAGCTACAGGACCAAAGACGACAACGACGATAAGCTGATTTACAAAATAGATTTCCGGAAGCTCGCCAGAACAAACTGGATCGAGCTGAAAGAGGAGCTTGAAGCCGCCAGCTTCGAATGGGACGCAAAGACCGTTGAAGACGGTCGATATGAGGTCAGAGTAACCGCAAGCGACGAGAGAAGCAATACCACTTCGACCAAGCTGACCGGCAGCAGGATAAGCGACCCGGTGGTAGTTGATAACACCGGGCCGGTCGTTAAGAACATAACAACATCCGCTCCTACAGGCAACGGACAGTACATGATTTTTGAGATTGAGGTTCAGGATGAGCTCAGTGCGATCGGGAAACTTGAATATACAATCGACAGTAATGCTGACTGGATTGCTACTGTGCCGGACGATTTGGTTTATGATACTACGGATGAGAATTTCACCATCAAAATAGATGCGAAGAAAGATTTACCCCAAGGCGACCATGTACTGACAATTAAAGTCAGCGATGCTGTCGACAATACTACGTATAAGACTTTCGAAGTCAACATATAGGAATTGACTATTGACTATTGACTATTGAAAGAAGAGACGGGATTCTAAATTCCAAATCAATAGTAAATAGAAAATAGTCAATGGCATGCGATATATCGAATTTGAAAAAATTGTCGAGACGGTCGAATCACTTTGCATATCAGCCGGCTACGAGCTGCCTGAGGATGTTTTAGCTGCTCTTGAAGAAGCGGCACGGAAAGAATCCAACCCCGGGGCTGTAAAAATACTAAATCAGCTCATCGAAAATGCCCGCATAGCAGCAGAAGAAAAGATACCTTTGTGCCAGGATACGGGGCTTGCTGTGGTCTTTGTAGAGCAGGGTTCTGAATTGGCGGTTGCGCGGCCTGCCGGCCAGGCGCAAGCGACGTTGTTCGATGCAATCAACGCAGGTGTTGCGTCAGGATTCCAAAAAGGTCATCTGCGAAAAAGCGTTATAGCCGACCCTCTAAGAAGAAAAGACACAAGACTCGAGAGACAAAACTCAAGACTAAAGACAAAGGATTCTGGTCTGTGGTCTGGTGTCAGTGGTCTTGAGTCTTATAATACACCTGCAATAATTCACCATACGATTGTGCCGGGCGATAAGTTGAAACTGACCGTTATGACCAAAGGCGGCGGGTGTGAGAATAAGAGCCGATTCAGGATGTTCAAACCCACGGCAGAGAAAGAGCAGATAATCGATTGGATTGTTGATGTTGTCGGCTCTGCCGGCGCCGATGCCTGTCCTCCGTTTGTGGTAGGAGTAGGAATTGGGGGCGATTTTGAACTAAGCTGCCTGCTGAGCAAAAAGGCATTATGCCGGAATCTGGACGAGAAGAACAGTGATGAATTTTACGCTGAGCTTGAGGGGGATTTGCTTTCGAGACTCAATGCTCTTGGCATAGGTCCACAGGGGCTCGGGGGTGATACAACCGCTTTGGCCGTTCTTATCGAGACGGCTGCGTGTCATATTGCATCACTTCCGGTGGCGGTGAACATCGAATGCCACAGCCACAGGCACAAAACAGCAACAATCTAATCCAGTGCCGATTGAAATCGAAAATCCTTCGATATTATTTAAAAGGCTGTTTGTTTGGCCAGCCGTATTTCTCGAATCTGCCAAACTCCTTTCCCAAGTCCTCACCATTAGGGCCCAGAGCTGAACGCACCTCCTGGACGTGCGCATCCACGAATACGGCGTTGACTGTGCCGCTATTAAGGTCTGCGCTCGGTGCACTATGAAAGGTTCCAAACCAATCGCGACTATCGGGACACAAAGCATTGTCGTTGAGCACATTGGCGTTGCCCGGCCTCGTCCACATATTCTCCTCGGAGAAGAAAAACACCTCCGATTTACTTCTTGTTATCTCGGAACGTTTATGAATCCCGCCGCGTCCTGTTGAGTCTGTTGCCGAAGAGCCGCCTGGGTCCCCTGCCTTCGAGCCTAACCAGGAGTTCATGCTGTAACTGTATTGAGGAATAACCGGTATGGAAGGGTCATGGCTGGGATGCCTCGTGCCCTCTGACTTGGCAAGGACTTTGAATGATGGGCAAAGATTGATTTTCTTTTCCGCTAAATAGGGCCAAAGGGGACCGTCAGGGGGATATCTCGGGTCGTGCCATCGACAGTAACGCTCATACCCGCCTACAGGGTATTCGTTCGCGACGAGCGAGGTCCATGAATAAGGATAGCGGTCGTCATTGTCATCCAAATACAAGGCTTGTACTATACCGTATTGACGCAGGTTTGCCCTGCAAGTCATTTCCCTTGCCTGTTCCTTAACGCGCTGCAGTGCCGGCATCAATATGGCCATCAATATCGCAATGATAGCAATTACAACCAACAGTTCTATTAGGGTAAATCCCCTTCGTTTGTCCATAATGTTACTCCTTTCATACTCGTAAATAGTAATAGTAAAGGGTTAAATAATCATCAATAACCAATCGCCAGTTTTCAATTTCAATAGTCTTTAAACCTTCCCATCCAGCCGTTGCCATAATTTCTCCAGTCGCCAGGTGTAACCCCGCCGGCCGTGGTCCAGGGATTGACCGGGTTGAAATCACGAGACCACTTTAATGTCCACAATTGTTTAAGCCCTACTTTTTGGACGTGATAGTCCATAAAAATGGCATCTGTGTGTCCATCGTGACGGTTGAGGCAATAACGGTTCATCGCGTTGTCGTCACCGCGATATTGATGGTCATCGTATTCCGGAGGGGTGTCATCGTCATCCGGCCATCCACACCAGAAATAGCAATCAAGCAACATAGGAATCTCATTGCCGCCCTTGGCGTTAATGCTTCTCCAGAATCTATTGGGCAGTTTTCCATAAACGTCGCTGCCCACCGGCACATATATATAGCCATTTACCCCATAACTGCCATAAAAGCCTATTGTACGCTGTCCTCCGGAGTCCCAGGGAGGAACCTTTCCCCAGGCCAAAAATTTTCCGCCCCACCAATCGATCCCGGTTATCATGTCCGGGTTGGCGATTTTTGGGGCTACCGGGCAGCAACGTATGTCTTCGGTGGTGATGTAATATTCCCGCATTGAATCCATCCAGCGACCGTAAGCGTTACTGCCGCCCCTGCGCTCGGGGAAATAGCCTTCGTTGTCGTTCGTGTACATCGCAAAGATGGTGCCCCATTGCCTGAGGTTAGACTGACAGGCAACTCCTCGTGCCTGTTTCCTTACTCGCTGTAGTGCGGGCATCAAGATGGCCATCAACAGTGCAATGATGGCAATCACCACTAAAAGTTCTATTAATGTGAAGCCCTTTTTTATACGCACTTTCTCCTTGTTCTCCAAAGAAACGTTTTTTTTCAAAGAATCAATTATCACCAGAAACACGGCTGCGGCCGTGACTGTTGTGTGTAAATCCTATTCTCTCGCAGCTTTACCCCACATAGCCACAGCAGCCCAGTGAAGATCCTCATTGCCGGCTTGTGTCGGGGAGAAAGCTGTCGGCGGTACCCGCTTGCCGAACTCGATTGTACGCGGGTCTTTCCATTTGTGATATTCACTGTGCCCGTCCGCAAAAGAAAAGGTCGTTCCGTCACCGTGCCGAACGGGCGGCGGGTCCCACCACTGCTCCTGCTTAACATAACAGGTCCAACCACCCAGAGCAGAGGGTGTTGTACCACCATCATCAAGAAAGACAATCCTGTAGGCGGGGTTGGGAATGTCCATTCTTTTTTTTATCATCTCCGCACCCATGTCGGGCCAATCCTTACAATTCATAGAATCAGACACAGAGTACGTTCGCAAGATTTCTTCGTGCGCGCCTGAGCGAACGATCTTTGGGACGGTTGGGCACTTGTAAAGTTTCAAGTTCTTGATGTATGGCCACAAAGCTCCATTCAGGATAGCGTCTGTTTTCTGTTCTATAGTCATACCAGCCGACCAATCTCTGAGGACCCAGGGAGTTTCATCCGGATGTATGCCGTACTCCCCCGTATCGCCGTTGACGAGATTGTCGTCGTTGTCATCGGCATACATAATCCACGCAAGGGTCAACTGCTTGAGATTGCTCAGGCAGGTCGAACGCTTGCCCTGTTCCCTGGCCCGATTTAGCGCGGGCATCAAGATGGCCATCAATACTGCGATGATAGCGATTACTACCAAAAGCTCAATTAGTGTAAACCCTATTCTGCGCATAACGTTACCTTTCTTGTACTGTGCCAAAAAAAGTTTCTTAATAATATTATTCAGCAAAAACGCCCGAGCCTACAAGCCCGACCCTTTCTGCGCAATAGTCATTTTCAATAGTCCCTGAAAGAACTAATCCACTGCGGCCAGTCGCTCGCCTGGACACCGCCGGCCAATGTGTAAGGACCCGACGTGTTAAACGCCTTGTGCCACTTTAGCGTCCACAACTCCTTAAGACCGACCTTTCTCGCAGAGTAATCCAGAAAGGAACAGCCGACGTGGCCTACGTGTCGGTTGATACAGCAGCGGCCAAAATTGTTGCCTGACCAGGCTGCGAACTCATACTCGGCAGGGCCGGAATTTTCTAACGGCCAAAGGTCGAAGCGAAGGGCATCTATGAACAGCGGCACATTGCCTGCCCCGTTTACATTGGGCGTCCTCCAGCCATCGCTGGCATGCACACCACCTTCAAATGTAGCATCGGTAGGTATAGTAAGAACATAGCCATTGATGCTGTAGCTTCCAGCCACACCGCTTTCAGGCGCCGAACGTCCTCCCTGCGTACCCCAGAATATGCCCCAGGCATTAAAGATATTGAATGAAGGTGCCTGATTTCCATTTTCGTCAATTATTGGTTTTTTTGCCGTGGGACAGAACCAGGTCTTATTCATCTTCCAGTCTAAAATCTTCCGTTCTAACTGCCACGGCCACCAATAACCCGTAGAACCATAGCCCGACCAGAATTTACCATCGTTGTCCTCAGTGTACATCGCACTAACAAAGTTCCACTGTCTGAGATTCGCCAAGCAGCCAACCGTTCTGGCCTGTTCCTTTACACGTGCCAGTGCCGGCATCAGGATTGCCATCAATAGTGCAATAATTGCGATTACCACTAAAAGCTCTATTAGTGTGAATCCTATTTTTCTGCGCATAATTTTTCTTTCTTGTATTGTGCCCAAAAAATAAGTTTCTTAATAATATTATTCAGCAAAAACAGCTCAGCCTACAAGCTCGAACCTTTCTGCATAATAATCATTTTCAAAAATCTCTAAAGGGCCTTATCCATTCCGGCCAGTCGCCGGGCTGTACGCCGCCGGCCTGAGTCCAGGGGCCGCTCGTATTGAACTTGCGATGCCACTTGAGGGTGTATAACTCTTTCAACCCAACCTTTCTGGCAGAAAAATCACAGAAAGAACTGCTGATAAACCCTTCGTGGCGATTGAGGCAGCAGCGGGCCATATGGTTACCACTAGACCAGGGCATATCCTCGAACTCCCCGGGAGGATCTATCTCGAGCGGCCACAAATCGAAACGCAGGGCGCCTATTAACAGTGGTATATAATTTCCGCCCGCCACATTTGGAGTCCTCCAGTTGTTTTTGGTTGAGCGGCCTCCTTCGAATACATCGTCACTTGGTGGTGTGCTCAGCACGTAACCATTTAGACCATAGCTGCCTGATACGCCGTTTGGCCCCAGTTGGCTATCGTAATGGATACCCCAGGCGGAGAACACATTAAACTTAGGCGCACGCTCACCATTCTCATTAAAAAGAGGTTTGTTGGCAGTCGGGCAAAACCATATCTTGTTTTTAGTCCAGTCCTGAATTTTAAGGTCCACTTGCCTGAGCCACCAAAAGCCCTGCCAGGTTGTTCCACTATAGAATTTGCCGTCGTTCTCCTCCACATACATTGCGACAATAAGATTCCATTGCTTCAGATTCGCCAGGCAGCTAACTGTTCTGGCCTGCTCCTTTACACGCTGCAGTGCCGGCATCAATATTGCCATCAATAATGCTATGATAGCAATTACTACCAAAAGTTCTATTAGTGTAAACCCTTCTCTTCTGCGCATGATAATACCTCCTTATGCTTTACAAAAAAAACAGGTTTTCTTAAAATCAATCCACAAGAAAGACTGAACTGCAAGGTGCCGGCCTCTTCTGCACGATATACACTTTTCAGTAGTCTCTGTAAGGTCTTATCCATTCAGGCCAGTCGCTTTGCTGTACGCCGCCGGCCAAGGTATAAGGACCCGATGTGTTGAATCTCTTATGCCATTTCAACACCCACAGCTCTTTTAGTCCTGTCTTTCTTGCCGAGAAATCAGCGAAAGAGCAGCCTACATATCCATCGTGCCTGTTAACGCAGCAGCGTCCCATGTGGTTGTCGGTCCAGACCGCGTCCTCAAAGGCTGCAGGTAGCTCCATTTCCTGCGGCCATAAGTCAAAGCGCAGGGCATCTAACATAAGCGGGACATTGTTTGCACCCTTAACCCGCGGAGTTTTGAAGAAATTGTCGCTCTGAATGCCATTTTCAAATGTGTAGCCCTGTGGGGCTGGTGTGTCAAGCAGATAGCTGTTTAAGCCATAGCTGCCTGCGATACCGTCCGGGGTGAGGTTACTGTGGCCGGTGTAAAAGATGCCCCAGGCAGAGAAATTATTGAACTGCTGCCCGCGATTGCCATTCTCATCAAACAAAGGCTTCCTGGCCGTCGGGCAGAACCATACCTTGTTTTTGATACGGCTTTGATAGCGTTCAGACAATTGCGCTATCCACCAATAAGTGTTATCAGTGAAACCGCTAAAGAATTTACCGTCATTTTCGTCCATATAGAACTCAAATATAAGGTTCCACTGTTTGAGGTTTGCCAGGCAGCCAACTGTTCTGGCCTGTTCCTTTACCCGTGCCAGTGCCGGCATTAATATTGACATCAATAATGCTATGATTGCAATCACCACCAAAAGCTCGATTAGGGTAAAACCTTTCCGTCTGCTCATAATAACACTCCTCATCTCTAAAGACACTCTCTATATCTGTTCTTCAAGATGCGCAAGAACAGCTTTTGTTCCATTAATTCAGTATTTTTGCGCTAATTTAGCGTGATATTACCAGACGCTGTATTATACATCAAACTTGAATTTACTGCAAGATTAAAATTTGATTGAAATATATTAAAAAAAATCGGTCAGTTTATAAGAGGGTAACCTGTCTGTTTCGATACGTGCAGAAACGAGGCAGGATATAATATCAACTCTGTGGAACTAACAAAAACCCCATTTTTTCGGAAATATTGAAGATTTGCCGCCTGGAAATATGAAGTGACCCATTTTCGAGTCATTTATTCGTAAGAATGCTGGAGGACAAGTTTGCGATAGCGATGTAGTCATCGGCGCCGAGTTTTTCGGGACGTTCTGTTGGATTTATGGAACATCGCTCAAAGATTTCGTGCCAATTGTCAATTTTTGCGAGTTTGCCGCGAGCCAATTTGCTGCAGGCCATAAGGGTCTTACGGCGATGACCCATAAAAAGATGTACGGCCTGACTGAAAAACTCCATATTCTCAATACGCTTTAACTTTTCCTGGTCGCGGACAAAGCTGACCATTGCTGAATTAACCTGTGGCTGAGGCCAAAAGACCGTAGGCTTCAAAACCCGTATAGTTTTTACATCGCCAACAGCACTCAGGAAGATACTCAGGGTGCCGTAATCACTGGAAGCAGGGGCGGCTATCATTCGGTCGGCAACTTCCTTCTGGACGGTTACATACATAGCGTCCGCAACTGTCGGGCCTGTAACCAGATTCAGCATTGTAGGCGAGGCGGCATTGTAAGGCAGATTTGCCACTAACAGGATTCGGCCATGATATTTTTTACGAGCCGACTCCAGTGCGTTTGTAACAGTACGGCTGAGGGTGTTTTTATTTTCAAGGATATCAGTATTGATAAGCTCGATGTTTTCTGCGTTTGCGAGCTGGCTTTGTGCAATTTCAGCCAGTGTCCGGTCAAGCTCAACAGCAATGACCACACCGGCTTTTTCGATTAGGGCCTCGGTTAAAGAACCTGTCCCGCAGCCGACCTCGAGCACAATATCGTTATTGTTGATATTTGCAGAATCGACCAGCAACCGCATCAGATTCAGGTCGATGAGAAAATGCTGGCCAAGCCGTTTCTTTGGAGAAGCATCTGCTGATGCAAGTAACTGCTGGATTTGCCGCTTAGTCTGCATAAAAATTTAGAATTGAGAATACAGAACTCAGAATTTATTGAGTTAGGTTTATTCATTAAAATTATTGTTTCTCAATTCTCAACTTTACATTCTAAATTTTTCTTTGTTTTTGCCATTTGTATTGCGGTGGTAATGGCTGACTTCATACCGGCCGGGTCGGCAATGTTTTGGCCTGCAATGTCGAAAGCTGTTCCGTGAGCAGGTGATGTTCTTATAATCGGTATTCCGATGGTTACATTGACCGCCTGCTCGAAATTGAGCAGCTTTATAGGTATCATACCCTGGTCGTGATACATTGCGACGACGCCGTCGAATTCGCCGTGGACGGCCCGCAAAAAAAGGGTGTCGGCCGGGAATGGGCCGAGACAGTTTATGCCCTGGTGTTGTGCCAATGAAATAGCAGGCGATATTATGCGCTGCTCTTCATCGCCGAATTGACCGCCCTCGCTGGCGTGTGGATTTAACGCGGCAACGCCGATCTTGGGGTTGTCAATGTGAAAATATTCTTTCAATGCCGTATCTAATAAATCTATCGGCTCGAAGACACAGCCAATGGTAAACTTGTGCCTGACTTCAAACAGTGCCTCGTGAATTGTCGCCAGCGCCAGTTTTAACGGCCCTGCAATAAACATCATCACCTTTCGTTTGGATTTGCAGCGAGCTGCCAACATTTCGGTGTGGCCGGGCCATTCGGCGCCAGCCAGCTTCCAGCTTGTCTTACTGATGGGCGCGGTTACTACGGCATCTATAATACCATCTCGCGCAGCGTCGATGGCATCAAGGCAAAACCTTATAGATGCCTCACCGGCTAATTTGCTCGGCCCTCTGACCCAGGACGGAACGGAATACTCATCGTAATCAGCAACAACGACTTTATAAGGGTACTCGCGACTGATTTTTTCGTGCTGATGCCGGCCCCAGAACGGCTCAATCTCAGCGGCATCCGCGGCATAGCAGAGTTGCTCATTCATCCCGAAGACAATAAATTTCGCAGCCCGCCGGATATTCGGGTCGGCTAAGGCCTTGACGATAATCTCCGGCCCAATACCTGCGGCATCACCCATCGTTATGCCGATGACCACCTGTTCAGCTATCGAATTATTGCCGTTAATTTTCATAATAACGTTCAGCGTGAAGCACTTGGCTTCTGCCACATCTGATTTGAGGAATTGTCATTCCGCACTTGATGCGGAATCCAGACCTTCGATACATCTGGATTCCTGCTTCTGCAGGAATGACATTCATCAATCGAGCTGTTACAGAACAATAGTTTCTGCAATCTACTGCTCGCTGTTTAAAAGCCCAATTCTTTTAGTTTTTCGGCTGTTAGCGATTGGGTCTGTGATAAAATCTTCTCAAGTTGTGTTTTTATCGTCTTTACAATTATATCAGTTTCTATATTTACTTCATCACCAATTTTTGCCTGGCTTAGATTAGTTTTGTTAAGTGTTTTGGGTATCAGGGCGACGGTGAAATTGTTCCGGTCGATATCGGCTATAGTCAAAGAAATTCCGTCCACGGCGACGGAGCCCTTAGCTACCATCGCATCGAGCAACTCGGCCCCGGCGGCAAACTTTATATCGGCAAATCGGCCGCGTTTGTCGATTGCTTTTATAGTTGCCGTACCGTCGATATGCCCCTGGACAAAGTGTCCGCCAAATCGGTCCGCGGCTCTGATAGGACGTTCGACGTTGACCTGCGATGAGGGCTTTAATTTGCCCAAAGTTGACCTTGCCAAAGTTTCGCCGCTGAGCTCGAAAGTCGCAAGGCCGCCTTCGAGCTTAGCAATAGTCAGACAGGCCCCGTTTATGGCTATACTATCGCCGATTCTGCCGTCGCCGGCAAGCTCGCCCAAATCTACGGTCAGCAGCATTGTGCCTCCACTCCAACGAACCGACCTTACCGTACAAATTGTTTCTATAAGCCCTGTGAACATTTGTGATTAACCGTTTACTCCGCCACAAGCGGATATTTGATTATTTTCTATTGAAAAAATAAGACTATAGATTAAAATTGATTATAAATAATCAGTGGTCAATAATCAATTGTCAATTGGAAAAGGGGTGGGGCAATTATGAATACATTCTGGCTGAAAATAATAGGGCTGGCGGTTGTAGTTGTGGGTGTGATTTTCCTGATAAGCATTTTCTCATCCAGGACCGATTCGGAACCTAAAGAGCCTCAAAAGACCGTTTATGACCAGGCCGAAGAAGATAAACAAAGATTTTTAGCTGAGCCAAAAGAGGTGGATTCCGCGGTGCAGGACCAGACGACAGAGAGCAAGACAGTAGCTGAGCGTGCTCAGCCGACTATAGAGCCTCCGAAACCGGCCAAGCCGGTCCAGTTGTATTTCAAGGAGCTTGGCGAGATAGATAAGATAGAGGCCGACAGGCTCCTGAATGTGGCTGTGCCGGGCCGCAGTATTGGTCGGTTACCGATGACAGGTTTTAAGCTTATGGTGGACAGTTGCCGGGAAATCATCCGGAGGTGGCCGGATAGCTGGTACGCTTTCCGAGCCAAACAAATGCTGGCCGATATGCCGGAAAGATATCAACAACGATACCGGGTCACGGAACAAGAAAAAGACCTAAGCATGTTTACCAAACCCAGACCTGGAACCAAACCTTTCACGATTAAGGACTCTCGTTGAATGGCCGCTATAGTACATATCGCTAATATACCTGTAATTTCGATAACTGCTGAATGCCTGCCGGAGGCATGGGAAAAGGCTGTATTAGCTGTTTGGGATAAGGGCTTTGAGGTTAAAACTCAGTACGATAAGCCCCAAGACCCGCCGAGCAAAGATGCAACCGTTATGATTACCGTTACTGAGCCGTTCAGCGAGCCGAGGATTCACAAGAACTTTCCGGGTGGGCCTGAGGAGCTTGAATCGTATCGGCAGGAAGTAGTCAACGGCATCCACGACCATTGGATTGACCCTGCTGCGGGTAAGTGGACTTATACATATCACGAACGGCTGTTTTCGTATTGCCCGGTGGAAGATATACGAAACGCTGACTCGCCGAAGCCATTCAGAAAAGTAAACCAGATTCAGTATATTATCGATTACCTTTCGCAGGCCGGGCACAGCCGAAGGGCTCAGGCGATAACCTGGATGCCGACGGCAGACCCTGCGACCGATGACCCGCCCTGCCTTCAGAGAATATGGTGCCGGTTAATAGCAAACCAGGAGGGTCGGCTTTCACTCAATATGAACACCCACTGGCGCAGCAGAGACCTCTACAAGGCCTGGTTTATGAATGTCTATGCACTCACCGACCTTCAAAAGATAATCGTAGAGGGGATAGCCAAAAACAAAGGCGAGCCGGTGAGTGTGGGCAGGTATGTCGATATAAGCGATTCGCTGCACATTTACGGCAGTTATTTTGATGAGGTTGCCCCGGAGATAGAAAAGATGCGGCAAAGCTCATTTCGCGAGCGGGCGTGGGAGAGCACTCATCCTGCCTTTGAGATGATGACATTAGAGACAAGGGAAAAATTAGCACAAGACCCGGACTGGTACGCAAAGGCGAAAGGCGGTTAGATAGAGTTTCGAATATCAAATCGGAACTTTTTTTGAGCACAATACACAATACGACAGAAACGATACGAAAGGTGAAAAATGGCTTTAATTGTTAACGGCGAAAAAATTGAAGATGCGGCTATACGGCAGGAAGCTGAACGCTTAAGGCCGGACTATGAACGAGTGTTTTCCGACCAGGACCCCAAAGAGCGAGAGGCTCAACTGTTTGACTGGTCCAGAGAAAACGTGATTGAAAGGGTATTAATCAATCAGGAAGCAAAAGAGAACGGCAAGAACATTCCGGAAGCCCAGATCGAATCCGGCTTGGCCAAGCTAAAAGAGCAATACGCAGACCAGGAGCAACTTTACAAAGTACTTGGCCTCAATGATGATGAAGATATCAAAGAGTACATCCGAGTGCAGATGAGAGTTGAGCAGAGGCTGAACGAAGCCTGCAAAGATTTACCGGGGCCGTCGCAAGCTGCCATCCGGGAATACTATGAGGAAAATAAGGAGCAGTTTAAGTCCGGCGAGAGCGCCAGGGTGGCTCATATAGTAAAATATGTGAACTGGCAGACGGACGAAGAGACTGCTTATAACGCTATAAAAGAAGCACATGATGAATTGAAAAAAGGTGCAGCTTTTGAGGTAGTGGTCGATAAACATACCGATTGCGCCGACAGTGGCGGTGACTTAGGCTATGTTGTTAAAGGGCAAATGGTAGAAGAGTTCGAGGACGTAGTTTTTAATCTGGGTGCCGGAGAAGTTAGTGACGTTTTTCGCACCCGCTTCGGTTTTCATATAACCAAGGTGTACGACAGAAAGCCGGCCGCTGTGCCCGAGCTTGAAGAAGTAAAGGGCGAGATAGTGAACGCGCTTAAAGAACAGATGCGAGGAAAGGCTATCGATGAGTTTATAGACGGGCTGAAAAAAAAGGCCAAAATCGAAGAGATCAAACCAGACAGTAACAAGACGAAAACCAGTGAATAAGGGCACAATTTATAGGCCCATACGGCAGATACGATTTTCAATTTCTGATTTCCAATCATCGGCCGGAAATTTCTTTCACTCTTATGTCCTTATGCTGATGCGTGCTTAGTTTTATAGGGCTGTTAAAAAAAAACAAAAAAGTTGCTGTCTTGATTTGCCTCATTAAGGTTTTTATATTAAACTTTAATTGTAGCACACAGGGAAGAGCGAAATTAATGCTAATAAAGCTTTCATATTATGTGAAGGCTTTATACCAGACCTAAGGGGGGTGCATATAAGTTTCTTTCCGAGTTGGCCTCTGCGTTCTCTGCGCAGAGGCCTTTTTTATATAAAAAACGCCGGTAAAAAAACCGTGAGTTTTTCTCCCCTTTTCTCCTTAGTGTTTATCAAGCCATAAATTAAGAGCGCAAAATAAAATATAATAATTTCTAATTCAGACAAATTGACCACTTGTATCAAGTTTTTTTTTGACATACTATATGTTGGGTGTAGAATAGACATGTTAACTATATGTAGTATTGTCTTGATGAGCTTCGAAGAGCATATCCGCTCGTCTGAAGTTCGCACGAAGCGGATAGCTGCCTTGTGGATTGTTATTAGAAGTGTATCTCCAACGCAATATGCAGTACGAGATGCGAGATACGAAATGAGATGTCCCTTTTGCAAGGAAGACCGAGATAAAGTCGTTGATTCGCGTTCAAGCGATGGCGGAAGAGTAATCAGGCGCCGGCGTCAATGCCTGATGTGTAAAAGGCGTTTTACCACCTATGAGAAGATAGGCGAAAGTTTTAAGCTCTACGTGGTGAAAAAAGATAACTCTCGGGTCCCTTATGACAGAGAGAAAATCATCAGCGGTTTGCAAAAGGCCTGTTATAAGAGACCTGTCTCGACGGAGCAGATTCGACAAATAGCCGACAAGGCTGAGGAAAATATATTCCGGAATTTCGACAAGGAGGTCTCATCAGCTATTATCGGTGAAAGAGTAATGAAACAGCTTCGCAGGGTTGACAAGGTGGCGTATATTCGTTTTGCAAGTGTCTATCGTGACTTCAGGGATGCAGGTGAATTGATTAAGGAAGTAAGTCAGGAAATTACCGAAACTGAGCCCAGCAGCCGGCAGATACTCTTTGATTGGTAACAAGGGTTCTGCAAGATGGAAATTAGGCATACTTTGAAAAGAATAACCTTTCACTTTTTATTGGCGATTTTTGCATGGAGGCAAAAAGAAGGTGATGCAAACGCAGCTTAAAGTCATAAAAGCCGATGGCAGCCTCGAGGAATACTCGCACACCAAAGTGATGGGTACTATCAACAACGCTCTCGATAAGATTGGACAGGCGGATGTATACATTGCAGAACAGCTTGCCGAGGTGGTAACATACTTTCTTTATCACCGACAAAACCGCCGCAGCGTAACCAGTAGTGAGATATTTTCCATAATCAAGGCGGTTCTAACGGCTATCAGCTATGAAGAAGCTGCCATTGGGCTAATTGAACACCATTTCGAGCGCAGGCTTAAGCGTTCCCGAACTGAGGTTGTCTCGATTGATATTCAGGAGCTGACAGATGCCGAGCTGCTTGCCGGTACAGAGGGAACCAACAGCAGATGCCGATGGGACAAGTCCAGAATAGTCGAAGGCCTGGTAACAAAGTATGACCTCTGCCAGCCAACGGCACGGGCGATTGCTTCGATGGTTGAAGAGAAAATCTTCAATATGGGAATTAGCCTGGTTCCAAGCAGTTTGATAAAGCAGCTTGTTCTGGGTGATACAGCCACCGTGCTTCGCGCCCAGCGACAACTGCAAACCATCTAAGTTAAAATATCATTCAATAATATCTTCGTACGGGTGAGGATTTTTTCTGGTGGCTCGTCCGGCTCGATGTCGAGCCAATGAACGTTTTTGAAGGTTTTGAACCAGGTACGCTGATTCTTGGCCAAACGTCTGGTGTTCTTTTTTATAAGTTCAATTGCATCTTCCAAACTTATGTGCCCATTCAGATATTCGATTATCTCAGCATAGCCAATAGCACATCGGGCCTGTCTGCTCAAAGGTTTTTCTTCAGCTAACAAGGATTTGACCTCATCGACAAAACCGGCGACAATCATTTTTTTTACCCTTTTGTTTATTCTGCCGTTAGCGTCGGTTTTTTCTCTTCGCAGACCTATTATCGTCCAGTCGTGTTCCACGTCGAACCTATCCCATTGCTTCTGGAGGCTTGAGATGGGATTGCCCGTGAGCTCGTAAACCTCCAAAGCCCGGATGATACGCTTGGAATCGTTGGGATTGATACGCTCGGCGGCTACGGGGTCAATATTCGTTAATTCACAGTAGATTTCTGCCAAACCTTCGGCCTGTGCTCGTGCTTTCAGTTCAGCCCGTATTTGCTGATTGGTTCCAGGACCTTCGAAAAGGCCATACAGCAGGGCTTTTATGTACAGAGCGGTTCCGCCGACCGCAATAATCTTTTTGTTATGGCTTTTTGTCTGCTCTATTGAATGTAAAGCAGCCTCAAGGAAAGCTGCTACGCTGAATGAATCGCTCGGTTCGACTATGTCGATAAGATGATATTTGATGCGTTGGCGGGCTTCTTGGGGAGGTTTGGCGGTGCCGATATCCATGCGCCGATAGACCTTCATCGAGTCGATACTGATTATTTCAGCATCCAGACTTTGGGCTAAATCAAAAGCCAATCGGCCTTTGCCCGATGCGGTAACTCCAAGAATTAGAATCATTTTTCCATTTACTATTTACTATTTACCATTTACTATTTTTTAATAATCGATAATCAATGCTCAACTGTCAATAGTGAAAAGTCAAGAGGCAATCGGAAATCGAAAATCGTAGGTCAACAATGGACTTTAACGCCCAGTTAAACGAGAAGGCACAATTTGTCAATTATGCTCTACAGCGGCTTTTAGGTTTCCAGCAGATAAACAGCGAATTGAAAGAAGCTTTGATTTACACCCTTGAGACACCGGGCAAGCGGTTGCGTTCGGCGCTGGTGTTGTGGTGCTGTGAACTTGTCAGCGGCCAAATCAACCACGACGCGGAGATTGCTGCCGCAGCAATTGAAATGGTGCACACGTACTCGCTTGTTCACGATGATTTGCCGGCGATGGATGATGACGACCTTCGACGGGGGCTTCCTACGTGTCATAAGGCCTTTGATGAAGCAACGGCTATTCTGGCAGGCGATGCCCTTTTGACCCTTGCCTTTGAAATTCTGGCTAAAAAGATTGACAAGCCGGCTATTGCCATAAAACTCATTGCTCAATTGGCACAGGACGCCGGGCCGTCCGGTATGATTGGGGGGCAGATGGCGGATTTGAGAGCCCAAAACGGCCGGGGAAATGAAGAACTCTTGGAATATATCCACACCAACAAGACCGCCAAGATGTTCCGCTGTGCCGCTGTGATGGGAGCTATCTGCGGCGGGGCAGAAAAGAAACAGATAGACTCACTGAGCGAATACGGCCTCAAAATTGGTCTGGGTTTCCAGATAGCTGATGATATTCTCGATGTAAATGCTTCCAGTGAGCAGTTAGGCAAGACAGTTGGTAAAGACGCAAAGGCGGCTAAGTGTACTTACCCTGCGGTAGTAGGAGTTGAAAAGGCAAGAAAATTAGAGAAGAAGCTGGCCAACGAGGCGGTGGCGATTTTGGAGCCTTTTGGGAAAAAAGCCGATACCCTGCGGCTATTGGCGATGGCCCTGCTGGAAAGAATAAAATAATCAAAAAAAAGTCCTAATCTGTATTTGATTTCACTTCTTTTTTGGCACTGAGCAATATGCTTTAATCAACGCACGCAAAGCACTTCCTCAAAAAAGCTGCATATCAATATTGAAAACCTTGGTTTTCAAACTACACCGAAAATAGGGCACAGCTCACCCTGGGTATAGTGTGGTTTCCCGCCACTCTTTTGGCTGGAATGAAACAAGGAAAAATGACACAGAGAATCGATCAGTTTGATTAAGGAAAAAATTGAACTCAAGCCGATACAATAAATGGGTGTTTTGGGGATACATTATGAAAATAAGGATATCGCCTCTTTTAGCATTGTGGCTAATTCTTGCTGTATTGATTTGCTGGTTTGCAGGGGGGCAGACGAGCATATTCGGGCATCAATTGATACAGCAAGGGAATTTTCTAAAAAGATATCATTCACCGATACAAATCCGACCGCCGCCTATGACGGCTTGTGCGTTCAAAGTTTTTTCTACTATGATGTATTCCTAATTACGAACCAACGGGCCATAAGCTTCGCGCTTACGGCCTTTTTTATTTGTACGCTTTGCCTGCTCATCTTGGGTGCATTGATGTCACGCTGCCCATATAATCTTTCGTATCCAGTTTTATGGCTCCATTCTTTCCGGGAAGTTAAGGTACGCAAATTCGCCGTCACACCATTTGTGTTGTGCCAACCGATCGTAATCCTCGGCATCTACAATAGCGAATTGGCCCTGCGTCAAAGGTATGAGCCTGAAATCCTCTCCGTTCTCCGCAACAGAGCTGTTGAGTCCCTTCTCCTTAGTACGAAGAAGGATGAATCGTTTATTTTCCATCACCAATCTCCATCAATCGAACATTCGCCGATAAGCAATCAGGGCATCTGACAAATCCCACAAATTTTCGTTTACTTGTAATCAAATTTCGCCTGACAATTCCGGTATCTTGGCCGGTAGTCTGCTGCCGTGTGTCATTTGCGACAACCCCGGTGTCATGGCCGGATGCCTGTTGACCGGTGTCTTTGCGGAAAACTCTACCTCTTTTTTCAACAGTCCAATTCTCCGGCGTAATCCGAATAAAGGTTGCTTTACACGCCAGGCACTCCATAAACCAGCCGACCAATAACTTTCCTGCCATCAGCCTGAACTTTCTACCCGCTATCCTCTGTTTTCCCTACGCTACCCGCTCTACTCCATCTAACCACTCCCCAATATATTAAGTTAGTTCCTGTTGCGGAAACAGTATTTGTCATTCCCGCGAAAGCGGGAATCCAGTTTTTCGCTCTGGACCCCTGCTCCCCGCTTTTGCGGGGACAAGTTTACCCCTGCGGAAGCAGGGGGCAGGGGTGACATCGTCGATTTTCGTTTTCTGCAACAGATACTAATTAACCAATCTCCCCCTATAATTAGAGCTATCTGCGTGTTTGATACGAAAAATCCTGTTTTTTCAATGGTGCTCTGCGGGTTAAGCTGTTATAGTAAAAGATATTAAAATTTTTTCTAAAAAATTGAGATTTCGTTGAAGGTATCAGCGTTTTTGATTGAAAATATTATGCAAAAATCGGACACAAAAGTGGAGTTTCTTAACAGGGTCAATAGTCCGGCGGATATAAAGAAGCTATCGGTGCCTCAACTCAAGGAGCTGGCAGAGGAAATACGCCAGTTTATTCTCGGCTCGGTCAGCAAAACCGGCGGACATCTGGCGAGCAACCTCGGCGTAGTGGAATTGACATTAGCTCTGCACTACGTCTTCGATTTCAAAGAGGACAAGCTGCTATGGGACGTCGGCCATCAATGCTATACGCATAAAATCATCACCGGAAGGAAAGATAAGTTCAAGCATCTTCGCCGCGCAGAAGGGATAAGCGGCTTTCCCAACCCGGCCGAGAGCGAATATGACCAGTTTGCCGTCGGACATGCAGGTAGCTCGATAGCCACAGCAATCGGAATGGCTTTAGGAGAGTCGCTCGTCGCCCATGCCCCGTCGCCCGTGCCCCGAGAGACCAGCGACGAACGACGAGCTCCGAGAATTGTGGTGATGGTTGGCGATGCCAGTATCGTTAACGGTACCTCCTTTGAGGCACTCAATAATCTCGGACTCGTCAAGAGGCAATTACTAATCCTGCTCAATGACAACTCGATGGCCATAGACGCAACTGTAGGAGCAATGGCAAAGTACTTTTCCAAAGTTCGTCTTAGCCAGACCTATGAGGATTTACGCAAGACAACCAGAAATATCTTAGAGCATACGCCCTTTATAGGCAAAAGTGTCGATGAAGCGATTGAGAGGATTAAGAAAGGTATCAGGATGGCCCTGCCGGCCAGTCAGATGTTTGAGAGCCTGAATATTCCGTACTTTGGTCCTGTTGACGGCCACGATATTGGCTCGCTTATAAAATTGTTCAAGGCGTTGGCCCAGATGAATCATCCTGTAATTCTGCACGTCTATACGAAGAAGGGCAAAGGTTTTGAGCCGGCCGACCAGGGCCCCAGCAAATTTCATTCGACAGGTCCGTTCAAGATGAACGGGGATGCTGTTGAATCGGCTTCGGACTCAAGCAGGCGCAGTTTTACTAATGTACTCGGTGAACATCTGACAGAGCTGGCCCAAAAAGACGACAGAATTGTTGCTATAACCTCAGCGATGTGTGACGGCACGGGGTTGTGTGAATTTCGCAAAAGATTTGCTGACAGGTTCTACGATGTGGGTATCGCCGAAGGTGCGGCTGTGGATATTGCAGCGGGATTTGCCAGAAGCGGCTTAAAACCGGTCGTCTGTATCTATTCGACCTTTTTGCAGCGCAGCTTCGACCAGATATTCCAGGAGGTAGCTTTACAAAATCTACCGGTCATCTTTTGCGTTGACAGGGCCGGGATGGTTGGCTCGGACGGCCCAACACATCACGGTCTTTTGGATATTGGCTTTTTGCGGATAATGCCGAATATGGTACTAACGGGGCCTGCCAACGAGATTGAAATTAAACTGGCCCTGGAATTTGCATTGGGTCAAGATAAGCCGGTCGTTATAAGGTATCCCAAAGATTTTGTCCCACAGCAGGAGTTTGTCAGGGCCGCCTGTGCCAAGCCATTCAGTCTGGGTAAAAGTGTAGTCGTCAAAAGGTCAAAAAAATCCGCTGTTGCGATTGTCAGTTACGGCAGCGTTCTGACAGAAGCATTGAAAGCGGCTGCATTATTAGCTGAAGATGGCATTGCGGTTGATGTGATTAACGGCCGGTTTGCTGCTCCTGTTGATGAGAAGATTGTCTCTTTGCTGGGCCAGGGAAAGGGTATAATTACAATAGAGGACCACGCCAGTGCCTGCGGATTCGGGTCAGCCGTGCTCGAATTGGCCGCAGCTAAAAGCTGCTCGCTAAAGGCTATCCACTTGCTTGGTGCACCGAGGAGATTTATAGGACACAATTCCAGAGCGCAGCAGCTTATGGAAGCGGGTATAAATGCCGATAAGATAGTAGAAACGGCCAAAGAAATGCTGCGTCTTATGTAGTTTACGACGCCGGATGCTCAATATCAGATATACAAACCGCGACAAACGAGACACAAAATATGAAATCTCTGCCAAAATTAGTGATTTTCGGCGACCCTCAAAAGGAAGGAGTCCACGAGGCGATTGAGGAATTTGCCGGCTTTGCAAAGGACAAGGCCGAGATTGTGGCAAGCTGCAGCATTGAGGATTGCAAAGCCGAGATTCTAAAGAAATGTGATTTTGCGATTGTTTTCGGCGGCGATGGGAGCATTATTTCGACGGCAAGGAATGTGAGTAAAGCAAGTGTGCCGGTGATAGGCGTTAACGTCGGCAAGCTTGGTTTCTTAGCGGAATTCAGCGTTGGCGAGCTTAAGGATTTTTTCCCTTGCTTAACAAAAGGCACCGCCGAGATAGACAAGCGGATGATGCTAAGCTGCAGAGTTTTCGGCCCGACTGCCCGGCTTCGGCCTCCGCCTAAACGAGAACTCGCCAAAGTCAGCAATGACAAGGAAGAGAACCGAACGCAGAAATTTCGCTCAGCAGCTATCAATGATGTTTTCATTACGGCCGGGCCGCCTTTTAGAACGGTCGAGCTTAAAATATCGGTAGATGGTCAGCCGTTAGCCGGTTGTATCAGTGATGGGTTAATAATTTCCACCCCGACGGGCTCAACGGCGTACAATCTGTCGGCGGGGGGGCCGATAGTCTCGCCTAAGATGGAGGCGGTGGTTATTACGCCGATTTGTCCTCATTCTTTGAACTTTCGGCCGATCGTTATTAACGCCGAGAGCACAATAGAGGTCGTGGGGATACGAGTCAACGAAGGCACAACTGTTTCTATCGACGGCCAGGTTTCGTTGAGGCTGTCAATTGATGATGTGGTTAGAGTCGAGAGAGAAAGCTGCGATTTTTTGATCGTGAACAATCCGCTTCGCAGTCAATGGGACACTCTGGCCACGAAACTTAGCTGGGCTGAGAAACCGAAATATAAGAAAAGCCCGACCGTATAGTTAAGTGTTGACTGGTGACTTATAATCGATAATATCTGGAGGTGAAATTATGCCGAATTTGTCCACAAAAATAGGCGGAAAGAAATTTATGTGGGATAAAGGTGATTATTCCACCAAAGAAGAGGCCCATGAGAAAATGGCCCGGTATGAAAAAGATGGTTTTGAAGCAGAGTGTATAGAAGAAAATGGAGAGTACCTCGTTTACACACGTAAGGTTGTAACTGAAATAGTATTAGAAGAAGGAGGTCAAATATTATGAAAGGGTCTGTGCTTATAGTTGGAGCCGGTCCAGCAGGGATGCGTGCAAGCTCTGAACTTGTAAATCAGGGATTTAAGGTTATTCTTGTTGAAGAAAAGCCTACAATCGGCGGTAAGATGGCCCAAATTGACAAAATGTTTCCCTCTAATGAGTGCGCTACTTGCACAATACTTCCCGAGATGCTTCAACTTACCAGCAATCCAAATGTAACAATAGTTTCATTTGCAGATGTTGAAAATATTGAAGGAGAACCGGGAGATTTCAAAGTTAAAGTAACTAAGAAACCAAGATATGTCGATCCTACGAAATGTACAGCCTGCACAGATTGTTTCCCTGTTTGCCCCGTTGGAGGAGTTCCGATGGAATTTAACTTTGGCAGGGGGACTTCCAAAGCTATCTCATTTTATTCACCGTTTCCACCAAGGAAGGCATTGATAAATCCTGAAAAATGCACTTATATCACAGACGGAAAGTGTGGAGAAAAAGAAATCCCGCCATGTGTTGAGGCATGCAAGCCAGAAGCAATTCTCTTTGACCAGAAGCCACAGGAAGTGGAATTCAATGTCGGAGCTGTCATACTTGCAACAGGAATGAAGGAGATGGAACCTGAGCATCTGAAAAAGTATGGCTATTCTAAATTCCCCGACATACTAACAGGCCTCGAATATGAGCGTTTGCTTTCCGGTCTGGGACCTACCGGCGGTATTGTAAAGCGTGATAATGGGCAGGAGGCCAAATCTGTTTGCTGGTATGTTCTTGATAATAGTTCTTCTGTTGGTTTTATGACTGCAGTTGCCCAATCTTTGGGAACTGTTGAGAGAAAACCAGATGCCACTGTTAATATTCTTTACGGGAATAACGAGCTTCAAAGAGAAGGATATAACAATTTTTACCTGAAAGCCAAGGAGTCTAATATCAACTTTGTTCAGACAGATAATATTACTTCTGTTAAGAAGACAAACGATAATATTGAGATATCCTTCGATAATGAAAAGATTACAACAGAGATGTTTGTTCTTATCCCGCCTTTTGGCCCTACTAAAAGTGCAAGTAATCTTGCAGAAAAGATAGGTCTGAAGCTTGATGAATCCGGATTTTTCGGGGAGAGGTCGGGAGAATCTCATCCGATTCGTACATCAAGGGAAGGCATTTTCGTTTGCGGCAGCGCTTTGAAGCCAAAGGGAATAGATGATGCAATTATTCAGGCGTGCTCTGCTGCTTCTCATGCAGCTTCATTTCTTACACCTGAAAGAGGTAGGGAAATGGCAGCTCCACCTCAAAAGGATCTATTGCCTGTAAAACCTCAAGATGAACCTACAATTCTGGTCGTGATATGTCAATGCGGTAAAAATATCGCAGGGCTTTTGGATATGGAAGAACTTGTGAAGTACACAAAATCACTGCCTAATGTGAAACATGTTGAAGTTACTCCTTTTGGATGCGATGGAGTAAAAATCAGGGAGCTCTTAAAAACAAAAGAATTTAACAGGCTTGTGCTTGGCGCCTGTTCTCCAAAAACACATGAAGCACTTTTTTCTCTTCATTCAGAAATGGGATGCTTAAACCATTACCTCATGGAAATTGTGAACCTCCGCAACCATTGCACATGGGTACATTCAAAGGACAAGAAAAAAGCTACGGAGAAGGCTAAAACATTGATGAGAATGGGAATAAAGCGTGCCACGTTGCTCGAATCCCTGGATGATATTCATGTGCCTGTAACACCAGCTTGCCTTGTAATTGGTGGTGAATCCAGCGGGATTTCCTGTGCATTAAAGCTTGCCGAGGCAAATCTTAAAGTTTATCTGGTTGAAAAAAAGGACGGCCTTGACAAAATTGAGAAAAACAGTGACAAATTTGTAAAGAATCTTATTGACGAATTGTCCCGGAATGAAAAAGTAAAAATCTATGCAGGCTCGAAAGTTGGAAGAGCGGAAGGTTTTGTAGGTAACTTCAAAGCAGAAATAGTTACAACAGACGGAAAAGAGGATATAAGTATCGGTTCTATCGTCGTGGCGACAAAAGCGAAGTTGACCACAGAGTCAGATGATGGGGACTTTGAAAAGGATTTGCTTCTACAAAGAGATGAAAAAAACTTCTTTGTTGGAATGCTTGGAATATTAAACCCACTCGATTTTAATACTGAAGGGGTATTTAGATGTGGTTCTGCCAGAGAGGAGATTGGAGCTTTCGATGCCATTGTCGATGGTGAAGCTGCTGCATCTCGTGTAGCCGGGATTATTTCACAAAAAGAGCTTATCAAATCTCCTGCTATCTCGTTTGTTGTTGACGAATATTGTGATGGTTGTGCCTACTGTATAGACCCATGTCCTTCCAATGCAATAACACTTATAGAATATATGACAGCAGATGGCGACATAAAGAAGACAGTGGAAGTTAATGAAGCAGTATGCAGAGGATGTGGGGTTTGTATGGCAACATGTCCTAAAAAGGGTATTTTCGTAAGACATTTTAAGCCTGAATATTTTGAGGAAATGATTAAATCTGTTGTAGAGGTATAAGATGGGAAATGATTATGAACCTATAATTCTTGCTCTCTGCTGTAACTGGTGCTCTTATGCGGCTGCAGACTCTGCAGGTACGGCACGAATACAATATCCATCCAATATTCATATAATCCGCGCAATGTGTAGCGGTATGGTGCACCCGAATTTTGTAATGGATGCTCTAACCAATGGCTATGCTGATGGTGTTCTTATATGCGGATGTCACATTGGTGATTGTCACTACCAGGATGGTAACAAAAGGGCTGAAAAGAGGGCTGAAGCGATTGAACTTTTGCTCGAAGACTTTGGCCTTGAAGAAGAGCGTTTCAGGCTCGAATGGGTATCTGCGTCAGAAGGACCTAAGTTCGCAAAGATTGCAGAGGAAATGACTAAAACACTTAAGGATCTGGGGCCAAGCCCTTATAGAAGCGGATAGTCAAAAAAATCGAGAATAGAAGTAAGACGCCAATAATTAAGGTGTTTTATGATTTACGACGAAATTTGCCTGTGGCCTGCTATGATTGAAAACTCGCTGTATATGCGCGTAGAACTGGAGTTCGTGTCCACTCTCCGTGGGTCGCGCTAAGTCATTGTATGCCAACACAGTAACATGGTTTTCGCAATTATCATAGGCCACGAGGCAATTATGAGGTATTCAGTATTATGAAGACTTGGCTGTCAATAGTCACAGCGGTGTTGTTTGCTACGCTTTGTTTGCCGGCAAGCTGGTCGATAGAAAACCGTGCGATAAGGAATCCCGCCGGCTTGAGCACGGTTCCTCCGAGCAGTATCAGCAGTGGTCTGATTAGCAACCCTAACCCAATTGATACGAGTGGCAATCTGGTAATTACCGGTAATGTCAGCCGCGGCATGCACTTCCGTGGCACTGTGCCGTACGGTTCGACCACGAGCTTCAGGGCCGATCTTGGCTCATCTTCACTTAGTTCCTTTTTGAGAGACTCAGCCGGTGTAGAAGACTTCGGACGTTATGCCAATGGATACAGTATTCAGCCGTATTATTTACAAAGCCAGACGGTAACCACAACAAGGCCCGGCTATTCCGGAGTTTTCAGGCCGGTAACAAGGATTGATGACCGTACACCGCAGGGGCAGTACTCGGCTGGAATGCGCGGAACTGGTTTGGATAAACAGAGTTTTTCCGGCGAGGATTTTTCTACCTGGGCCGGCTCCTCGCGGGAACCATCCAGCTTAGAACTGCAGGAACCACAAACGAAATATGGTACATCGGCCAAGCCTCTACAAATAGTAAAAAGCATACGGGAACTGCAGCTACTTACTCGAGACGAGGCAGGTATATCACCGCAAGACCAACAGTTGATGGTTGAACGGTACCAAGAACAGACACAAGACACAAGACTCAAGACTCAAGAGCCAGAAATCAAGACTCAAGACACAAGACTCAAGACTCAAGAGCCAGGAACGGCCCTTGAGCAGAGGTTTGAGGTATGGAGTCCGGAACACAAGGAAAGCCAGGCAGCTAAAATAGTTCAGACGACCGAACCAGACTTCGGTGGGGACGCGCTTACACTTACGCAAGCTGACGCAGTGGTGAAAGGTCTGGCGTTTCAGGATGGGTCCACTTTGCAGCAAGTTTCGGGCTGGGAACCTCAGGCAGGTGAGGATAAACCTGATGAATACGGCAGAGACCTGCAGGACCAATATAACAGACTTGGTTCCGATGTTATCGAGCAAATAAGACAGCAACTCGATGATTTGACCCGGTCCATCGATGCCCGCCTTCAAACCGCAAAAGAAGCACGTAAAGACGGAAGTATTAAAAAAGATACGGTTGTCTCCCCCCAAGCGACAACCATAGACTGGGGTAAAATTGTGCGCCTTTACGAACCTGAAAAAGCCCAGTACGGTCAGGCTACCGATAGCCAGGAAGAAGCGAGTCTCGAATTTTTGGAAACACCGAAGCCGAAAAGTTATCGAGAGAAAAGTTTTCCATTGGATGAACTAAATAAGCTTTCGCAAGCTGACTTATCCGCCAGGGCAAAGCGCATCAGGGGGCCACATACCAGCCCTGAGTTTTACTCAGAAGCCAAGTTCAATCAACATATCCAGGCTGCGGAAGATTATCTAAAGGCCGGCAGGTTCTACGCGGCAGCGGACTCTTTTGCTTTAGCATCCATTTATAAGCTGGATTCCGGCGAAGCCGGGTCGGGTCCGGTCCAGGCCGGTGGCCTGGCACTTTGCTTTGCGGGCAGAGGGCACGCGTTATTGGCCGCCGGCGAATATATCAGCAGCGCCCTGTTTCTGTCCAGAGCGCTCGAGATTGCTCCGGAATATGTACGGACTAAAATCGACCTTACTGGTATGTTAGGCGGCGAAAACAAGCTCGAGAACAGAATAGCTGAAATTAAAGAATGGATGGGAAAGAGCGGTTCTACAAAGCTGGAATTTCTCTTAGGCTATGTCTATTACCGGATGGGCAAGCTCGGCCCTGCAAAGCAGGCCATCGATGCGGCCTACACAGAGATGCCTCAGTCCCCTGCTGTGGTTGCAGTTAAAAAAGCTATTGATGACGCGATAGCAGGACAGTAAGCCTCATCGCGTGCCGAGGCACCCGTAACACCCGCAATTGGTGAAGTGGTTAATTGACTTCTCACTCCGACAGTAACGACAGTCCCGCCAACACAAAACCATCGTTTATTGTCCACAAAATCGCGTAGAAACAGGAAGAAGCCATCCCCAAGCTGCGCTTGAGGATGCCCCCTTCCAAGGATGACAAAACAGTTTAGAGGCTGGCTTCGAGTTGTGTGAGTATTGTTCTGGCCTTGCAGACTTTGTTGCCTGCGAGGCCTTGCCATTGAATTTCGGCATTTTTCTTGAGCAGATCTTCGATTTTTTTGCAGGCCAGCAGAACGGTGGCGTGATTTTTATTTCCCATAAACCTGCCTACCTCGGAGGACGACATTTTAGTGTGCTTTCTGGTCAGATACATACTAAAATGCCGGGCCAAGGCAACGGTCCTGTCTTTTTTAGACGAGTGTATCTTGGCCGGTGTTGTCCCGAAATAAGTGGCGACGGCCGACTCGATATCCGATACGTGCACAATCGGGTCGCACCTTTCGAGGTGTTCAGCCAGAACGGCCCTGCCCATAGACAGGTTGATTTTTTCGTTTTTCAGTGCCGAGTACGCAATTACTTTCAGCAGGGCCCCCTCCAGCTCCCGCACATTGGTGCGGAGATTTTCGGCAATGTATGTTATTACGCTTTCGGGGATTTGAGATTTTAGCTTTAAGTTTTGAGTTTTCAGGTACTGCCTGCATATTTGGCAGCGGGTGCGGAAATCAGGATTCTCAATCTTGACAACCATTCCCGATACGAAGCGGTTAACCAGCTTTTCGGACAGTTGTCCTATCATTTTCGGATGTGCATCGCAGGCCAGCACAACCTGTTTACCAGCCAGGCTGATTGTATTGAAAGTATGCAGGAATTCCTCCTGCGTTGAAGGCTTGCTGGCCAAGAAGTGAATATCGTCGATTGCCAACAAATCCGTTTGCCGCATTCGTCGTCGAAAAGCCTCCAGCTTTTTTGTCTTCAAGGCCAGCACAAACTGATTGACAAAATCTTCCGCTGAGAGATATAGCCAATTAGTCTGGGGGCGCTTCTCGCACACTGCATTGCAAATCCCTTGCAGCAGATGTGTTTTGCCTACCCCGTATCCTCCGTGAATAAACAGCGGATTGAAAGGGCTTTGATGTTCATTTACGACCGCTTTGGCGGCGTTGTAGGCCAGCTCATTTGACGAGCCTACAACGAATGTATCCAGACTCAGTTTGAGTCTTCCGGATGCTCGATGCCGGCTACTCGAAGCTCGTCGAGAATCGAGAATCGACTTCGTCGAGTTCGATCGAGCCGAGGATCGAGTCTGACTCCCGCCAGCAACAAGCTGGGGCTGCGCATCCAGTTGTGTTCGCCTTTGGTGGCCGGAAAGCTCCGGATCGATGCTAAAGGTTATCTTTACCTCTGCGCCGGTAACCACTCGAACCACCTGGGTAATTTCATTCAAAAAATGATTTTCAATCCAGCTTGCTATAAAAAGATTCGGTACACCAACCTTCAAATATCCGTCGGCAAGTGTCATATTTGTCGAATTCTTAAACCATATCCGAAACTTCTGCGGTCCCACCTTCTCAGCAAGAGCTTCATTAATCGCACTTATCTGAGACGCCGCTGTACGAGAACTCTCATCCGTGATTGTGCTCTGCATTAGTATTCTCCCGGTGCCAGGTTTTTATTTGCACGGCTTCGATCCCGCACCTATTTTGAGATGCCAGCGAAAATCCTGACATAAACATTTTTAGTAACCTTAAGCTTTATTTGCCGAATCAACGATGGACTCTCAAAATAGGTACGGGATAAGAATCCATTCTTTTTAGAACAAATAATACTGATAAGTTACTTATTATTGGACAACGAAAAAACAAATCAATTGCATTTTGGGAAATTTCTTTTCCACTCAACAGAGGTTACTGTCAGTATTAAGTTTGCGCGTAAAAAAATTTTGTTTTTAACAGGTTTTGCACATCGTAAGTTTGTTTTGTGGAAAAGCTGTGGATTGGATTTGTAAATTCAAAAAACTCGATGACGGATGCTTGTTATTATGTTGCGACGAGGATTGCTGTATAGCCGCCATCATGATCGAATTCTTCTGCTGATGGGAGGATTAGCTTTTCGGATTTTAATTCAAAATTGCGGTTTTTTTGCAGAAAGTCTCTTACAAGGTTGCTATTTTCTTCCTTTTGAATGCTGCAGGTATTGTAGCAGATTTTTCCGTGAGGTTTTATCATTTGTGCCGCTGCGCCGAGCAGCTCACTTTGCGTTTTGATAAGTTTCTTTATTGCACCTGTCGTTACGCGATAGCGTGCCTCGATGCGTCTGGCTAATACGCCGGTATTTGAGCACGGGACATCCAGCAGGACGCAATCGAATTTAGAATTTGGAAGTTTCTCATACGGAACAATATCGACGCTTTTTATACCGAGGCGGGTTGTGTTTTCTTTGACCTTTTTGAGGCGCTCGGCATCGATGTCGGTGGCAATGATAGTTGCCGAATCGCCGGTAGCTTCGGCTAACTGTGTTGTTTTTATACCCGGCGCAGCACAGAGGTCGAGAATCGTCCAATTCGGCTGTGGATCAAGAATACTAACCGCCTGCGAGGCTGAAATATCCTGAACGGTAAACAGACCTTCCGCGAAGCCGGGAAGCTCGGTTATCGCCCGCGGGCTTTTGATTCTTATCATCGATTGGGTCCGAGATATGCAAGAAGACTGGTGTGAGGGCGGTTCGCGAACCGCCCCTACTATTTCGAATTCTATATCTGCCTGGTGAAATTTTTCGGCTAAATTTTGTGCTGTTGTCTTTAAGCTGTTCGGTCTGAGGTAGATACCCGGCCTGCGATTGGAGGCAAGGCATATCCGGCGGGTCGATTCAGAGCCGTACTCGCTGAGCCAGTCTATTATAAGCCATTTGGGCAGGGAAAAGGCGATGCTGAGATAATTGGCCAGGGAAGATTCGGGGTCTGGCAAAAAATCCATATCGAATTCGCAGCCGGTCACAGGTGTCTGATATAGTGTGCTTTTAGGATTGGTTTGTGATAACTCAATCCGGCGATTTGTTATATGTCTTGTGATTTGGCGCAGGACTGCATTTACAAAGCCGACCTGCTTTTTGCCTATGAGAGCTTTGGCATTCTCGACGGCTTCGTTGACAATGGAATGCTGACCGGTCGCAGGTGAATATATAATCTCATAGGCCCCAATCCGGATGATGTTGAGCAGTTTGTCCGGTATCCTTTCGACGTGTCGGCCCGAGAACGCCGCTATCACTGTATCGATAGCACTGCGGTTTCTTATCGTTCCGAGGACAAGGTCGGTGGCTCGTTGTTTCTGGTCGGTTTGACTCAACAGCTTGTTCAGGATTGGGCCGACGTAGTTATGTTTCGGATTACAGTGGTTCAGGGCCTCAATTGCTATAGTGCGTGCGGATTTTGGTTTTTGGCCAGCCATATCTTACTTGTCTATTTTCATAAACAAATCGCCGGGCTGGGTTTGTCGGCCGTTGGTGAAAGATTTGAAGTCCATAAGCGACGAGCCGGCCGGCTTGATTTTTTTAATCTTTAAAGCGCTTGTGCCACAGATTAGATTTAGATTTTCATCAAGCACGCCCGGTGTCAGCGCAGCATGATTGGGCGGTTCATGAACCGCCCCTACCACTTCCGCGGTTGCGATGGTTACCCGCGTGGATTTGTTGATTTTTTTAGAAAGATATGTTGCCGAAGTACCGGGCCAGGGCCAGAAGCCACGGATTTTTCTTTCTAATACTTGAGCCGGTTCGGCAAAGTTGATAAAGCCATCAGATTTTTTCAGCTTGGGGGCGAGGGTTGCTTTTGAATGGTCCTGCTCGGTATAGGTGACAGTATTATTAGCTATCTTATCGATTGTTTCCAGTAATAACGGTGCCGCTATTTGGGCCAATCTATCGTGAAGCCCGCCGGCTGTTTCATCGGGGGCGATGTTGGTTTGTGATTGTGCGAGGATTTGGCCGGCATCCATTTTTTCAACTAATGTAATTATACTGATACCCGTTTCGGTTTCTCCGTTGATTATTGCCCAGTTTATCGGTGCAGCTCCGCGATATTTTGGGAGCAGAGAGGCGTGGACATTGATAGCACCCTTTGGCGGCAGATTTATCAGGTCATTGCCTATTTTCTGGCCGAAAGCAATTACCACGAGCAAATCGGGCTTATAGTCGGCTATCCTTTCCATCATCTCCGGGGTGTTTACGTTATCTGTTTCAACAAACGGTATCGAATGGGTAGCCGCCCAGTCGGCCGCCGGTGTCGGGCTTGGTTTTCTGCCCCTTCCGGCCGGGTGTGGAGGCTGGGTTACGATGAATTGCAGACTTTGGCTGGACTGCTCTAAAGCATTCAGACAATCAATGCCGAATTGGCCGCTTCCAAGATAAATTATCTTCATTTATTGACCCAACAATCAAACAATTTTATTAAACCAGCGTAAACATTTATATAAAAAGCGATATACAATCAGAAACCGAAATATATTTAATTTGGTTCAGATTTTTCTTGATTTTGTCGAAACATACATTATACTTTATATGTAGATAGAATAGAATTACGATGAGAGGCTATCCAAAGGGTTCTGTCCCGCGGCTATGCCTCTCTTACTTTTTATAGCCCAATTTACCCTTAAGTTTGTTTATTCCTACAATGTAAGCTGCAAATTTCCTCAGAAGTGAAGAGTACCGGGTATCGTCCGGCACCATTAATTTCAACAACTTTTCTTAGTTTTTCAGGTATTTAATTAAGCAATAAAAGTCCCCATCGCCAGACACAATTACAGCTTTGTCATAATTTGGTTACTCGATCATAACCTGAAGTACCAGTTCAGCATCAACATTGCCTTTTATCCTGCCTTTGATTTCCAATATTGGTTTAAAGATAAGGATAAATCCATATTCCTGTAGAGACTTGTAAAGATCGGCGTTTGTAGGAATATGCCCGATGAAAAGGAATGCTTTTGTAACGTGATATTTATCCGTTAAGTACCGCCTAAACCGTGCATAATCAAGTACCCAGCCTTGATTTTTTATGGACATATACAAATTCTGCCCATCAATGAATGCGTAATTTTGTTGTTGTGCTTTCCGACCTTTTACCACTTTTGCTATTTTCAATTATTTTTATCTCTTTTCTGTCAGTTTTTTGAGTTGTCTTCGATGTGCAATCTTAGCGGTCTGGGCCATACGATTAACGATGGTCATTCCTTCGATATGGTCGTACTCGTGCTGGAGGGCCCTTGCGTAAAGCCCTTCGGCTTCTTCGGTAAACTCTTTACCGTTAAGGTCGGTGGCGGTAACTTTGCATTTTTTGTATCTTCGAATTTTTGTAAAAACGCCCGGCACCGATAGGCAGCCTTCTTCCGTTGAGACAAGCTCGCCGGCCGGTGTAACGGTTGGGTTTATATAGACTTTGACGCTTTCTCTTTTTCCATCGAGCGATATGATAAAGAGTCGCAATGGTACGCCCGCCTGTGGTGCCGCCAGGCCGACGCCCCTTTTTTTCAGCATAATGTCGGTCATTTTCTCTACAAATTGACGGATATTATCATCAATTTCTCCAACCGGCTCGGCTCGCTTAGTTAAAACCTCAGCCGGATAATGTGTGATTCGACATTTTTCAATATCAATCATTTCTGGTCTTCCGTATTTTGCTTTAGGCTTATCTGTCGTCGAATTCGTCGCCGGCGAACGTATTGCCGAGATAAGATTTTCTGACGGTTTCATTGCGGACGATTTCGGCGGGCGGGCCGGCTCCTATCACCCTGCCGTGGTCGATAATGTAGGCCTTATCGACTACTTCAAGCGTTCTCTCGACATTATGGTCGGTAACAAGAATGCTGACGCCGGAATCAACGAGGCGGCGAATCTCATACTGCAAGTCCTGAACGGCAATGGGGTCAACACCGCTAAACGGTTCGTCCAAAAGAATCAATGAAGGGTCGGTTACCATGGCACGGGCGATCTCAAGCTTTCTTCGCTCACCGCCGGAAAGGAATCTTCCCTGACTGTTAGCAACCTCACCAAGTGCGAAACGCTCAATGAGCATATCGGCCTTGCAATTACGCTGAGCTTTGGTGATGGACATCGTTTCCAGAATCGCATAGAGATTGTCGCGGACACTGAGGCGCTGGAAGATGCTGGGTTCCTGTGAAAGATACCCAATACCCAATCGTGCGCGTTTGTACATCTGCAGCTTGGTGATGTTCCGGCCTTCAAAAATGACCGAGCCGCTGTTTGGGGCAATCATACCCATAATCATTCTAAAGGACGTGGTTTTTCCGGCCCCGTTTCGGCCCAGAAGCCCGACAATATTGCGCTGTTCGATAGTAATTGATACCTCGTTAACAACGATTCGGCCGGAATATTTTTTTACCAGCCCGTGAGTTTCAAGAAGAGTCATACTTACCATTTTCGTATCTTTATCGTGTATCCGCCAAACAAAAGTCCACCACGGGCGGATATCGTATAGCGCACGTGGTATTATAACAATAGTTATGACTAAAAAAAACCTTCTTTTTCGAATCTGTGGAGCTTGCGCAATGGGGTTCCCGCTTTGGGGGGTTCCAAAATTGTGTTTTCTTCAAAAGCCAATAAATATTCTGGCATTTTTGCAGTAATTCTGCTATTTAAGTATTTTTCTGTATAAGAAAAGTTGATTTTATTTGGTTTCCACGAAGTGGGGGCCCTTAAGGATTTGTATGTTTGCGATTCTAAGCGATATACATTCGAACCTTGAAGCCTTAACGACGGTCCTTGATGACATTAAAAAACGGGGTATAAAGACTATTTATTGTCTGGGTGATGTGGTCGGCTACGGGCCAAATCCCAAGGAATGTCTCGACCTGATTATAGAGAATACTAAGTGGTGCGTTCTGGGCAATCACGATTATGCGGTCTTCTATGAGCCGACAAATTTCAACTACGGCGCGGAGCAGGCGAGCTTCTGGAGCCGGGAAGTTCTGGAATCGGAAGAAGAAAAACAGTATCGCGACAGGCGCTGGAGCTTTTTGGGTGAGCTGCCGATGCGGCATACGCTCAAAAGCAAATTAGGAACAAACTCAGCAATAATAGATTTTGTTCACGCTTCGCCCAGAAGGCCGATTAATGAATATATTTTTCCCGATGATGTTTACACCAATCCGCTGAAGGTTCGGTTGCTGTTCGAGCGGGTCACACACATCTGCTTTGTGGGCCACACACATATGCCCGGGGTGTTTCTTAATGAGCCGGACTTCTATCTGCCGGCTGAGCTTGGCGATGTCTACCCGATTGTCGAGGATGAAAAGGCGATTATCAATATCGGCTCTGTCGGGCAGCCCAGGGACAAGGACAACCGTACCAGCTATGTGTATGTGAATAAGAATGAGGTGCATTTTGTACGGCTTGAGTATGATTTTGAAACTACTATGAAAAAGATAATAGCAATCGAACAATTAGACAACTTTCACGCGGAGCGGCTGCAGAACGGAAGATAAAGGAAATTGATTATTTATTATTGACTATTGATTATTGAAGAAATCAATTACAAAGAAGAAACGAAATACGATTTTGTCACTCTGAGCTCGCCTAAGGCGGGCGAAGAATCTGGTTAGCGAAGAGTAGATTCCCGCATTAGCGAATCTTCGACTTCACTGCGCTCCGTTCAGAATGACAAGAGTCCGTAGTAAGAGATACGAAATGCGATATTTTACTTTGGTTGTGATTGGCTTTGTTGTCTTTTGCGGCTGGCTTGTTGTCGAGTCGGGACCGGATTCCTGCTCCTTCGACTTTGCTCAGGACAGGTTTTGCAGGAATGACAAAGAGACGGCTGGACAACCTTGCATTCTTTTGCAAAGCTCTACAGGCGACAAAAATATCAGCGATGCGAATGTCCTTGCTGAGGAACCACCGCAGATAGGAACGGACGATTCTGTTACTTTTGGTGCTGACAGCGCTCCGGCTAAAAGCGTTACGCTTGGTTCAGTGGATCCTAATAGCGGCTATAATTTTCAACTGGAGCTGAGCTCGAAAGGCGCCGCCATCAGGGAAGCCTTCTTTAGCGGATTTAACGACCGTGATTACAAGAACCCTCAGCCGTTGGTAATTATTTCCCCCGTTCAGGAAAGAGACGGCAGGGAAATTTTGACAATGGCTAATACGAGCTTTGTATTCGTTCAGCAGCAGTTGCAACTGCCTCTTGATAGACTTCACTGGAAAAGCCTCGATAAAGAAACTACAGAGGATGGCTCGCAAACAGCACGCTTTGAAGCGATAATTAAAATTGTAGATACCGACGAGCCGGTCTTGAAATTGATTAAAACCTATAAAATCATCCCCCGCAGCTATCTTCTGGAATGCAATATAACTGTCGAAAATCTTAGCGATTCAGAGCAGAAAGTGCGTTTCAATTTAACCGGGCCCGGCGGACTTGGCAGAGAGGCCTTCAGGACCGATATGAGAAAGGTCGTGGCCGGCTTTAGAGAGTCAAAGGGGCAAGTTAGCAGCGTAAGACTCGATAAGAAAAAACTCAGCAGGGCACAGAGCCTCGAAGACAGACGGCTAACAAAACCTGGTGCCAACTTTCTCTGGGTCGCTGCGGTCAATAAGTACTTCGCCGCTATATTAGTGCCACTTCCGGATAAGGGTAAAGACTACTGCGATTGGGTAATGGATAAAACAGGCCGGTTTCACAATCCCGATGGAGACAACAAAGCCGACAGCGGTGATGAAACGATAGGATTGGATTTGAAAACCGCTTCAAAGACCTTAGCTGCGATGGGCCAGGCCAACAGTTCAAAGACATATAACTTCCAGTTATATGTTGGGCCTAAGGATAAAAGTCTTTTCGACAAGAACGAGCAGTATCGAGATTTAGGCTTTGTTCAGACGATAGATTTTATGGCGTGCTGCTGCCCAGCCGGCATTATAAAGCCTCTGGCCTTCGGGATATTGGCTTTAATGAAATGGATGTACGCTTTTATCCCCAATTACGGGGTGGTAATAATTATATTGGTTTTCCTGATGCGGCTTGCTATGCATCCTATCACTAAGAAGAGCCAAATATCGATGAGCAAGATGAGCAAGCTGGCCCCGAAGGCCGAGGAGATAAAGAAAAAATACGCCAACAACAAGGCTGAAATGAATAAACAGATGATGGCCCTTTACAGAGAGCAGGGCGCTTCGCCGGTTATGGGTTTTCTGCCGATGATGGTTCAGATGCCGATTTGGATTGCTTTATGGAGCGCAGTATATGCCAGTATTGATTTGCGTGGTGCGCCGTTTTTGCCGTTTTGGATTACGGACCTTTCAGTACCGGATGCCCTGATTAGATTTCCAAGGGCAATAGTTGTGCCTTTGTTGGGCTGGAAGATATTATCGCTGAACCTATTGCCGATTTTGATGGGCGTGGCTATGTATCTGCAGCAGAAGCTTATGCCGTCTCAATCGGCGGCTAATCCTCAGGCCGCTCAGCAACAAAAAATGATGATGATTATGATGCCGTTATTTCTCCCGCTGGTCTTATACAATGGGCCGTCGGGAGTGAACCTGTATATTATGGCAAGCACCTTTGCCGGTGTTATTGAGCAGCACGTAATTCGTAAACACATCCGGGACAAGGAAGAAGCCGAATCGAAAGGCCTGGTGGCCGTGACGAGTAAGACCGGCGGCAAGGTCAAAAAGAAAAGGCCCAAGCCGTTTTATAAAAATATGTAAGGCAAACCAATTGGTTTTTATTGTCATTCTGAGTCGAAACCGAAGAATCCGGCCAGCGAATAAAATCACTCAGTCGCTACATATGCTGAATAATCACTGCTACCCAGATCCTTTGCTTCGCTCAGGATGACATACGGGCTGAATCCGGATGTATGAACTAAATGACACTATCGTAGCTGTCAGCTCTCCGACCTCAGATAAGAGGGTAATTGTCCGCATAACCGGCCCGGAGACGATCGTTACCTGTAAACAGATTTTCAACTCACCAATCACCAAAGACAGATTACACAGATTCCGGTGGATTAACGCAGAAAAATCTGTGAAATCTTTAATAATCGGCGGAACCTGTGGAGTTGATGCCGAGCTAAACATTGATGCGCAATTGTATTTATTTTTTGCTCCTCATTCATATACCGGCGATGATATAGCAGAGATTCACCTCTATACAAATCCTGCTGTTACTAAGGTCTTAATTGATAACTTATTATGCAAAGGACTTCGGATGGCCGGGCCGGGCGAATTCACGGCGCGGGCGTATCTGAACGGCAAAATCGATTTGGCCCAGGCCGAAGCGGTGAACGAGATTATCGTAAGCTCCAACGCATTTCAATTAGCCGCCGCTGAGAAACTTCTCAGTGGACGGTTATCTGATACCACGGTAAAAGTACGCTCGGCGATAATGGATTGTCTTAGCTTAATCGAGGCGGGACTGGATTTTAGCGGGGAAGATATTGAATTTGAAACCGGAGCGGAAGTAATTGAAAGACTTCTCGACGTAAGGGAAGAACTTGAGCAGCTGCTCACCGGAAGCATCAGGTACGAGTCGCTAATTGATTTACCGGCGGTGGGGATTGCCGGTGCTCCCAATGCCGGAAAGAGCAGTCTGCTCAATAAACTGCTCGGTAAAGAAAGAAGTATCGTCTCGCACAGGCGCAAAACCACCAGAGATGTGCTGAGTGCCCCATGTACATTGGCACATTGCAGGTGCGTTCTGTTCGATTGTGCGGGTCTGGTGAGATGGCCAGACCCCATTAGAGAACCAACTGGAAAAGTCTCTCACGAGGCGGACAATGTCCTTGACGAATTGGCACAACAGGCGGCAATTGAGGCGCTGCGGAACAGTGCTGTGGTTGTATTTTGCGTTGACATATCAAAAGACGCAAGACGCAAGAGTCAAGACTTTGGTTTGTGGACCGAAGAGATTGGTCTGTGGTCTTTGGTCTGGAGTCTTGGGGCCCCGGGACTGATACCGGTTGCGACAAAATGCGATTTGGTATCCGAAGAGGTGTTATCAAATCGCCTTGCTGAACTGAATGAATTGTTTGGTCCCGCAGCAAAATCGACCTCCGCAAACCGCTTTTCATCCATCGATAACAAGGCCGATCACAGCAAAGTGGATTTTGGTGCGGGATTTTTAGTAACTTCTACAGAAACCGGGGCCGGCTTAGAGCTATTGCGAGAGGCAATCGACAAAAAAATAATCGAGCTGGAACCTGGTTTTGAGACGGCCAAATCAGGCGCTACCCCACTTTTCGAGGGCACCCAAAGCTCCGTTGCCCTTACCGCCCGGCACAAACAGGCTGTTACCGAGGCAATTGAGAACGTCAGTGAATCCACCAGTGAATTGAGAGCCGGCAATGATGAAGTTGCCGCAATGATGCTTCGAGCTGCTTATCAGGTGATTTCCGGTATCGAATCCGCCACAGGCGGTCACGTCGATGAGCAGATATTGGAGCAGATATTCAGTCGATTCTGTATAGGCAAATAGCTTATTAAAAAAAACTTAGGATTTTCAGTTGTGTAAATCCGAAACTCGAATATCGAAATCCGAAACAATATTTAACGACTGAAATTCAAATGACGAAAACAGTGAGTTTTGAAAATTTGAACATTAGAATTTTGAGATTGTTTCGTGCTTCGTATTTTCCTTTGTTTCGTGCTTCGGATTTCAGATTTATCTTTCGTATATCTGTAAAACGCTATCTACTATATGCCATTATTCGTCTTTTGCTTCGAATTCGGCGTCGATTACATCATCAGGCTTTTTTCTTTTAACCTCACCTTCCGGCGGAGGTGGTGCTTGAGAAGCCTGGTCGGGCTGGGGCTGGGCTGAAGCGGCCTGCTTCTTTGCGGCCTCTTCGTAAAGCACCTTGCCCAATTCCTGGCTGGTGTTGCCGAGATTTTCAATGGCTTTCCTTATCGCATCGGCGTCTTCGCCTTTTACAGCTTCCTTGAGGTTGTTGACTGCATTTTCGATATTGCCACGGACATCGGCGGAGACCTTGCCGCCGTGCTCTTTGAGCGTTTTTTCCGTTGAATAAATCAACTGGTCAGCCTGGTTTTTCAGGTCAACGACCTGTCTTTTCTTCTTATCTTCCTCGGCGTGTATCTCTGCATCTTTGGCCATTCTCTCAACTTCCTGGTCGCTAAGACCTGAGCTGGACTTAATCTCGATGGACTGCTGCTTACCTGTGCCGAGGTCCTTTGCAGAGACGTTCAGAATGCCGTTGGCATCAATATCAAAGGCAACTTCAATCTGTGGGATGCCCCGGGGGGCCGGTGGAATATCGGCAAGCTGGAATCTGCCGAGCGTGCGGTTGTCCCTTGCAAAATCCCTCTCGCCCTGGAGAACGTGGATGTCAACGGTGGTCTGACTGTCAGCGGCGGTTGAGAAAATCTCTTTCTTGCTGGTCGGGATTGTAGTGTTTCTTTCAATCAATCTTGTCATAACCCCGCCTAAGGTCTCAACACCTAATGAAAGCGGTGTTACATCCAACAGCAGAATGTCTTTTACGCCGGCATCTCCGGCCAGGACCGCCCCCTGAATGGCGGCACCCACTGCGACGACTTCGTCAGGATTGATGCTCTTGTTCGGCTCTTTAGCAAAGATGTCCTTTACGATTTCCTGAACTTTTGGAATTCTTGTCGAGCCGCCGACAAGCAATGTCTCCGCGACATCGCCAGCACTTAGCTTTGCATCTTTTAGGGCCTTGTGGCACGGGTCTTTGAGCCGTTCGAGAATGGGTTCTACGAGCGATTCGAATTTGCTTCTGGTGATTGTGATTTGCAAATGCTTCGGCCCTGAGGCGTCGGCGGTGATAAACGGTAAATTAACCGTGCTTTCAAGCTGAGAGCTCAATTCGCACTTCGCTTTTTCAGCGGCTTCTTTGAGTCGCTGGTGAGCCATTGGGTCATCCCGCAAGTCGATACCCTCGGTCTTTTTGAATTCATCCGCGAGGTAGTTTATCAGGACCGCGTCCAAATCGTCACCGCCAAGGTGTGTATCGCCGTTGGTACTAAGGACCTCGAAGACATTATCGCCGATATCAAGAATCGAAATATCGAATGTTCCGCCGCCAAAGTCGAAGATAGCGACTTTTTCATTCTTTTTCTTTTCGAGTCCATAGGCAAGTGCAGCGGCGGTCGGCTCATTAATTATCCGCTCGACCTCGAGTCCTGCAATTTTGCCGGCGTCTTTGGTTGCCTGACGCTGCGAATCGTTAAAGTATGCCGGCACGGTAATAACGGCGTTAGTAACTTTTTCACCCAGATAATCCTCGGCGGTCTTTTTCAGGTCCTGCAGAATCATCGCCGAGATCTCAGGCGGGGTGTACTGCTTACCCCTGACATCGACCTTGACCAGCTCGTCCGAGGCGCCGGTAATTTTATATGGGACAATTTTTTCTTCGGATGAGACTTCATTGTGGCGTCGGCCCATAAAACGCTTGATAGAAAATACTGTGTTTTCGGGGTTTGTTACCTGCTGATGGCGAGCAATCTGGCCGACGAGCCTTTCGCCCTTGTCGGTAAAACCGACCACAGAAGGGGTCAGCCGGGAGCCGGAAGAGTTAATCAGGACCTTCGGGGCCGAGCCTTCCATCACGGCGACTACCGAGTTCGTTGTTCCTAAGTCTATTCCAATGATTTTAGCCATAGTTATATTCCTTTCGCTATAAATTCATCTCATAAACTCCAGATGTGCAAAAGGCGTGCCAGTTGCGGGAATAGGGCGGTGCGTACAACTTAACATCTTGATTATAAGTAAGTTAGGTTTTTTCAAGAGCTTTTTTATGCTTTCTTTCTGCACTATAATAACTCCTCGATTGGCAAGTATTTGTGCCATTTTGGCAGATTCGGTCCACCTGGGCCCGGCCCTTACGAGTTGTTTCGACATTGGCCCATTCGACTGCGCTCAGGACAAGGTTTTAATTGGGTTTGTTTTTTTGGGGCTTGAAGGCGATTTCATTTTCATAATCCTTTTGTGAAAAAGCGGTTGCGTTCATTTTGGCCTTTTTGGAAATTGGGTTTGAATTGGGTTTGTTTTTTCGGACTGCGAAATCATCGTTTTTTCTGTAATCCTTTGTTATAAGTGAATTTATGTTCATTTGGGCTCTTTTTAAATTGGTTTTGATTGGGTTTGAATTGGGTTTGTTTTCACCAAGTGTCCATTTATGTTTATTTTCATAAGCCCTTTTTGAAAAAGTGTTTGCGTTCATTTGAGTATCCAGAAAATTGGGTTTGTTTTGCATAAAAAGTAGCTGATT
>CAYUFX010000004.1:0-100103 GCA_964444135.1 uncultured Pirellulales bacterium | reverse complement strand
GCGACAATCGTTACATCGTTTCCCCTGCGTTTGATGTCACCAGCCCCAAGCTCGATGGTGTATTCGTCCTGCGGAACGGCACCTTCGGTCATATATAAAAGCTTGTGCTCGATAAATATGACCGGGTCATTGTCTCTTATAGCACTTTTGAGCAGACCTTTGGCGTCATAGGGTGTCGAGGGCATCACCACTTTAAGGCCGGGAGTATGATAGTACCACGCTTCGAGACTCTGCGAATGCTGGGCGGCAAGCCCGTTGCCGCTGCCTCCCTGTGTTCTCAGGACCATAGGAACCCTGCCTCTGCCGCCGCTCATAAACCTGTATTTGGCGGCCTGGTTTACAATCTGGTCGATAATCAGGGATGCAAAATCGATAAACAGTATCTCCACTACCGGCCGCATCCCGGTAATCGCGGCTCCCACACCCGCTCCTGTAAAGCTCGCCTCCGAGATGGGCGTATCTATAATCCGGCGAGGGCCGAACTCATCAAGCAGACCGACGGTAACTTTGTAGGAACCGCCGCGTTGGCCGATACCGCCACCCATCACAAAGACGGTTTCATCACGGCGCAATTCTTCCCGCAGCGCCTCATTGAGAGCTTCTCGGTACATTATCCGCCTGACGTCTTGTCCGTCGGATTTGCTTGTATCTTTGCTCAATTTTGCTCAACCTCTTCTGAGAACTTTTCAACAGATGGCTCAGGACTGTTCTTCGCGAATTCGATAGCTTCTTTCATTGCCTGTTGAACTTGCTGTTCGATAGTCGCTACCTGCTGCTCTGTACACATTTCTTCTTCCAGCCAATACTTCCGGCAGATATCGACAGGGTCTTTGGATTTATAGTATTCCAGCCTGTCCTTTGGCATATACAGCCCCGGGTCGTTTACATGATGTCCCCCATGCCGATAGGTCTTTGCCTCTATCATTACCGGCCCTTTTCCCTTGCGGCAAGCCTCTATCGCTTCCTTGGTCTTCTCATAGACAGCAAGGACATCGTTGCCATCGACCGGATAGGCAGTAACACCATAACCTTCGGCTCGCCCGTAGAGGTCCGGGATTCGGCTCATTTCCTCGATAGGACTTGAAACCGCGTATTGATTGTTCTCCAGCAGAAAAACGACAGGCAAATCCCATATCGCTGCCAGATTTAGAGACTCGGCGAAAACGCCATTGTTGCAGGCCCCGTCCGAGAAGAAAATCACCACCACCTGGTCTGTACCACGTATGCTTATGCCGAGACCTGCGCCGACTCCGATAGGTATTCCGCCGCCCACAATGCCGTTGGCACCGATGTTGCCGATATTTACATCGGCGATATGCATTGAGCCGCCCCGCCCGCGGCAATATCCAGCCTCTCTGCCGAGCATCTCAGCCACCATTTTTTTCAACTCGCCACCCCGCGCAATACAGTGGCCGTGACCACGATGTGTACTAACGATGTAATCATCCTTGCGCAGAGCCGCGCAAACACCTGTGGCAATCGCTTCCTCACCGAGATAAGGATGAAAATAGCCGATAATCAGACCCTGCCGATAGAGTTTGATACATTCGGTCTCGAATACCCGAATAGTGTAAAGTGTGCGATAAAGCTGCTCAAGGAACTCACGTGAATACATCATTATTATCCTTACCCGCCTAAGCTGAAACTCACTTCATTCTTTCTTTGGTTCGGAAACATAATATCGCTAAGGTTTCGCACATACTGTGAAACGGTACTTATCGCCTCAGTAGATAGAATCTTCCATCTCAAAGCTTCATACGGTAAATGAGCGAAATTCCTGGATGAGCAATTTCGTATATTTACCTGGCTTGGCGTCTGCGATGAGCTTCTCGTCGAATCTGACCACGGGAATAATATCGTTCGTAGTTGAGGCAATAAACAGCTCATCGGCGTCACTTGCCTGTTGCGGCGTTAACGATTTTTCCATTATTTCTAATCCGATATTTTTACCTGCCCTAATCACAAATTTACGCGTAATGGAGGGCAGAATATTAACTGTAAGGGCTGTGGTTTGCAGTGTTAGTCCGAAGATTGCAAAGAATGCCGAGGCGGCACCTTCGGTTATAAAGCCCTTCTCATCGACGAGTATTGCCTCGTCACAGCCCTTGTTAGCAGCCTCCTGGCGAGCGAGAACGTTGGCTAACAGGTTCAGCGATTTTATCACACATCGTTTCCATCGCCAATCCGGATGTGTCGATACCGCAATACCATTGGTCTTTTCTTCTGAGTCGTCTTCTAATTCTGAGACGGTCAGGAAAAAATTTGGCTTTAAGTTAACATCGTAGGCATGGCTTCGCGGTGCTGAACCTCGTGTGATGTGAAAGTATATCTTGGCGTTGGAAATACCGGCAGTGTCAAAAGCCTTCAGGACCCGGCGGCGAATCTGGTCAAGGTCCACGCCCGTTATTCCAATCCCAGCCAGGCTGTTGGCGAACCTTTGCATATGTTCCTCGAGAGCGAAAATCTTGCCGTTGTAGCTTCGCGCCACTTCATAGACCCCGTCGCCGAAGAATATCCCGCGGTCGAGATACACCGGTTCAAGCTCTTCTGCCGGAACGATTTTGTCTTGTATCATGGCTATCTGCATAAAATTGCTCCCGATGAGGATATAGACTATATTTTTAGCTTCATATTGGGTAATAGAATACAAAAATATCTGATAATTTACTTTACAAAAAAAGGTTGAACTTGTAAAATTCCGATTCTTTTCGGTTTTTTAGCGTATAAAAGACGGGAGTTTTTTGAAATGTATGCAGTAATTGAACAAGGCTCAAAGCAATATAAAGTCGCCGAAGGCGATTGTTTAAATATCGACCTGACAGATATCTCGCCCGATGCCAAAACAATCGAGCTGGATAAAGTCGTATTTGTAAAGGACGGTGAAAAGGTCAAAATCGGCACCCCGTTCTTGAAAGGTGCCAAGGTTATTGCCTCATTTAAGACCACGGCTCAGGATGCCGTCGTCAAGGGCGAAAAGCTCTATCCGACCCACTTACGCAGACGCAAAAACAGCAAAAGGCGCATAGGCCACCGCCAAAAGTACGTACAAGTGGTAATTGACAAAATCGAAGCTTAAATGCAAACATCTTTCCGAGCGCGACATACACCACCATCATTCCGAGCGCAGCCCCCGTTCTTGCTTTCGCACCTGTGCCTGCGTTACCCCCGTTTTTGCTTTCGCAAGAAAGCACTGGGGCGGAGCCGAGGAATCTATTGAAAAAGTCATTGCGAAGCGATGTGCGGCAATCTCAACTTCTTACTTCGATATTTCTTGTTCGATGTTCGATATTCTTTACGTCATTCCCGCGAAAGTGGGACTTTATTGACAAGCTCCTCAGCAAAGGTTCGCCATTGAGCCGGCCCGTTTTCGAGAAAATATTCGAACGACTTATCATCTGCTAACTCCCCCAACAGGGCTTTCCGTTCGGTGGGTTCCGCCACGCCTTCGATAATCTGTTTTCGAATCGTCTCCAGCTCAGCGAGGAATTGGCCGTGTTCTTCGGTGAAAATCTCTTCCAGCTTCTTTCTTATATGACCGGCGTAAGCAGGGCAATGTCCTTCAGTGCCTATAGCTACCTGCAGGTCGCCGCGCCTGACAACAGCCGGCACGAAAAAATCACAAAGCTCCGGCTCATCAACTACATTACACAAAACCTCCAATTCCTGACAATCCTTATATATCCGCCTGTTGAGTTTATGATTGTTTGTTGCGGCTATGGCAAGCACCGCACCTGCAAGATAATCTTTTGAATACTTGGATTTTATTAATTCAGCTTTTTTTCCCCGGCAAAGAACCGTCAGCATATTATCAATCCGCTGGGCTACCACAACCAGCCGGGCACCCGCAGCTAACAGTGCTTGAGCTTTGCGTACAGCAACCGCTCCACCGCCAACCACGACCACGCGGCGACCGCTCAATTCCAGAAATATCGGATATTTAGCCATAAAACTATTATACCGCGCCTGGACTGACAGCAACATCGAATTTTAAAGAAACGAGCCGCCAAAGTTCCGGACTATAGCAATAACAAGTAACACTGGCCCTCTTATTGTATTTTAAACAGATTTTTGAGTCTTTTCAACTCGCAAAATTAGTGATATAGTGTAAAAGTCTGTATTTTTGAGATTTGTGTTATTAGTAGAACTTGGTGTGGCATCCTCAAACCCCGGCCTGAGTTCGTCTAAGGCTTGTTTTTGGGGGGTGTTATTAACAGTAGAAAAAGTCAAAAAATATGAGCGAAAAAAAGAAATTGCAGCCGCCTTTGACAGAGACCGATGTGCGTTCGTTAAAAGCTGGTAATGAAGTCCTTATCACCGGCGAAATCTATACTGCTCGGGATATGGCGCATAAAAGATTGTTCGAGGCGATAGAAGCGGGCCGGGAATTACCATTTCCGCTTGAAGGAGCGATTATTTATTTTGTCGGCCCCACGCCTGCCCGGCCCGGAAGGGTAATCGGCGCTGCTGGCCCAACGACCTCATCGAGAATGGACGCCTTCAGTCCGAAGCTGCTCGCCAACGGCCTCAAAGCAATGCTCGGAAAGGGATATCGAGGCGACCAGGTCAGAGATGCCCTGAAAAAATATGGGGCTGTTCATCTTTCTACTATCGGTGGGGCGGGGGCGCTATTGAGCAAGCACATTGTTGCCGCTGAAGTAATCGCCTACGAAGACCTTGGCACCGAGGCCGTAAGAAAACTGCAGGTAGTTGATTTCCCCGCTATTGTCGCGTATGACTGTTATGGAAGTAGCGTTTATAAGTAATAAGTTCTGCAAAAGCATTTTTATAAATAAGGAGCTATATAATTGAAAGTTGCTCTACTTGGCCTGTTACAATCCGGCAAGAGCACTATCTTGTCTGCCGTCAGCGGCAAGACTATCCCGCCTCCCGGCTCGACGGCAATTGAAGAAGCCATTGTGCCTGTCCCGGATGTAAGACTCGATTGGCTGAGAGAATACTACAAGCCTAAGAAAACCACCCACGCCACAGTCGATTGTCTTGACCTGCCGGGCTTGAACTTTACTGATGAGCACGGCCGAGCTGCCGCCAGGCGCCTGATTAACCAGATAAGGACCGTTGACCTGCTGGTTCTCGTAGTACGTGCCTTTGAAAATCCGGCGGTACCTCCTTATCGAAATACAGTAAACCCGACCGGAGATTTGGCGGAATTGAAAACTGAGCTGCTGCTTGCAGATTTTGAGCTTGTAGCTACCCGCATCGAAAAACTCGAGAAGCAGGTCCACAAGCCGACCAAGACCCAGGCCCACGATAAGGCTGAATTGGCCCTGCAAGAAAAATTGCAGGAAGCAATAGAATCAGAAAGGCCCATAAGCTCCGCTGTCGAAACCGAAGCCGAGAGCGAAATGATTAAGTCTCTCGGATTCCTGACCTTAAAGCCGATGGCAGTTGCAATAAACATTGGCGAGGACCAGTTGGATACAGAGTTTGATTTCGGCAGCGAGATTGATAGTTCTGTGCCGGTCGTTACAATCTGTGCCAAGCTGGAACACGAGCTGTCGCAGTTAGACGCTGAAAGCAGGGTCGAGTTTATGGCTGATATGGGTATCACCGAATCGGCAGCAAGTAAGTTCGTCAAGAGCTGCTATTCGGCCTTGAGCCTAATCAGCTTTTTAACAGTGGTCTCGAATGAGTTGCGTGCCTGGCCAATTAAACAGGGCACAGTAGCGCTGGACGCGGCTGGCAAAGTGCACACCGACATTAAGCGAGGTTTCATCAGGGCTGAAACTTTTGCCTTCGACGACCTCAAAGCCCTCGGCGACGAAAAAGCCCTCAAAGCCGCCGGTGAAATCCGTCTCGAAGGAAAAGATTACGTCGTCAAGGACGGTGACATTATTAATTTCAGGTTCAATGTTTAGCCCCGCACCAATTGAACCCGAGCAGGGACGAGACAAGGCAGTCGGTAGAGCAGGGCTTTCTCAAAGGGACAATTGGTGCGGGGTAGAAGGCGATATTTGTGAATCGATCCTTAAAGTTATTCATTCCGGTATTTATAATTATATTAGTAGTTCTTTTAGTCCTGTTCTATCGGGACTCCAAAAATCCGGAAATTCCCACGACCTACACTTATAAAGTCGTCAATACTGTTCCTCACGACCGAAACGCTTTCACGCAAGGGCTGGTTTTCGAAGATGGCGTTTTATATGAAGGAACAGGACTTTACGGACGTTCGACATTGCGCAAAGTCGAATTAGAAACAGGCAGCGTCCTGCAAATGCACCAGCTATTAACCAAATTCTTCGGCGAAGGTATTACCATTTATGGAGACAATATCATCCAGTTAACGTATAAGGAAAACATTGGCTTTGTTTACAACAAAGACACCTTTGAGCTGCTGCGAAAATTCAATTACCCAACCGAGGGCTGGGGAATAACACACGACGGCAGTCATTTAATAATGAGTGACGGCACACCAACATTGTATTTCTTAGACCCTGAAACGTTTGAGCAAGTCAGCCGGATTAAAGTATATGACCACAATATTCCCGTGTGGGGGCTTAACGAGCTCGAATATGTCGAAGGTCAAATCTATGCCAATATCTGGCCTACGGAACGCATCGCGAGAATTGCGCCCGAGACAGGCCGGGTGATTGGTTGGATAGATATGAAAGGACTCTTAGCTCAGCAAGACTATAGCTGGCCGGTCGATGTTCTCAACGGTATTGCGTACGACCATAAAAATGGTCGGCTATTTGTGACTGGAAAGTTTTGGCCAAAACTCTTTGAGATAAAGCTGATTCCTGTTAAATAGTTATGGCGGAAAATGAATGTGTTTATTACAAGCAAGGTTTTGCAAAATTGAGGTTAGGCATATATTATTTAAGAAAATCGGCTTTTTCGATTTTCTTAAATAATTAGCTATCTTTTTATTAGAAAAGGACTTACTGTTTAAAAAGAAAAGATCAAAAAACAATTTTTTTTCCAAAGTATGCCTAACCTCAATTTTGCAAAAGTCTTGTTACAGGAGAGAACATATGAAAGCAGTTGTGTTAACCGCTTTGAAACAAATGGAACTTACAGATATGCCGGAGCCGGCTCTCAAGAAAGAAACAGATGTACTTTTGAAAATTGAAAGGGTGGGTGTTTGCGGCTCCGATGTACACTACTACGAGACCGGCAGAATCGGCGAGCAAATTGTCGAGTATCCTTTCATAATAGGCCATGAATGTTCCGCAACAGTCGAAGCTGTCGGCAGCTCAGTTACCCACGTCAAAGCCGGCGACCAGGTAGTGGTGGACCCGGCTGCATCGTGCCACCAGTGCGACCAGTGCCTCCAGGGCAGAGAAAACACCTGTCATAATGTCCGTTTTCTTGGCGCACCGGGACAGGGCGGTGGCTGTTTATGCGAATATCTTATTATGCCGCAGGAGTGCTGCTTTCCAACCAATGGGGCGATTACGCTTGAGCAGGGAGCTTTGTGTGAACCATTATCCATAGGTGTATATGCCGTCAAAAAAGCCTGCTTACCGAAAGATGCCGACGTGGCGATTCTCGGTTCAGGGCCAATAGGCCTAAGCTGTCTGCTCAACGTCAACGCTGACAATGCACGTGCCTGTTACATGACCGAGAAAATCGATGGGCGCATTGAGGGCGCAAAACAAGGTGGTGCAACCTGGGTCGGCAATCCGAATAAACAGGACATAGTCAAAGAAATTCTTCAGCGACAGCCTGCCGGGATGGACGTTGTTTTCGAATGTGCCGGCCAACAGGAAACAATCGACCAGGCCCTCGTGATGATTAAACCGGGCGGGAAGCTCGTGCTTATAGGCAGCCCCCGCACGGAAAGAGTCTCTTTCGATATTGATAAGTTACGCAGAAAGGAAATCACGATTGTAAACATCAGAAGACAAAACCATTGTACACAGATTGCCATTGATTTATTAGCTTCCGGCAAAATTAATGCTGATTTTATGATAACCCATCGCTTTGGGCTTGAGGAGACGAAGAAAGCATTCGACCTGGTTGCCGGCTATCGCGATGGCGTAATAAAAGCTATGATTAGCGTGTAGGTAAGTGGTGAGTAGATTATCAGGTTATTAGGATATCAGGTTGCAGGGAATCAGAAAATCAGGGAATCAGGAAAAGACAAATTTACTCTGATACCCTGGTAACCTGATACCCACTACCTGGTCACCTGATACTCTGATAACCACTTACCACTCACCAATCAACCAATTAATTAATTAACCAAATTTTTTTTGGAGATTAAACTCAATGAGCTGGCTCAATCTGGAAGGAAAAGTCGCAATCGTTACAGGAGGGGCCTGCGGCCTCGGCAAAGCCGTCTGTGAAGGATTAGCAGAAGTCGGAGCAAAAGTTGTCGTTGCTGATATAGACGAGCAGGGCGCTAAACAGCTTGCCGGGGCCTTAAAGGGTAAATTCGGCACCAATCATATCTCGACGACAACCGACGTAACTAACAAATCAAGTGTTGAAGCCATGATACAGACAGTTCTCGATGCCTTTGGCGGCATTGATATATTGGTCAACAACGCCGGGATAAATATCCCAAGATTGCTTGTTGACCCCGCCGGCAAAGAGGAGCTGACAGAGGAGATTTGGGACAAGGTTGTTTTAGTAAACCAAAAAGGCATTTTTTTATGTGCTCAGGCCGTTGCACGAGTTATGATTCAGTCTGGTAAGGGGGGTGTCATAATCAATATGGCCTCCGAATCCGGTATGGAAGGTTCGGAAGGTCAAAGTGTCTATGCCGCCACAAAGGCAGCCGTTTACAATCTTACCAGGTCCTGGGCAAAGGAGCTCGGCAAACAGAATGTCCGTATTGTCGGCATTGCACCGGGGATCCTCGAAGCGACCGCTTTGCGCTCCAACGAGTACGAACGCGCCCTGGCCTACACCCGTGGAATTACCGTTGAAGAATTGCACCGGCGTTACAAAGAAGCTGCCATACCTTTGGGAAGGAGTGGTAAACTTAGCGAAATTGCCAGCACGGTATGCTTTTTGGCCTCCGAACGTGCCGGTTATATTCACGGTACTGTTATTAATGTTTCAGGCGGCAAGACCAGAGCCTGACCTATAACTACCACAATAACATAGAGCAATGATTAGACCTATGAAAAAAGCAAGTATCGTCAGCATTGGCAATGAGCTGCTCAGCGGTCAAACGGTAGATACTAATACCACATATTTAAGCAGCGAGCTGCTGTCAATCGGCATACCCGTTGTCAACTCCTATACTGTCGGCGATGATATGGATGCGATTGTACGTGCATTCAATTTAGCAAGTGCTGATGCTGATATAGTTCTGGCTACCGGTGGGCTGGGCCCGACCGGTGATGATTTGACCCGCCAGGGTTTGGCGAACTTCCTCGGGGTCGAATTGCAATTGCAAACGGGGCTTCTGGACAGAATTCAGAATTTTTTCACTAAGCGGAATTTGCAAATGTCCGAAAAGAATAAGATTCAGGCATACATACCTGCCGGCGCAAAGGCACTTGCAAACCCTCTTGGCACAGCCCCCGGCATTATAGCCGAAGTAAAAGGCAAATTGCTTATATCTTTACCGGGTGTTCCGTCGGAAATGAAACAAATGTTTGCCGAATCGGTCCTTCCGGAGCTTCAGAGGTTCGCCGGCACGCAGGCTGTGGTAGTGCGAAAACTAAAGTGCTTCGGAACAGGCGAATCAAACATCGCTGAATTACTCGGCCCGCTTATGCAAAGAGAAAGGAATCCATTGATAGACTGCACGGCCAAATATGGTATAATCACCCTGACAATTACCGCTACCGCGAAAGACAAAGATGAGGCCCATCAAATGGCCGAAGAAAGTGAAAAATCGCTGCGGAATAAGCTCGGAGAGCTGGTTTACGGCACAGAGGAGCAGGCTTTAGCCGAGGTGGTCGGCGAAAAATTAGCCCGGCAAAAAATGACTATTGCCGTAGCCGAATCTTGCACAGGCGGCACCTTAGCCAAGCTGCTGACCGATATCCCCGGAGCAAGCGGATATTTCACGCACGGCTGGGTTACTTACAGCAACACCGCAAAGACCGGCGAACTTGGCGTACCTTCCGATTTGATTGAAAAATACGGCGCTGTCAGCGAGCAGGTCGCTCAGGCTATGGCCCAGGGCGCCAGAAAAAAAGCCCGAACAGATTTTTCAATTGGCATAACCGGCATAGCCGGTCCAGCCGGCCAAACCGAACAAAAACCCGTGGGGCTGGTATATATCAGTATAGATTCCGATAATGGCTGGGATACCAAACGCTGCCTTTTCTCGGGCGATAGGCGGTTTATACGCCTTAGAGCGGCACAAACTGCTCTGAATATGCTCAGAATGAAATTGAATATTTGACTAACTGTGTTGGAAATGTTATAATAGTGATTATCGGCATTAGCAGGATTATGAGGAGAATATGGCAAAGCAGCGAAAACGTTTAGGTGAAATATTATACAAAGCGGGGCTTGTAGAAAAGCAGGCTCTCATTGATGCCATTAAGACTTCCAAAACAAATAACAAACGGCTCGGCCAGATATTGCTTGAACATGGCCTGATAGATGAGGATACTCTTACAAAGGCAATCGCAAAGCAGTTTGACTTAGAATACATAGATCTGGACAAAACTAGCATCCCGCAGGATGCCGCTAAGTTGATTCCACAGGAGCTTATGAAAAGGCATAATGTCCTGCCTCTGGGTATGAACAACGGCAAATTGAGAGTGGTTATTAGCGACCCGCTGGACCTGGAGATGATGGACGCAATTCGGTTCCGCTTGAATACCGAACTGGAGTGTTGTGTTGCAAACCTTTCGAAGATTCGCTCCTACATCCAGGATTCCTTTGACCAGACAAAAAAGGAAGAAAGCGACAGGCTAAGGCATAGTATCGACGCAACTGCTGCCGAGCTTGCCGAGGTCGGCGACGAGTTGCAGGCCGAAGCACTCCGGGGCCAGGCTGCAGCTGGCGATGATGATGCGCCGATTATCAGATTAGTAAATCTGATAGTTGACAATGCCTATTACATGAGGGCAAGCGATATACACGTTGAACCAATGGGAGATAGGGTACGCATAAGATACCGCATCGACGGTATCTGTTTGGAAAGAGACAATATTCCCAAGAATATGCAGGCACCGTTGACTACCCGCCTTAAAATTCTCTCGGGTATGGATATTGCCGAGAAAAGGTTGCCGCAAGATGGTCGTATTAAACGTACGATAGGAGGCCAGGACATCGATTTTCGTGTCTCGGCTTTGCCGGGCAACCACGGAGAAAGTATAGTACTGCGACTTTTGCGCCGCGATGCGGTCAACATCGGTATTGAGTCACTGGGCTTTGAACATGACAATTATGAGCAATTCCAGAAGATAATCAAAAGACCGAACGGCATCTTTTTGGTTACAGGCCCAACCGGTAGTGGCAAAACCACAACGTTGTATGCCGCATTGCAGGAGCTTAATAAGCCGGATAAGAAAATCGTCACCGCCGAAGACCCCGTCGAATACAACTTCGACGGAATGAATCAGTGCCAGGTCAAAGAAGAAATCGAGTTGACCTTTGACAGGATTCTAAGAGCAATGTTGCGGCAGGCCCCGAATATCATACTGGTCGGCGAAATCCGTGACGGCGTTGTCGCTGATATCGCAATTCAGGCCGCACTTACTGGACACCTCGTTTTCAGCACTTTGCACACAAATGACGCACCAAGCGCGATTACGCGTCTGATAGATATGGGAGTCAAGCCCTTTCTCGTAGCAAGCTCGATACAGGCCATTATGGCACAGAGACTTGTAAGAATCATTTGTAAAAAATGTAAGGTGGTTGACGAAAATCCGGACCCATATAATTTACGGTCACTGAATATCACCACCAATGACCTCGAAAAACAACCCGTCTATAAAGGAGCCGGTTGTAGTCAATGCCAGCATACCGGCTATAAAGGACGTATCGCCATATTCGAAATGTTTGAAATGAACAATGAGCTAAGAGAGCTGGCTTTTGCAAAGGCTCCTACTACCGAGTTGAGAAAGGCTGCAAAAGCAAGCGGCATGAGAACGCTGATGGAAGACGGGAAGCTCAAAATATTCAAAGGAACAACCACACCGGCCGAAGTCGTCAGGATAACCCAGACCGAAGGTGCGGTGGTCAGTTAAACCAAATATACTTATTGAGGATTCTTAAATGGCAACAGTTAATATGGACAGATTACTCGAGGCCTGTGTTGCGCAAGAGGCTTCCGATTTACATCTTGTTACCGGCCGGCCGCCTGTATTGAGGATAGATGGGACGCTCAGGTCACTGGAAACCAAGGTGCTCGAACCTGATGATACCACCGCTTTAATGAAAAGCGTCACACCTGACCGAAATCAACAGGAGCTTCAGGAAGAGGGCGGAACCGACTTTGGTTTTGCTTATGGCGATGTAGCAAGATTTCGCGTGTCTGTTTTTCGACAGAAAGGCAATATCTCCATAGTCATGCGTCGTATCCCGACAACGATTATGACCTTTGAGGAGATAGGTTTGCCCAAGATTTGTGCCGCTCTGTGCCGCAGGCCCAGAGGGATGTTCCTGGTTACAGGCCCAACCGGATGTGGCAAGACAACCACACTCGCTTGTATGATAAACTACATTAACGAAAACTTTGACCGCCATATTATAACCGTTGAAGAGCCGATAGAATATTATCACCCGCATAAAAAATCTATTATTAACCAGCGGGAAGTCGGCGTTGATGTTCCCAGCTTTGGCGAGGCCCTAAGACGAGTTTTGAGAATGGACCCTGATGTGATTCTGGTTGGGGAATTGCGCGACCTCGAAACAATCGAATCTGCCGTCAGGGCCGCCGAGACCGGACACCTGGTCTTCAGCACAGTACACACCACGAGCGCCGCAGGAACCATTACCAGATTGATTGATGTCTTTCCCGTAGACCAGCAGGAGCAAATTCGAATTCAGTTAAGCAGCAATTTGATAGCCGTTCTCAGCCAGGCACTTTGTCCTTTAGCTACCGGCAGGGGAAGAATTGCAGCTTATGAGTTTATGGTTGTAACACCTGCCATTGCCAATCTTATTCGCGAGAACAAAACTTACCGAATTGATTCCAGCATTCAAACCGGCAAAAAGCTCGGCATGCAGCTTCTTGATGAGCACCTCTGGAAACTCTATGATACCGGCATAATCAACCTCGAGGAAATGATTGATAAAGGCCGTCAGTCCGGCGCATTGCAGGACAAGGCTAATGAAAAAATAAACGCCTTAAGGGGAAAGCATAAGACAAAGAAGAAGGAAGCAAAGAAGGAAATGGATGATTTAGGAACTATATTAAGGACCTAACAAACGCCTTCCTTTTATATTTAATCTCGCATTTCACACGGGATTTATACCGTTTTGTTTAGCCCACAGGGCTGCCCTGAATTAGCCGAAGCCCTGAGCGAAGTCGAAGGGGTAGCCGAATGGGTCGAAGGGGAAGAATCTCAATTCAAATAGTCAATTATTATTTAAAAAGGGGGTCTATACCGTATTGGTATAGGCCCCGAATTGCCTGCACTTGTGTAACCGCAGGTACAGGTGACACAAATCTGCTACATTAACCACATAATCTTAGTTGACACTTAAATCTTAGATTATGGTGCCGGCTCTGGTTCCGGCGGGGGTGGATACAGCCGAATATCGTCAAAGTACATTGTACCAGAACCACCAGCCTGCGGATTTTTCTTATTACCTAACCCGAGGGCAATAGTATTGACATTAGCCAGGTTCAAACCCTGGTCAGCAAATGCCTGCAGGTCAATAGTCCATTCTGTCCAGGTGGCTATCTGTGCTGCATCAGGATTATCATAAGAGACGACCGCGCTGCCATTGAGGGCAACATACAACGTCTCGGTAGCGTTATCCGAAATGCCTCTGAACCAAATCGATAAAGTGGTAATACCATCCTCGGTCCAGTCACGCGGATAAGTCAGCGTCTTCTCCACCTCTGAATACATTGAGACGCTGTTGTCGTAGAATACAGGCATCGATTTGCTGCCTCCGTGAACGATAGTTTCCTCTGTATAAGAAGGAGTGCTTTCGTCGCCTACGGCCGAGCCGGTTCCGTTACCGCCAGAGTAGGGTTCAGTACCCAGCGTACCATAACCAAGCCCGTCTTTCCAGGCGTACCATATCTGGTTCTCGCCGGTGTCATAGTCCTCAAAATCGTCCACGACAAGGAAGTTGGCTGTCGTAAAGCTCCAGAGGATGCCTGTCCACGGACTGTCTGGATTGGCGTTATTGGCCTCATCAATACGCCAATAGTAGGTGGTATTCCACAGGAGTTTTTCTGGTTCATAGCTCTCGGAACCAAGGTTCCCAGTGCCTTTGTACTGCAGTGAACTTGTATCGGCATTTTTCACTGCATCTTCGTCAGCGCCGAAAAAGACCTGATGTGAAGCGGCATAGACTCCCGGCGTCCAGGTAAGAACCGGTGTATGCTCTACATCCGCAGCGCCATTAGCCGGGTCCGGGCTTCCGACGGCGCCCTCAGTCGTAAAGCTCCAGACGTTGCCTTTATGCGTGTCGATGACATCGAATTCATCTACCCGCCAGTAATAACTCTTAGCCATTTTAAGTGGGTCGGTAGGTGTATAGGTTGTCACTCCCTGTGGGAGTCCACCATCGGCGTTGTTCACCTCGTCAAAATTCTCGCCGAAGTAAACGGTGTGCAGTTTTGCACCGAAACCTGGCGTCCAGCTAAGCTGCACATCCGGTTCTACCAACTCGGCACCATCAGCCGGGTCTGGTGCATAGGCAGTCTTAGGGGGAACTGTAAAGCTCCAGACATTGCCTTTGTGTATTGTAGTACCATCGGCCTCGACTTCATCTATCCGCCAGTAGTAAGTCATACCCGGAACAAGGCCGTCCGGAAAAGGAAATCCGGGAAAGCCAACAACAATAAACATCGCGTTCTGGTTGCCATGGAAAGTGTCTGCGATGCCGTCGTTCACATCGTCAAAATTATCGCCAACATATACATCGTGCGAGACCGCAGTATCTCCTGGTGACCACGAGAGGTTCGCCCATGTATCGGTATGAAGAGCACCATTAGCCGGGTTCGGGTCATCGGCCTTTACAAACGATGCAGGGATACCGTGAAACAGGTCCACTATCTGGTTATCCGACAGCGTCCGGCTGTAGATGTAGATTTCATCCATAAGGCCGTTCAATGATTCGTCGTAGTCATCGCGGTCTTCCCCGAAACCGAGTGTAACATTTGCCTCCACGGCAGAATCGGGGCTGAATCCACTTGGCCCTTCACCAACTATCTCACCGTTGATAAAGACCTTTGCATAGCTTCCATCGCTTGTCCCGGCCACGTGCTGCCACTCACCTATTGCCGGAGCAACATCGCTCCATATATCCAGGTTCTCCGAGTCTGTACCTCCCCATTGGATGAATCCATCGGAGTCACGAAGCTGGAGTATCCACCTTCTTTGTCCATATTGGAGGCTTTTACCGGCCATCCCCTGCCAGTTACCGTTCAATCCATCCCATTTTATCCAGACAGAAACGGACAATTCGCCTCCGGCCGAGGGGTCGTCGGTTCCGCAGTTAATACGGCTCGGCAGACTGGGCTGATTGTTAAAGGCAACAACCCAACCTCTTTCGGCATCGAGTACCGTTACCGGGCCGTCTACTGCCGTTCCATGGTGCCCATTACCTGAATAGTCATTTAAGTCGTTCTCATTGATAGGGTAATATGCCCAGAGACTTCTGCCATTCGTCACGCCTGCAGTTACTCCTAACACCAAAACAAAAGAAAACAAATAAATCAATTTTTTAGACATAATAGTCCTCCTTACAAAATATAAATATAGGTTGTTAATTGAAATGCAAAATACATAACCACCAGGCACGACGCCTTCGCTGCAACTCTGTGCCTCGCATAATAACTCCTCCTCTAAATAGACAAACTAAAGGCTTCCACAAAATGGAGGTTAGGCATACTTTGAAAAGAAAAAATTGGTCTTTTTATTTTTTCTTTTCAAACAGTAAATTCTTGTGAAGCAAGCGGTTATTTGATTATTAAAGAAAACCAAAAACCTGATTTTCTTAAATAATATATGCCTAACCTCAATTTTGCATAACTCTATAAACAAACTACAAAATTGTGCCTGCCCGTCCTGGCTCGGCCTCGCTCCGACTGGCTCGGCCTTGACGAGCCAAGCCGAAACGGGGTGGATGGCCTCAAAGCCACAAATGCCCGCCCATTCGACCCTTCGGCTGTGCTCAAGGCAAGCTTTTTTCGCTCAGGGAAGGATCTGTGCAGACACAAGCTTTACTATTCGTTTATACCAAACCAGCCACTTGCCCTTCAAGGAAAATATAGTCCTTGAAGTTAACCTTCCCATCCTCGGAAAGGACGATGACTTTCTATTTATCAAGGCCACTGATTTTGATGTTGTCAATCGCCCACCACCAGTCATTGCCGGCGTCAAACAAACCGAACGTCAAAACCATACTCTTCGCCCATGAGGGATTATCCACTTCGATCACAACCGTCTCGTTCTCGTAGGCAAGATTTTCGGGCTTGTACTTCGGAGAACTCGGGTCTGACAACCACAAGAGCAGTTCAATCTCCTCCCCTCCATCAAAGGCGACGGTTACAATCGCGCTCTGGTGATAGTCGCCGTCGAACTCCGGGCGCCAGCTAGAATCGAACTCGAGCTGAACCGTACCGGCCTCAACATCGGAGATATCAATTTCAGGCGTGCTGAGCCAGGTATCATAGGGGTCCTCTGCAACGTTGTAGCCCGCGGGGTGAGCACTGTCATCCCACTCATCCGGATCGGCCACAGCAATAGTGTCCTGCCCTAACTGGAAGTTGTCACGGCCTTGAGGGTCGACTGTGAACCACCAATCTCTCTTTACGAAGGCCCAGCCGGCCCACTCGGTAACACCATCCACAGCCGGATCTCCGACGCCAGGAACGCCGCTATTGTCAACGATCCAACCGTCGGGTGGCGTGTTCGTCCAGACCTCTTCGGTGCCCGCGGACTCCTCCACGGTCGTTCCCAAAACCACACTCTCGAAATCCTCTGCAAACAACAGGACCCTTCCGACACGGGCCGCGGCGGTAGCCAATCGAATATCATCGAAGTACATCTTACCTGAACCACCGGCTACGGGATTGGCCTTGTCACCAAAACCAATAGCAATCGTGTTGACATTAGTAAGGTCCACGCCCTGGTCCGCAAACGCCTGCAGGTCGATATTCCACCCCGTCCAGATAGGTATCTGCGTTACATTCGGATTATCATGATAGACCACCGCGCTGCCGTTGAGAGCAATATACATCCGCTCAGCAGCGTTACTCGTATCACCCCTGAACGAAAGTGTCAATGTGTTAACGTCCTTTTCGGTCCAGTCACGTGGATAAGTCAGCGTGTGAGTTGCCTCAGAGTTCCCAACACTGTTGTCGTAGATATACGGCATCGACTGGATGCCGCTGTGAACAATACTTTGCTCGGCATAGGGAGGAAGGTCATTACCAACGAGAGCTCCGTTTGTCGGGTCGTCGTATCCGTCCGGCCACGCTTCAAATATCCTGTTGCTCTGGGGGTCAGGGGGGTCAATGTCGTTGTAGGACTCAAAGTCGTCCACGACAAGGAAGTCGGCTGTGGTAAAGCTCCAGACTTTCCCTGTCCACGGACTGTCGGGATTGACGTTATTGACCTCATCAATTCGCCAATAATAAGTGGCATCCCATTCAAGTTTTCCGGGTTCATAGCTCTCGGAACCAAGGTCCCTTGTGCCTTTGTACTCTGGTGAACCTGTATCGGCATTTTTCACGGCATCTTCATCAGCGCCGAAATAGACCTGATGCGAAGCGGCATAGACACTCGGCGACCAGGTAAGAATCGGTGTATGCTTTATATCCACAGCACCATTAGCCGGGTCCGGGCTTCCAACGGCGCCCTGAGTAGTAAAGCTCCAGACGTCGCCTTTATATGTCTCAATGGCATCAAACTCATCGACACGCCAGTAGTAAGTCTCAGCAAATTTAAGTGGACCGGGTTTATAAATTGTAATTCCCTGTTGGAGTCCACCAGTTGCGTTGTTCACATCATCAAAGTTTTCGCCGAAATAGATGGTGTGCAATTTTGCACCGAAACCTGCCGTCCAGCTAAGCTGCATATCCGTCTCTATAAGCTCGGCACCATCAGCCGGGTCGGGTGCATAGGCGGTCCTGGGAGGAATCGAAAAGCTCCAGATGTGGCCTTTGTATTTTGTAGCACCATCAGCCTCAACCTCATCAATCCGCCAGTAGTAAGTTGTCCCTGGAACAAGGCCGTCCGGGAAAGGAAATCCGGGAAAGCCGGCAACTAAAAACAGTGAGGTTTGATTGCCATGGAACGTGCCCTCGGCACCGTCATTAACGTCGTCAAAATTATCGCCCAAATATACATCGTGCGAGGCCGCAGTATCTCCCGCCTTCCAGGAAAGATTTACCCATGTATCCTCATGCAGGGCACCATCTTTCGGGACGGCACCCAAAGCATACGGATATCCTTCACCACCTTGCATAGTACCCTGAATCTTTTCCGGCGGCAGCGCCTCGTCGTAAATACGTGCGTCATCTATCAAACCGACAAGATGATGGGTCGGCGGGTTCATATCTCTTCCGGCCCCCAGAAGTAAACGGCCGCTACTGGTCTCTATCATACCAGTAGAATCCATTGCTCCGATCTCTTCACCATCTAAGTATACGGGCTTTCTTGCCCCATCGTACACTGCAGCGACGTGATGCCATTCGCCGTCGAAAAGACCGTTGGCTGCTATGGCCATCCAAGGTGGAGTAGTGCCGGTTGTCTTAAATCCGAGCTGCCTGTTGGGTCCATTATAGTAAAATGCAAAGGTGTCAATATTTGGCCCGCCCCTCATGATAATGCCGGACCAGTCGGGGTAGTTAAAGTCCGGGTCAGGTCTTATCCATGCTGAGAGTGTAACTTGCTCCGTGATATTTAATTCATCACTATTCCCGCATTCCACATAATCATCGCCGTCGAGCTCCAGCGCGGCGCCTATCCAGCCGGCTGTCCAGGTTGGGTCGCCCCGCAGGGTTCCATCATTATTGCCGACAGAGTCCACAGCCATGGTGCCGGAACCGTCATCAAGCCTCCAGTGTGCGATGATATCGGCCGAGGCATTACCTGCCACACTCAGCACCAAAGCAAAAGCTACAAGGTAAATCAATTGCTTACACATAATAGTCCTCCTTCATAAAATTAATATAGATTGTTAATTGAAATGCAAAAACATAACCGCTCAGCACATCGCATTCGCTGCAACTATGTGCCGTGCATAATAACTCCTCCTCTATTCGAAAAACTACTCGTCGGGGCTTGCCCGCCGCAGCCCGGCAGAAATTGCATCCGCCCGTCTTGGCTCGGCCCCGCTCCGACTCATTCGGCCTTGACGCGCCGAGACAGGCAGGGAGACCAAAATACACAGATGTCGGACTATGCAGGCGCAAGCTTCACTAATATTATCTATACCAAATTATCTACTTCCCCGTCAAGCAAAATCTGTCGAATTATAAACCTTTTTCAACACTGTCAAATATATTTAGCCCCTCAATTTATTGTTATTGCGGGGTTTTTGTTTAGCCGTCGTCGGCACGACGACGCCCCAATGCTTTCCCCCGTATTTCTCTGCCTGTGCCCGCGAAGCCTGTCCTCGACTCCGATCGGGAAGCGGGAAGCAGTAATCCAACCTTATTTCCTACAAAGCAATAAAATCCCGTGCTAATCAGTGAAATCTGTGGTTGATTTTTCTCAATAGTCAATTACCTGCTGCCAGTGCCCGAGCCAACGTTACCGCCCAGCCGGCAGCGATAATAACTATTAGGGCTAAAATAATGTACTTTACTTTAACCTCCCTAAAAAAACGCTCTAAAAAGCGGAAATACAGCCCAAAAACGGCTATAAGAAAAGCCAAAAACCCTATAACCACCAGCACACAACATAATAACGCACAGGCCGGCTGGATATAAAACGCCTCGAAGATTTTGCCCTGGGCGAAGGCAAGTGTCGCAGTGGTCATTCCGCAGGTTGGACACGGCAGCCCGTATCTTTGCTTGAACCCACAGTAGCCAAGCCACCGCCCCATATCAATATTATAATGTCCCGCCAGTGCAAATAATCCGAAGAAACCGATCACCGCCAAGCAAACAATCACCGCTGCCATTCGCTGGCGAGAAGACGCTCGGATAAAAATTTTCAACTTATTTACCTGTTGGCTTGTTGGCATAACTACGTTAGAATAAAGCAACTGGGTAATTCTGTCAAGAAACGACTAATAACCGTTAGTTATTGAAAAAAATTCGAAGTATGCGTTGTGAGATACGAATATGCCATTAGAGCAGAGAGATTTGAGCAGTATGCTGGAAACAGCTATCGTGTCGGCACGTCTGGCCGGCCAGCGCGCAATGGAAGAAATCAACTATATCAAGGCCTCGGTGAAGAACGGCACCGAACTCGTAACCCAGGCAGATGCCCGATGCCAGAAGATAATCATCGACCGAATCAAAGAGAACTATCCCGACCACGGCTTTATAGCCGAAGAAGGCGACCAAGGCAAGATTTTCAAACAGCCCCCACGAGGCGACCGGCAGATATGGTGGGCCATCGACCCGATAGACGGAACGAACAACTTTGCGCATCGCATGCTTTTCTTTACAAACAGCGTCGCTGCGATATACCAGGGCGAACCGATTGTAGGTGTGATTTTCGAGCCTGCCACAGAATCAATGTTCACGGCTGTCAAAGGCGGCGAGGCACAATTGAGTAGCAGGCGAATAAGTGCAAGCGAAGAAACAATGGATAAATTTTCAAGCATTGGTCTGGATAGCCATTTTGATAATGGCGTGCCGGGTTGGGTCTGTGAAATTATGCAGCAAACAAGATTCCGAAATTTAGGCACAACCGCACTGCAGTTGGCATACGTGGCAAAAGGCGGCCTTATAGCCACTATTGCCTCTGACCCGAAGCTATGGGATATAGCAGCCGGGACTGTAATCGCTGAGGCCGCCGGAGCTATCGTTACCGATTGGCAAGGTGGAAAAATCTTTCCCCTCGATTTGGAAAGCTATGAATCTCAGCAATTTCAGGTGATAGCGTCTAACAAAAAAGTCCACCCAAAACTATTGGAATTTCTAAATGATTGACGATTTCCGAATGCCGATTCAAGTCGGATTAATCGCAAACCAAATTGTTTGGTTCTTTTCTTTAACTCATCAGGAGTCATAATCCCAGGTATTACAGTCCAGGTATGGAGCTTTCAATCAAAAAACCAAAAAGGAAAATCGAAAATCGGTAATCGAAAATCCCTTATCTTGGGTCGGGAATGGGGTGTAAGGCAACGATTTTCACTCTATCGCTGCGGCGTCGTTATTCTTTGGCTCCGTGCTTACGCAACAGTTCAACGATTTCCTCGTGGCCTTTCTGTTTCGCATACCACAAGGCAGTTCGGCCCTGGTTGTCTTTGGCATCTACGTCCGCACCTTTGGTAATAAGCAGTTCGACAATATCCTTATGACCAGCCTCTGCAGCACAATGTAAAGGCGTATAGCCGTACGCATCTTTTGCATTTACATTCGCACCCTTGGCTATTAGCAGTGCTGCAACGTCACGATGGCCTTTCTCTGATGCATGATGGAGAGCAGAGGTGGAAAGACTGTCCCTTCTGTTGATATCTGCTCCCCTATTGATGAGCAGCATGGCGATGTCTGTGTGGCCATATTCGGCCGCACGATGTAAAGGTGTGAAGGCCATATTATCGAGGGCATCGATGCGAGCACCATGTCTAAGGAGGACTTCCACCACATCTTTCTGACCAGCAATGACCGCCCGATGTAACGGTGTTACCATATCATCACGGTCAAGAGCATTGATATTGGATCCGGAAGAAATAAGGCTTTTAACCTGGTCAATGTCACCTCTTGCAGAAGCTCTGTGGAGAGAGCCGGGTGGCTTCATATCGCTGGAGCCTTCTTGAACAAACTGCGGTTGCATTTGAGCTGAAGCGGACGGAAACGGCTTGGTGTAATACACATAAGCTCTGCCTATACGAACCCCACGCTTTCCTGGATAGAAGCAAGCGCTGATGACCAAGTCAGCCAGGTGATCACCATTTATGTCCCCCAAGGCTGTGTTCCAACCGAACATCCCTCCCTCTCCAGTAAAGGTATGATCGCAAATTACATCCATTGAGTCCTTCTTAGCACCGTAATAAAGATAGACCCTACCATCTCTGCTCTTGCCGCCATTGTAGGCCCCAACCAGGATATCGCCATACGCGTCATCATTGAGGTACCCACAATCTATATTGTCACCTCCAAAGCACATTCCCCATTTGCCATCAGATACCACTTCCCCGTCAAATATCAGTTCTGGCTTAATAGCTATATCTTTCCCACCCCAATAGAGATACATGCGCCCCTGACCGCGTCTGTAAAACCGTGCTCCAATCATGACCTCCGCGTAATCATCGCCATCAATATCAAAGAGGCAAACCGAAGATCCGAACGCGTCTCCTGGGGACTCACCCGTAAAGACCTTATCGCACTTCGTATCAATAGTTTCCTTGGGGCCACCGTAGTAGAGATACGCCCGACCTTGAGGACGACCTTGTCTTCTTCCAGCCTTCCACGCGCGGCATCCGAAGATGATGTCGCCATACCCATCGCCATTGACATCATCTCCCATATCCATCTCGCGACCGAACAAGTCGCCGGGATTTTCCCCATCGAATATCTTATCTGCAACAGTATCCATGGGACGGCCACCGTAGTAAAGGTAGGCTCGTCCCCTGTCCTCGTTGAATAAAACTGCATCAATAACTAAGTCTGTAAAGCCATCTTTGTCGATATCAGCAGTGTCAATCACACGACCAAACCAGCCAATCTTCTTCGGCTCCCCATCAAAGACCATATCAACATGCTCATCCATATCTGGCCCACCGAAGTAGACATATACGCGGCCTTGCCAGTTTTTGTGCCCAGGGGCTCCCACAATCACGTCTGCATACTTATCCTGGTTCAAATCAGCCAAGATAATGTACTCGCCGAAAATATCTCCAGGAGCTTCGCCATCGAAAATATGGTCCGCGTGCTTATAAACACGATTTCTTCCACCAAAATAGAGATAGGCACGTCCAGAGCAATCATTAAATCTACTTGCCGTTACTGCGAAATCATCGTAACCATCGTTATTCACATCACCGCCAAACGCAACAAACCCGCCAAAAAGGTGGTGAACATCTGATTGCCCGGCCAAGATCACATCTGGTATCGTATCCTCAAATGAGGAGTATCGGCTGGCCCCAATGCTGGCGACGGGACACACACATAGCACTATGGCCACAATATGTATTCGCTTTCTTCCCCTCATGGCGAATCCTCCCAAATTCTGTTATTGTTCCTGTATCTATTTCACCGACTATTGAGTATTGGTATTACGGACGTCGACAAATAGATGCGTGTGCTTGGGCCCGTAGGTATCTCTGCCGTATTTGAGGACGTTATCGGCAAACTCACGCACGGCGTCTAAATACTTACTGTCTTCCTCCGCCCAGGAATTTCCCGGAGGAAGACCAGCCAGAGCAATAAATAACAAAACGACCTCAAGAATATGAAGTGTTTTATATTTATCTCTCATATCGCATCCTCTTTCAAACTGAACTATGATTTGGCAACAGCGTGTAAATTTAGCAAGAGTTGTTACTGTACATCATACTATAAGGGAAATCGAAAATTGGCAATCGAAAATCCAAAATCCCTTATCTTGGATCGGGGACTGGGTGCAACGCAACGATTTTCACTCTATCGCGGGGAGAGTTGACTTGGCTTCTATCGAGTATGGCTATAACTCTTCTTTGTGGGCCGTCGAAGCCGATGCGGACGAGAATATAAGCGGTAAAAACATCACTGCGCACGGTAACAAGATTGCTAATCCGCGAGAAAATCACGTCCCTCTCTTCAAAATCACTTACCGCCCCATCGTCCGGCGTAAGGTCGGGAAATCGGTCTAAATCGAGAGAACTATACAAAGGGTCATAAGCATAATAGCCCATCGCGGGAACCTGCATCATCTCACCGGCACTTTCAAAACCTCCTTCTGTATCTCGATACGCAACTATTGCCTGGGCGATTGCAGGGGACATCCACGGTAGCTGCCCTATTACAAACCATGGGGCAGTATTGACGTTTATCCGGCCTTTTATTCTCGTTTCATATTCTCCCCGGCCAAAGGATGCCGGGTCGATGACCGTCAGATACTGAAAAATATTTGCAAAAGCCGGATTCAGCAAATCAAGCCGCACGGCTTCTTCGCCGGGCTCTGACGCAACTCGCATACCAATCATGTCGCACGGGTCGGCACTCGGCCCCACCTTAAGGACCCTTGCTATATCACCAATCGTAATAAAAGAACCCACGGAATTTGCAAGATTGTAGTTTCTTCGTCCTGCGCTTAGGCCATTGGCTCCACCCAATGTCTCAGCCGCAGACTGCAAATTCTGATACACTACATCCCAGTCGTTGTCAGGCCTGCAGTAAGACTGCCTCGTACCTTTAATAGTATCCCATTTAAACCACTCATCTTGGGTTTGCTGTTTGTCAAGATAGAGTTTTTCAGCCAATGTCGTCCTCGGAAGATAAATGTCATATCTTTCATTTAAGGCATACGTCAGCGGATCCGTACTCACAAGACTATATGTTGCTAATACGAGATTAGGGTCTTCCTTACCCCCACCTGTCCCCATCAAACCTGCGACACCAAACCCGCTCGAAGCTGTAGAGCCGTTGGTTACAACAAATCGGCTGCCGTTCGCTATACCATAGCCGGCCAGATTTATCGTACTCACGACATCGCCATTTTGACGGCGAAGCTCCAGCCGGAAATTACCTAACGGAATATCTACATCGAACGGATTATAAAGCTCGATCGCAAACTCATTACTCTTCGAATCATTTGCGTCCGTCCCGCTGATACTGAACGCTATCTCACTGATAAACGGCTGGGCCTCGAAGCCGTAATATGTCTTTTGCCCGACCGGCAGATAAGTTACCTCTGTATCGGAATCACGAAAGTCAACTATATTGACCGCCAATTGAGCGGCCAATTCATTGGCATCCACAATCACGAAGTTGGGGTCGGCATTCAAAAGTCCCACAAGTATCGCATCATACAGTAAACTTTTATTCGCCATATTGACATTAATCATCTTTCCATCGTTCAGCTCTGAGCCGGCTGGATTAATAATCCGGTCCATATTGTATGTGGTGGCGATATGCCGATACGCATAATAATTTGGGTCAACGCCACCGTCATCATAGGCCCTTTTGAACCAGGCATCCAGCGGTTCCCCGCCTGATGTTAAAGGGGTGGACAAAGTATTATTTCTGAACTCACCCCCCCAATCTTCCAGCCGCGTGTCTATACCGGTATGATTCAATAGGAATCTGTAACGAAGCTCGAGCTCATCGGAAATATCAAAAGGCGTATAAGCTCCGTTTGGCGCACCGTAATACCAGCTAACATTTTGCTCGTAGCTACGCAAATCCATCGGGTCAACACCAACACCGTTGTTTGCTCTTGCTTTAAGCAGACTCGTTTCTTGCGCCGGGGTCGGAAGATTGTTCCCCCGGACGGCCAGAGCCACAAGATTTATCTGCATTTGGCTTGAACCGTCGATGTCGAATATAGTTGCGTTAGGATCGCTCATGTCAAACTTATAAGCCGTATTGACGTTTAACATTGCCCCGTTGTCAATAATTCTGACGGCTGCGTAAATTGGTTTGCCTTTGCCGGAGGTTATATCATCAAGTTTAATCCACTTTGAGTCGCCCACACCGTCACCGTCGGCATCGGCATTAGCAACCAGATTATTGAAATCGGTTATCGCGTCATACTCACCAACAACCTTTGCCTGTATGTTACTGCTATAGCCGGTTAAAAATCCTGTAACATCGCTTATCTGGCGCCAGTAATAATTGCTTCCCGATTTGTATGGCTCAAAACTTGCCAGCCATTTATCCTCCGGGCCGGGATAGTCCTGATATTCTGCTGCTGAGCCGGGGACATCTGAAGCCAATTCCTGCGATATCTTTGCGATGATTGTTTCGGCCGTGAAGACCAGCTCTTTATTTTCCGATATGGCCGAGGTTGCTATCGTGTCAATACGGGTAATCATTACAAAAAGCACACCGACAATAGCCAGCAGACTGGTCAAGACCACCGCCAGGATAAGGGCTGAGCCGACAGAAACCGTACACCTACGAAATTTATTGTTTACTGTTCTCATCTTCTTGTCAAATTACTTGTCTAAATAAACAATGTGAGTAAAAGTCATACCTTCTTTTATAATGCCTTTGGAATCGTATAACGTAAAAGTGAACTTAAGCGCCCGTCCAAGCCCCGGGATAGCGTTAAAATGCGCCTCATCTACCTGCTCTCTGGGATAATTGATGTTGTTTATAGTTACCACTCCGGAAGACGGATAGGGATACAGCACTCCGGGAACACTATTTGGGTCGGCGAAGAAGAAATGCGTATCCGCCAAATCCCCGTCACCATCGGGGTCAACCTCCGGTATCCATCGCTGCTGTGCATCATACCAGCCCTGAATCTTAAACTCTCCCACACCTTCACACAAAAGCATATGAATCGAATTCGCGTCCGATGGTTCAACCGTCACCCCCCTGATTGATTCGTTGACATTACTGGTGCCAACCGTAATATCACTCATGACAGAGAGCATATTTATCTTGTTCTCCCATGCAATCTCCTTCCAGCCATCTAAAGATATCTTGTCGTACTCATACCGGTTGTTCCACTCGTACCATTGTGCATCACTGAAGCTATTGGGGTCCGGAAAATCAGCGAGCCTCTGGTCGGCCGTTAATATATGCTGAGCTCTCGCAAGCACTCGCTTGGTTCTGTCCTGCCCCTGCGCCCTGACCATGCCATTCCTTGCAATCATATAAAAGATTCTTGCAATGTTGCCGCGAACCATCGGATTAACCTTATAAGATTGAAAATCCCCATCCGCAAAAAACATTATCCTGTCGAACCTCTCATATCCGTCAAGGTCGTTGTCCTTATAATCAGCAGCAGGCACGGGCTTGGCCACCCACACTACGAAAATTTCCCCATCCTTCCTGAGACCTTCAAAGTCGGCATTGAGCTGGTCGGTAATGGCCCGCAGTTTTTGCATAATTTCAGCGTTCGCGATTGCGGTGCGATGGGCTCCAATGCTGACCTTGAAAATAACGCTCGCAAACGACATAATTATAGCCAGAATCCCGATAGCCACCAGAAGCTCAATTAGTGTAAAGGCTTTATTAGTTCGTAGTTTGTAGTTCATTGTTCATTGATTTATAGATCGCTTTAAACCGCTCAACATCTTTGATAAATCGGTTAGCTCACTTTTCAAATCTACAAATTTCCCATCATCTATATAACATTGTTTAACTGATATTTGTAGTAGCGTAACGCACTCAAAAAGTGAACCTCTTGCCATATATTGTAAACATCGAGATTTTCAAAATTAAATCCCATTGCATTCTCCTTCTATGAACAATGAACAACGAACTAAAAACTCTGTGTTCAGAATCTGATTACTTTCTGATATATCGCTATGCAGGGGTATCTGCCGCCACCGACGGGTGGCGGAACCACCCACACCGAACCGCTCGGCCCGCCCTCCCAAATTCTGTCGAGCACGATTATGTTAGGAGCATCAGTATCCCGCTGCAGGACTCGATAAAGCCGGCCTGTCTGGTTATCCGCTATCGTACAACCGCCATTGATGAACGTTTCCTCACCCGCCACATTTATCATGAGCTTATTTTCGTTACCGGCCCCGGGCACAATTGAAACACCAAGCTTAATCGGAACAGGCCTTTGCGTCCCGCCCGGATACGTGCTTCTGTTACCAACTTTTCTGCTGACAAAAACTGTTACCTGCACAAGCCGGTTAGTCAATGTAGAATTCACTTGCCTGCACAACGCAGACCAGTAATACTGCTTCTGGGCTAAACTCTTTGTCGAAGGATATGCAAACTCGTCAGCGGCGATGGGATTTAACACTTCGAATGGTGTCAGCTGGTCAGCCACCAGATTCGGGTCAGTTAGATTAAAGCCGTACAACCTGATTTTTGCAAAGGCCTCGTCGGCTGCTACCGCCGCGGTGGTTCGCTCAGTGGAAATGGTCGCAAAATAAATACCGGTGAGGAATGTGCCGCTTATGAAAATCATCCCGATGGCGAGCGTGCCAACAGCTAACAAAACCTCGGTAAGAGAAAAACCAGAATTTTTTAGTTCATTGTTCATTGGCCAGCTTGTTTTTCAATCCGTCGAGATTATCGTCCCCGTGTATGGGTTTATATAGACCAGTTCCAGGCTACTTAAATAGTTGAACCTCTCTGTCGGGCCTAATTTATCAAACCGGATTTTGTCATAGATAACGAACCTGTTTCGGCTCGATTCCGCTCCCAAACCCAGCTCAGCATAGTCATCCTGAATGAACATACCCACCCCGTAATTTGTTATATTATCAGGGGAATTGAAGATACCATCCATCGAGACTTTACCGGAGAGGCCATTATTTGGCTGGTAAATTCCATCTCTGTTTCTCACGCGAACATCGCGCATTATCAGCTTGCCGCTCGGCGAGAAAACAATCGAAAAACTGGACGTGTCCGTAAGGTATTTATTCTTTCGGCCCGGCCCGAAATTCTGCGGATTCGTATCATCAAGATAGGCCACTTTAATCGGCTCATCGATGGGGTCTTCCGCATTGGTCCAATGTGTACCGTGGTTGATTCTGACCATCAAGTCCATTACTCCCACACTCTCAGGCAGCTTTATTGGCTTTAGACTTTCAACCGCCCGAAAACCGGGGTTTAAACCTGTTTTTTCAAAATCGTGCACTATAAAGACCATATATTGGTTGCCGGCCAAATCCTGCTGGAACCGTATACCGGCGTAATGCTGCTCCTTCGCAGCTATAGCGCGGGCGCTGGACAAAGCGGCGCTTATCATACTTTTTCCGCCGCTCCCAGACTCGAATGACTCACGAATCACACGCATAACCGGCAAACCAATAGCAACGAGCAGCGATATGGTTGCGATAACAACCACCATCTCTGTCAACGTAAGACCGGATTTGATTTTTGGTTTATGGTTCATAGCATTGTTATTGCGAGCTCGGTGAAACCAAGCAAAGCAATCTCTACTTCTTACTTCAATATTCCTCTCTGCCTTCTGTTCTCTGTCATCTGTTATTTATATCATCAGCAGTGCCGAAAATTTTATCCGGCCCAGCCGATACCAGCTCCGGGAAATTATCACCGGGTACATATCTGTAATCCAGCACCATCCCCCACGGGTCATATATTTCCAATGGCGTCTCAGCAGTTCCGAATTCGTTCTTTAGCAAAGAATCGGCGATTTTTTCCAATATCTTCCGAGACTCCGGTATCAAGCTTAGCTCTTTATAAAGATATTCCGAATGTACAAGCGTATTTATAAAATCTTTTTCAGGCTGTTCGGGGAATTTACCTGTGTATTCGCAATATTCCTGCAGTGCGAATTCCAGCAGTGCAAAAGTACTTTTGAGGCACCTTTCTTTGGACTGATTATCGATACGAGCGGCGATGCCGATTATCATTGAAGCCAGCAGCGCGATTATAGATACCACGACCAGCATCTCGACAAGGGTTACGCCATGCTTGTATTTGTAACTTTTCATAGCTTTAGCTTGCTCAATCAAAATCTTCTATGTCACCCTGAGCCCTTCGCTTCGCTCAAGGGAAAACTCCGCGAAGGGTCTATTGCCTAAGATAGCGAGATTCTTCGCTTCGCTTAGAATGACAAGACACTAAAGCGAGCAATTTGTTATGGGGGGCTTAATTTCCAAAGTTGCGAATGTCGTCGCTTGTCCCGTAAATACCATCTACCCCCGCTGATATCAGTATGTAAGAATCAGGCCTGTAAGGCCAAGGTCTGGCACTTATTTTCGGGTCTCTGATATAATCATAGAAATATTGAAACGGACCGGCAAGACCGCCAGGCCTGGATAAGGGTTGCTCCATATTGTCTGCTTGCTGTTTTATTTGAATAAGGACGTCGTTATCTTGAGCATTGTAAATTTCACGTATTGTTTTCCCTGAAGTGTTTGCCCTGTAATAAAGAATTGGCGCCCCTGCGTTGACCGTCTTGCCGTTAGATAACGTTATTTTCTTTGCGCCAAATACGTCGCAAAGTACAAAAGTATTCGGCGCCAAAGGCTTGGTATCAAAAAACAAGCCGGGGTAAAGAATTGAGATGTTGCCTAATCTAAAAGCATCGAAGGTGGCGAGCTCCAGATACGGACCTCTTCTCTGGTCAAAAAAAATGGGATTGTTGGCATCGTATATGAACCCTCCATCGTCGTTACGTCCATTAGATCTGAAATCCGATTTCGGATGAAATCCTAACAGGTCCCAGCCTACAAGGGCTTCGGCGAGCTTCTGTGCGCCACAGTAATCACTCCCCGGCGCCGGCGGTAATGGCCAGTCAGAGCCAGGATAATCACCATAGTCGTTCTTAAAGGCCGTCAGAGCCAGTTCGATAGTTGTAAACTGTGCCTTTTGTTTTGTCTCTCTTGCCGTATTGCGTACCATACTTAAAGCGGGGATAAGAAGTCCAACCATCAGCGCAATTATCCCGACAGCTGCTAACACCTCAACAACGGTAAATCCCGTCCTTTTTCGTTTCACAGTTATTCCCTCTTTCTTTATATTCCTATGCCTTTTTGCCATCCGAAGCGAAACAAGCCTTCGGCCCTAAGCGAAACAAGGCTGTCCTGAGCGTAGCTGAAAGGTTGAAGGGGAAGAATCTTTACGCGACTTAAAACTAAACGCTCAAACTTCCACCTCCCCGAAGCCGTCATTCTCTGTATTTCCACTCAAAATTACATATATCGTCGGCAGTACCGTACTCACCATCATATCCTGCGGAGAGCAGTATGTAAGAGTCAGACCTATAAGGTCGGCGCATCATGGTAATTTTATCATTCCTTGTATTTCTGTAGAATCTTGCAGGCTCTGAAATGCTGTGTGTTGTAGCCTTACCTGCTTCTTCCCACGGCTTGCCGAGATTGACCAGAGCGTGATTGTCCCAGTAATTGTAGATATTACCCATATTGTCCTGAGGTGTTGGCGCGGTGTTGGGGTCATGCAGGTTATTAGACGTCTCTGCCTTGTAGTAAAGTATGGGCATACCGGTCTTTTCCCCTGTTCGCATCTGACGTGTATATACATCACATAAAACAAAACTATTTTCCTGGAAAGGAGCTGTCTGACCAGTGCCGTATATTTTTGCCAGCATGTAAGCGTTAGCATTTTCAAATTGCAGATATGGCCCCAATCTTGCTTTTAAATTATCGTCAGTAGGTGAGTATATATTCTTAATACCGGCAGTGTCCATACCATCCGCCCTAAAGGCCGAATCCGGGTGAAAGCCCAACAAATCCCGGCCCATCATTGCCTCGCAAAGCTTCATCGCACCACAGTATGGTTGGCCGGCTCCGTCCAGCGCAGCGGAAGGTGGATAACCATCGTTCTCGTTATTGAAAAGTTCTATGGCAGCCTCGATGCTGTGAAGCTGGGCCATTTGTTTGACCTTCTGGGCAAACTTCCTGACGTTGTTCAACGCCGGTACAAGAACGCCTATGAGGATTACAATAATGCTCATAACCGTTAGCAGCTCTATAATGGTAAATGCCGCCTTTCTGTTGGACTGTTTGACGATTGACTTCATTTCTTTTCTCCTTACTGTTCAGTTAAAGGTTTCATTTATTAATTCAGTTCTTATGCTTGCGTGCCTAAGCTTGTAATTACCTGTATCATCGGTAAAAATACCGCTAAAACGATAGTCATAACGATACTGCCCAGACACAAAATCATAATCGGCTCAAGCATGGACATTAACGAAGCAACAAGCACATCAACCTGCTCATCATAATTGTCGGCTACCTTCAAAAGCATCTTATCCAGATCACCTGTTTCCTCGCCCACAGCAACCATATTGGAGACGATTAAGTCAACAGTTTTGGACTGCCGCAGCGGGCCGGCGAACGTATCGCCCTGCCTGATGGAATTGTGGACGTTATTGAGCATATTAGCATAGACTTCGTTCCCTGCTGTCTCACGCGTAACATTAATGGCATCCAGAATCGGCACACCGGCACTAATCAATGTTCCAAGTGTTCTTGTCCACCGCGTAACTGACACTTTACTTGTAATCTGCCCCATAACCGGCAGCTTCAATTTTATAGCATCCAGAACATATCTGCCGGCGCGAAACTTCCTTACAATCCTGAGCAGAAAAATCAATCCGAACGGCGCCGATAATATGATCGCCCAGCCATATTGTGTTGCAATCCAGTGGCTTATGCCAAGTACTGTGGTCGTTACCCGATTCAACTTCCCTTGCACCATCTCCTCGAGCACCGTCTTAAACGTCGGTATCACAAATGTCATCAACAACGTGAGAATAGTGAAAGCCGCGCACAAAACCACCGCGGGATATATCATTGCGCTTTTAACTCTCGATTTGAGTTTCTGGGCCTTTTCCATAAAGTCAGCCACACGTGACAATATCAGGTCCAGCACACCGCCGGTCTCCCCTGCCGCCACCATACTGACTAACAGCCGGTCAAAGGTTTTTGGGTATCTGCCCATAGCTTCCGAGAGCGTGGAACCACCTTCAATATCATCGGCTACATAACCGATAACCCTCTTGAATGTCCCAGACTTTTGCTGTTCCTCGAGAATCCTCAGCGACCGCAAAATGGGCAGGCCCGCATCTTGGAGTGTCGAAAGCTGTCTTGCAAACTGGGTTATATATTTGACTTTGACCTTGCCGCCGGCACCTCGCTTGCGTGTCGGCCTGGCAGCAGCTCTTTTCGCTCCCGCTTTTTTCCCCGCACCGCGCTCACGGACCTTCGTGGGAAAATATCCCATATTGCGTATTTTGCTTATCGCTTCTTTCTGGCTGAGAGCATCTATCTCATCTTTTATCTCTACACCCTGTGCATCCAGCGCTGCATATTGAAAAACCGGCATTTTAAATACCTCCTTATGAACCAGTCCATCCTATACTTCTTCCATTATCGTTTCTTTTACGACCTCGTCTATAGTAGTAATGCTGTCATATATTGCCTCCAGGCCGTTATCACGCATCAGCCTCATACCGGCTTTCTGGCCCGCGGCACGCAGAACCGCCGTTGAAGCCTGATTCATAACCAAGTCTCGTATCTCATCATTGAATACCATAATCTCAAAAACACCCGTTCGACCTCTATAACCGGTACTATTACACTTGCTGCAACCTCGTCCATAATAAAATTTCTTACCTTTAATATCATCCGGCGTAAGTTGTAACTCCATTAATTGTGCTTCACTTGGCTCAAACGCAGTCTTGCAGTTTTCACATATTTTCCTTACCAATCGCTGGGAGACGATGCCTTCAATAGTAGCGGTAAGAAGAAACGGTTCGACCCCCAAATCTAAAAGTCGTGCTATTGAACTCGGGGCATCGGTTGTATGTAGGGTCGTAAACACAATGTGGCCTGTCAGAGAAGCCTGGGCGGAAATCTCCGCTGTCTCAAGGTCACGAATCTCGCCCACTAATATAATATCGGGGTCCTGACGGAGTATGTGTCTTAGGCACCTTGCGAATTTCAGGCCAATAGCCGGTTTCATTTGAACCTGAATAATGCCGTCAATGTCATATTCTATCGGGTCCTCAGTAGTGATTATCTTCGTCCCAATATCATTAAGCTCATTTAAGGCTGAGTAGAGTGTGGTAGTTTTGCCGCATCCGGTGGGGCCGGTAACAATTATAATACCGTTAGGTTTGTGTATAAGCTTGCGGATTATTTCCTGGTCATACGGCCTTAATCCAAGTGCCCCCAAGTCAAACATTGCCTGGCTTCTATCCAGAACACGCAATACAACACTTTCTCCGAACATTGTCGGCAGAACACTAACACGCAAGTCGATAGGATTGCTCTCTACCGTCAGTGATATTCGGCCGTCCTGTGGCAGACGTCTCTCAGCGATGTCCAGGTTTGCCATAACCTTTATACGTGAACTAAGAGCCGCAGCAATGTATTTTGGTGGAGGAACCATTTCGTAGAGCACACCATCAATGCGGTAACGCATTTTATACTCATTTTCAAACGGCTCAAAATGTATGTCTGAGGCCTTGTCACGAATCGCCTGCAGCAAAACCAGATTCAGCAGTTTTTTGACGGGATTCGACTCGGATAGTTCCTTCAATTCATCCAGGTCAATACTTTGATTTCTTCCCTCAAATTCCGCAAGGAAACTGTCACCTTGTATTTCATCTATCAGCTCATTGATGTTTTCGTCTTGTGTCTCATAATATTTTGTCAAAGCACTTTCCAACATATCACGATCGGTTATCTTCGCAGTAACCTTAAAACCCATCAATGTGCTTAGATCATCGGTAGCTCTGAAGTTATCGGGGCTGTCAAGGGCAACGGTCAATTCATTTTGTTCTCGATTGTATTCAATTGGTATGATGTGGTATGTCTTTGCCATTTGCGCCGGCACCTTTTCTACCACATCAGGAGGAATATCAACACCATCAAGGCTCACATATTCCATTCCGCGTTGGGCCGCAAGTGCCATTTGTAGTTGGACTTCATCAATAAGACCCAGTTCAAGGAAAATCTGGCCTATTTTTACGCCTTGTCGTTGGCTCTGGATTTTCAGGCATTCATGGACTTTGTCTCTGCTCAGCGCACCCATTTTAATGAGTATTCTGCCGAGGGTTCTGCCCCTTAACTGCTCTACAGGAGGGAGCTTCTGTGCTTCTTTCATCTTTCCCATCAGAATCTTCCCTTTAACTATTTCGTTTTGAATCCAAACTATTATACGACATTAAAATCTTTTTGACAAATAAATTATTCATAGGACATTTAGTTATTCAGACTAAAAGAGATGCTTATTAAGCCGTTTTGCTACCTGTAATAAATAGCTATAAAAAGTAGAAAAATTTTGTTAAAGAATGAAATGCTACTGTTTCCGAAAAAAAGCGCGGTAAATCAAGGGCAAGAAGTGTATATAGAAGGCAGCGATGCGTAAAAATAGGTAAGATGGGAATTATGGGTCAGAATGAATTTTTGATTAGGAGAGCATATGAGGAGGTAAGTGTTTGGACATTTAGTTTTTCAGACATTTTGTAAAATATTTTATAAGTCTCTGACTTACAAATGCTTATGATGATTTGGGGCGATTTTGAAAATAAGCGTTTCCTCGTATTTTTGGCATTTTTTAAGATAAAATCAAAATACGTACTTTTTGAATAAATTTGCCCAATCCTCGAAAACAACCAATAATAAGGATAAAAAGTCAGGGCGGAACGCTGAATTTATACAAAAAAAATTCACAAGTGAGTAGTGAGTTGCTAATTGGTGGATAGTGAGTAGTAGCTGGGTGATGGATGATTAGATTGGCCATTCGACTGCTGCTTCGACATTGCTCAGCACGTGGCTCAGGGTAGAATTCTTTTAGTTGAGCTCGAGAATTATAGTTTTCTTTGTAGGATTTAAGGAGCGTTTATAATTGATTCCGCCCATCCGGAGGCGGGCTTTAAGCATAGGTGGACCTACGATATTGATTATTTGGAAGGGGATTGCAACGCTTTGCTTTGTAACATATTCAATTCTATATGTGTCCATAAATTTTATGTGCTTGCAATTCTTAGAATTCCGGCTAATATGTGGATTTTAAAATTGAACAATGAGTGTCTTTAGGAACTGGACAATGATTAAAGTTCTGATTACAGATAAACTTGCACAAGAAGGTATCGATTTACTCAAATCGATGGACGGCGTTGAGGCTGTTGTTAAAACCGGTATAAGCGAAGATGAATTGGCAAAGATTATCGGTGAACACGACGGCTTAATCATACGAAGCGGTACGAAGGTTACGGCTAAGGTCTTGAGTAGTCCCGGTAAATTAAAGGCAATCGCCCGGGCAGGCGTTGGTGTCGATAACATAGATATCCCGGGAGCTACAAGAAAAGGAATCCTTGTTATGAATACGCCTGGCGGTAATACTCGCAGCGCTGCTGAACATACGATGGCGTTAATACTTGCGATGAGCCGAAATGTTGTGCCGGCCTGTAACAGCTTAAAAGGCGGCGCCTGGGACAGAAAAAAATATATGGGTAACCAGTTGAACAATAAAGTGCTCGGCTTGATAGGATTGGGCAGGATAGGTATGGCTGTGGCAGAAATGGCAAAAGGTTTCAATATGAAGATATTGGGCTTTGACCCGTTAGCCGCGCCACCTGATGCGGAAAAAATCGGCGTTGAGATAAGCGATAGCTTAGAGAAGATCTTCAAGCAAGCCGACTATATCAGCGTTCACGTGCCGAGGAATGAGCAGACCTTGAATATGATTGGCGCAGAACAAATGAAAAAGATGAAACCGACCGTTCGGTTAATCAACTGCGCACGCGGGGGAATTATTAACGAAGATGCACTCTATGATGCCCTTGCCGAGAAGCGTATCGCCGGTGCTGCACTTGATGTTTATCCCAAGGAGCCGCCGGAGAATACACGGTTTTCCGAATTTGAGAATTGCATTGTTACGCCGCATTTAGGCGCGAGCACAGAAGAGGCCCAAATTGAAGTTGCGGTCGAGGCAGCTCAAATCCTTGTTGATGCTATCAAAGATGGGCCGGTCAAGAATGCCCTTAATGCTCCGTCGACGACTGGTGCAGTCTCGCCGATTGTGAGCCAGTATGCAGAACTTGCCCGTCGAATTGGGACCCTTGTCAGCACAATTGGGCCGGGCCAAATCAAGGAAATTGAGGTGCAGTATCGCGGCTTGATTGCCGAAATGGCCGTCGAACAGGTTACTCTTAATTTTGCAGTTGGCTTGTTGCAAAAACACTTTGATATGCCATTGAATATGGTCAACACCCCAGTTTTAGCCAAAGAACGCGGAATAAGCATAGACGAGACCAAAAATACCGAGTCCAAAGACGTGTCTGCAAGTTTCAGCGCCAAGGTCGTTACGGATAAAGTTACACGCACGGTGACCGGCTCGGTCTTTGGTGGGAAGCTGCTGCGAATTATTGAAATCGATGGGTTCAATATTGAAATGACGCCACAGGGGGCGGTTTTGGTTATCTTTAACGACGACAAGCCCGGCGTCATCGGTTCGGTCGGAACAGTATGCGGCAGGCATAATATCAATATCTGCACTATGGGTGTCGGGCAAAAGCCGGCGGAGAGAAAGGCTATTCTTGCCGTCAGTCTCGACAAGGAACCCGATGCAAAAGCGATTGAAGAGCTCGGCCAGCTTGAGTTTGTGAACGAGATTTATGTCTGTAAACTGGATTGATTCCCGATGCTTGATGCTCGGTACTCGCAAGATGATGAGTCCGCCAAAAGACGGCGGATCTTCGATGGTTAATTGGTGAGTGGTGAGTGATGAGATTCTTCGCTGCGCTCAGAATGACAGGGTTTCGATGCTTGATGCTCGAACGGAGTTTTCGATGTGGCTGAACAGTTAATAATAAGTGTCAGTGGAATGAGAGGTATCGTGGGTGAGAACTTTAGTGCTTCTGTCGCCGCTGACTACGGCTGTGCGTTCGGGACTTTTTTAGAAGAGAGCTGCGCGGGAAAAAAGGAGAGATTGTCGGTCTGTGTCGGGAGGGATTCGCGGCCCAGCGGCCAGAAACTTCGGTCTGCTGTTGCAGAAGGATTGTGTAAGGTAGGAGTTGATGTAATTGATTTGGGGATTGTAACGACACCCGGGGTAGGTATTATGTTGAGGGAACTTTGCTGTGCAGGTGGGGTGGTAGTAACGGCTTCGCATAATCCGGGCAAATACAACGGCATAAAATTATTGCTAAGCGATGGTGTTGCTCCGCCGAGTGATGCATCAGAACAAATCAAACGATATTTTTTCGATAAACATTTTGGTTTTGTAGATTCGTCTGATTACGGTAAAGTAACTGTCAACGAGCAGACCGATACCACGCACATTGCTAAGGTTTTGGCGATTGTTGACAGAGGGGCAATCGCTGCAAAAAAATTCAAAGTTGTTCTGGACAGCGTCAACGGAGCAGGGGGGCGGGTTACTAAAAAGATGTTAGCTGAACTTGGTTGTGAAGTTTCTGCGATAAACGATGAGCCGAGCGGCTTGTTTGCTCATGGGCCTGAACCGACCGCCGAGAACTTAAGGGGCCTTTGTGAAATAGTAAAAACCAAAGCAGCCGAGGTCGGTTTTGCTCAGGACCCGGACGCCGACAGATTGGCAATTGTTGACGAGAACGGGAACTACATCGGCGAGGAGTATTCTCTTGCTCTGGCGGCAAAATATGTTTTCAGTAAGCGAACAGGTAAAGCGGCCACGAATCTTTCGACTTCAAGAATGATTGATGATATCGCTGAGAAGGCCGGCGGTCAGGTTATTCGTACTGCTGTGGGCGAGGCCAATGTTGCCGCGGCGATGTTAGAACACGATTGTATCATCGGTGGAGAGGGTAACGGGGGTGTGATTGATTTGCGAGTGGGGCCTATCCGCGACAGCCTTGTTGGTATTGCTCTTGTTCTGCAATTAATGGCTGAAACAGGAAAAACAATAGGCCGATTGGTTGGTGAGATAGGCGGCTATTATATAACTAAAGATACATTCGCCGCAGACAAGTTGCAGGGGCAACAAATCTTAAATTCGGTAAAAAAGACTTTCGCTGATGCAAAGCTCAATACAACCGACGGGTGTAGATTCGATTTTGACGATGGCTGGCTGCACTTGCGAACCAGTAATACCGAACCTGTAATGAGGATTATCGTTGAGGCGAAAGACAGACGTACTGCTGAAAAATATGTGGATGTGGTTTTGAAAATACGCAAAGAAGTGTTAGGTTGATAGGCTGATGTGCAACGACAAAAGAACAATTGCCAGCAGGCAAATAAAATCTATTACATATCTTGGCATCGGAGTAAATATTGCTCTCTCAGTTGTCAAGGTAGTCATTGGTTCGTTAGCAGCTTCACTGGCACTGGTAGCCGACGGAGTCCATTCACTTTCTGATGTGGCCACTGATGCAGCTGTGCTATTGGGCCTGCGTCTGGGTTCGAAAGAACCTGACCAGAGCCACCCCTACGGGCACGGGAGGGCGGAAACTTTCTCAGCCGGGTTAATTGCATTAGTCTTAATTCTTGTGGGAGGAGCGATGGTTTACTACGCCACTATGGCCATAGTCAGAGACGTAGTTACCGTCCCTCGGCTCGCAGTTCTTATAGCTGCAATAGTTTCTATTGCCGCTAAAGAGTGGCTCTATAGAGCCACACAAAAAATCGCGATTCAATTTTATAGCCCTGTACTTTATGCCAATGCCTGGCATCACCGCAGCGATGCCTTAAGTTCAGTAGCGGTTGTGGTAGGATTTATATCGCTGGAATTTGGTTTTGGTCATGGCGACCAGGTCGCTGCTATTGCCGTTGGCCTGATGATTATCTGGGTGGGAGTCAGGGTAGTTAGCGATTCGCTGCGTGAACTGTCAGAAGGTGCCGTCGATTCAGATACTATCGAGCGTATAAGAGATGTGATTAACGCCGACTCTTCAATACGGCAGTGGCACAAGCTGCGAACCCGGACAGTTGGCAGAGAAGTATTTCTGGACCTGCATATCCTTGTTGACCCGGATTTGAACATAGCCGCCGCTCATGAAATAGCTGAAAGTCTGGAAAACGCTCTGGATGAGCAGATTACCCGACCGGTGAACATTACGGTGCACATTGAGCCGGATATACCGGATTTGCGAAAATAAGTGCACATCTCAAAGCAGATATTGGTAGTCTAATTGCTATCTTTCCAATTCCACCATTTTAATAACCGTGGGTTGTGTTTGGTGTTTGAGGCGTAGTACACCGCGCAGCGCAATACATAGAGCATGCACCTGTCAACCGGGCTTGCCTTAAAATCGCAGAGTTTTTGGTAAAGTTTATCGGGGTTCTGTCCCTTGAGCTGGCCGACAGAGTGGATGCCGATATTTGCCATATCCTGAGCGATTCTTTTGCCCACGCCGGGAATTTGTTCCAAATCTGTTAAGGATGATTGTTTCATAGTCCTTAAGAGCCTATCCCAATAACCCGCTCTATTGCGGCCGGCTGCAAAGTCCGATGCCTGCGTTGTCGGCCAAAAATGTTCTCAACGTGGAGAAAACCACGCCTCCGAGCATTTTTGGCCTGCCGCCTTGGCCTCGAACTTTCCGCTCGGCCTCATAACGACCCGGTTATTCGGATAAGCTCTAAGTCCCTTCTTTCTATTATATAAATAAAAAGTTGTGCGTGCACTCAAAATAATATGACAAAACTTATATCGGTGCCTGCCGTCAGGCAGGTGAGGTCGGATTAGCTGGTCAATTTTGCCCATTTTTAGAAAAAAAAGTTCAAAACCGGTGTGAAAACGGCTCAGAAGCGGAAGAAAAGCCATTGTGATATGTCTGAGAATAAGAAAAAAATCAAATTTTGCATTGACAGAAGTGTTATTATTATATATATTGTCTATAGACAAACTATAGAATGATAGGTTTGAATGAAGCTAACGACAAAAAGTGAATATTCGATGCTGGCGCTTATCTACATTGCGCGTAATGAGAAGAAAGGTTTCATAAAAATAGAAGAGATTTGCTCGAAGTGCGATATTTCCAAGAAATATCTGGAGCTTTTATTCTCAATTTTAAGGCAAAACCACTATATAAAAACCAAAAGAGGCGCCAGTGGCGGCTATAAGTTAGCAAAGCCGGCATCAAGAATAAGTATTGCTGAAATAATAAGATTGATGGACGGCGCCCTGGCACCGACTGAATCGGTAAGTGAGTATTTTTTTTCGCCTACTCCTTTGTTGAAGGAGAAACAATTCATCAAGATATTCAAGGAGATAAGAGACTATATTGCGAACAGGCTTGAGTCCTTGGCACTTTCAGACCTGGTTTAGGATTTTTGAAAGTTCGTTAGTAATAATAAATCAAAAAATATGACCATAGAATCATGTTTTTGGACCTGTTTTGGATTATCAAAATCAAATTATAAAACAATTTAGTTTTGTTTGTAAAAATAGTGTATCGAAAGGAACAAGAAATGTCTGCGTTGTCGTATTCTGCAGTCTTTTTCGAAGAGAGTATTGTGGATTTGGAGGAATGGAAGCGCAATCAGTTAGCAAGCGCGGTCCGGAGCTTAGTCGATGGGAGTCGAGGGCCTTATGCCTTTATCGAATCGGATGGCCTTCAGGGCAACCACTTCCAGATAATAATTGGTACGACGCCAAACGACCCGGTGCTTGCATATAATGCTGCTGTTTTAAGCCCATACAAGTCTCTGAGACTTTTATGCAGGTTCATCAAGGAACAATACTAAGTTAAATCGACTTTTAGATATCGAAGGGAGATATATATGCCACCTCCAACAAAATCAAGAATCTTCTTTGATGAGAATACCGTCATCGCTGAAAAATGGAGTCTCGATCGGATAGCGAAAGCTGCCCACCCATTACTTCCTTTCGACTCAAGTTACCATATCTTTATTAAGTTAGACCGCTTTATGGGCAGTAATTTCTACTTCTTGGTCACGCTTGCCAGCGCACCGAATCTACCTTTGGAGGTATGGGAAGCGACTGTGGTCAATAGTGATACAAATCCTCGATTTAGATGTGTGCCCCAAAAGGAAGAGGCCGGGTAGTTATTTTGCTCGTCTTGTTTTGTACAACAGATAAGGAGATAAGAGATTATATTTCGAACAGGTTTGAGCCTTTGAAACTTTCTGAATTAGTTTAGTTGGAATTATGTTTCTTGTGGCTGTTTGTGATTATCAAAGTCTTAACTTGATAGTATAGGAATTTGTATTTGTGGATAACTTCTGGTGTTCTGGGTAAAATAGGCGCAAGAGGTAAAGTGGTGTATGCAAAGACAAATAAAGCCCCCGGCGGAGCCGGGATAAGTTCAAAAATATGAATCTATTGAAAAGGTTCTTTTGTTGAAAGGAGCCAAAACATGTTACTACCATCAAAACCCTCAATCTTTTTTTGTGAAGAGACCATAAACTTAGATGTCTGGAGACTCAAGCAGATAGCAAGTGCGGCCCACTCACTGCTTCCCTCAGCCCCTGGCCATCATATCTTTATCAAGCTGGACGACCACGTGGATAATCGCTTCCTGGTTATGCATGGCTGTACACCAAACATACCGCTGGGTTTATGGCAAGCAACCGTGGTCGATGAAGACGAGCAGCCACATCTTAAGTGGATGGGCGTAAAGGACTAAATTGTTTGGGTTTTCGTCTATCTATTTTTATTAAATGGATAAGAAGTAATTGGGTGCTCTGATTTTTGTCATTACTTTTCGCTGAAGCTACTTTGGTTTCTCTCTGGTGGGAAATACATGAATAGTCCCGTGCAGACTAAATGAACGATAGAGAACTTTGCAATTGGGTGCATTATAGTATAGAATACCTTGATTTTTAAGGTGCTTTTAGTTCAGTAAGGATATTTGTCTGTATGGGCCTTGAGAGCTTTTTTAATCCTAAATCTGTTGCTATAGTTGGAGCGTCCCGACAGAAAGGTAAGGTCGGGCATGAAATCTTAGCCAATATAATGGGGGCAGGATATAAGGGTGAAATATATCCGGTTAATCCTCAGGCCGATACGATTGAAGGTTTGAAATGCTATCCGGACCTCGAATCAATCAAAAAAGTGCCCGAATTGGTGATTATTGTCATTCCGGCGAATATTGTGCCGGCGATTATGCAGCAGTGCGCAAAGGTTGGAACAAGGGCGGTCATTATTATTACCGCCGGGTTTAAAGAGGTCGGCAAAGAGGGCAGAGAGCTTGAGGAACAGATTAGTCAAACAGCAAGACAAGCCGGCATCAGGGTCATCGGCCCGAACTGCCTTGGAGTGATAGTACCGGCAAACAAGCTAAATGCCAGCTTCGGAGGCGATATTCCCGCTGCCGGCAGCATAGCATATCTTTCACAATCAGGGGCTCTGCTCGCGGCTATTCTTGATATTGCTAACGCGAGTGGCATTGGATTCAGCAAACTTATCAGCATAGGCAACAAGGCGGATGTGGATGAGCTCGACGTGATAAAGGCCGTTTCCAATGATAAGGATACGAAGGTTATAGCCGGGTATCTCGAAAGTATCACCGACGGTGACGCCTTCGTAAGGCAGGCCGAGCAGATTTCCCATATAAAGCCTATCCTTCTGATAAAATCCGGCGGGACGCAGGCCGGTGCAAAGGCAGCTTCCTCTCATACCGGAAGTCTTGCCGGCAGCGAAACAGCCTATGAATCGGCGTTTGAGCGTGCCGGAATCATTCGCTGCGATTCTATTAAGCAGCAGTTTGACTATGCCCAGGCCTTTGCCAATCAGCCTCTTCCGGCAGGACCACGCGTTGCTGTTATCACCAATGCCGGAGGACCCGGAATAATGGCAGCAGACTCTATCGAGCAAAGAGGACTTACCTTTGCGAAGCTGAATGACGAGACGGTTCGCAAATTAGAATCCGAGCTGCCGCCCGCCGCTAATTTATATAATCCCATAGACGTTCTGGGAGATGCCCTGGCTGACCGCTACGAGTTTGCGTTGAGTGTTGTTCTTGATGATCCAAATGTAGATATAGTTTTGGTATTGCTAACTCCGCAAGCAATGACTGATGCAGCAGCTACTGCCGAAGTAATCGTCAATATGTCCCACCAGAAGCCTGTCAAGCCGATTCTTACCTGTTTTCTTGGTGTAGGGAAGGTGGCGGAGGGAGTAAGAATTTTGCGAGAAGGGAAAATTCCCCAGTATGATGCTACCGATAGTGCCGTCGCGGCAATCAAAGTCATGGCTAACTATGTCAGATGGCGCTCCAGGCCGAAACGGATTGTAAAGCTGTTTGGGGTAAATCGACGCAAGGTAGAAGGTATTATCGAAAGGCACCAGAGGCAGAACGTCCGGGAAATTGGTGAGGCCGAATCAAAGGAAATACTCGAAGCATATGGTTTTGTAACACCAAAAGGTTCTATTGCAACCTCAGCCGAGCAGGCGGCAAATATCGCCAAACAATTAGGTTTTCCCATCGTATTGAAGATTTGGTCGCCTGACATATTACACAAGTCAGATGTGGGCGGGGTTAAGATTGGTCTCAATAGTGAACAGGAGGTTAAGGATGCTTTCGACCTGATGATGTACCGAATACCCCCAAAAAGGCCCGAAGCACATATACTGGGTGTTCTTGTGCAGGAAATGTGTAAGAGCGGAAAAGAGGTTATTCTCGGAATGAATCGTGACCCGCATTTTGGCCCACTGATGATGTTCGGGATGGGTGGCATAATGGTGGAAGTGCTGAAAGATGTATCTTTTTACCTGGCGCCGCTGACGGCTGAAGAGGCCAAACAGATGCTCATTAACACAAAAACTTACCAGATACTCAAAGGAGTACGCGGCGAAGAAGGAGTGGACATAGAAGCAATTGCCGAAGGCTTACAAAGGCTTTCCCAGTTGGTTACGGAATTTCCTCAGATAAAGGAGATGGACATAAATCCCTATGTGGTAGGCCCTGAGGGCACAACGCCGATTGCAGTTGATGCAAGGATGAGTATAGAGAAATGAAAATGCAGGAATTTGACTGGAAGGAAAAATATAAAAACAAGATAGGTACGGCTGTAGGGGCGGTGAAATTGATTAAGCCGGGCAACAGTATATTTATTGGGACCGGCTGTGGTCAGCCACAACATCTTGTAAACGCTTTGGTCGAATATTCCAGCCACATTTACGATGCTCATATTGTACATCTGTTGACGATGGGAGCTGCACCGTATGCCGATGAGAAGTTCCGTGAGAAATTCAAAATGAACAGCTTTTTTATCGCTGATAATGTGCGCGATGCTTTACAGAAAGGTATTGGTGACTACACGCCGATATTCTTGTCCGAGATACCTTCCGAATTTGAAGCTGGAAGGATTCCCATCGATGTTGCCTTGATTTCCGTGACGCCACCCGATGTAAACGGGCTGTGTAGTCTTGGAGTTTCTGTGGATATTGTTAAATCAGCCGCTGCCAATGCGAGGTATGTCATTGCCCAGGTAAATAGCTATATGCCTCGTACATTTGGGGATAGTTTTATTCATGTCGATACCATTGATATGATGGTTCCTTTTGATGAGAACATAATCGAGATTCCAATTCCTGAATCGAATGAAACTTTACGCCGTATCGGCCAAAATATCGCCAGACTTGTCGAAAACGGCAGCACAATCGAGTGCGGTATTGGACGTATACCACAGGCTCTGGCGGATTATCTGGCGTACAAGAAAGACCTTGGTGTGCATACAGAAATGTTCAGCGACTGGATAATTGACCTGATTGAGTGCGGAGCAATTACGTGTGCAAAGAAATCGTTGAATCGGGGGAAGGTTGTAGCGAGCTTTTGTATGGGTTCGAAAAGGTTGTACGATTTAATCGACAACAATCCTTTTTTCGAATTTTATCCAACCGAATATGTCAATGACGTGAATATTATCAGTCAGCACGACAAGATGGTTGGAATCAATGTGGGGCTGGAGATTGACCTGACCGGACAAGTTTGTTCGGATTCGCTTGGGCACAAATTCTACAGCGGTATCGGGGGGCAGGTTGATTTTATTCGAGGTGCGGCAAGGAGCAGGGGGGGCAAGGCTGTAATTGCGATGCCTTCTACCGCAAAAGACGGTCAGGTTTCGAGAATTGTGCCACACTTAACAGAGGGTGCCGGCGTAGTGACAACGCGTGGCGATGTACATTATGTTGTCACTGAGTACGGTATTGCTTATTTGCACGGAAAGAGTATCAGACAGCGCGTATTGGATTTGATTAATATAGCGCACCCAAAGTTCAGAAAGGAATTGGTGCAAGCCGCGAAGGCGAAGAATTATATATACCAGGATCAGATCGAGCTTTCATGGGACCAGGTGCAATATCCTGAAGAGCTTGAGCATTATGATACGTTGAAAGACGGGACCGAGATATTCTTTAGACCCATCAAGCCGACAGATGAACCTTTACTGTCGGAGATGCTGTATTCACTGAGTGAGAAGTCGGTTCAGACACGGTATATGACAAGAACGGTGTCTTTTCCACATAGTGACATTCAGCGGCTGACGAATATTGATTACAAAAATGATCTTGCCATAGTAGGATGTGTGCCTGGTGTTTCGGGGGAGGAAATTGTTGCGATTGCCCAGTATTTTCTTGACCCGAAAACACAGGCGGCGGAAGTGGCGTTTGTAGTACAGGATGAATGGCAGCAGAAGGGGATGGGAACGTTTTTGTTGGACTATCTTACGCAGATTGCAAAGCTTCACGGTGTGAGGCGATTTTATGCGACCGTGCTTCCAAACAATAAGCCGATGTTGACCATTTTTCATAATTCAGGCTACAAGGTGAACACGGAATTCGATGGTGATGCATATCACATTTCATATGATTTGATGAATCGATGACGTTAGGAGTAAATTTGGGAACGAAAAAAGCTGCTTTTATTTATACGCCGGAGTTTGAGAAGTTCAGTTATCCGGCGGATTGTCCATTTAATACGGACAGGGCAGGGCAGGTGAGGAAGGTTTTAAATTCTATGGACCTGCTCTCCGGTGACAACAGGAGTGAAGTAGCGCCGGTACCTGCCGAGAGGCTTGTTTTGAAAAAGTTTCACTCGGCCCGTTATCTGCATGCGTTAAAAACCGCTGCAAAAGGCCGATGGGATACCGAGGCACTATATATGGGAATCGGCACACTGGATTGTCCGGTATTTCCGGATATGTATGACTATGCGGTTCTGGCTACTGGGGCTACTCTTACCGGTGTAAAGCTGATTCTCTCGGGTTCTGCGCGGGTGGCTTTCAATCCATCAGGGGGATTTCATCACGCCGGGCCGGAACGTGCGTCCGGCTTTTGCTATATCAACGACGTGGCCTTAGCCTGTGTGGTGTTAGCTGAGGAGGGCAAGCGAGTTCTGTATCTTGATGTGGATGTTCATCACGGTGACGGTGTTGTGTACGCATTCTATGACCGTCGTGATGTGATGACCATATCATTCCACGAGAGTCCGGGGACGCTATTTCCGGGGACAGGGTTTGCGAATGAAATCGGTGACGGGCAAGGTAAGGGCTATTGCGTAAATGTCCCTCTTCCGGTCGGGACTTACGACGAAGTGTATATGAAGGCATTCGATGCTATAGCTCTTCCGCTAATTACCGCGTACAATCCGGACGTAATTGTTTTTGAGCTGGGGGCTGATGCACTTGCGGGTGACCCGCTTGCACATTTATGTCTGACCAATAATGTTTATGCCGATGTCATCGAGCATCTGTTAAGTTTTGACAAGCCCATCGTTGCAACCGGCGGCGGTGGTTACAATGTCAGCAACACCGTCAGAGCCTGGGCTTTGGCCTGGAGTATCCTCACTGGTACCGGCAGCGGCAGTGATATGGACCACGCCGTCGGGGGTGTTATGCTCGAAAGTACGGACTGGCAGGGGGGTTTACGAGACAGAGCATTTGCTGTGAGCCAGACACAACGCGAAATGGTAGTGCCTGTAGTAGAGGCGACAATAGAAGCAATTAAGTCAAAAATCTTTCCAATTCACAAACTTTAGTTGCTGTGATTTTAACGAGAACGAGATCCTTCACTTCGCTACGCTTAGTACAGAGTGACGAATTTTGTACATTTCCAACAGAATAAAGTCACTGTCGGCAATTTAGGTTTCGGCAGTTTCGAGTTTGTGGTGTGGTGCTTTGATGAGTGTTGTCATTATCGCAGCGAGTATCAGCAGTGCCGAAGCGCCGTAATAGGCGATTGCAAAAGTTTGATACCTGACATACATTGCCCCGGCGAGCTTTGCCAACATAAAACCGCCGACACCCCAGGCGGTAAATACCAGTCCGTAATTCATTCCAAAGTTCTTCAGACCATAAAAATCCTTGGTGATGGATGGGAAAAGCGAAAGGTTTGCTCCGTAGTTTGCTCCGATTAATGCTGAGATAATCGCCATTGCAGGGATTGTTCCGAGGGCGCTTTCACCGGTTGCTTTTGAGAGCAGAAGTATCAGAAAGGCCTGAGATACGAAGCATATAAACATCATTGCTTTGCGACCGATTTTGTCGCTGAGCATACCGGCAACTATGCGTCCGCCCCCATTGCCGATGGCAAGCACCGCTACCAGCACAAATCCCATAGTTATTCCGACCTGTTTGTCTGCAATTGCGGCAAGCTTTGAGATGACCATAAGACCAGCTCCGGCCCCGCATACATACATGAACCCAATGAGGTAGAATTGCCAGGTGGTAAGCATTTCTTTTGGAAGAAAATCTTCTTTTTTATTAGATTTTGTATCTGTATTTGCCGGTACGGCACCAAGGGGAATGTAATCGGCCGGTGGTGGTTTTAATATCTGAGCAAGTCCGACCACAACAACTAAAAACGCAATACCCAGCAGCAGTACCGCAGTGCTGAAACCAAGATTAACTATCAGCCATGTTGTTAGTGGGGCGGCATATACTGAAGCTAAACCGAAACCTGAAACTACGATTCCTGCGATAAGGCCTGTCTTTGCTGCGGGGAATCACTTTACCGCCGGCGGTGTCGCAGAGGCGTAGCCAAAACCAAGGCCTGCACCGACAAGAACGCCAAAGCCGATGACGAAGACCATAAGCGATGTTGTCATGCTGGCAATTATGAATCCGAGTCCAACCAATATACCGCCTGTTGTGGCTACGAGTCGTGGGCTAATTTTGTCCTGCATTCTGCCGGCGGGTACCATAATGAGCGAAAAGATAAGGCAGGCAATCATATATGGCAAAGACTTATCATCCTCATTCCAGCCCCAATCGTCTGGAATACGTTTGCTTATAACACTCCAGGTATATAGAATACCGAGAGCGGGATTAATGCCCATTCCCACAAACGTAACATGCCAGCCATGATTTTTAATTTCCGATTGCTGCGTTGTTATTTCATCGCTCATAAATATAGTTTCCTTCCGTTGGAAATAGACCGGACGTGTGCTTAAAACACACGTCCGGCTTGTTTGTCATCTGTTAATGCAGCCGAGCTTATTCGCCTCGGCCTTTGATTAGGTTCTCAACCACATGCGGGTCTGCAAGTGTGGTAATGTCACCGAGGTTGTCTGTGTTCTTTTCAGCTATTTTGCGCAGTATTCGTCGCATAATCTTGCCGGAGCGGGTCTTCGGAAGGGAGGGTGCAAACTGAATGGCTTCGGGTGTTGCGATAGGGCCGATTTGCTTTCGCACATGCATAACAAGCTCTTTCTTTAGCTCATCGCTTTCCTCGATGCCGCCTACAAGTGTAACAAAGGCGTACAGTGTCTGGCCTTTAATATCGTGAGGCATCGGCGTGACGGCAGCTTCGGCAACCTTCTCGTGGCTGACAAGGGCGCTTTCAACCTCGGCGGTGCCGATGCGGTGGCCGGAGACGTTGACGACGTCGTCGATTCTGCCCATTAGCCAGTAATCGCCGTCCTCATCGATCCGGCAGCCATCGCCGGCGAAGTAAACATTATCGAACATTGTGAAGTATGTATCGATGAATCTGTCATGGTCGCCCCACATCGTGCGCATCATTCCAGGCCAGGGTTTGCGTATGCAGAGCTTGCCGCCTTCATTTACATCGCATTGGCTTCCATCATCTCGCAGGACGACGGAGTCAACGCCAAAGAAGGGCCGGGAAGCACTACCGGGTTTTAGTGTGTGTGCGCCCGGTAGAGGTGTAATCATAAATCCGCCGGTCTCCGTCTGCCACCAGGTATCTACAATCGGGCAGCGATTGCGGCCGATTTTCTCATAATACCACATCCAGGCCTCGGGATTTATCGGCTCGCCGACGGAGCCGAGAATCCTGAGCGAATCGAGCTTGTACTTAGCGGGCCATTCATTGCCGAGGCGCATAAGAGCGCGAATAGCTGTGGGTGCGGTATAGAAGACAGTAACGCCGAATTTGTCACAAATATGCCAGAAGCGCCCGGCATCCGGATAGGTAGGTACTCCTTCAAACATCAGTGATGTGCTGCCGTTTGCAAGTGGGCCATAGACGATGTAGCTATGCCCTGTTACCCAGCCTATGTCGGCGGTGCACCAGTAAATGTCGTCGTCGTGAATGTTGAAGACGATTTTGTGAGTGAGGGTGATATGCAATAGGTATCCACCCGTAGCGTGGACGACGCCTTTGGGTTTGCCGGTCGAGCCGGATGTGTAAAGGATAAACAGCGGGTCCTCGGCATTCATAGGTTCGGCTTGGCATTGTTCGGCTGCATTTGCCATCTCATCATGATACCATACGTCCCTGCCGTCTTTCATATCGCAGGGATCATCATTGACTTTAACGACTATTACATTTTCAATTGTAGGTGTTTTTTCCAGTGCAACGTTGGCGATATCCTTGAGCTTGATATGTTTGCCGGCGCGCAGCGAGACATTGGAAGTGATGAGCATTTTGCAGTCGGAGTCGTTGATGCGGCCTTCGATGGCTTCTGAGCTGAATCCGCCGAAGATGACTGAGTGAATAGCGCCGATGCGGGCACAGGCAAGCATAACTATCGAAAGCTCGGGGACCATTGGCAGATAAATCGCCACACGGTCGCCTTTTTGTATGCCTTTTGATTTGAGGACATTGGCGAATTTGCAAACCTGCTTGTGCAGCTCTTTGTAGGTAAGTTTCTTGACGTCGGCTTCGGCTTCACCCTGCCAAAGAAGTGCGGTCTTGTTTTCGATTGGCGTTCCAAGATGACGGTCGAGGCAGTTGTATGCGACGTTTATCTGCCCATTGGCAAACCAGGTGTGCTCAATTTTTCGACTCTTCGTATCCCAGGTATAACGGAGACTCTTAGTTGGCTCCTTAAACCAGGAGAGGGTTTTTGCCTGCTCCAACCAGAAGCTGTCCGGGTCGTTAATTGACTTCTCCCACATCTGCTGATATTGCTCGGTGCTGGTTATATAAGCGTTGGCTTTAATTGATGCCGGCGGTGGAAAAGTTCGCTCTTCGGTCATAAGGGAGTCGATTGCTTTTTCTTGTGTCATAACGTTCTCCTTTGAGTAGCTGAGGATTATTGTACCTTGATAGTTTCTATTTATACTCTCCAACGAATTATATGTTCGGTTCCAAAACAACGTATTTAACGTTACCAGGCGAATTCTTACTTTCCCCCTGATGTAGAAACAATGAACTCCTCACATTATTATCCGGTTCTCTCAAAAATGTCAACTGAAAAGAATTCCTATTTAGAATTTGTACTTCATACTCAGGATGCAATACGTCACGTCTTTATTGGGATTGACTGATTTGTCCATTGTAATCTGTTGATAGACTCCCGGGACAAATGAGAGATTATCAGTAATTTCTAATTTTGTCGAAACACCGAATGTCGCGTGTGACCAATCGTGGTCTACACCCGTGCGAAAACCGTCAGTAAATGCTATATCCGACGTTAGATGAAGCGGAGCAGGTAGTTCGGGTAACTCCAAGTCGTACCCGAGTCCAAAACGATGAACCCAACCGGCAAAATCACGCATACTTGGGGCTTTATAGCCGCTGCCGGCAGGATAATCACAAGTGGCTACATAGTACGGAACGAGGACTTCCATATTGAGAATCTTGGGCCAGGAAAATGAAAATATCCAGGCTTGTACATTGGCATAATTGCATGGCTGCGTATAATAATGCTTGTATATCCAGCTCACCTTGTACTTAGTGAGGCAAGCACCGCTTGTTAGAAAACTATCGCCTTGGTTATCCAGAACAGTCCCGCCATAGTAGAGCATATAGTCGTATCTTTGTTTGCTTACCCAGCCACTGCCAGTTGCACTGTGATGTCTCACAGCCGCACCGAAACCAGTCGACCAGAGATCGAGGTCAATGGTTTCAAAAAAACCACCAGTATCGCCCCAGATCTGTCGGCCTCTGCTCATCCACCTGCTGACGTAAGTCAAATCAAGAGTAACACTCAATTGACCTTCCTCGGCCTTTGCCGCGCCACTCACTGATAAAAGGAACACTGCAAGCAGTAAGATTCTTTTTGTTATAATTTTTTCTCCTTAATATGGCTTTATAAGCCTGTCAGAGTGAAAGGGGTTATTTTATGCAAAGGTTAAATGATGTCAAGCATTACAAAAAAGAATTATAGGGAGAAGGATTGTTCCTTGGACTTCCCGCATTTTTTTATTGACACAAGTGACTAAATCTTTTTGAATTAGCTCTTTCAAAACCTAATATGACTTACGATAACGATATGATTAGAAAAATTCATATTTCTATGCTGATTCTTCTGGTAGCCGGTTGCACAGTCCACCCCCCCAACGGTCGTTCCTATGTTTCTGAAGGTATTAAGGAACGTACTGATTATGAGTTGGGACAGGTTACGGAACCCGGGGAATTCAATTTCCCTGAAGGAATATCGCTTGAGGACGGCTTGTCACAGGACGAGGCAGTGGCTGTAGCCCTTTGGAATAATGCCCAATTTCAGGCTGATCTGGCGGCTCTGGGCTTTGCCCGTGCCGACCTGATCGAAGCAGATATGCTGGCCAATCCGGTATTTTCCCTTTTGTTCCCCATTGGCCCCAAAGCCCTCGAAATGGGGCTGGACGTACCTATCGATTTCATCTGGCAGCGTCCCCACCGCCTCGCGGCGGCCAAGCTTGATGCCCAAAGTCTTTCCGAAAACCTAATCGAGCATGGTCTGGCCCTTATCCGGGACGTTCAGACGACCTATGCCGATCTATGGTCTGCCGAGGAGCGAGTTCAGTTCGCCGAACAAAATGCTCGATTATGGATTCAGATGGCCGAGCTTGCCCAGGCACAACTCAAAGCCGGTGATATTAGCGAGTTGGCGGCCTCAAACGCCTATGTGGATTCGCTTCGTGCAGCCGATGCCACTAAGCGTTTTTCAAAGGAAGCTATTATCTTGAGACACCACCTCAACGCTTTGCTCGGACTGATCTCAGATAATTCGGCATTTGATATAACACCATCGGATATTACACCAAGAGCGGAAATATCGATAGATGAATTATTGGAAACAGCTTTTGCCGCCCGGCCGGACCTGCGAGCGGCGGAACTTGCCATCGAAGCGGCTGGCGAACGCATGGGCTGGGAGCAATCGAAAATCTACAACTTCATCGCCATTATCGACGCCAAGGATGAGGGCGAGGGTTCCCTGACTGTCGGACCGGGCTTGGCGCTTGAGATTCCGATTTTCAATCAGAATGACGGCAGAATCGCCCGAGCCGAAGCAGAGTTGGAACAGGCGGCTCGACGGTATGAAGCAATCCGTCAGGACATTATTCTTCAGGTCAGACAAGCTCACACTCGGTATATCTCGGCCCACGAGCAATTCGAGTTATGGAGCAGCGACATTATTCCTTCTTTGCAAACAAAAGTTGAACAGACACAGAAATCATATCAGGCCGGGGAAGTATCTTATATTTTAGTTTTGGAAGCTAAGCGAGAGCTTGTTGAGGCGAACATGCATCTGACAGAATTGGCCACTGAACTCCTGGGGGATGCCGCACAGCTCGATTACTGTATCGGAAAGAGAATGATAAATATGGAACAAAAATTTGATTCATAATTTACAATTTTCGGTTTTGAATTAGCAATCGGCAATTCGCCGCAAGGCGTCCTATGGAGTATATCGAAAATTTCTTTACAGTATTTTGGGTTCCAGCTACGCTGGATTAGAGAGATGTTATGAATAAGTTTGGAACATTCATTGGATTGCTTATCCTGTTGGCAGGTGCTTTGGTGGTATACTATCTCTTTCAAAGAAATCTCAGCAAGGTTTCGCAACAGCAAGAGGAAGAGATTGTCACTGAAGTGAGTGTACAAGTAGGAAAAGTAGCTCGTTCGGCACTTCACGGCTACATTTTGGCTTATGGAAGAATTGAGCCGGATGTAGGTAGCATGGCTAAGCCTCCGGCCAGCGTTCGAATTACAGCTCCGGTGGAAGGAATTATCAGCGAGGCAGTGTGCATCGAAGGTCAAGAGGTCAGTCTGGGAGATACCCTATTCCGTCTTGATAGTCGGGTAGCTGAAGTTGCGGTAAAGAAGGCTCAGCAAGCGGTAGAGTTAGCAGAGCAGAATTTTGCACGTCAGAAAGAACTGATGCAGAGCCAGGGGACATCAAAAAAGCTGTTGCAACAGGCCGAGTATGAGCTTGCAACTGCAAAAGATGAACTGGCACGAGCCGATACAGAGCTATCACTGCTTCAGGTCAGAGCGCCTATATCCGGGACGATTGTGCGAGTGCTGGCACGACCTGGGGAAGCTGTTGGCATGACGAGCATACTGGCGGAATTGGTCGATCGTAAGCGATTAATAGTGGAATTTCGAGTCCCAAGCGATGAGATAACGGTGCTTAAACCGGGACAGAAGGTAAAAATTGAAACCGGCGACAGGGTCGGTGGACCGAACAGTGAAATGGGGCAAGTGCCTAGTGAGCTGACGTTTATTGATTCTGTGGTTGACCCTGAGAGTGATACTGTTCTAGCTCGGGCATCGGTGCCAACCGAGTCCGAGCTGAAGCCTGGCCAGTTCGTCAGGGTGCGGACTATTTATTTGGAAAAAAGCGATTGCCTCGTCGTACCGGAAGAAAGCCTCGTCACAACCACTGAAGGTCAGACGGTTATTGCCATTATAGAAAATGGCAAAGCCTTTCAGAGAGTGGTTCAGCCAGGGTTGCGCGAAAACGGAATGGTAGAAGTACAGGGAGAGGGAATTCACGAGGGTATGCAGGTCGTGACGGTAGGTGCGTATGGCCTGCTCCCTGAAACTAAGGTCAGAATCATCACCGAATAAGAGCTCAAAAGAGAGGATTTGATGCCACATACTGGTCAGTCAGGTACCCAGGAGACCGCAAACGGGAATCATTTGGAGGCTCGGGGCTCGGCGTTGGGACGATTCGCCAGTCATCACGCTATTGCCATTACTTTTATAGTGTTATCATTGTGTTTGGGCGGCATCTATTCTGCAACGAAGATTTCTTCATCGGTTTTTCCGCAGACCAACTTTCCCCGAGTTGTAATTCTGGTTGATAATGGCGTTATGCCCGCTAATGAGATGATGGCGACTATCACCCGTCCTATCGAGGAGGCAATGAAGGACATTCCAGGCGTGGTGACAATCCGTGACGCTACCGGACGCGGTTCCGCAGAAGTCAGTGTCTTTTTCAACTGGGATGTGGATATGATCCAGTCGGAACTTTATGTGCTGGGCCGCCTGTCTCAGATTCGCAGCACCTTACCTACAACAGCAACAACGAATGTCTTCCGCTTGACTTTTTCGGCTTTTCCAATTATTGGTGTTAGCTTGACCAGCGAGACACGTGACATAACACATCTCTGGGAGATGGCCCGTTATACGTTGAAACCACGCTTTCTACGGATTCCAGGCGTCGGCAGGGTGGACCTTGTTGGGGGACGAACGCCGGAGTATCATGTGATAGTAGATCCACTACGCTTGCAAGCCGCTGGGTTGAGTCTCTCAGATGTAACCGAGTCACTGATAAAAAAGAACCTCATAGCTCCAGCCGGTATGCACGAGGAGAACCACACACTTTACCTTACCGTGGTCGATGGCCGGGTGCACAACTCTGAAGATATTGAGGATTTCACAGTTACGGTAGTCAAGGGTCATCCGATTCATATTAAAGACTTCGCCCGGGTTGAGCGTGGGCCCGAGCCGGTCTTCAACTTGGTTACAGCCGATGGCAAAGAAGCTGTGCTGCTGAATATTCGCAGCCAGCCGGACGGAAGCACACTCGAAATTGCCCGCCAATTGAAGGCGGAATTGGAACAACTCAAAAAGGAATTGCCGCCCGACCTGAAACTGGCATTTTTCTACGACCAGTCGTTGATTGTACGCGAATCGGTCAAGAGTGTGTGGCAGGCGATTATTTTCGGGCTGTTTCTTTCAGTTATTGTACTGTATCTTTTCCTCAAAGACTGGGGGATGACCTTTGTAGCGGCGCTGGTGATCCCGGCAACGGTTCTTGTTACGTTGATCGCGGTAAAAGCGATGGGACTAAGCTTTAATCTGATGACTCTGGGCGGTATCGCTGCTGCTATCGGGGTGATTATCGATAATGCCATTATCGTTGTAGATGCAATATACGTCAAGATAGTGACTGGGGCGCCTCGTGGGACGGTTGTGCGGGAGGGCATAGGGGAAATCTTCAAGCCGCTTCTGAGTTCGACCTTTACACCGGTAGTCGTATTTATTCCACTGGCCTTTCTGGACGGTATCGTGGGCGTATTTTTCAGGGCTTTGGCACTGACTATGGCTGTATCGCTGCTCATCTCTCTGCTTTTGGCACTTACGATTACACCATCTATGGCGGCATGGTTCATGGGTGGGATGTACCGTAAGAAGAAAAAAAAGCAGGATGAGCAAGGCGGTATCGTATTACGATATTTTGAGAGGGCTTATGAGCGTACCCTTCGAATAGCGCTGGCTCACCGCTGGACCACAGTCGGTCTGTGCGTGCTAATTTTGCTTGCAGGTATAGCAATCTATGGTCGTCTCGAAAGTGAATTTCTGCCGCCTATGGATGAAGGCGGGTTTGTAATTGACTATGTGGCGCGACCAGGAACAAGCTTAGCTGAAACGGACCGACAGCTCAAGCAGGCTGAGGGGATACTGCGTACCATCACCGAGCTTGAGAGTTACTCAAGGCGTACCGGCGCACGGCTGGCTCTGGCCATTGCCGAGCCTCATACGGGAGACTTCCTGGTTAAACTAAAACCCGATCGCCAGCGGAAGACCGAGGAGGTAATTTCCGAGCTTAGGCATAGGTTCAATGTTGCGGTACCCGGTCTTCAATGGGAGTTTCCAGGCATCCTTTCTGACCTGATCGGCGATCTGATGTGGGCACCCCAGCCAATTGAGGTTAAGCTATTTTCGACTGATACGGAGTTCCTGAAGAGCAAAGCCCCACTGATCGAAGAAGAAATCAAAAAGGTCAAGGGTGTAGTGGATACCTTTGATGGCTTGATGGTTACAGGCCCGTCTTTGAGTCTACGGCTTCGCAGCCCCGATGCACAGCGTTTTGGTTTGACCACTGACGACGTGGCTGCGGCTGTCCAGACAGCCATGCTCGGCCAGACGGCCTCGTCGGTTTTACAGGGCGACCGCCTCATCGATATCCGTGTCGTTGCGGACCCATGCGATATCGACCGGGTTGCGAGCCTGCGAAACTTGCCTCTGCGTTGTCCAAATGGAGCCGTGGTCAAACTATCGCAGGTGGTGGATGTTGTCGAAGAACCGGGGCAGCTTGAGCTTCGAAGGGAAGATCTGCGACAGGACGTTGCCATCACGGCCCGCCTGGAAGGTCGCGACCTCGGAAGTGCGATGGCGGAAATCCGCGACCGCTTGAGTCAGGATAAGTCTATAGCTAAAGGGGCTATTGAATTTGGCGGCCTGTACCAGCAGCAGCAAGAGTCATTCCGCCATCTGCTTGTAGTTCTTGCAATGGCTGTCTTTCTGGTTTATACAGTCCTACTTATGGAATTTCGGACTTTTTCCGGCCCCGTGTCGATTGTATTTGGTGCCATCCTGGCAATGTTCGGCGCCGTTATGGCTCTGTACATGAGCGGTACGTCGCTGAATGTCGTTTCGCTGCTGGGAGCGATTATCGGGGTGGGCATTGTAGCGAAGAACGGCATCCTTATGCTTGACTTCGCCGGACTTCTGCGAGGTTCGGGCATAGATTTAGAAGATGCTCTGGTTCAGGCCGGACGGCGGCGTCTGCGGCCGGTACTAATGACCTCCGGGACAACGGCACTGGGAATGCTGCCGTTGGCATACGGCGTCGGCTCCGGTGCCGACATGCTTAGACCCTTGGCTATTGCTGTAATCGGCGCGGTCTGTATATCGGTGTTGCTTTCTCTGATTGCGACCCCGACATTGTACAGTATTCTCGTCAAAATTCGTGGCTCCCGAAGTACAAGCAACGGTTCTTGAGAGAGGCTATCATCCGGAAATTTTAGGTGAATACGCCGAACGGCAGCAATCGAAAAATCGCCTTCTCGGTGTGGCGGTTTTATCTATCATAGGGATTTTTCTCATAGTTTATTCTGATTTCGCCTCTGTTCGATTGGCCTTGCTGCTGTTGTTGTGCCTGCCCATCGCTCTGACCGGCGGCATCTTCAGTGCCTTGCTCGGCGGCGGTGTGCTGTCACTGGGTTCGATGGTGGGGTTCGTTACTGTTTTAGGTATTGTCAGTCGCAATGGCATAATGCTGATAAGTCACTATCGTCACCTGGAAACGGGAGAAAAAATGCAATTCGGCGAGGAATTGATTCTGCGGGGTGCGATGGAGCGACTTTCACCTATTCTAATGACGTCGCTTACGACGGCGTTGGCCCTTGTTCCCATTGTGATTGGCGGTAATCGGCCCGGACAGGAAATTGAACACCCCATGGCTATCGTGATTATTGGCGGACTCGTAACCTCAACGCTGCTGAATCTGCTGTTTATGCCCGCCCTATATTGGAAGTTCGCAAAGACTAAATCGCAGAGAAATCTTGAAAATCGAGCGGTTTGAGTCTTGATTTGGATTAAGGTCAGTTTTATCTGAATCGGCCATTTCTCGAGCAAGTCTTGTGTCTAATTTTCGGCTTTCTATTGCTGGCAGCCGACAAGGTTGCCGAGGATGTATTCGACTATTTTGCTGAGCTTTTCTGTGATTTACGGCGTACAGCCCTGGGAAAAACTGGACAGCCCTTTAACCTCTATAGCATAGATGTGAACATCCTCAGGGATATGGTATCCCCATTCCTTGGCCATCTGGAAGGCGTTTGCAAAATTGATATCGTGCGGGCTGCTTAGACGGACAGCAACGTCATCATAACCTGGCCATTTCCAATACGGTAGATATATGCCGCTCCCACCCCAAAGACATAATATGAACTCCCTGACACAAATCCTTCAGTTCTGTAATCAGACGGGCGGAGATTTCCAGACTTTTTTCAACTCTTTTTTCTTTCCCCACACTTGCCAATTCATTAATAATCTCTTCAGGAACGTGGATTCCAGCGACATTTGCATTCATAAACTTAGCCATAGCGGGCGATTTTAAAAACACAATTCCAGCCATAACCGGCACTTTCCCCCCGTTCTTGCTTTCGCAAGAAAGCACGGGGGTTACTTTCTCCATAAAGAGAGCAAACTTATCTACTTCATAAACTGCCTGAGTCTGGAAGAATTCTGCCCCAGCCTGAACCTTTTTCTCCATCTTTATAATCTGTGGTTCCAACGGATCTGCACCCGGATTTACTACTGCACCCAGGCAAAATTCCGGTGGCCGACCTTCTAAGTCATTGCCCGCCATATCTTTTCCGCCCATTAATCCTTTGACTGCCAAGAGCAGTTGTACCGAATCCAAATCGAACACAGGCATTGCCTCAGGGTGGTCACCCAATTTCGGATGGTCCCCGGTAAGACATAATAGATTCTCAATACCCAATACTGCGGCACTTAAAACATCCGACTGCAAACCCAGGCGGTTGCGGTCCCGGCAGGTCAGTTGCATGATAGGCTCAAGGTCTTTGTCCTTCAAGAGACGACAAGCCGCCAAAGAGCCAACCCTCATTACAGAGCTTTGCAAATCAGTAACATTGAAAGCATCGACCTTGTCGCGCAGCGGTTCCAATTCATCTATCAGCTTTTCTATTTCTATGCCCTTGGGTGGTCCAAGTTCACAAGTGATTACAAACTTACCTTGTTTGAAACGCTCAATAAGTTTCATGTCTTAAATGCCTCCTTATCTCGTTACAGCCCTGCTCGGGGTCGTAAAGTCAGAAAAGTTTGGATTTGGTTTAGAGCTCTATGTCATAGAAGGATGTCTTGCGCAACTCGCTTGACGGCAGCATCTTACTGTGGTTTCGCGGTGTGCGGATTTTTTTAAAGTTTTCTAACCGCCCGACCTTCTGGAGCCGTTCATAAATCAACTGCCAGCCGCAATCTTTCTCGGAGTCAACTTCACACTTTCCATCCTGAGCCCCACCACAAGGCCCGTTGAGCAGACTTTTTGCACAAAAAGTGATTGGACAGATGCCTCCGGTATAATCCAGAGCGCAATCACCGCATGCCTGGCATCGCTCATCCGATGGCCAAAGCCCCTGCAATCCGCCTAAGGATACCGTGTTTGCTGCAGGATGTACAACCTTATTCACAACCTTCGAGACTGCCTGGACCCCGACTCCACAACTCAACACCAGGATAGAATCCACTTGTTTGATCTTGTCCATTTCCCTGGCGAGTCTCGTTGCCACCAATACCTTATTGCAGAGAAAATCCACCAAAGCTGTGTTTGCTACGTTCTTGCCCGCCTTTTCCAGCTCGGCCTTCATTGCCGAAAGTGCTTTTTCCCCGCCGGTTTCGCAGGCCTCAGCACAACCATTGCAGACCAGCAGGAAGATATTCTTCTCCTTGCCAAGCGATTCCAGCACTTCCTCTGTTGGTTTATTTTGTGTGAATAGCATCTTCAATTTCCCTTAGCACTGTATCAATGATTTCAGGAACTCTCTGCTTTACTTCATCTGTCAATTCCAATCCGCAATCTATGTCCTTGGGTTCCACACCAATGATTACAATTTCCTTTGGTGCACAGCTTGTTCTCTCGGCAACAGCCAGAGCATCGATTAGATCCATTTGATGCAAACTGATCCTGGAATCACTGCTGAAAATCTGCTCCAGTTTATCTCGCTCTTCGGTCTTGAGCCGGGCCTTATAAGTAGTACCTGCCTCTTTGCCGGCTCTCAATGCGTCAATGACCACCAGTTTCTCTATACCCGGCGACAACAAAAGGACGTCGAGACTGGCGGTTCCGCCGTCCATAACTTCTACGTTGTCAGCCAGGGCCAATTCCTGCAACCTCTGAGCTATGTGTACACCGACTCCTTCGTCCTTAAGCAGGATATTACCGAGACCAAGGACTAAAACACGTCCGGCGCCGGAACTTTTCTCCGAGCTTATCACCATACTGGCATCTGTCTTGAAACTCATATCAAACGACTCTAAATACACCTAACTCACTTCCCTTGGCGTCGAGCAAGTGGACCGAACAGGCAAGGCAGGGGTCGAATGACCGCACAATTCGGACGAGTTCAAAAGGATTGTCTTTGTCCTTAACTTTAGTACCTATTATTGCCTGTTCCACTGCTCCTGGTCGGCCTTTATCATCTTTAGGTGAAGCGTTCCAGGCTGTGGGCGTAATAACCTGGTAGCGGTCAATTTTCTTATCCTTGATGGTTATCCAGTGCCCGAGAGAGCCTCGCGGAGCTTCGGTAAGGCCGGCGCCGTTGGCGTGCTCAGGGATCTCGCTGTCGACGATAATTGGCTCGTCAGGCTTAAGGCATGTGAGCCAATCGACCATAGCATCGGCGACAAACTTAGCTTCCAAAGCCCTCGCGGCGTGTCGGCCAAGAACGGAATACAAAGCATCAACGCCGGCACTGAATTCACCGAGTACCGAATCGACTAACTCTTTTGTTATCGTGTCGCCCTGCACATAATTGCTTACCATGCGTGCCAGAGGACCCAATTCGTAAACATTGTCTTTATATCTTGGAGACTTGATAAATGAGTAACCCCTTTGCTTATTAGGATCAGGCTTTGTTTGTCCCTGAGCCGGGTTTTTCCCTGAACCAGAATCCGCATACCAGGAATGCTTCAGGTCCTCCGTGATATTCTCCTTGGCGAACGGCTCGGGTTTCAAATCCGGGGAAACAACACCTGCCTTGAATAGCCTGCCGGCTGGCAAATCAAAGCCACCATAAGCAAGAAGCCTTCTACAGCCGGAACCAATGCCAAAGTAGTCATCATAGCTCTTGGCCACAGCTATCACATCCGGAATATAGGTGTTATCAACGAAGTCACGCACTTCATTCAACCGCCAGAGGAAATTGGTTATTTTATCTTCGGTGGGTTTTTCGGTAACTCCACCAGGCACAATACCTACATTATGCGGCATCTTGCCGCCGAAGATTGCAAGCATCTCCTGGCATTTGCGTCTGATATCGAGTGCCCTTACATAATGGTTCACCAATTCGGCATTTTTCTGGCCGGTTACACGATAATCGCTTTCATAGCGCGGCACAAAAGGTGCCAAATCACCCACCACACTAACCGCATCCACATAATCCAGCGCCGCAAGATGATAAAAATGAAGGATATGCGACTGAAGAAAGTTGGAGCCGAGTATAAGGCAGCGGATAATCTTACCGTTATCAGAGATTTTATCCGTTAAACCAAATGCATCGTCGATGCACAAAGCCGACGCGGTGGCGTGAGAAGCAGGACAGACTCCGCAGATTCGCTGGGTCAAGCGATTAGCGTCACGAGGGTCCCTTCCGTGCAGAATTATCTCAAAACCCCGAAACAGGGTCCCGGCACTTTTGGCCTCTTTCACTACGCCGTCATCTATTACTGCTTCAACGGCCATATGACCTTCTATCCTTGTTATTGGATCAATCTTTACTTTTGTGACCATGTTAGCTCCTGGAAAGCAATCTTTTCATACATTGGGGACGTGCCGTCTGGGAATTCCGGCTCAACACAAGCCAAACACGGTGAACCCGCTTTGACACACCAGCTTACGCCATTATTCCACTGCCTTATTGGGCAATCCGCGTTGGTGTAGTGTCCTTTGCATCCCAATTTATAAAGGCAGCCTGGGTCGCCGAGCTTTTCAGCGAATCTACCCTTATCAAAGTCCGCTCGTCTGGGACAGTTCTCGTGGATCAACTGGCCGTAGAAGAGCTTCGGCCGAGCAAGGTTGTCTAAATCTAGGGCCTGGGCTCCTGAAAAGAGAATCACAGATATCGTCCCTGTAAACCACTCCGGGTGCAAAGGGCAACCAGGCAAATTGACCACCGGCGTGCTGATTCCATTCTCAGTGAATACTTCTTTTACTCCTTTGCAACCGGTCGGATTAGGCTTGGCCGCAGGAATCCCGCCAAAAGTAGCGCACGTGCCTATGGCAAGAGTCAGCAGGGCGTTGCTTCCGAGCTCTTCCACGCTTTTTAGAATAGTATAGTGCTTGCCGTCTTTCTCGCCGATACTGCCGTAGGCGCCACTCTCGGCGGTCGGAATTGCTCCTTCCACAACTAATATGTAGCCGCCCTTCCTGTTCTTTTCTGTATCCTTCAAGACCTCTATGACCGGCTCTCCCTGACCGGCCATTATTGTTGCGTGGAACATCAAATTAAGTTGATGGCCGGGTACCACCTCGTCCAGTAAAAGATTCTGGATTTTTGGACTTACCGCGTTCAAGACCGATACTGAACAGCCCGTACAGCCTGCCCCCTGTAACCAAATTACCGGATATTTTCTGGTAGCCACTTTTGTTCCTTTCTATGTAACAATACCGGCGGCTCTTTTGGCCGATTCCACTGTGTTATAAAGCAGCATAGTTATCGTCATTGGGCCTACACCGCCCGGGACGGGGGTAATAAATGAGGCCTTTTCCTTCACGGCCTCGAAATCCACATCGCCAACGAGGCGATAGCCTTTTTTCTTTGTTGCGTCCTCGACACGGTTGACGCCAACATCAATTACCACCACACCTTCTTTTACCATATCCGCGGTGACGGTGTTTGGCCTACCAGCGGCGGCGATCACGATGTCCGCTCGCTTTGTGTGAGAGGGAAGGTCCTTGGTGCGGGTATGGCAGACGGTTACGGTGGCATTTGCACCGGGCTTTTTCTGGATAAGCATATTGGCCAGGGGCTTGCCGACTATATTGCTTCTTCCGACGATTACTACTTCAGCTCCCTCAATGGTTACACCGCTGCGTATCAATAGCTGAATAATGCCGTGTGGCGTGCAGGGCAGAAACGCCTTCTCACCTACCATCATTTTGCCCACATTTATCGGATGAAATCCATCAACGTCTTTTGCTGGGTCGATTGCAAGAAGGACATCGGCCTCATTAAGGCCCTTTGGCAAGGGCAATTGGACCAGGATGCCGTTGATTTTCGGGTCGTTGTTCATTTTCTTGACCAGTGCCATCAATTCTTCCTGTGAGGTTTCGGCAGGCAGGCGGTTGTCATCGGAATAAATACCTATATTTTCGCAGGCACGCTCTTTGGCGGTAACATAAGACTGTGAGGCGGGGTCTTCACCGACTAATATAACTCCCAGTCCGGGAACAATACCCTGCTCTTTTAGTTTGGCCACTTCGTCTTTCAATTCCGCACGCATATCGGCGGCCACTTGTTTGCCATCTATTATTTGTGCTGCCATCGGTTACTCCTAACAATCCAACAAACTTTTCTTCTACATTGACATTATGTGGGTGATGAAGCTTCGCTCCTTATAAAATTCGATTCCCTTGCCATAGCTGCTATACTGGGCTTTTCATTAGCCAGCTCTAAGCCACTACGTACAACGCAAGGTAAGCTCTGCCAGTAAGCGGCAAAATTCTCCCAGATGCGCAAAAACCTAAAATATCCTTTTCCGCGTGGTTAGAATAGACCTTGAACCTTTCCTGTGTTTACATCCACATCAATACGGCGGAACGCAGGATTGGAGGCGGTACCCGGCATCAGCTTAATGGCTCCGGCAACGGGCACGATAAAGCCGGCACCCTTGTAAACAAGAACATCACGAATAGGGAGCTCCCAATCGATGGGTCTGCCTTTTATGTCCGGGTCGTGCGACAAACTAAGGTGGGTCTTGACCATACAGGTTCCTAAAGTCTTGCTGTCCGGGTCGGCCTCCATAGCTTTGGCTTTTTCCAGGGCTTCATCAGTATAAGTTACGCCGTTGGCTCCATAAACTTCCTTAGCGATTAGTTCAACGCGTTTTCTAAGCGGGGTCTCCAGTTCATAAAGGAATTTGAAATGGTTCGTTTCGCTGCAGGCCTCAATCACGGCCTCTGCCAGCTCGATTGCACCATCGCCGCCCTTGAGCCAGTGTTCGGAGACCGCAGCCAAAGCTCCGTTCTGCTCGGCGATTTTACGCACAAGCTTTATTTCAGCCTTGGTGTCGGTGTGGAAGCTGTTTATGCAAACGACCGGCCGGACGCCGCTTTTCTTGGCGGTCTCAATATGGGCGACAAGGTTCTCACAGCCCTTTTCGACCAATTCGAGGTTTTCGCTGGTATATTCCTCGCTCAAGGGTATGCCGGGTTTGACTGCAGGGCCTCCACCGTGCATCTTCAGGGCGCGAACAGTGGCAACAATAACGACGGCGTTCGGTACCAGGCCGGACATACGGCATTTTATGTTCCAGAATTTCTCGAAACCGATGTCGGCCCCGAAGCCGCTCTCAGTTACGTGGTAATCACCTAACTTTGTCCCTATCATATCGGCGATAATAGAACTCTGGCCGACAGCAATATTCGCGAAGGGGCCTGCATGCACGAATACCGGCTGGCCTTCAATGGTCTGCAGCAAATTCGGATTTATCGCATCTACCATCCATGCGGTCATAGCGCCGTCAACTTCAAGGTCGGCAGTAGTAACTTCGTTACCTTTTTTGTCGTAGGCCACGACTATTTTAGACATACGCTCTCGAAGGTCTTTTAGGTCCTTGGCAACTGCGAGTATCGCCATAATCTCACTTGAGACGGTAATTTGAAAGCCTGAGTCCATCTCGTAGCCGTCCATTTTTCCGCCTCGGCCTATCCTAATATCGCGTAGCGCCTGAGCACAGAAGTCCATTGCCCACTTCATTTGCACGCGTTCCGGGTTGATATCTATTCGTGTTAGCTTGCTTTTTGCCAGGCGGGCATCGTCATAATTTCTTTCGTGCTGCAAACGCGAAGTAAGGGCAACCATAGCGAGGTTGTGGGCGTTTGTTATACAGTCGATATCACCTGTAAGGCGGATAGAAAAAGGCGTCAAGGGAATACATTGGGCAAGGCCTCCGCCGGCAGCGGAACCCTTTATATTAAAGGTTGGTCCGCCGCTGGGCTGACGTATGGCCCCGACCACGCGTTTTCCCAGCTTGCCCAGACCTTCAATCAAACCCATGGCAGTGGTAGTTTTGCCCTCGCCCAAAGGCGTCGGCGTAATGGCAGTAACGTTAATGTACTTTGCTGTGGGAGCATCCTGGAGGCGGGCAAGGGCTTGTTGATAATCGACTTTGGCCAACTTGCGACCCATTGGAATCAGTTCGCTCTCCTGCAAGCCCATCTCTTCGGCCAGTTGGCTAACAGGTTTCATTTCTTCCTCGGCAGCTTCTGCGATCTGCCAGTCCTTCATTTTTGTTGCGTCAAGCTTCACCCCGTTAGAAATTTTTCCTTTTTGCATCATATCATTATCCCCTTTTTTATTGTGTTTCTAACCCCGATTATTTCTGTTGAATTTCTAACGGGGTTCATAGGTCTTTACTTGTATATCGTATTGGTTAAATATTTCGCACGGCGTTTTTACGCTCCTGTTTGTAGAAATGGTGGTTTTTGCATAGGTCCCGTATTATCATCGAAAACTACCAAATCGGGTATAACCTTAGGGCTTTTATTTTGTACTATTTTGCTATTTGGTACATTTTTGAGTAGTTAATTGGTTATCATGAAAGTGCCTAAAGTGAGCTCAAATGCCTAAAGGTAACTAAAGTGACACCTTCGCTGTCATTCTGAGCGGAACGCAGTGGAGCGAAAAATCTCCTTATTGCTCAGGAGATGAGCTCCTTCGGCTCCGCCTCAGGATGATACTTACGTGTCACTTTAGGCACTCCAAACTTTAGTTCACTTATTCTACCCACTATCCACCACTCATCAAGTTATTGTATCATATCTTTGCCAGGTTAACCTTTCTATGCCGAGCTATAGACCTTCAGGAAAGAATCTGAGTATATTTGCTTATTCATCAGCATTTCAGCGGTGGCTACTATGTTCATCAGGTCCTGGTCGAGGACATCGACGATAGCTGAGTCCAGGCCGCGGGAAATAGCCATAGCAAGGAATACTCGGTTTATCAGGCTTCTTTTCGATGCTCCCTGGGAAAGATTCGACAGGCCTATTGTCATATGCGGGGCCGGGTCTGACAGATATTTTATCTGGTCCATCGCAGATAAGATATTGCCGGGCTGGACCTGGGCGTTCGGCACCTTAACCGGCAAAACAATGGCGTCAATGAACAACCGCTGGGTGTCAAATCCCTTTTCCATCGCCTTAGATACGATTTCTGCGGCAATGGCTACGCGGGTATTGATGTCCTGGGGGACACCGTTTTTGTCCATAGTAAGGGCGATAATGCTTGCTTTCGGGCCTGCCTGGTTTGCCATTTCTATGTATTTGTCAAATATTTCTTCGTCGCTTTTCTTGTTCAATGGCGTTGAGTTCAGCATGACACCGTTCTGGGCGTTAATGACCTTTAATCCCGCGGCGATAACAGCCGGTTTCTGGGAATCGAGGCACAAAGGTGTAGAGCAGGTTTCCTGGATGCTTTCGACCAGCCACTGCATAGCACCTTCCTGGTCCGCCGCGGCTGTACCTATATTTACATCCAGATATGCAGCACCCGCGTCAGTCTGCTTTTTGGCTAATTCCTGAATGACTTTCTTGTTTTTATCTGCGATAGCCTTCTTGACGTTGGTGAACATCCCATTGATTCGTTCTGCAATTAATATCATAGTAAAAACCTTTCTAAATGAATCAAAATATCGAAATTCTAAACAATATCAAGTGAACTAAAGTGCCTAAAGTGAGCTAAAGTGAACTAAAGTGCCTAAAGTGAGCTAAAGTAATAAATAATCCGAAACTTTAGGCACTTTTAACTTTAGTCACTTTCCAGTTTCCTTTAAGGCCATACATGATTGATAAAGTTCTTGACGGTAGCGACGGCTTTAGGATGTCGCATCCTAATTATATCTACGCCGGCCTGCAGCAAGCAGGTAGCGGTAGCCGTTTCCCACATAGGTCCTCGGTTGACAGCTTCGCCCCAGCCCGGTGCGTCTGCGAGCTTGGCCTCCTTGGCCCGCCAGGATTCGTAACCTACGTCGCAGATGGCTGGCATAGCCATCATTTTATCGCCGGTAAGGGCAGCGATGCGCTGCCGTTCTTGAATCGAATAGGCATACTCTATTCCATATCCAAGCGCTCCGGTGGCCTGAAACGTAACTATTCGCTCTAACGGAAAGCCCATATCAGAAGCCAAGATATTGACCTGCTTGGCGATATTGATGTCCAGAGGGGCCTCGGTGATGAGATAATGGCCGTCTGCCAAAGAGATAGCGGTTAGGGATTTGTAATTGTCCTCTGTAACAGTTCCGATGAGACATTTTTCGCCTTTTGCGGCACCGCTTACCTTGGGCATAACCTGGTTGTCTTTTTCGTCATTTCCGCAGCACCAGAGCACAAGAGGTACACCAACAGCTTTTAAAACTTCCTCGGTAACCTTGACGGCGTGAGCGGCGTCTCTATCATTCTTGTCAGGGTGAATGCCGTCGAATTTTATACAAATTAAATCCGCTCCGAACTCTTCGACGCACTTTTTGGCCCAGTCGCCGGGGCTGTCCAGCACATCTTTATAAGGTTCGAGCAAGACGTCGGGCCAATCGTTGGGCTTGCTGTCCAGGACGTCCATAGCGATAACCGGTTTTTCACCGGTATCGGCTGCGGAGCCGCCATAGACGACGTTACGTGCTCCGCCTATGGTTACCGTGGAAGTTCGAGTACCCCCATTATCTTTGGTTGCCCCAAGTATAAGGCGGTTTACCGAGCCGGTAAAACTCTCTGCAACTTCAGGAACTGGCATTTTAAGACCTCCAAAAATAGTTCATTGTTTATAGTTTGGGGTTCATAGTCTGCGAACTCAGGACTAAAATTTCCTCGAATATTTTACTCGCTGCCGAAAAGGCGGGGCTGTCATTTGCAAGGTCAAAGACCGTCTTGGCCTGCATTGAGACGTCGTAGACAGCCTTATCATAAGGTATATGACCAAAGATGTCTATCCCATCTATTTCTTTACTGTTCTGTGCTCTGTTCCATATAACGCCAATTTTCCTTACAACGATTGGCAATTGTTTTGCAAGTTCAAAAATCCTGCGGACGGTAATGGCGCCGAGGGAAGTTGGTTCCGCTGCTATGCACAACAGGTCAACATTATCAGTGGTTCGGCGGGAGAGGTGCTCCATTCCAGCCTCATTGTCTATGACGACGTACCCGTAGGTTGAGCTTAGTTTGTCCATGAAGGTTCTGAGTATATTGTTCGCCGCACAGTAGCAGCCTGGTCCTTCTGGGCGGCCCATAGTAAGCAAGTCGAATCCATCGGCTTCGGTAATTGCCTGCTGCATGTTGTATTCGAAGGAGCGCAGCCGATCCATACCCGCATTGCTGGGTTTCATTTCTCGGATGTCCGCAATGGTGCCGGTCGGTTGAACTCCTAACGTCAGGCCGAGGCAGGCGTTTGGATCGGCATCCACGACAAGCACGGTTTTTCTGTCGGCCTGGGCCAGCAGGAACCTTATAATCATAGCGGCTAAAGTTGTCTTGCCTGAGCCGCCTTTTCCACTTATAGCTATAATTGTTGCCATGTATCATGTCTCGTATAAATCCGAAATTCGAATGTCGAAATCCAAAACAATATCAAAATCCAAATTTCAAATGTTCAAAACATCTTGTTTTCGAATTTCTTGTCACCCTTTATGTTTCGCACTTTATGGCTGTTACCGATGGGAACAGCGATAAATCCGTGTGCGGTAAGAAATTAGCTCTGGTAAATTCCTCCATATATCTCGGATGGCTCATCAAATCGAAATAAGTCATACTTTCGGCGATTTTTTCTGCGGTCTTGAGGGCTTTTCGGCTCAACAGTACGGTCTTGGCCCCTGCGATTGATGTGTTTCCCACAAATCGAATCTTCTCTAAAGGCACATCAGGTAACATTCCGATAGTAACGGCCTGGCGAATGTTCAGGAAGTTTCCGAATCCCCCGGCCAGATAAATCGCATCCAGGTCTTCGAGCTTTGTCTGGGTTGACTCCATAAGGACCCTGATGGCGGCGAAGACACCCGCTTTGGAACGAACCAAATTATCGATGTCGGCCTGGGTGATTACTATTTCCTGGTGCTCGTTACCTGCCGGAGCTATTTGGAACTGTCGGCCCTCATCACCTTCGGTTAATCTTGGTTGCCCGTTAGCTTTGAATCGCCCCGTACGGTCTATGATACCGTGGATGTATAATTCGGCAAGGGTATCAAGAAGGCCCGAGCCGCAAATGCCGACAGGATAGGTATCTCCGATTGTCTTAAGTTCGATAGAACCATCGTCGAGAATAGTCAGTTTTTCGATAGCGCCGGCACCGGCCCTCATGCCGTGCTTGACACCACTTCCTTCAAATGCAGGGCCTGCTGAGCTTGAGGCACAAACCAGCCAATCTTGATTACCGAGAACCACCTCACCATTTGTTCCAATATCAGCGAAAAGTGAGATGCCTTTTTTAGTGAAGATTCGCGTGGTTAGAACGCCAGCTACTATGTCACTGCCAACGTAGGCAGCTACACTGGGCAGGCAATATAATAGACCTCGCTTGTTAATCTGAACGCCTGCTTCTGCCGCCCGGATTGGCGGCACAAAGCCGGCTGAGGCGACATACGGCTCTCTGCGGATACGCTTTGGGTCTAGGTTCAGCAAAAAATGCACCATTGCGGTGTTGCCGGCACATATTACGGCGGTTATGTCATGCAAATCGATTTTTTGCCTCGTTGCTAGTGTTACAATAAGGTTGTTCACATCGTGTACGATGCGATTCTGCATCTCGTCGAAAGCGTTGTTCTCTTCTGCGTACATAATTCGGCGAATGTAGTCTTCGCCAAAATTTATCTGGCTGTTGTACGTAGCTTCCGTATCTATTGTGTTGGCTTTTATCAAATCGATAAGATGAGCTACCACGGTGGTTGTACCTAAATCCACAGCGACAGCAAAATTCATTTCACACTGCTTGCCTGGCTCAACCTCTATAACTTCCGTAGTTTCACCGCGTTGACCAATTGTCGCTGCAACCTTGTAATTCGCTTCGCAAAGCACCTTCGAGAGTTGTTGCAGAATGCGAAAGCCCGTTTGCATTGTAGGAGCATCGATCTGTTCCCGTATTGCCAGGTACAGGCGTTCGTGGTCAGCGGTGTGGTCTTGTACACTGGGAGGTGTCATTTCGAGACAAAGCTTTTGAACTAACGGGTCAAACTCAAACAGCCCTGCTTCAGGCTCACCGGTCAGTTCGCTGAATCTGCGAGCGTCCGTATCCATAAGAATTTGACTTGTTTCCAAACTATGAAACTTTGGAACAGTTATGGTCATATCAGATAGGACTCTGGTCTGGCAGGCAAGAACGACATTTTCTCGTGTTTCGTCCGGTGTAAGTAAAGAGGAGGGCTTGGTTTGAAATTGTCCTTCATCAATTATTACTTTGCACTTTCCGCAATATCCATCGCCGCCACAAATGCTGCTTAAATAAATACCGGCTTTGTGGGCGGTCTCGAGCAGAACGGTGCCGGCCGGCACTTTTATTTTAAGGCCGCTTGGTTCAAAACGGATTGTGAATTCTTTCTTCTTGCTCTTTTCCATTCTCGATTCTCCATACTCAATCCTCAATACTTGCTACTCGAAATTTCATTGTACGAGCATCTAAACATCGAGCAACGAGCATCCAGTTTAATTCCAAACTTCCTGGAGATATTTAGGCAGCATTGAACATTCTCTTGGGCCAACCATAACCTCCCAGTTAGTGGCCTCTTCGAGTTTGCCGCTCATCACAGCGACGTAACCGGGGATGATTAGTTTTCGGTGTTTAACCAGGTCTTCCACGCCGTATTTAGTCATAGCATCAGATACCGTTTTTTCGTTGAGCTTGTCTCCGGAATAAGCTGTCAATACACTTGTGCCTTCTGTATCGACCACGAGAATATAACTTGGTATCCTGCTGGCCTCGACATCCGATTCCACAGTGTAATATGTCAATGAAAAGTTCGTCGTGAACATCATCGGTGAATTCTCATTAGGTTCGCCGATACGATAGACTTTCGGTTCTACTTGGACGGGTTTCTGCGGGTCGGTGAAGATGTTCATCACGGCGGTCAGCATGGGCAAAAGCGCATACGGTTCGATAGTATCGAGTACCACGATGCCGGCATACTTGCAAATTAGACTTATGGCGGAAGCCGCTTGTGTATCGACATCACCATCAGTCGCGAAGGATATGGTCGGATAACCCAATGGTCGGAATGCTTTTTTCAGAGCCAATGCCCGTATCTTTGACAGATTAGCCAATTGCTCTTGTAGGTCCGGGGTCTGGAGATTTAATACAATGTCTTCGGCACCTTCGGCCTTAATCTTTTCAGTAAGGTCGGCCAGGGCCTCAACTGATTCGGCTGTTGCAACGATTGGGCAGCCATTTTCCTTGGCAATTCTTGCCATCTCTTCAGCCGTATCGGGCGTGGCCGAGGCAAGTAAAGGTACAGATTCTTTAGTTTTAGCTACCGCTGCGGCCATTGCATCGGGTGATTGGGTTACTAAGATTAAAGCAAGGTTGCTGCCATCCTTTACTGCTGCTGCGGCCTGTGCAAAAGACTCAGATCCGCCAGAAGGCGGACTGTCATTGACCACAGCTACGGCCTTGATTCCAATTTTGGTCCCGACCCGCTCAAACTGAAGTGCATTTACAGCCTCGATGCGTTTGGTTAAATCCTCACCGGTAAGCTTGTCCGAGACGGTTACAGCCAGAACGGTCGGATTGTAAAATTTCTCCTCGTGTCGGAACATTACCGTTTCCTGTCCAATCTGGACCTGATTGTCCTGTGTACCGAACACGACTTTTCGCATTGGCGGGGCCGCTGCCGCAGCGAGTTTTTCCTTGGCTTCTTCAGAGACGTCGGGACAGTCTTCGAGTTTAGCGCGTTTCTGAGCAAGCGCCATAGCAAAGGCCAGGCAAGTAGGCATGCCGCACTTTTTGCAGTTGGTTTTTGGTAGGAGTTTAAATATATCCAATCCTGTCAGTGCCATAATAGTTCTCCTTATGTCGGAAGTCAGATGTCAGAAGTCAGAAATCAGAGGTCAGAAAAATTCTGCCAGTTGTTTGTTAAACTATAAAGCATCGCATTGACTTCGTCATATCGATCATCTAATTTCTTGTACTCGTCTTCTGTTATATATCTGCAATCTCTTACGTTCTTAATCACCGGTGGCTCTCTGTCTTCTGTTCTCTGTCCTTAGAACATAGGTTCTAAGGTAGTGACGGGATGCTCGTTTTTGGTAATAAATTCCAGAACCTCTTCTTCGGTTGTGGCTGAGGTCTCATCGGCGATTTTGGCTAAGAATTCTTCCGGGGTCAGTTCGATGTCCTTGACTCTTTCGGCGATAGCATCCTTAATTTCTTCCTTGAGCATCGTGGGCATCCATACTATCCGTTTAATTCCGCCTTCAGCAGCAATAAATTTTCTTGAGCAGATATAATGCTTTGAATGGCCGATGAAGCCCGGCGTCTGCTGTCCACCGCCGACGGTGCCGGCCAGCGTCGAAAACTTCATCCCGCAAGGCGTCATCTCAGGAAATTCCCTGTTGACAATCATTATTCCACCTGTTGAAGGCAGCACCGCAGCGATACATTCGAAGCAGCCACAGGAGGTCATCGGGTCGGTAATCATACTGTACTGGCTCATTCGCTCGATGTTACCACCGCTGGCCTTGAGGACAAATGCGTTTACCTTATCCCATTGGCCGATGGTCGGCTCGATACAATTGCCTTTGGAGATGGGCTGATTGGGTCCCGAAGGAATTATCTCAAATGCCGCCCGGCAGTCCAGCCAACTATAAGCACCGCACAAACCCGGGCGTTCCGGCGAAACTACACAGACGTGGTTTGGAGCAAAGCTCTGGCAGAGCGTGCAAGAGTAAAAAGTATCGATATCTTCATCGGTCATACCCGCAATACGTTTATCGCGCTCGGCGAATACTTTGCGGGCCGTCTCACGAAGTTCTACAACCTTCCGCTCATCAGTTAAGATCTTAACCTGCACCTTATCCAAAATGTTAGAATATTGGTCGTGATACAGCCCATGGAGCAGCTTGCCTATATGTTCGAGTCTGAAGCCTGCTTTAAAAGCATTCTTGGAGATTCGTATCCAGCTTATGTCTCGCTGGCCCATATGCCACAGCCCTTGTGCCTCATTCATAAATGTGTGCACCTGCCGCTCCAGCACCGGCTCAAAATCAGGCTGCATTTTTCTCCCTGCTACTTCTACCACGATTCCCAGTGGTAGTTTTCCCCCTTCTTTGACAGAATCGGCATCTCGCCCTTCCACTTCCACCTTGCCGTCTTCAACATCGGCCATATCCCGTATTGTGAGCCATTCAAAGGCGGGAGTTCTTTGCCCCCCGAATTCGCATTGCATATCTTCTTTGCGGATGCGTTCACCTTCAAATGCCGGGCTGTGTGGCACTGGGATGTCTATTTCCGCGACCTTTATCTTCAAGCCGCGAACTTCGATGGCCTTCTCGACGATCTGGTCGTGAGGAATTTCAGAGACCACATGCTCGTACGTGCATACACCTGTGGGCAGAATCTCCGGGATATCGGTATCGGCGATGGTGGGGAAACCGTAATTAATTGCCCCGGCTGCCGTCGCGTACCATTCATCAGTAACCTCGCCCAGAGCGAGGACAAAAGCAAAAACTCTGTTCTTATTATAGAGAAGATTCCTCCGGTAGTCACCCGGTTGCACTCCACCAAAACTAAGTGCTACCCGGCTGGCAAAACCGAGCGAGTATATTGCTGAGGTGATTTCCCGCCCGAAGGGCACCAGCCGCGTTTCCCAGCCCAACTGTACGCCGCCTTCGACGAGCTGCTCGGCGAAAGTGGTGCCGTTATGGTGAGCGGACATAAAAACATACAGGCTTCGTTCCTGGCACTTTCGGGCAATTTCTACCGCTGTTTCCACATCTGGTGCCGCTCCGGCAATTGCAGCAAATCCTGGTGCTGTCCCGTCCACGAACTGTATGCCGCGCTCTCGCAGGATTACATCATCGGCTGCGCCAAGCCAAGTGCCGTCCACCGGATTGGGGCCAATTAGATACTTGCAAGCCTCAATAATCTCTTCTGCGAAGAGCGTTGCCATACCGGCATCCAGGGCCTGGCCCAGATAGGGGAGCCATAAATCGTCATCAACAAGCGGGGGGAGTAAGCCCTTTATTTCCTGCATTACTTCTTTGAAATCGGCTAATTTTTCCACCGCTTTTCCGGTCATAGAGTAAATGATGGGCATGTAGTAACCGGTGTTTGGAAACTCGACTCGGCAATCTTCACCTTTTTCCTTGATGGCTTTTGTTAATATGTCCTCGGCCTGCTTGGCTATCTTATGAGCGCCACGTATGGCTGCTGATGCAATGATTTTTGACATAGAATAACCTACCTTTGTATTTAATATTCTGAGTAAACTGCATTACATTTTGCTTTTATATTGTTCTACTCTACAGATAAAGCTCGCCGATCCGCCATATCGTAGAGCTTGCGTTCTGTTTCTTTGTTGATTCCCAAGGCGTCGCGTTTGCTCTCAATATGCTCAATCATCATATGGGCTGCTTTGATAGGGTCACGTTCAAAGGCCCACTTGCCGCCTATATCTTTTTCCATCTCTTCTGTTAAATAACGTGTTAAATTTGGAGCTCCGAGGACGGGCAGTGGCTCACCAATAACGGTATATACTCCTGATGCTACAAAATACATTCCGATTGAAACGGCTTTTTCTGACATCCATTCGGGTGCGGCCCCAGCGACAGGTAAATCTGAAATATCATCGCCGAGCCCTCCTTCGGCAACTACGTTTGCCAAAATCGTCAAGATCCTGCTGTTATCCACGCAAGAGCCAACGTGAAGAACCGGTGGTATCCCCACAGTCTCACATACCTCAGCCAGCCCTTTGCCGCAATATTTTGCCGCTGCATCCGGTCTCATTAAGCCAGCTTTGCCCGCCGCGATAGCGCTGCAGCCAGTGCTCACCACCAACACATTGTTCTTGATAAGTTCTTTTATCATTGTAAGATGGCCGTAATCGTGCATCTGCTTCGGATTATTGCAGCCTACAACTCCAGCCGCGCCGCGAACTCGCCCGTTGATGATATTGTCGTTTAACGGACGGTAACTGGCGCGAAATCGGCCACCGAGATGGTAAAAAATATTTTCCGTTGTAAAACCGGCAATTCCACGCTCCTTTACCTTCGGAATATTACCTTTGCCTTTTCTGTTTGCAAAATTCTCAATGGCGATTTTGACGATTTTCCGTGCGATTTCCACTGCCCTGTCCTCGTGGAATTCAATGTGCTCTGCTCCTGCAATTTTACACTTGGGCGAAGTGGTAATCAGCCTGGTATGGAAGCAGCCGGACAGTGACCCCAGCGCAGGCATAATGCACTGCACGTCCACCAGCATAACCTCCACTACACCGGTCATCACCGCCAGTTCCTGCTGCAGAAAATTGCCTGCAACCGGTATGCCGTGACGCATCAGTGTCTCATTAGCGGTGCAGCACATACCGGCAAGATTGATGCCTTTGGCACCTTTGTCTTTGGCCATTTTTATAAGTTCAGGTTCTTGCGAGACCGCCACGATTATATCTGACAATGTTGGCTCGTGACCGTGGACGATGATGTTGACCTGTTCGGCATCAAGTACGCCCAGATTAGCCCCAAATCGAATTGGCCAGGGGCTACCAAACAGAATATCGGAAAGCTCCGTCGCTATTAGCGACCCTCCCCATCCGTCGGACAGACACGCGCGGAGACCCTGCTTTACAAGGTTCTTATAATCTGAGCCTACTCCTATATGTGTTCTATGCATAATCTCGACGATTTCGCGGTCAATGGCACGAGGAGTTACACCGAACTCTTTCCAAACCTTTTGTCTGGCAGGCGGTGGATAGGCCGCTGCGCTTACAAGTGTTCCATCTTGCTTTCCAAATTCAACTAACACCGCGTCGGCCAGATCGCTGCCAATCTCCTTTGTGTCCCTGCCTTCTACCTTAATGCCGTATCTTGCCGCGACTTCCCTCAATTTCAACTCGTCCTTGATCATATAATCACAACTATCGCTCTCAACCGCCATCTTAAATGTGTGAGCGATGTCACGACCGTGGTCGGAGTGTGCCGCGGCTCCGCCGGCAACCATTCGCACCAGGTTTCTGGCCGCAATCGTATCGGCGGTAGCACCGCATACACCTGCTTGCGGCCCTTGCCCAAACGGGTCAACTCGACAGGGCCCCATTGTGCAATTTCGGCAGCATATCCCAAGCTTGCCAAAACCACATTGAGGTTCTTGTTGCTCAAGCCTGTCCCAGGCGTTTTCTATGTCCGCTTCAGACATACGCTTAAGCATTTCTTGTGCAGCTTTGTCACTACTACGTTTTTTCGGGTCCATAAACAATCCCTCAGTAATCAGTTAATCGCAAAAATTTTATTAGAATTTTGCAAAATACAATATTTCATCTGATATTTCAAGCACAACTGCTGACTTTGTCGTTATCCACATCTTGGTTTACGGCACGCTCACTCCTTTTTGTAAACCATAGCAGCTTTGAGATGTCCAGCAGTCTGCAGTTTTCTGCATTTAGGACATAGGCGTACGCGCTGCCGGAATTCTTCGGAAATCATGGTTTCGACTTTGCCCAGGACTTGCTCACTAACCTGCGTGCTAATAATTGGTGCTCCACACTTCTCGCAGACAAGTAACTTCGCCCGCAACTTGAACGGTGATATCTCCACCTCCTGCTGGTCTTGGTGAATCCTTACTTTGATGGTTCCCACCGGGCAAACGGCGGCGCATGCCCCACAGCCGATGCAGTCCTCGGAAGGCTGCCGAAAGGGTGCTGCCACAGTCCGGTCCACGCCGCGTCCGGCAAAAGAGATAGCCGCTTGCCCAATTATCTCCTCACACACGCGAACGCACAAACCGCACAGAATGCAGTTTCGTTGACTTTCCGTGACCTTCGGGTAACGCGTTTCCTTCACACCCATACGCTCGGCCAATACCTTGAGCTCCTGGCTTTCTGGCGCCCTCGCAAGCAGCAGCTCCATCACGCCCCGGCGAGCCTGCTGAGCCCTTTCGCTGGAAACGTAAACGACAATGTCCCGGCGTACCGGGTAATTGCAGGCGGTGATTAGCTGCCTCCAGTCGCCGCGGTCAAGCTCCACCATGCAGAGCCGGCAAGACGCATCGCTTGAAACAGCCGGGTGATAGCAAAGGGTCGGAATCCAGACCCCTGCCTTTTTTGCAGCGTCGAGAACGGTAGCGTTCTTTTTAACCTCGACCTTACATCCATCTATTGTTACTGTAGGCACTGGATTATCTTTCCTTATACCTTTAATACTGCGGTGAAAGGACATTTTTCCCAACATGTTCCACAGAGCGTGCACTTTTCTTGGTTAATCACGTGTGGAACATTCTTTTCGCCGGTTATAGCATCTGCCGGGCAGTTCTTCAGACAAATGCCGCAAGCTTTGCAGGCTTCCTCATCAATCTCGTAACGGAACAGGCCGCGACACTCCTTCGCCGGACAGTGGCGATCCAGAATATGTGCATCGTATTCCTTACGGAAATACTTTATCGTGGAAATAACGGGGTTTGCAGCGGTTTTGCCGAGGGCGCACAGGGCGGTTCCTTCCAAGAGTTCTGCCAATGTACCTAGCTCTTCCACGTCACCAACTTCTCCATCACCTCTGGTTATGCGATTAAGGATGTGCAGCATCTGCGCTAATCCCTCGCGGCAGGGCGTGCACTTGCCGCAGGACTCTTTTTGAAGAAACTCAGTGAAATACCGCGCCACTCGTACCATGCATGTGTCCTCATCCATCACAATCATACCGCCGGAGCCCATCATGGAACCAAGCTTAGTGAGTTCGTCGAAGTCCACACGGGCATCGAGGTGTTCAGCGGGTATGCACCCGCCGGAGGGTCCCCCGGTCTGAACTGCCTTGAAACGCTTGCCGTTGCGTATCCCGCCGCCGATTTCGTCGATCATCCGCCGCAGTGTGATGCCCATGGGAACCTCGACCAGGCCGGTATTTACCACGTTTCCGACCAGACTGAATACCTTGGTTCCTTTAGACTTTTCTGTTCCGATGCCGGCGAACCATTCCCCGCCCCTATTGATAATTGCGGGAATATTAGCCCATGTCTCTACATTGTTGAGATTCGTGGGTTTTTCCCGAAGTCCACTTTCTACCGTATGGATATATTTTGCCCTGGGTTCGCCCGGGCGACCTTCCAGCGATGCCATCAGTGCGGTGGATTCACCACAGACAAATGCACCGCCACCACGGTTAATCTTGATGTCAAAGGAAAAGGAATGGCCAAGGATTCTTTCACCAAGAAGCCCCCATTCCCTCGCCTCTTCGATAGACCCTCTCAGGCGTTCCACCGAAAGGGGATATTCGTTTCGCACGTAGATATATCCCTGCGAGGAACCAATAGCATATGCGCCGATGGTCATACCCTCTAGAACAGCATGTGGATTTCCCTCCATGATCGCACGGTCCATGAAAGCTCCGGGGTCGCCCTCATCGCCGTTGCAGATCACATATTTGGGCAAGCCTTTGGCCTCGCGGCAGGAACGCCATTTTCGTGCAGTCGGGAACCCTCCGCCTCCGCGGCCACGGAGTCCTGCACGTTCAACTTCCACGATGATGTCTTCGGGAGCCATCATGGTTAGGGCTTTGGGTAGAGCCTTGTAGCCTCCAGCCGCGATGTAATCCTCGATGCTCGTTGGGTCAATCAGTCCGTTATAGGCCAGCGCAATTCGCTCTTGAGCATTGTAAAAAGGTATTTCGTTTGCTTTTTTAGCCTTCTTTCCGGTGCTGGGAATCTCATATAGTAACCTCTGGACAATCCTTCCTCCGAGCACGGTTTCTCGAAAGATTTCGGGGACGTCAGGTTCCTCAACTCGCTGGTAGAATATCTCGCCCGGCTGGACGATGACAATAGGTCCGCATTCACACAATCCATGGCAGCCGACACCCTTGGTTGTGACTTCCACTTCAATGCTATGTTGACTGACAGCTTCACAGAACAGCTCGTATATTCTGCTCGCCCCTTTGGCTGCACAGCCTGGACCGGTACAAACACGCACGACTTTGGACGAGGAGTTGAACTGCCTTTGCAATTCAACCCGAACCCGTTCAAGAACCTCAGGGTTATTAAGCCGCCTTTTGCCGAACTCTATCACGCTTCGGTCTCCTTTTCGACAGTGTCTTCGTCAGGATAAAGCTCTTGAAGTATCTCCAGTGCTGATGCTGGTGTAACACTTTCATAATACTTGCCGTCTACCAACATCACAGGTGCCACGGCGCAGGCTCCCACGCAATTTACTGCCTGTAAGGTGAAAAGACGGTCGTGGGTGGTGCCACCGGGCTCAACCTGGAATTCCCGGCTGATAGCTTCACAAATCTTTGGGGCGCCCTTGAGATAGCAGACCGTGCCCATACATAGCGTTACCTCGTGCGCCCCCTTCGGCGCAAGGCGGAACGATGAATAAAATGTTGCCACAGCGTACAGGCGGCTTATCGGCAATTTAAGCCGCCCCCCCAAGTATCTTAGGTGCTCTACTGGCAGGTAGCCGCATTCGGACTGCAAGTCCTGCATCATGGGTATGAGCATCCCCGTGTCTTCGTCATAACGTTTAACTATCTGTTCTATAAGCTCCATGTCTTGGGGCATGTTTACTGTTTCCTACATTTGTTGGTTATCAATATAAATATACAGTCTGTTCAAAGCTCCGTTTCCTGTCAATATACGCTTTGTTGGTTTAAAAGGCCTTAAGTTCCCTCGGTTTGCCCAGACAGTTGCTAAATTGTCTCGATAGTTACTTCCTTGCCTCTTTTCCGGAGTTCCTCGGCAATCTCCCGCACTACAGCCAACTTCATGCCCAGTTGTCGGGGCAGGTCCGGATTTTGATGAGCCGGGTTCACGCTCAGGCCCACCATGAAGTGGATGTGGTCGACATCCAGGCACAAACGGACTAATGCAGAGGACCCGTCCGTATCGAATTTTACCGTCTCTTTGTTTGCACCCGAATGCAGAAGGTCATTAGTCTTGGTAAGGGTCAAAATCCCCTCAGTTGTCAGATCAACACCTTCCACCCTCGCCAATGGAGGGACGTCGGGCTTTGCCGTAGCCAGATCGACTTCCAATGGCTTACCGCCCAGATAACGGGCGACAATTTTCGCCGTGGTTCCCCCACAAACCGCCAGAAGTCCGTGACGTTGTCTGAACCTGGTGACGATTGCTTCGTCGGCGCTCTTGTTCTCAGGCGGGCCCGTCAACACAGTAGCCACAAGCTTTTGTCGAGCCTTTATAATGGCCACGCTCACATCGTCCCCGGGCTTGTTGCAGTACAGGTCCCAGACGGCCTGGGCAAGCTTATCAGCGAGCTCCTGCGCGGAAAGGTCCGGATGACAGTGTTCCTTAAGGAAGCTCGCTATCTGATCCAAACCCCATCCGAGAGGATAGAGTCCTCCTATGCCGGCGTTTACCACACCATCGGAGACAAAGATAATCCAATCTCCTTTTTTTAGTTGTAATTCTGATTCGCGAATAGTCTTTTTCTCGATTTGGCGCTCCTCATAGGGAACGGGTACATATTTTCGCTCTCGCAGGAGAATGAACGGGGGTGTGTCGAACTCCACTACTCGCGCGCGCCCGTCGCGGAAGAATTGCCCGATGGCAAAGGTGCTGTAAGCAAGCTTTCGGACGTCACATACAGGCAGTGTCTTGCCCAATGTCTCCACCACTTCGCTCAGGGACAGCTCATTCTCCATCAGATGCATAACAATTCGCGTAGTCAGGATAGACAGAATGTTGGCCTTGACCCCGCTTCCGAGACCGTCGGAAAGAGCAAGCGTGACATAATCGGAATGACGAGCAACAGCTACATTATCCCCGCAGAGTTCTTCGCCGTGCTTTTGAAGCTGTTTTGTACCCCACTCGTAAAATAACCTCATCGCTGCCCTTCTTTCTCATATAGGGACATAAGTTTCATTAGAAGAACCTTGGTCTCTGCTGTTGTCTCACCCAGGAGTCTCGCTATTTCCTGTGCTGTTTGCATTTGCCGCGAGATTACTTCCTGTGCTCGTTTCAGCGTCTGCGCCCTCAAATCAAGAAAGTCCTTTCTGGCTTTTTCCTCCTCCGAGATGTCGATGAAGATGCCGCAGTAGAGGTCCTCGCCCTCGATGGGAAAAATGCCCACGCGGAAGCTTACCTCATGCTCAGGAATGCTCTCTTTGACCATGAGCGACCCGCCCGCAGCGATGGCACGTTCGAAACAGTCAGAGTGGACGAAGTCCTTGGCCAATTGGCCGAAAAGCTCATCATCGTCACATCGGAACATAGTTAGAAAGGCCGGATTTACGAAACGGATGTGCGTCTCTCTGTCCACCAGAAGAACCCCGTTGGGAGTGTGCTGTAATATGGCGCTGGTGTGAGCGGCTGCCTGGCCTTTGGGAAGTTCCACAGTAAATTCTCCTCTAACCGGGGTCATTAGTGGGCTGTTCAGATGTTTTTTCCTTGAGAAGCCCCAAAACTTTTTGCTGGAACATTTCGGTCCCATCTTCTACGCTGGAGCTGCTGAAAATCTCATCGTCAATCTGCCAATTAATTCCCTCGCCACAGTGCTCCATGCAGAATGAGCCCTTTAACTCGACCTTATCCCCAAGGCCCTCTTTGGTCAGAAAGTCGTTGAAACAAGATAGCATCTCCCGGGCACCTTTGATGTGGCACGAACTACCCACACATACGGTTACGGTGATCATTAAGTATTCTCTTTTTGTTTTTCTTTGTTATTATTTTGCTGAGTTGATAAGACCAATTCCCAGGCAGTGAGCTGGCGCTTGTGCGCTGCCAATTCCTTTTCGTCAACTAATTTCAATGCTCCTGTGGGACAGGCCTCAACACAGGCAGGTTCTTGGCCCGCTTTGGTTCGCTCAATGCAAAGGTCACACTTGACCATAACTTTGCCGTCGGTGGAGACATCAATAACTCCAAACGGACAAACCATAAGGCAAAACTTGCAGCCGATACACCTGTCTTGTTCTATCAATACAGGCCCATCAGCTTCGGGTCGATGTATCGCCGCCGTTGGGCAAACCGAGATACAGGGCGCATCCTCACAGTGCCTGCACTGTAGTGGCACTGCAAATTGGCCTGACGCCTCGACCGTTACCCTTCTCTGTGGCGTGGGCTGCTCCGCTATCGCTTCTTCGAGAACCCTCGACTTGGAATGTGCCACTGCGCATGCTATCTCGCAACTCTTGCAAGCCAAACATTTTTCGATATTTACCATTATGGCCTTACCCATCTTCGTCTCCAAAACCAAAATGAAAAATTGCCTATATAATAGAAATTCCTTACGTTGTCAATTATTGTTTTTTGACTTTTGAAGAAGACCCGGAAATAAGCTCTACCAATTTGTTCTTTGCTTGTTTGAGCTGCTCCGTAACTTCAGCATCGGCTCCAAAGACGGGGGCGCGACTGAGGTCAGCTTCCTGGAGAGACCGGCTGTACCGAAGAGTTCCTAACAGCACTGTCTCTTTCAATTGAGATTGTATCACCTTGGCCTGAGCCGGCTCAGTAATCCTGTTAGCAATTGTTGCAACACAACCAATGCCTAACTCTCTGGCCATTTTGGTGATATTGTTGGCCGTTTCGATGCTTCTGCCTCCAGGCTCAACAACTGTTACAAAGGCATCAATGCCTTGCACACTTGCTCTGCCCATAAATTCAACGCCGGCAGCCAAATCAACCAGGACCAGTTCCTGACGTTGTAGTATAGTATGTGTCAGCAGTGCTTTTAAGAACGCTCCTTCCGGACAGGCACAACCTGTGCCGGCCTGAGTAATTGCTCCTAAGACCAGCAGTTTCAAGCCGTTAGCTTCAAGCCAGTATTTTTCCGGCAGGTCGCTGACTTTAGGGTTCAGTCTAAAGTATGTGCCCACTGCGTCTTTGCCGGTGCCTGTACGCTCGGCGATGAGCTGTTTCATCTTGATAAGCGGCTCCGGGCATTGCTGTGAAGCTATGCCAAAGGCTGAAGCAAGACTGGTATTGGGGTCGGCATCGATTGCGAGGACGTCAAATCCGCTTTCGGCAAATAGCTGGGCCCAGATTGCACAAACTGTGGTCTTTCCTACGCCCCCTTTGCCGCCAATTGCTATTTTTACGCCCTGCATTACAGATATATTAACGGCCTTTTTATCGGCCGTATGAGCTCCCATATCTGAGAAAATAGATTCAATGTACGTTATAGGCCAAGAATCTAACAGCTTTGTGAAAAGCTGTCAAGAGTTTAGGTGGTAATATTTACAGATTGGTTAATTGGTAAGTGGTTAATTGCTTAATTAACTACTCACTACTCACCATTTAACTACCCTCAGTTGCGGTCTTGGCTAATGCCTCTATGGTCAGATTCGCAGCCGCTAACAAGGCATCCAATGGTAGTTGAGAGGTAGCGGTTTGGTCGAATAGTATCGAAGCTCTGGCGTCGAATTCCTCACAGCGGCGCCAGATTACTATGGTCAGCGGCACCCGAGGTAATATATACAACCGAATTGAGGCGTCGCCAAATTCACATCGTTCGGCATCGAACTGCGCCGAAATATCATGTAAAAATTCGGGACGGTTGCCAAAGGTTTGTTCTAACTTTTTAGTAGGAAGTCTGTGCAGACCTCTAAAGAAGAACTGTCCGCTCTGTAAGGTTTCGGGGCCAACAAGTTTGTCGGCTAACGGCAGATCCTGGGCATTTATCAAATATGCAAGTATGCAAAGCTGTTCGAGAAACTCCGCAGGTTCCACTGTCAGGTGTCCTGGGGACTGTGGCGAGCCGGACTGGGCGGAAAAGATACTCCTGTCCGAAAGATTGACCTCATACTCGGTATTCAGAAGGGTAATAATGTAACGCTCAGGGTTTCTGAGATATTGGCACTTTGCCCGCTGTGCTGTTTTGGTGCCGTCGAGTTTGTCAAGTTGTTCCCAAAGGCCTTCGTGAGCCATTGTGCTTCGTACCTCTATTCGGATTTCGTTTCTGCGTAACTTTGCACATCAAATCAGCTTTTTTTTGAATTCTTCATAATCAGCCATTGTATTGAGGTTTATGAGCCGGTCTGTGTCGTCCAGCTCAATATGCTTGACCGTGCACAGGGTGAACACATCGGTTATTTTACGTTTCCCCGATGAGAGTGCTTTGTTTATGGATTCGAGCGCACTTTTGCGGTAGATAGCAAAGAGCGGTTCGTATCTCGTATCACGTTTTTCAGTTTTAGAGACTTCACGTTTCTGGGTGGTTGGAACGACTATGTCTGCCTGGCTTTCGATGGCTTCGGTGAGCATCCTGTTTACATAGGCCAGGTTTATTTTTGGAATATCGCAGGCAATTACAAAATTGAGTTCATTGACCGAGGCCTCCAGAGCCGAAGCTATGCCCATTAAAGGCCCCTGTTCCGGCACTTTGTCCGGGACGACCTCGAAGCCAAGAAACGCAAACTTGTCCACTTCGTTGGCACTTATAAGTATCTGCTCGAAAGAGCCGCGAAGCTGTTCGCAGATTGCCTCTATGATTGATTGTCCCTTAATCGGCAGCATGCTTTTGTCAGTGCCCATTCGGCTGCCGCCGCCGCCGGCCATAATTATCGCTGTCGCCTTTGTTCCGCACCAAAATTCACTCCGTTGCTGGCCTGTTCGATACTCGTTTACGGGTTTCGCCTCGGCGCTGATTTTGGTGTGGGATATTATCCATTTGCCGTCTATAAGTTTTATCCTGTCGAGGGCGAAATCAAATCTGCTGCCATCTGAAATCACAATTCTGTCCGCATATTTTTTTACCTGTCGGGCTGAGTTTTTCCAGACTTTCAAGTTACGGTTCCTGGCCATCAGGAAAAGTCCCGGTTCGACCACTTGGCGCAGCGAGTTTGATTCGCAAATTGAAACCGCATCAGGGCCGATGATGTCCAGCAGGGCGGTTGTGCCTTCCTGAAGGTGTTCTTTTAGAACGCGCAGCCAGAAAACCCGGCTTGCACCGGCAGCTAAGAGTCTGGCTGTTTCTTTGTCGGAAGTGCTGTTGAGCTCTTCCGTAATGCAATAGACGCCTTCCAGCGAAGAGCAAACCCCGCAGCCTTCACCGCCGCGAGGACATTGGCCGTCTTTGGCCTTTGTAGTAGTAACCTTTATTCCTATGACATCGCAGGTTTTGTTGAATTTCCTGAGAAGTGCACAGGCCAGCTCTGTCTTGCCCACGTTGGCTCCGGCAGACCCAATCATCAACATTCCATCAAGCTTAAACATTTTCTTGGTTCCCGCAAAGCGGGGCCCCTCAATGTGATGACGACGATTTTTGAGCATAGTGATAACTTTATCGATGGAGCTCCCCTCGGTTGCAGTAAATTCCTGGCAGGGGACATCTGCATATACCTGTCGAACTGTGTCAGCTAATTCCCGGCGAACGACAAGTAATACAACGGCATTGCTCGAAAACAATAATGAATCTACATTCCTGCGCCAGCCCTGGTTGTTTAGTTCCAACGGACCGAATTCATCGACTATGACAAGGTCCTCAGATTTCGTGGCTTCTGCGCTCAGAACAGCATTGCCGAGTTTTAGTCCGTCGGCGATAAAAGTGAACGGCACGGCTTTGCTTGGGCTTGTTTTACGTCTTGTCAGAGGTGCTCGCGTTTGGTTTTGTAAGTCAAGGACGTCAAATCCGAGCAATTTGTTGTTACGATATAAGGAAAGCGCCAACAGTCCTGCGACGTTAAATCCTTCGGCACGAGCGGCTTGTGCGAGCTTTGTAGCACTGGTGGTTTTGCCGCAGTGTTTTGGGCCTGTCCACAAAATGAGCCTGTTTTGCGTTCCTGCCATCGATTGCTTTCTTGGTTATGTAAACTATTAATTTAGACTGACAGTTTACTATGTCATTCTGAGCGAAACTAAGTGAAGCGAAGAATCTCTTTCCTGACGCAAAGGTAGCCGATTCTAATTCGTTGGCCAGATCCTTCGCTTCGCTCAGGATGACAACGGGATAATGCCAACCAGACTCTTCGCTGGAGGCCGGCAGTTTTGAGATAGTTTGCTGGGATAGTTAGTAATTCAAAAAATATATGCCGTTATGCTGAAGACCCACAATCCGACAGTAGCTGCCAATACCCCGCCCGGGACTAATTGCAATCGTAAGTTGAAAGGGCTAACAAAATGTGCCTTGAGCCGTTCGGCAAGACGGAAACTCGACGGCACCAAAACCGCGCATCCCAGAGCTGCCATGCTGCCACTGATTCCAACGTGTCGCAGCACCTCAGTGAATCCACCCTGCACCCAGTGCTCATACTGAAAAACGTATGTAATCATCAAACCAAACAATGCGTAGCTTAAATAGGTAGCTGCCGCTGTAGAGAGCGACCGGCTCTTTATCTTAAATACACTAAAAAACAAATCGTAACAGATGCCCATCAGAAGAATGCCCAAGAGATGACAGGCAAAAAATGGGACGTTCAAAAACTTGTACAACATCGCACAGGCGGCGATAAGCGTCGCAGTGCCTTTCTGCGGGAAATATACATTAGCGGTGCTCATCACGATAAAGCCTATAATAGTTAAAGGAACCGATGCGTATGGCACGGCCGCACGATACAAGGCACCGCCCAGAACAGCTTCGGAGATACCCCACAATCCACTGAAAAACAGGACTCCTAAAATATGCTCTTTCTTCATTTGTGTCTTTCCTTAAATTGAACCTTTGTTTGTTCCGTTAAGGTTATATCATAGCTCTTACCTGCCTTCAAGCCAAAGCTGGGCGAATTTTAATAAATCGAAGGTGTTCACAAGTCCATTCGGCTTCTCTTTAGTGAGGTCCGCTCCGCCACACCAATCCGGTTCGGTGCATCCGGCTTGCAGCCAATGTTCTGCGAAAAGGCTAAAATCGGCAAAATCAACGTCACAGTCGTCGTCGAAATCAGCGATCTGTTCTATGGTGAAGGACTCTGTAGTAGTTGTTAGAAGCTGATAATAATCGTAACGAATACCTTCAGAATCTCCGGTGTATTGTTCGAGGATACCGGCTACGCAACAGAAGTTTTGGCCTGTTACTACAAGAGGGTGATAAATCAAGCCTTTATCTTTGTCGTTGTTAATATAATCAGAGACCCAACAGGTGAGGTTAGGGTTAACATTGCTTGTCAGAAGATAATTGTCAAATGCTTTTCCGTAGCCGGTATCTTGAACATAAACGTTAATGACTTTAACGAACATTGACTCGTATTTTTCGGAATTGTGGTCTGGCAAAACCCAGGCGTCAATGTCTTCGAGGGGAGCGGCTATTTCGTCGATTGTTACGACCAGTGGCTTCGGAGGAGGATTATTCGTTCTGACTATAGTAAAATTAGGGTCGTTTTCTCTTTGGTATTGTAAAAACGTTGTGCCCCTATAGTCTTCGACCATTACATTGTTCAAAGAAATCCAGTCGCCGATGGCAATGCCATCAAAAGCATCGCTGGTCCAGCCTTTTACCTGAATAGCACCCCATCCATCCGGGTAGTTAGGGTCTTGTATGACGAGCCTTGGTCTGCTACCTGGACTTTTATGGGCTACTATTCCTCCAGCACAGTCAATTATATTTCCGTTTTGAAGGCTTGTGCCGTTAGCATCGGTGGTGTACTGGATTTCGTAGATTGAAAGCATTTCGGCCTGGGTGGGCTTGGTTAATCCGGGTACCGCTAAAACAATAATCACCATTGAAATCTTTGTTTTCATCACTTGGCTCCTTTCAAAATTTGTAGAATTAGTAACTTTTATCATAATTACAAGACATTTTTTTGTTGGTTTTTTAATGCTTAAGGATACCAGTCGGGGTCACCGAGAGGAGGTACCTCTAAATCTTCAGGCCATTCCGGCTTCCATACTGTGGCTTTCCATTGGACATGATAGTCACAGTAGAGGATGGAGCCGCCTAATAATCCGCCGGGTTTAGCGTGACGGGCGCTGAAAGCCTTGGGATAGCTGCCACAATACTTTCCTGCGGTGGGATTGTCTATTTGGCCACCATAACCCTTTTCAGGGTCAAGCAATTGGTCGAATAAAATGATTAGGCGAGGGGGATTGCTTATTGATGTTGTTTTCAAAAAGCTGGGCATAGGCCAGTCTGTACCTTTGTATTCGTAAGGCGGCCAACAGTTTTCGTCAAGCTCGAGGCAGGAGTTCATAGCATAGGAAAAGTAACCGCTCCTTCTGGGCCTGTATTTGTAACTTTTATCCTGCGAAAGCCTGGCGGAGGGGCATTGGAATACTGTATTTATGCCCGGACGCTGCCAATAGTCGTGGTCTCGCCAGGGTTTTTCGCCCATCAGGGGCGGTAGCACATCGACCCAGCCGAAATAATAGTCTGCCCGCTCGGCATCTGTCTGTGGATTGCTCGACGTGCGGTCTCGGCCGTCAATGTGGGGATAATAACCGTTGTTTTCCGAGGCGTAGATTTCAAAGGCCAATCCCCACTGCCGTAAACGACTTTGGCAAACCGTTTGTTTGGTAATGGACCTGGCACGGTTCAGCGCCGGCAAAATAAGGCCCATTAACAAAGCTATCACGGAGATAACGACCAGCAGTTCGACAAGGCTAAAAGCGGAACGAAAAGCAGGGCCAGTTGTAAACTTGGGCGTTTTACTCATTTCAGAAGTACCTTGATATGTTTTTCATAAGCCTTTTCAACTGTTTTTTCGATGTCATCACGGAATCTCGTATATGACTTGACCCATTTTTTGCCTTGCTCGGTTAGAGCGGTTTGGCCGCCCAGGATGCCACCTCGCTGTTTTTCTACTAAAGCGATATTCAAAGCCTCCTGCGCTTTTCGCAGGTCACCCCAGGCCTTTCGATAGCTTATCTTGAGCAGCTTACTGGCTGCAGTTAAAGAGCCTGTGCTTTCGATGGCCTTTAGTAGCCGCCATTTACCATCGCCGAAAACACCTTCGATGTCTCTTGTGCTCAACCAGAGCTTGAATCTTGCTCTTAGCTTCTTCACATTTCTGTCCTCCAATAGAGTTATGCCTAACCTCGATTTTGCAGAAGACTTTTATGCAAAACAGCCGAGCTGACATTTACAGATTCTGATATTGTGCTGATTACAAATACGTCCAATCTCAATAATTTCCGTCTCGAAGTTTTTCGCCAGCTCAAAGGCCTCAGCACACGTCAACCTCTTTATGTCATCCGACCCTGGTTTGCCGTTGGCGGATTTGAGAATGGCATTAAGTAATTCCTGGTTTTTATTCATCTGTGCTTCTCCACAAAGCTCCGTCCGGTTATGCACAACTCGACATATCGACTGGAAAGGAATTAAAGCGACTGATAGGTGTGATGTCAATATATATTTTTACCCTAAGGCTTTTGTTGAGGCCACCCTTAAACAAGCTTTCGACGAACTCGGGCCAGGGTTTGAGGGCGCTGCTCTTGGTTTCTTCAATATGGATACATACGCTTCCCCCTTTTGGAAGAGGTTTTCGACTAACAGGCGTAACACAATGGTCAACAGGTGCTTGTGAAATGACTATTTTATATCTTCCGAAGCGGCCCCTATAGAAACGTCCCAGGGTACGCCTGACTTTGGGAGTATGAAGAAAAATGTGCTTCCTTCGCCGGGGTTTGACTCAACCCAGATTTTGCCGCCGTTCAGCTTAACGATTTTTTGGGCTACGGAAAGGCCTATGCCGGTAGATTCGGTTTTGTCTGGCGGCGAAAGGGTTTGGAATATCTTGAAAATCTTTTTAAAGTACTTCTGGTTAATCCCAGGGCCGTTATCTGCAACACTGAATTTCCAAAAACTTTCCTCCTCGATACAACCAACTTTGATCTGGCCTTTCTCTTTGTCCATATGTTGTATGGCATTGCTCAGCAGGTTCTGAAAGACCTGACTGATGTGTGTTTTTTTGCACATAAGGACGGGCAGTTTGTTCTCGACGGTTATTTCAATATTTTCTGGCGGGTCAATCTTAAAAATTATTTCAGATAGCACTGTATTTAAATCTATCTGTTCCTGTTCTTCTCTGGCGTGTCCAGCGCTGGAATATTGGAGGATGCTGTCGACCAGTTTATCCGCTCGCTTTGCTCTTTCTGCGAGCAGCTTAACATGTTTTTGACCTTGTTCATCAAACTTATCGGCGTAGTCTGCTGATAACCACTCGGCTAAGGTTCCAATTCCCCGCAGTGGCGTCTTTAAGTCGTGGGCTGCTATGTATGCAAACTCCTGCAGCTCCTTGTTTGTACGCTTCAGCTCGCGGACGGTTGATTCCAAATATTTATTCAGCTTTTCCAGAACATCCTCTGCCTTCTTGCGCTCTTCCTCAACGCCAAGGGCCTCGGCAAGGATATAGAAAATTTTCAGCTCGTTTGCATTGAACGTTCTATTTTTTTGAAAGACAACGCACAAAGAGCCGATGGCTTTACCATGAGCTTTAACAGCACAGCCGACATATGTCTTGAGTTTATATTTGGTAACATTAGGATCAGTTTTGGAATAAAGCGTTTCATCAAGATCGTTGATTGCAAATGGCTCATCTTTATTGTTGCTTATAACATCATAACAAATATGGCCTTCTTTCTTGTCCTCTCGTTTAAGGTTCTCCGGAATATTCCATCCTCCTATTGTGCATAAAAGAGCATCATCTTCCTTCTTATAGAGCGCGCATGTACCTTTGAAAATAAGTCCTGCAGTTTCAACAATTTTATTTATATTCTCTTCAGGATTTGGACCAAAACTCAAAAAGCATTTATTAACTTTGTCCAGCGTCTCCTCTTCCTTCTTGCGTTCGGCGACTTCGGACTCCAGGACTTTGTTGGCTCGTGCTAATTCAGCCGTCCGTTCCTCAACGCGTACTTCCAGCTCGTCGCGAGCTTTCCGCAGCGCCTCTTCGGCCTGCTTGCGCTCGGTGATGTCCTGAAAACTCCAGACCCGCCCTGCAAATCTTCCTTGTCGAATCAATGGCAGGGAATATGTTTCCAGAATCTTACCTTGCTTTAAGTATAAGGTGTCGAAACTTTCCCCATCGGTAGAACACGGAGTTTGCAGCTTTTCAAGAAACGCGGATGGGTCCTCTAACCGGCGGTCAATATGTTTAAACAATCTCTGGTCATCTCGCTGCTGAACCAGCTCTTCAGGGACATCCCATATCTTTGCAAATCGGTTGTTCGTGTGGCTCACCCGGCCATTTTCATCAACCACCAGAATACCATCGGCGGTAGATTCAAGAGTTCCTCTCAAAAGGTTCTCACTTCTGCGGAGCTCGTGCTCCATTTCTCTGAGGGTTGCCAGCTCCTTTTTCGCGGTGATGTCGTAAAGAACGCCCTGACTTCCGTTAGTTTGGCCTTTGATGTTCTTGGTGCGGGTTGAGAACAGCGTAACAAACAGCTTTTTGCCCTTGGCGGTTCTCAGCGTCAGCTCTTCGACTTCGACACTTGCTTTCTTCAACTGGTCCGAAATCCGGTCTCGCTGATGAGGATTGTCCCAGAACCGTTCCGGCAAAAACTGCTTGTTTATAAGTTCGTCCGGGTCGGTTACCTCCAGCAATTTCATTAAGGCAGGATTAACATAGGTTGTATTATTATTCAAATCGACTATATAAATGCAGTTGCGGGACTCGTTCAGAAGCCTGAAGTAGTTTTCTTCCTCTTCCTGGAGCCTGCCTTTGATGGCCTTGAGAATGTCGGTCTGAGTTACTACTCCGAGTAAAGTGCTGTCATCCATAACGAGCAGCCGGCGAATTCTCATCTTTTCCATCATTTTGCTGGCACTTGGAATAGAGTAGTTGGAAGGTACGCTCATCACCGGTGAAGACATTACGTTTTGTAGAAGAGTCTGGGCCGGATTTCGCTTCAGGGCAATGACTCTTTTAAGAAGGTCTCGTTCCGTAAAGATGCCCACAACGTCGTCGTTATCCATAGCGACCAGACAGGATATGTCTCGTGAAGCCATGACCTCTGCAGCTTCCCTGACAGTTGCCGAACCGGCTATAGCGGCCACATCGGAGCTCATAAGTTCTGAGACATTCTTCCACATGCCATAAGTTGTCAGGACTCGGACAATATCGGTTTGTGTTATGATACCAACCAGCCGTTCCTCCTCCAGAACGACAAGCCGCCTGATGTTTTCAGCTTCCATGATTCTGCTGGCTTCCAGGACCGAAAGATTGCAGGGCACGCTCCGGACGGGAGAGGTCATTATGTGCTCTACTTTCATCTTGCGGAAATCATTACTGTTAGCTATGGCCCTTTTCAGCAGGTCTGTCTCTGTAATAATTCCTGACAAATCGCCATTGTCTGAAACTACGATGCAGGATATGTTTTTATCCGACATGATCTTGGCAGCCGAGACCACAGAGCTTCCCTTACAGACAGTAGTGACATCTTCGGTCATTATATCGCCCAGTTCCAGCCAGCTCCTGGAGGTGGCCGGAAAAGGAGTGGAGCAGCTATGTCTTATCTGGCTCTCGACCAATTCACTGTGTTGTGGTCTGCTGCTATTTTCTGCCATTACGCTCCCTTTAAAAGGCAGGTTTGTTCTTTGTTTTGTTCTGTAACCATCATACTTCATACAATGCCGGAAGGGCTGCGAGCGTTAAGCATTCGGGGCTGAATAGCTGTGCTCTATTTCAAGTTTCTCTTCCAGCTCCGTAATTCGTTTCTTCAAATTCTGATTTTCTGTTCTGAGTTCATCCTCTATAAGGATTCGCTCGGAAATATTGCGAGCGACTCCCACAATCGCAACCTCGTTTCCCTTTGAATCTTTGATGGTTGACCTCGAAAGAGAGACCGGAAATACGCTGTCGTCCTTTCGTTTATGGTAGAACCCAACTTCCCAGGAGCTTCCAATAGTTCGGGTATGGAAGACACTTCTGGTATTTTCGGTCTGATGTTTTCCTATCCAGAGGACAGCACTGTTTTTTCCGATAATATCCTGTTCCTTGTACCCGTAAGTGTTGCAAAATGCCTTATTAACGAAGATAACACTACCCTGCATATCGGTAATATAGACGCTGTCGTCGGTGCTCATAATAGCGCCCGAAAGCAAATGGAGTTTCTTTTCGATCATCTTGTGGCTGACGGCATTTTCAACCGTTATTGGAATGGCTTTGAGATAGTTTTGGTCGAGGTCCTTTATCAGATAGTCATAAGCGCCGGCTTTCCAGATTTTTACGGCTGTTTCCTCATCACCTGCTCCGGTAACGACTATAATGGGAGTATCCTTGGCCGAAGCCAGGATGTCAAAAGCTGTGCCGTCGCCGAGTGAGTGGTCGGCAATTATAATATCAAAACAGTCGTGATTCAATGCGTCTCGGGCCTCTGAAACAGAGCCGGCGATTGCACAATCGTACGGAATGGTGTTATCGTCCACAAAGCGCTTAAAAGCCATCTGGTCGAGCTCGTTATCTTCAATGAGCAAAATCTTGTATCTTGTATTTTCCATTGTTTTAATCTCCATTTGACGGCAGTTCACTTAAAGTCCAATACAGGTTAATTGTTCTGATTGTTTCCACAAACTTTCCATAATCAACAGATTTGACCATATAGCCGGCAGCGCCGAGCTTGAAGCTTTCGACTACATCCTGCTGGTGGCTGGATGTAGTCAGCACTACAACAGGAATCTTTTTCAATGCCTCGTCTTTTTTTACGATTTTTAGAAGTTCGGCGCCGTTCATCTTCGGCATATTCAAATCCAGCAAGATAACGCAGGGCTTTTTATTACCGTTGGTTCTTAGATACTCCAAAGCTTCCTCGCCGTTGCTCGTGCTAACGAGCTGGTTTGCAATCTTCAGGTCTCTGAGCGCACGTTCCACGGTCATCACATCCACGTTATCATCTTCAATGAGCAATATCGGCTTTGAGTTTCTCATTTTTTGGCCCCCACTTTGGTTCCCGCAAGGTGGGGTCCCTTCTGCTTTGGCAAAGTAAAGAAAAAAGTGCTTCCTTCGCCAACTTTCGATTCCACCCAAATCTTTCCGTTATATAACTCAACAATTTTCTTTGTGATGGTAAGGCCGACTCCGGTGCCTTCAAACCTTGGAGAGGTCGGCAATGCCTGGAATATTTTGAAGATTTTTTCGAAGTGCTTTTCTTCGATACCAGGCCCGTTATCAGCGACACTGAATTTCCAGAAGCCGTCCTGTTCGACGCAGCCGACTTTTATCCAGCCCTGTGGTTTATCCATATATTTTATAGCGTTGCTCAGCAGATTCTGGAATACCTGCATAATCTGAGTTTCATCGCACTCAATTACAGGCAGTTCGTTTTCGATTGTAACTGTAATGTTTTCCGGTGGAACGACCATATTAATAATTTCCGGAACAAAGGTATTGAGATTGACCTGAATCTGTTTTCCTTTTGTCTGGCCGAGTCTCGAATATTGAAGAGCGCCCTCAATGAGGTTATACATCCGTTCTACGCGGTCCAAAAGCAGATTTATTTGCTCGTTGGCCTGGTCCCCAAGCTTATCCGCAATGTCGGCTAATATCCAATTGGCCAAGGTCTTAATCCCTCGCAGCGGCGCCTTCAAATCATGCGAGACTATCGACGCAAAATCATTCAGTTCTCTGTTAATTTTATCCACTTTTTCGACAAGTTCATTCTGACTGAGTTCGGATTTCTTGCGCTCGGTGATGTCGCGTGCAATGCCTAATCCTAATGTTTGGTTCCCTATTCTTACAGGTAAAGTTCTTATCTCAACTGTAACATAACTGCCATCTTTCCTTTTTAAGGTAAACTCGTCTGGCCCTGTTGGGTTGCCTTTGACAATCTCTTCTAAATGTTTGGCTGCCTTAGGTACTTGCTCTTCTAACAGCAATCCTGTCTCAAACAAATTCTTCCCAATTAATTCCTCTTTCGCATATCCAACCATTTCCTCCGCAGCTTTATTACCATCGACGAAATTTCCTTTAACGTCGGTTAAGAAGATTGTGTCGGGGGCATATTCAAATAATATCTTCAACCGCTCTTCGCTCTGCCGTAGCGTCTCCTCTGCCTTCTTGTGCTCGGTGATATCAGTTACAACTCCAAGAATAGCCTTATGGCCTTCATATTGGATCAGTTTGCTCGCGTTGATTGCCTCAATTCTTTCACCGGTCTTATTTATAAGGGTATATTCGTATGGCTGAATTTCTTCACCTTCTAAGTGCCTTTTGTAATTCTCCTTTATCAAATCCATTGACTCCGGTGCAATCAAGGTTAAGAAGTTGAATTCATCAGAATAAAACTCCTCTCTTTTGTATCCCATTATCTCCTCACACTTTTTGTTGGCATAAATCACTTTGCCTTTACTGTGGATAAAAATCATGTTCGGAGATTGCTCTGCAAGGCTCCTGAATTTTTCCTCACTTTCTCTCAACGCTTCCTCAGCTTTCTTGCGCTCAGGGATTTCCTGTTGGTTCTGCTTATTGGTTGTTGCCAGTTCATTAGTTCGTTCTTTGACCATTTGCTCTAATTGGTCCATCTTCTTAGATGCCTGCTTAGCTAAGGTCCATTTTTCGGTCAGTGTGGCGGCGAGTTGAGCGATTTCGGCGCTGTCGAAGGGTTTTTTGAGAATCAGAAGATTTTCCGACCTTCCGAGCCGCTGGCTTATTTCTTCCCAGGAATGGTCGGTGTAGGCTGTGCAGATGACGACCTGAATGTTAGGGTCGGTCTTCCAGATGTGCTCTATCGTTTCAATGCCGTCCCAGCCCGGAGATATGCGCATATCGACAAAAGCCAGCTCATATGGGCGATTTTGTGAAAGCGCCTGTTTTATCTTTTCGTGGCCTTCTTTTCCCTGAGATGCAAAATCGAGCTCATACTTGCTCCTGGGCGTGGATTTACGGACGCTGCGGGCGAAAAGCTTGGCACTACACGAGTCCAACTTTGTGTTAGCTTGCTCTTCAAGGAGAATGGTCTTAAAATCCCTCTGAATATCGGGATTGTCGTCTATGACGAGAATACGGTGAGGGACCCCGCCTTGCGGGAATCCAATCATTTCTTTTTCGCCGTTATTCATTTTACGGCCTCCTGAGTTTGGAAGGGTAATTCAAGGATAAACACGGCGTCCGTGTCGGATACATAACTGTGGGTGCTTAGTGAGTCGTTCATTTCCGGCATCTTCCAGTCTTACATATCGTATTCCACTTGATTAAGCGGGTTATCGGCATATAAGAGGTGCGATTTCAGAAGAAATAGCGTTTCGGGGGCAGGAACAAGACTTTTTCTGGTATTTTCGGGGGCAGGTTCTTTGCCGAGCGAGGGTGCGTTGTTGCCTTGGCAGGCTTAGAAATTGCGGCATAAGACACGGTGGAAATACTGCAAATGGGAAATATTCCGGCAATAAGGGCAGGAAATTGCCAACGGGCTTGACAATGGCATTGGCGGCTGCTATAATATAGAGATAGTCAGGGGTGTGTTTTTTAGCGCCTAAATAATAAAAACTAAGGCTGACCCCATTAGAAACTCTATATGGGGTAATGAGATGAAATAAAAGGAAAATTTCTAACGGGGCTGACCGAAAAATTAGGCCCGCCCGATAACTGTAGCTGAAATGTGGATTTCAATGAGGGAATGATGATGAAAGGCGTTTCTGTGTGTAAGGTGATTTTGGTTATTGTTTTGTGCGCTTTGTTTTTCGTGCCTTTGGGGTGTAGTTCTTACGACCAGATGGGTGAGACTGCCGCTGAAGGGCGCAGAAGGCATGAGCGCGCTCTTCGTATTAATCGGCAGGAGATGATGGCGGACTTAGACACGCTTATGCTTCTTGATAAGCCCAGCAAGCTGACCGACAAGAGGATACCATAGTAGAGCACAAGAGACTAAAGTGCCTAAAGTGAGCTAAAGTAAAAAAATAATCCGTAACTTTAGGCAATCTAAACTTTAGACACTTTAGGAATTTTCTAATTTGGAATTTTTCAGCGGGGGGCGTTCTTAGTTGTTGGCGGGTTCCTGGGAAGTGGTGGTTTGGCCGATATATTCCGGTACAAGCTCCTTGATTTTCTGAAATATTTGACTGTTGTTTTGTGCTTTGGCGATTTTTACCAGCTCGTTTATACCCGCCCGAAGCCCCTCGCGGTCCATCGGAATATTCTTCCATATACTGATTTTAGGATGCCTTGTGCGCTGCATATCTTCGCCTTCTATCGAAAGTTCCTCGAAGAGTTTTTCGCCGACTCTGGGTCCGGTGAAAACCATTTCAATGTCTTCTCCGGGCCTGAATCCGCTCAGGGTGATAAGCTCTCTGGCCAGGTCCACGATTTTTACCGGCTCGCTCATATCAAGCACAAAGATTTCTCCGCCTTTTCCCATTGTTGCCGCCTGCAGGACGAGCTGGCTTGCTTCCGGTATGGTCATAAAATAGCGCTTCATTTCAGGATGTGTAACGGTTACGGGACCACCTTCGGCTATTTGCTTTTTGAAGATAGGAACGACTGAGCCGTCAGAGCCAAGCACATTTCCAAAGCGGACAGTTACAAAGTGCGTTTCACTGGTTCTGTTCAGGTCCTGGATATACATTTCTGCAATTCGCTTTGATGAGCCCATTATGCTGGTTGGATTGACGGCTTTGTCGGTGCTTATCAATACGAAGTTGGCAGTGCCGGAGTTATCTGCGGCATCAGCGACGACTTGTGTGCCGACAATATTGTTTTTGATGGCTTCGCCGGCGTTAAGCTCCATCAAAGGTACGTGCTTATGAGCGGCGGCGTGAATGACAACCTGTGGCTTGTAATTTTTAAAGATTTCGTCCACGCGGGTCCTGTCGGTAATGTTGCAAATAAGTGCTTTTATGCGGACTGCGGGAAATTGTTTGCGCAATTCACGCTCTATGTAAAACAGTGGATTTTCAGCCTGCTCAATAAGCAAAAGCAGCTTCGGGGTGAAATTGCATAGCTGTTTGCACATTTCTGAACCGATGGAGCCGCCTGCGCCGGTAACCAGAATTGTTTTGTCCTTGGCAAAGGCTTCTATTAGGTCCAGGTCAAGCTGTACAGTTTCTCTGCCTAACAAATCGTTGATGTCAACATCTCGGATCTGAGAGACACGGAACTTACCGGAAGCAATATCCGTAATTGATGGCACCGTACGGAAGCGAATCTTAGTACCTTCGCATACCTGGATAACGCGTCTTAGCTGCTGATGGCTTGCCGAGGGCATTGCGATGGCAATTTCTTCGATGTTGCGTTCCTCACAGACTTCGGGCAGCTGCTCAACAGGGCCAAGGACCGGTATTCCATGAATATTAGTGCCTTTTTTGATGGGGTCATCATCAATAAAGCCGACAACCTCATATTGGGCTACAGGCATACGGTGAATTTCTCGCAGCAGTGCTTCGCCTGCATTGCCTGCGCCCACTATAAGAAATCGTTTCAGTCGGCCTGCTTCGGCAGTACGAAACTCCTCAAAGTATAGCCGTATTAGTATCCGCAATCCGCCAAGCATCAAAACTGTGGCGAACATATCGGCTATACATATACCTTCGGCAGGCCTTTCTATGTCCGGTGGTAGATTTGTACGAATGGCTTCGATGTTGGCTGTCATAAACCATAAAGAAACGATAATTAATGTGCTGACAAATGATGCCCACAATATCCCACGAAGATCGGAAATCCCTACATAGCGCCACCAGCCGCGGTATTGCTTGAAAAGCCCAAATACCGGCAGCTTGACAATGAGAAAAAACAGGAGCAACGGAGGGTATAGATGAAGCCACTTCTCGGTAGGAGTCGAGGGTCTTAACTGCATATTGTGCACTACGAGGAAGGAAAGCATCAAAGAGGCAGCGAAGGCAACTATATGAGCAAGTACGATCATGCCTCTGCGGAAACGGAGCAATGCAGAAGGGCGGTGAGTTGAGGATATTGGCAGGTTTTGGTTCTTGAAATTCAGTTGTGTATTTGTGTTTGTCTCAGGCATATTTTCTCGACACTATGATTTCTACCCATCATTGTTGATATCCGGCATATTGTAATACTACAACGCCACTTCGGTTTTCAAAATGCAACAACGTATAGCCTTTAAAT
>CAYUFX010000003.1:0-110185 GCA_964444135.1 uncultured Pirellulales bacterium | reverse complement strand
AAAGGCTATACGTTGTTGCATTTTGAAAACCGAAGTGGCGTTGTAGTATTAAGATTGCCCAGTTAATATAGCAGATTCGTATCAATACGGGGCTTATGCCGATTGATTCGGTATAAGCCCTGTTTGTTAGTAATTGGTGAATGGTTTATTGATAAGACAGAAACAAGGGGGATATTGAATGTCGAATGTCGAATAAAGAATATCGAACAAAGAATAGCGAATAACAAATAAGAGGGAGTGGAGGAAGTAAGGAGTCATCGTTGTTTTATTTTGATGTCGGGGCGGAGTAAATAATTGGGAGTTAGCGTTAAGGGGTCTGCAAACTGGTTGGTCAGGGCTTTTTTCCAGCCGAGCAGGTGAACCTTTGAAGCTTGCGGGCTCCAGTATTTCTGTTCTAAAAATCGAGTGCTGTCTGCTTTGAATTTATCCTTATAATATAGAAGGCCATCGCCGAGCAGCCAGATGGGGTTTTCGTCACAGGCGAATTGGGCGAGGAATTCGGATGCGGTCATTAGGGAATCCGGAAAAAGTTTTATTAGCGGGTAGCGGATAGCGGATAGCGGATAGTGAGAAGTGGATTCCTGCTCCCCGATTGGAGTCGAGGACAAGTTTCGCAGGAATGACACTGTGCTTTCGTGGAGACGTTTGTAAACGGCGATGAAGAACCGGCCTCTCTTGGCGTCGGTAATGGCGGCGATTCTTTCAGGAGATTCCCGCTGGCCGATGGGAGTCGAGGACAAGCTTAGCGGGTCTTCGACTTCATTTTGTTCAGGATGAAAAGTTATGGTTGTGTTTTCTTCCTTTATATAGTCGATTGCATTGGCGGCGATTACGTCGAGTGTATCGACTGCTACAATTTTCGCGGCGTTGGCTAAGTGCATTGTCTTTGCGAGGGTTACGGCGATGCGCAGACCTGTGAAGCTTCCCGGTCCGACGGAGATGTGGACCTGTTCGATTTGGTCGGGCTTTCTGCTGAAGCGTTGCAGGATGTCACTGATGGCTGGAAAAATCTCCGCGCTGTGCCTGATTGGTGCGGAAAAAGTGGTTTCGGCGAGAAATTTTTCACCGAGGGCTATTACAACGGAGCCTATTCTGCTGGATGTTTCAACAGCTAAAACGAGAGGTTTTTGGTTCATATTATGTTTTTTTTGCGATTTTAAGTTTTGTTAAAAGCCTCTTTTTGGCCATAAAAAAGCGTTTTTTAGGTGACTATTTTTGCCTTGATTTACCCAAGCTTCCCATTTTGTCAAATAGAAACTTGAATATTATCGGCCAAGTTGATATAAATCAAATTTTTCTCTTGCAATATTAGAGATTTTATTATAAACTCGATTATCATAAGTCTTGTCTATTAGAACTGGAGGTTGTGAAGAACGTAACTTAATAGAAATTTCCTTACGAGGGTGGTATATTTTTGGCAGGAGGTTTATTTTGAACAAGCCGAGTTTCTTGACCGAGTTCTTTGGCAGGAGGTCCCTGTCCGTTGTTCTGGCATTGATTTTATTGCCGATAATAACAGTACCGCAAGTGGCTCCGTCGCAGGAAAATAAGGGGGCTGAGAAGCAGGAAGCAATCCGCCGAGTAGTCCAAATCTTTATTCAGACCGGGCAGAAAGAATACAAAGAAGGTTACTATGAGGAAGCAGTAAAAACCTTCCTTATGGCCCAGGGGTACGAGAAAGATTTGACTATGGATGTGCGTGAGCAACTCAATGAGCTTCTGAAAGAGAGCCAGATAGCTGTACTTGAAAGAAAGGGCGCCTTAGAGACATTTCGGGTAGTCAATGATTTGATTAAGCGGGACCAACTAATCGCAGCCAAGACGTATCTTGAAAAGATCAAAGATAGTAAGTTTTTGACCACAGAGGAGCGGAAGCAGATTGCTGAGGTTTTCAGGCAAATAGACGCTCAGATAATCGCGGCCAAAGCCAAGGTTGAAAAGGCTGAAAGGAAAAAGCCTCCGATTAAAGAGAAGCCGGTAGAAGCTGCAGCAGAGGTTAAGAAACCTGTTTTGAGCCTGGATGAGCGGAAGAAAGAAGTCGCCGAGCTTTGGAACCGCAGCGTTGGACTTTACTACACCGGTCAGCTTGAGAAGGCCCGGGAAGGTTTTGTAAAGGTCGCGTCCAGTGATTTAATCCCACCGCAAATGAGAAAGGCAGCAGAAGGTTATCTGTCGCAAATAGATAGGCTGTTACCCCAAAGAGCCGAGCAAAAGCTCGTTCAAGAACAAGAGGAACCGGTAGTGGTTGCTGTAGTTGAACCGGGTGTTGTTGAGCCGGGATTAGCTGAGCCGAAGACTGCTTCGGAAGTAGTTACGCCGGAAGTTGCTCCAAGAGTAGCTTCACCGGTAACAGGCGAGAGCAACTACATCGAAGTAATTAATCGCAGAAGAAGTATCATACGAAGTCATACCAGAGCCGTTGTTAACGATGCTATAGCTAAAGCGCATAGCTACAACGACCAGGGCAGATTCGATAAGGCAAAGGACGTAGTTGAGACGGCTGCTCTTACTGTGAACCAAAACCAGATGCACCTCGGGGATGAACTTTTCAAAGAGTACAGCAGCAAGCTGAAGTTATTGACCGAGGAAATAGCTGATGCAGAGAACGAAGATATTCGTCAGCAGGAACAAGAGAAACGACAAGCAGCGGCTGAGGAACAACGTCGATTTAGAACACAAAGTGAAATCGACAGAGAGAAACAAATAGCCGAATTGATGGAGAATGCGCTGACTTATCAGAAACAGCAGCATTATGAAGCAGCTCTTGGTCAATTGGTAAGCCTGCTTATATTAGACCCGCAAAATGAGCAAGCGCTTGTTCTGAAAGACACGCTGGAAGATATGATTTACTTCCGGAAGCAATTAGATGTTCAGAAAGAGTCGGATAAACAAAGAGCGGATGTTTTAATGAAAACTGAAGAGTCCGGAATTCCGTACGCAGAAGAGCTTACTTATCCTAAGTATTGGCGAGAGCTTATCGAGAAGCCAACACGTCAGCCGGACAAGCCGATTGGGTTGGACGAGGCCGACGCACGTGTCTATGAGCAACTGGAGAAGAGTATTGACCTTTCGGACCTGACACCGGCAATGACTTTCGGCGAAGTGATTGAGAAATTAAAAACTTCATTAGGTCCAGACCAACCAGTACAAATACAGCCTAACTGGAAGGATTTACTCGAGAATGCCGAGGTCGTGCAGAGCACTCCTGCGGGGATGGATCCGCTGACCGGTGTTAAGCTTCGCAAGGCGTTGGAGATTCTGTTAGCCGGGGTTTCGTCTATCGATTTTGCGCAACTCATCTATGTTGTGGACGAAGGAGTAATTCAGATAGGAACAGAAGATATGCTTGAGCGCAAGATGGTGCATCGTGTCTATGACATCAGCGACCTTGTTGCTGAGCCAGCCAATTTCCGGGGCATGGGCGGCATGGGCATGATGGGCATGGGCGGCATGATGGGCGGCATGGGCGGCATGATGGGCGGTATGGGCGGCATGGGCGGCTACGGCGGCGGTATGGGCGGCATGATGGGCGGCATGGGCGGCTACGGCGGCGGTATGGGCGGCATGATGGGTGGCATGGGCGGCATGGGCGGCTACGGCGGCGGGGGCATGGGCGGCTACGGCGGCGGTATGGGCGGCTACGGCGGCGGCATGGGCGGCTACGGCGGCGGTATGGGCGGCATGGGCGGCGGTATGGGCGGCTACGGCGGCGGCATGGGCGGCTACGGCGGCGGCATGGGCGGCTACGGCGGCGGCATGGGCGGCATGGGCGGCATGGGCGGCATGATGGGCGGCATGGGCGGCATGGGCATGATGGGTGGCATGGGCGGCATGATGGGCGGCATGGGCGGTTATATAGCCGAAGATTTGAGATATCTTATTCAAGAAACCATCGAGCCGGATAGCTGGTTTGAGACCAGTGATGTAGGAGAGGGAACAATAACGCCTTACCCACGCCAACAGCCAAGGAAACTTGCCGTGATGCAAACCGTTGAGGTTCATCAAGAAATCGAAAAGCTGTTAGATGCGCTTCGTAAGGCGCTCGGGAACCAGGTTGCCATCGAGGCCGTATTCTTAGTGGTAAGTGAGAATTTCCTTAAAGATGTCGGTCTGGATGTAGATTTCTCGGTCAACCTTGGCGGCAAATGGGGCCAGCTTAGTTTTGAACAAGGCTCAGCAGTTGCTACTACACCGGATACCTCAACAAAGGTCCAGGGAAGCCTGGGTGGCCTTTCCGTAGAAGGAAGCCTTGCCACTCCAGCCGTAATTAGTGGAGGTTATGGTACGATACTTGACGATTTGCAGGTAGCATTCCTTCTGCGAGCTGTTCAGGCTCATTCGGACTCCAAGTCTTTGACTGCGCCGAAAGGTACGGTTATGAGCGGAGAGTCGGCGACATTCTCTGTTCAAGATTTGATTTCGTATGCGCTTCCTCCCACGACGACTGCCGTCACACAGGCGACCGGGGTCGGTACTGCCGGTACGACAACCGGTACGCAGCAAAACATAGGCTATATATCAGTCGGCAGCAGTCTGGGTATTACTCCGACTATATCTAAGGACAAGAAACACGTGTTGTTGTATATAATGACTCAACTGACAGACTTACTGAGACTGAGAACGCATCAGGTTGAAGGGCCCGTAGGAGCACAAGGGGAGGTTCAGCAGTACGAAGCAACTGTTCCTGAGACAGAGACATCGAGTGTTATGACTCGTGTGAGCGTGCCCGATGGCGGGACATTACTGTTAGGTGGTCAGAAGATAACAGCAGAGATTGAAAAGGAGGCTGGTGTCCCGGTATTGAGCAAGATACCTATCCTTGGCAGATTGTTTAGTAACCGCAGCGAAATCAGAGACCATAAGATATTGCTGATATTGGTGAAACCGACTATCATTCTGCAGGAGGAACGCGATGCTGAGGCAATTGCCGCAATGGAGGGCGAATTATAGCCTTGTGGTGGTTGCTGGGGCATTTGTGACAGTTTCCACATTTTTGCAAGGCCTGATTTATAACGTTTTAGCTCGTGGGGTATCTTGAGGTATTTACAGTTTAAGGAATGATGAAAGGCAGTTTAGAAACGGAATAATGAAGCGGCAAATTCTGATTAGCGTATTGATTTTACTGTCCGTAGCTGGTTTTGCACGGGCAGTTGATTTACCCGATATAAGATTTTACAACTTATCGGAAGATGATTTCACAGCCTATAAGCAAGGCGAATTGCTTGTTCGTTTTGCAGAGGTGGAAGCAGGAGCCCAGGTGCCGGAGGGGCTTCTAAAACCAATTGGGCCTTTGACATCTCAGGCAATGAGGAATTCGATTTCGAATTATATCTTTAGCGGGTCAGTAGTAGATAGGGAATATGACGAGATAGCGCCAGGCCTGGCTGTTGTAAAGCTTCCTGAAGGCATGAGTGTTGCGGATGCCTGTATCGAGTTCAACCAGTCGGCTAATGTTTTGTACGCCGAGCCGAACTACAAGTACAAGCTGCTTGCAGTTCCCAACGACCCTATGTTTTCCGATTTATGGGGGATGAACAACACCGGCCAAACCGGAGGAACAGAGGGTGCCGACATTGATGCACCTGAGGCCTGGGATATTCAGACCGGCGAGCCTGATATTGTCGTAGCAATTACCGACACAGGCGTTGACTATACCCATCCTGACCTTGCGGATAACATGTGGGTGAACAGTGAAGAGATGAGAGGTTCGCCGGATGTTGACGACGACAACAACGGCTATATAGATGATATTTATGGTTATGATTTTGCCGGTGCTGTCGCAAGAGACCCGGATGATGATGACAGCGACCCCATTGATAATCACTTTCACGGCACCCATGTAGCGGGAATCATCGGCGCAGTCGGTAATAATGGTAGGGGCGTTGTCGGCGTCTGTTGGAACGTCAAGATGATGGCCCTGAAAGTCTTCGCTGATGATTATAATGTTGAGCCTGAGGTATTTATTAGTGAAGCGGTTGAAGCAATTGGGTATGCCGTTGATAATGGTGCCAAGATTATAAACGCATCGTGGGGTGGTAACTTTCATTCGCAATCTCTTTATGATGCTATCAGAGACGCCGGGGATGCCGGGGTGCTTTTCGTGGCTGCGGCAGGTAACGATTATGGCAGCGATAATGACGTGAATCCTGTCTATCCTGCAAGCTTTAACTTAGACAACATCATTGCTGTAATGTCAACGGACGCCGATGACCAGAGGTCGGATTTCTCCAATTTTGGAGAGACTTCTGTTGACATTGCTGAGCCGGGCACGGAGATTCTGAGTACGTCTCCAACAAAACAAAATTTTGCAATGCTCGTTTTTAATGTGTCGACGAATTACGAGACCTTAAGCGGGACATCATTATCCGCTCCATTTGCATCAGGTGCTTGTGCACTGATTTGGGCAGAGTATCCAACGCTGGCACACAGCACTGTAAAGGGCATTCTTTTAAAGACGGTTGACCCGGTATTATCATCGCCCCGACTTTGTCTGTCAGGCGGACGTATTAATCTGTATAATGCATTGACGTTAATTCCAAGCGGAAAAGCAGGAAAAGTTCTCAACAGCAAAGACGACCCAAGTGACCCTGCTAATCTTTACTCCACCATCCAGGAAGCTATAGACGATGCAAATGACGGAGATGAACTGATAGCCGAAGCCAACGCCCTTTTCCTTGAGACCATTGACTTTAAAGGCAAAGCGATAACGCTTCGCAGCGGCGATATCAGCGATCCGAACGACCCGAACATCAGCCCTGAAGACACAATTATTTTAGGCATATTGGAAGAGGATTCTGTAGTAACATTCCAAAGCGGTGAAGGACCTGATGCTGTTCTGAAGGGTTTTACTATCGGCTGGGGTAATGCCGATTATGGAGGTGGCATTCGGTGTGACGGAGCATCGCCGAGGATTACGGACTGTATTATCAGCAATAATTTTGCAAACTATTATGGTGCCGGAATCGATTGTAAAGACGGTTCGCCGACAATCGAAAACTGCACGATTATCGACAACCAAACCTCGTCAAACACCGGTATAGGCGGCGGAGTGAATTGTGAGCAGTCGTCGCCGAGGATTGCAGACTGTCTTATCAGCAATAATTTTGCAGATAACGTCGGCGGGGGGATAGCGTGCTATTACGCGAACCCGACTATCTTCAATTGTATAATTACGAACAATTCAGCGCTTTACAAGGGCGGCGGAATTGACCTGGAGTATTCATCGCCGACTATTACCAATTGCACTATTGTTGTTGACGACCCCAATGCTCCAAAAGATGGTGGTATCTTTGCCCTTCATGATTCTTCGCCGGTAATTACGAACTGCATCCTGTGGGGTAACGGTGACGACCTGTACAACAGTTCCGCTACGTATTCCTGCATCGAGGATGATGATAAAGGTGTAGGCAATATTCATTCAGACCCGTTTTTTACGAAAGGCCCGTTGGGCAATTACTATCTAAGACAAAGTGCGGCTGGACAGCTACTAATTGACAGTCCTTGTGTGGATGCCGGTGACCCGGATACGGATATTGGTCTGAAGATAGATACCTATACGACAAGAACTGACGGTGTTGGTGATGAAGGTGTCGTTGATATAGGTGCTCACTATCCGGCTTTGCCGGCGCGGCTCGTTCAGTTGGATGTTACTGTGGTAGATGAAAGTGGGACCGTTGACCCGAACCTTGCCAAGGGCTATGTCGAACCCGGCAGTGGTGTCTATCGGGAATACGAAGTAGTGCTGCTCACAGCACATCCTGAACCTGGTTATCGAATCAAGGGGTGGACCGGAACCGATGATGATTCATCGAGGGAGCCCCGCAATGCCGTCACCATTGTTGCCGATGCCAAAGTTACGATTGAATTTGAAAAGATTCCTCTTTATCAGTTGCGTACCGAAGTAATCAGCGGTCGCGGAGCAATCTTTCCCCATCATAGGAGAGGTGAATATTATCCCGATGGTACAGTGGTAACACTTATAGCAGCACCTGACCTAACCTACATTGTTGACCGATGGTCCGGGACCGATGATGATACATCCTGGTCTAATACAAATACTGTAACGATGGACTCCAACAAGGAAGTTACTGTCCTGTTCCGACAGCCAAAGAGTCTTCACGTTCCGGGACAATATCAGAACATCGGTCAGGCAATCAATGCTGCCTACGACCACGGCGACAAGATCGTAGTATCGGCCGGCACTTATCCCGGCGGCTATGATTTTATGGGTAAGGCGATTACCATCGCCAGTGAACATCCAGATGATCCCTGCTCTGTTGCTGAGACAATTATATCAATTTCCGGCGGTTCTGCCTTTATCTTCCAAAATGGTGAAGGCCACGACTCCGTCGTTGATGGCTTCACTATTAGAGGCCCGGGTGATCCCGGTAGTATGCCACTAATCGATGGCGTTGGTGTCCCCGGCGGGGGCGCCCTCGGTGGAGCAATAACCTGCCTTAACAGCAGCAGTCCAACTCTGGCTCATCTGGTCATCGAAAACGTTGTCGCTCGAGGTCGGAACGGTGAGAACAATGCTTTCATCTATCCGGCTCCTGATCCTGCTCCTGATCCGATGGATCCTCTGGATCCACTTGACCCTCCAGGGGATCCTCCTGTACCCGACCCTACGAACCCGGACCATTGGGCACCGAACGACCCCAACAGGCCTGAACAGCCTGATCCGGAAGATCCCAATGCTATAGCAGAAGCAGTGGCAGATGGTTTTCCCGGTCAGGATGGCGAAGATGGCCTGCCGGGTGAGCCTGGTGCGGACGGTTTTCCTGGTGCTCCCGGCGCTCCCGGTGGCGATGGAGGTGTCGGCTACGGCGGGGCGATGTATTTCGATGGCGATAGTAATCCAATCATCCTGAATTGCAAAATTATTAACTGTCAGGCCATAGGCGGCGACGGTGGTTATGGCGGGGCAGGTCAGGACGGTCAGGATGGTCAGGGAGGCCAGGCCGGTCAGGCCGGTCAGGGGGGCCAAAATGGCGGCGAGGGCTTAAACGATGGTGCTCAAGGAGCAGGCGGCGCAGGCGGAAACGGCGGCGATGGTGGACCAGGCGGCGCCGGCGGAAGAGGCGGCGACGGTGGAAAAGGCGGCGAGGGCGGAGAAGCGTTAGGTGGCGCGATATATTTCGGCCCAAATTGCCGTCCAACGATACGATACTGTGAGATTCTGAACTGTTCGACTCAGCAGGGACTTGGTAACTACGGCGGTGACGGCGGTGACGGTGGCAACGGTGGCTTAGGTGCACCGGGTGCCGACGGCGCCGACGGCGGTGACGGAGAGCCGGCCGGTGCAGCTGGTGCAGCAGGTGCGAGCAGCGGAGGTGGCGTCGGCGGTGACGGTGGTATTGGCGGCAATATGGGTGTAAACGGCGTAAGGTCTTGGGCAGGTGCCGTATTCTTCGGAGAAAACTGCGAGGCTGAAATCTCAGATACCATAATTAGTGACAGCGCAACTAAAACTATTGTCCGGACTTATACTTATGGTGGTGGTGACGGTGGCGACGGCGGCATAGGCGGTGACGGTGACGGTGATGCCGCAGGTGGCGACGGCGGCGTGGGCGGCGACGGCGGCTCAGGCGGCCCTCCACCGGGGCTTATTCCTGTTGCACCCGGCGTCGGAGTTGCTCCGGGCGAACCGAATGAGCCAAATGGAGTAAATGTAGGTCCCGGTGACGGAGGTGACGGAGGCGCTGGCGGAGCAGCCGGCGCTGATGGTATGGATGGTTTAGTCATGACCAGTTTCACCTCGAACTATGGAGGTGCTAATTACTACGACTACGACTGCAAAGTAGAGCTTACCAACTGTACGATAAGTAACAACGCTTCAAGACAATATGACGACAGCGGCTTAGACGGCGGCGGCGAATATTATCAAACTGGGTGCGAGGCTGTAGTTAATCGCTGCAAGGTCATTGGGAACAAGGCCGGGGCCAGTGGAAGTGGAGGGGGTCAGTACTTTAACGATTTCTGCACGGTGGAGATTATTGACTCTAACTATGTCGATAACTTCTCCACAGGCGACGGTGGTGGATTGTTCTGTGTGTCCGATTGTTCACTCGAGATCAGCGGCAGCGACTTCATCGGCAATTCGACTATTGGGACTTACAGCTCCGGAGGTGCATTATACGGTGGGGGAATATGGGACTGGGACAACGGAATCTGGTATAACGGCAGTGAGGTAACGATCGACAGAAGTTACTTTAGTAATAATGAATCGTCGTTTGGAGGCGGTCTGTACTGGCACGGCGAGAACGCAGAGTTATTGATTTCCGACTCGGTCATCATTAATAATGTCGCTGAGCATGGCGGAGGGATGTACTGGAGTAGTGGGGCACCGGTGATTAAAGGCTGCAGCATCATGGGTAATAGAGCCAAGACGCGCTGGTTTATGCCTGTTTCTCAAGCGTTCCTTATTGCCTTCGGTTCTGAAAAGCCCTTCGGGGGCGGCGGTGGAATGTTCTGCTGGTCTTCTGAGGCTCAAATTGAAAACTGCTTCATAACGGGCAATTCGTCTTCCGGCTCTGGCGGTGGAGTTTATTTCGGCGGTGACCCCAGCATCCCGACGCTTAGAAACTGTCTGGTCAAAGGAAACTCGTCTGTTCTGGACGGTGGCGGCATCGTCTCCTACTGGCTTACTACACCAACAATCTCCAACTGTACAATTGTTAATAACCGGGCGGATGACCCAGACAATGCCAGGCACGGAAGAGGAGGTGGATTGTCCTGCTCTTATCAAAGCCGAACGATTCTTATCGATAGTATCCTTTGGAACAACACAGGTCTCAACGGCAGCCAGATATCGATAGGCAGCGATAATGAGCCGTTCTATTTAGACAGACCTGCCACCCTTACAGTATCGTATTGCGACATTCAGGGTGGGCGTGGTCCGAAATCTGTCTATATCGAGCCGGGACGCATCCTCAACTGGCTTGATGGTAATATTGATGCTGACCCACTCTTTGTCGCGTCACACCACAGCCTTAGTCAAACTGCGGCAGGGCAGGAGATGGAGAGCCCGTGCGTTGATGCTGGAAGTAATTCGGTGGTTGCTCTTGGCCTCGAAGAGTTTACCACTCGCTCCGATGGTGTCGCTGACACCGGGCAGGTCGATATAGGCTTACATTATCCTATCGGTGAGGGTGAGTATCGGTTAATTATTAATATCGTCGGTGAGAACGGCACGGTCGAGCCAAGCGGCGGTTCCTTCGAAAAGTTCACTGTGGTTAAGCTGTGGGCGACGGTGGAGCCGGGCTATCGGGTCAAATGGGTAGGCACTGATAATGACCGTACTGATGCTCATACTAATACCGTGACAATGGATTCGAACAAGACTATTACCGTTGAGTTTGTAAAGTACCTTGGCAAGACGGTCACTGTGCCCGGTAACTACCCGACAATTCAGGAGGCGGTTAATAATGCCAAAGAAGGCGATACGATTGTGGTTGACCCCGGCACATATTTCGGTGGTGGAGTCTCAAACCCCCTTACGGGTGAAAATATGGGCATCGCACTTTGGGTGGACAAGGCTGTTACTATCACATCGAGAAATCCGGATGACCGCAATAGTGTGGCGGCGACGATTATTGACGGTTATATAGGTACTAATGATTGGAATTACATTGGTGTTGCATTTGCATCCAACACAGATTCCAAGACGGTCCTAAATGGTATAACGATACAGAACTGCGGTGGACACTGGAGTGACGGTGCTGACGGTGACAGGAATGCCAATCATCCTAACGGTGAGGATGGTACACCCGGACAAGGTGGTGCAATATTAATAGATAAAGGGGCCTCCCCCATTATTAAGAACTGTATATTAAGAAACAATTTAGTTGAGGGAGGCAATGGAGGAAACGGCGAGAATGCGACTGACGCTCTAAATGCGGGCCGGGGCGGCTGGGGCGGCTGGGCACGCGGCGGCGCTATATGGTGCGCCCCAGACAGCAATCCCAAGTTTATAAACTGCATAATCGAGAACAACACAGCCCGCGGCGGCAACGCCGGTAACGGTGGTGACAGCGCCACCGGCTCAGCTAACTACGGAGGAAACTACAGCAGGTCTCGGGCAATTTATTTTGACCCCAATAGTCTGGACTCCGAGTTTGTAAATGGTGATTTGTGGAAATCCTTTAGATGGGACTTTGCACCTAACTTCGGGGAACTTTATGGTGAGCCCAATCTGACCTCCTATATAGGTGACTACCGATGGTACTCCGGATATGGAGGTGGGGCGTTCTGCGATATCGGAAGTAAAGTTACTTTTATTAACTGTGAAATCAGAGGGAACCGTACTGAAGGCGGGATGAGTGGAATTGGCGGAGCGGGAGTAGCCGGCAGGAATATAGAGCCCATGGTTTCCTATCAGTTGCCAACTTACGGGGCGGGTGTATATTGTGCGGCTGATTCTGCGATAACTTTCACAGATTGCACATTTGAAGATAACATTGCTTCCGGACTTCCGCCAGGAGTAACTGATCCAAATCATCGCCTTGATCCCTATAGCGGATATGGGGGTGGTGTATGTGCCGAGAGCAGCGCAGCGGTTGTGTTTGTTGACTGCAACTTTGTTGACAATGATGCTGATTCCGGCGGTGGAATATATATTGATAATACGGATGTGACAATTATCGACTGCAATATTGCGTCCAATACAGCACTTCGAGGTGGTGGGTTCATTGGTGTTGATGGCTTAATCAATATAATAGGCAGTAAGGTTACCAATAACAGGGCAATTGGCGACGTCAACGATCCCAATGATGATTTTATTCTGACCGACGGTGCCGGCTTATATTGCTGGTTGGGAGGTATGAACATCCAGGATTGCAACATCAGCGGCAATATAGCTGATTTTTCCGGGGGCGGTGTGTATCTGCGCGATGTAAACGGTGTCTCATTAATCAACAATTTGATTTTAAACAATGCGGCCGGCAGAGACGGTGGTGGTGTCTCGGCCAACTGGTATACAAATTCGATTGTCTCCAACTGTACATTTGTCGGCAATGCAGCTACAGGCAGTTTCGGCGAACCCAACAACACCGGCTTCGGTGGCGGACTGTTCAATTCTTACGAGAGCGACTGCGTAATTACCGACAGCATCTTCTGGGAAAATTATGGCTTGAAAGGTGATGCAGTTGCAGTTAGAGGCGGTTTCGAATTTGACCAAAGGTGCGCAACGCTTACCATTTCTTACAGCGGCATCAAGGATGAACAATCTGCTTTTTGGGTTGACGATGGTTGTACGCTCAACTGGGGCGATGGAAACATAAGTAAAGACCCACTATTCACCAAAGGACCACTCGGAGATTACTATCTCAGTCAGACCAAGGCCGGCCAGTCGAGGAACAGTCCCTATGTCGATGCCGGTAGTGATTACGCAAGCCATATTAATTTGTTGGGATACACAACCAGAACTGACGAAATATCCGATACGGGTCGTGTTGATATAGGCTTCCATCATCCGAAAGTAGAACCGTGCAGATTGTGTGACCTTGTCCTGGATGGCATTATTAACTTCCATGATTTTGCGATACTCGCTGATAGATGGCTTGGAGAGGGTTGTTCACAAGCGAATAACTGGTGTCAGGGTGCAGACATTACATCAGATACGTATGTTGATATGAGAGATATAGCTTTATTGGCAGACTGCTGGCTCGTCGAAGATACGAGTGCACCGTTACCTAACCCAAGTAGATGGGAGACAGAGCCTAATATAGTCACATCAGGATCAATCAGTATGACTGCTGAGACCGCCTCCGATGCCTGGGGCTGGGACGTGGAATATTACTTCGAAAACATCAGTGACAGTAGGCATGATAGCGGCTGGCAGAAGAGCCCGACATATACCGACGGTGGCCTTACACCCAATGTTCGATACGGCTACAAAGTAAAGACACGGGATGAAATAGGCAACGAAACAAGATGGTCGCCGGTCCGCTATGCGGGCAGAGACAGTACACCGCCAGCACCTGCTCCTTACATAGAAACCATTAGTGCTGATTCTATGACTTCAGTTTCGATGACAGCTACGACCGCCTACGATGCAAGTGACGTGGAGTACTATTTCGAGAACACAGCTGGCGACGGGCACGACAGCGGTTGGCAGGATGACCCGAATTATACAGACCCCAACCTTGACCCCAATACAGTATACTCATACAGGGTTAAAGCCAGGGACAAATCTTCTAATAGGAACGAAACCGATTGGTCGGAGACAGTTTCTGTCAGAACTTTTGTGCCTGTGGATATGACTGCTCCGACGCCGAATCCGATGGAGTGGGACCCCACTGTGGACCCGAATGGTTTTGACGGGACACCCCGTGAAATCAATAACGGTGGAGGCATTTGGGATAACTGGGCTGTGATGACAGCTACAGTAGCTACGGATGATAGCGGCGGGATTGTTGAGTATTTCTTCGAGTGCACCACTGACTCGCGTTTCAGTAGCGGCTGGCAGACAGATCCGTTCTATACTGTCCTATTAGGCAGAAGCGGACAAGGGCAACGTTTCCGTGTCATGGCACGCGATCCGTCCCACAACGGGACGGCCTGGTCAACTGAAGAAAGAGCCGACCCACCATAAGAATAAACGAGCCGCGCGCTGAGGAGCCTCTGGAGTGACTGGACATCTTCATTTGGTCTTTAGCGTCTGGTAGCCATAGTGCGCGAAAAGGTGGTCAAGTATCACCATAGCTGTGTAATTCTCAGCAACCGGCCATATTCGAGCCACAATTGTTGCGTCACGCCTGGTAATAGCAGCCAGCTCTTTGTTCTCGAGGGTATATTTGTCAATTGTCTTCTGTGGTTTGTCGATTGTTGGTGTAGGCTTGACCGTAAGTCTGACTACGATTGGTTGGCCAGTGGAAAGGCCTCCTGTAATACCGCCGGCGTTATTCGACTCGAAAATAACTTTGCCATTTTCGGCTCGCATCTGGTCGTTATTCTCGGACCCGGTCATATCTTTGACAGCAAAGCCGGCACCGACCTCGACACCTTTTACCGCACCGATACCGAGCATCTTACCCAGTTCCCCATCGAGCTTGTAGAAGACCGGCTCGCCGAGGCCGATTGGAACACCGATTACAACTACCTCAACTACGCCGCCGACTGAATCGCCTGTGGCGGCGATGCGGTTACAGGCATCGACCATAGCCTGGGCGGTATCGGTGTCAGGACAGTTTACTATTGGATGTACGCCGTATTTGTCCCGAACCGCAGCGGCAGAGAGCTTTGGAGCCTTATCGCGGATAGCGTTAATTTCCTGTTCAATCTCGGCTAATATTCTGGTCTTTTCCAGAAATCTCATATCCATATTTATACGACCTTTGACATAAACCTCCTGATAAAACGGGTCGAGGTCGTGTCGCATTTTTTTGTAATCGTTGGTGTACTTAAAGGCCTTGTCAGCGGCGACGTCAGGACATCGGACGCCGGCGATTTCCTTTACATAGGAAAACACTTCGATACCACATTTCTTCAGGACTTTTTTGGCGACGTATCCGGCGGCTACGATGGTCGAGGTGTAGCGTCCACTGAAAATACCGGCGCCGATGGCATCATCATCCGGGCCGTATTTTATGAAAGAAGCGTAGGATGCATGACCCGGACGTGGTGTGCGATTCGTGTCCTGGTATTGCTTGATATGAATAAAATGGCGGTCGAGGTTCGGAATCAGAATCGCCAGCGGTGTGCCGTTGGTGTGGTTTTTGTTCCCAGCATTTTCAATCGTATCGGCTGCGTTCAGGCCGGAATAGATAATCGGAAGGTCAGGCTCTTTTCGCGGGCTGCTCAATTCGTCGGCTCCGGGCTTTCTAAGAAGCAGGTCCCCGTAGATTTCCTGCTCAGTTAAGAGGAGTCCGGGCGGGACGCCCTGGAGAACGGAGGTTAGGCCTTCCTGATAAGAGCCGCCGGCTACCGTTACCTGAAAACAACGTCCAATGTGACAACCAATCATTTTTTGTTAATCTCCTAAAATTAGTCGTTGGTATTTCGTGAATAGGGATTAGTGAATAATCGTTAGAGTATAGATTCCCGCTTCCGCTGGAATGACATAACTAAGTAATATTCATTAACCTGTTAATTCCATATTTGCATTGATACCCTTCATCAATTCCACATAATTGGGAAACGTAACGCTGATTGCCTCGGCGGTATCAATGGTGCATTGAGCGTCTAAGTTCAAGCCCGCCAAGGACAATGCCATCACGATTCGGTGGTCGGCCCAGCCGTGCAGTTCAGCCGGTTTGGCTCTGCTGTGCCGTATTATAAGGCCGTCGGGTAATTCTTCAACATCCACGTCCAATTTTTTCAGCTCTTCGGCCATACATTTGATTCTGTCGGTCTCTTTGCTTCGTGCCTGGGGGACGTTCAGCAGTTTGGTTGAGCCTTCGGCAAAAGCGGCGGTAACGGCCATAGCGGGCAGCGCATCGGGAGTTTTGTTCATATCAAGCTCGGCGCCTTTGAGGTTTGCAGCTTTAACCGTTACTGAATTCGGGTCAATACTAATATCGGCCCCCATCGCTTTTAGGTAATCGACCACCGCTTTGTCCGGCTGACTATCTGCAAAATCCAGCCCAAGCAAGGTTACCTCCTCTGCGGACATAGCGGCGGCGCAAAGGAAAAACGTGGCACTGGAAAAGTCGGCAGGGATTGTGGCATCGAAGGCCTTATAGCTCTGATTGCCTTTGATTTTGAATTGGCGCATCTGTTGGTTGTTATATTTAATCTGCTGTTTATCGAGCCAGTCGAGTGTCATTTGCACATAACCCGGCTCATTGAGCAAAGTAACGTCTATCTGGGTATCTTTAGTGCCCAAAGGCGTGCATAGAAGCAGGCTGGACAGGTATTGACTGGTGGTTGCGGCGATTGCGGTTCTTCCGCCTGTCAGTTTGCCGGTTATCTCAACGGGGACCTTGCCGTTGTTTTTGAGACTTGTGCATTTTGCGCCGAGTTCACTGAGGGCGTCTATTAGCGGCCCGACAGGGCGGGTCTGGATTTGCTCATCACCGGTGAAGGTTGTGGTCCGGCCGGCTGGGGCAAGAGCGGCCGAGCCTATTGCGATACGCAGCGTTGTGCCGGAATTGCCGACGTCGATAATTTCAGACGGAGCGCTAATTTCGCCGCCTGTGCCGGTTACCTTCCAGAGTTTAGGGTCGGATGTGTCAATCCTGGCGCCTAACGCTCGGTAGCATGCCACCGCTGCCTGCGTGTCGCTTGAGTCCAAAGGATTACGAATGTGACTTTCACCGACTGCTAAAGAGGCGATTGCGACGGCACGTATAGTGTGCGATTTAGAGCCTGGAATTACGACCGTTCCTCTTAACCGTGATTTTCTTACAATCAATTTCATAGCAATCTCTTGATGAGCTAAAACCCATCCTACAAGCTCCGAACCATCCCCAAGCTGCGCTTGAGGCTGCCACCCGGCCAAAGTAGATATTGCAGAGTACTACAATCGTATTGCGTGTTGCACTTTTATCAGAAATTAAGGAGGATTGAAAGAATAATTTTAACCGCAGATTACGCAGGTTTAGGCACGGATTACCCAAATTTTGTGCTCGGCGAGGGTTGCAGCTTAGAAAGTTTTTAGACTAATAGTCAAATGACTATGACCGTTTAAGACATAGAACACGTTGATTCGGTAATGCAATAGTCAAATGACTATGACCGTTTAATACATAGAACACGTTGATTCGGTAATGCAATAGTCAAATGACTATGACCGTTTAATACATAGAACACATTGATTCGGTAATGCGATAGTCAAATGACTATTGTGCAATTGCCTCAAATTCCTATGGAGTCACTGCCCGGTTGTAGATGCGGACATCGTCAATCAGGCCGGACCAGAAGGTTCCTGGCTCCATAGCCTTGCCGGTGCCAATGTATAGACTGTTTTCTGAGGCTTCCAAATCAGGCTGCGCGTCTTGAGCCACGGCGATGTCATCAACGTAAAGCGTTCTTTGTGAGCCGTCCCATACAAGACCTATCCGGTGCCAGTTGCCATCGGTGATGAATGCTTGTGACAGCAATATGGTGGCGCCCCGGCCAGTACCCTTTAGCCCGATCATTAAGTTACCTCCTGACGAATCTGTGCAGAGCCAATTCGCACCACCAATTTGCGACAAAACAGCTTGTCCTGGAGCGCCTCCTTTAACCCAGACAAATACACTGAATGGGCCATCGGCTGGGTTTAAAACGAAGTCTGTCTCGACATAATCATCAATCCCATCTAATTCCAGAGCGCCGGCTATCTGGCCGCCAGCAGGCTGCCAGAGTGGTTCGCCAAAGAGCGTGCCATCGTTATCTCCGACACTATCCTTAGCTATGTCGCCTTCTGTCTCGTCCAGTTGCCAGTAAGCTATCAGAGTTGGGTCGTTCAATTCTACTACTTGTCCTAAAATAGCACAATCAATGATTGTTGGTGGCTCATAGTCTTCCCAAAACTCAATCGCGTTGGGGCCATTGCTTCCAACAATGCAGTTTCTGATTATCGGGGTTATATTACAGCACGAGATACTTACCTGCCCACCAGTTATGGTAAGCCCATCAAGTACATAGACTCTATCTCTATTGCCGGACAGAGTTAAAACCGAGCCTTGATAAAGATCCTCAATATTAATAACAGTAGATTCTACAACGGCCGGGTCATTGGGGTCTGTTGACCTGATTGTCAGATTTTTATCTATGAGAGAGACACTTTCGTGATACACTCCAGGATTGACTACTATCTCATTGCCATCATTTGCGTCATTTATGGCAAGCTGAATATTACTGTATGTCTGGCCCGTAGTCAGATTTTCGATTCCATAGTCGGCAGCGGCATATGATATAAGGTATAGAGCAACCGGCAAATTCTCCGTGCAGGTCGGTATTATTTGATTCTCCGGAAGTACGAATCCGCCCTGGCTAAATGTAACAGGCCGCAGTTCAATACCGAATGAATAAATACCAAGCTCTCCATAGCTCCAGTCTCCTGTGTCACCGCTGACCAAATATGTATCAGGCATATCCAACCAGTTCGTATAAGTTGCTCCGCTGGTATGGTATATTAATTCTATCATACTGGAAGTCATATCTCTAAACATAGGTCCGTCAGGTGGAGGTTCCCAAGTATACCCCCACGGATAATATATCGCTTGCCAAAAGCTGTGGTAGCTCATTAGAATACGAAAATCATATGTAAGAACAAGGTCTCTTACAGCCTGTGTCTCCGGTTCGGAAAAAGGGCTTGGACCTCGGTAGGTTATTGCTGACGTTGTTGCGGGTGCATCTACAGTGCCCCACATGGAATCGTAGTTTCTGTTCAAATCGACGCCAAACGTACCGTCGCCGTTGTCTCTCCTGTTTTTTCGCCACATCCGGTCGCCGGTACGGCTGTATTCATAGCCGTCCGGATTGACTACCGGTACTATCCATATTTCGCAGTTATCAACCAGATGTTTGACTTCTGCATCACCGTCGTAGTTATTGGCTAAATATTGCGCGATATAGAGCGGGACTTCTACAGATATCCACTCCCGGGCATGATGACAGCCCAAAAAAATTGCTCCAGGCTCATTCTCGTCATCGGAAGGATTGTCGCTGATTTTTACTGCCCAGATGTCTCGGCCTTCGTGAGTACCGCCTATAATATGAGTCTGAGCAACTCCTGAATCCTCGAGAGCTATCAGTTCGGTAATAACTTCATCGTGGGAATGATATTTAGAAGGTGTAGGCTCTGCAAAGAGAGAAATCTGTTCTTGTCTAATTTTTTCCGTATATTCATAAACATCCTCAGTGATTGTCTCAATAGTAAAGCCGCTTTCTTTGACCTGGTTTCTTTCATCGTCCGTTACCCTGATAATAAGACCATCCTGCTGAAACTCCCAAATATCGAGGCCCATATCTGCGAGTTTATTGATATCGTCCCGGTCCGCGACTTGAGCCTTTATCAATATGCATCTGTCGCTCGGAGTCTTTGCATAAGATACCGGCGATAAGACCCCAACAACTATACATATAAAAATGAGATTAATGAATTTTTTCTGAAACCATTTCATTTTACACCATCCTTTCGTCCCATTAGGGAAATATCAAAAGAAATCGCAGAAAACAACGCTGCTTTCTGGCTGGGTTAAATTTAAATTGGACAGTGAACGTCCTCGTAAATATACGAGCACAGTAAAAGACCATAGGGACAATAATAATGCAAAGCCAAATGTTCACTTTTTGTGCCTCCTCAAAGTCACCCAAACATATATAATCCAGAGAAGGGCGTCAAGAGAAAATATATTTTTTTGTATATTGTGTATCGCATATTGCATAGTTTTTGTCGGGTTTTAATTTTCTAATACCAATAGTAGCTTCTGGAAAAACCATACATTATCCTAAATGAGAGGGGCTGGATTCCTGCTTTCGCAGGAATGACAAGCATTAATCGAGGCTGTGGCAGAACAGTATGTTTTATTGGCAAATTAGTAAGAGCCTATTGCTACTCATTGCAGGTGGGGTCATAGAGATTTGTACATTTGAGCCAATTGTCGGCTAATATTATAAAATCCAGGAAGTCAACATAGCAATCGCCATTAAGGTCTGCTTTGAGTTTTGTCCGGCATTGGGATATTGTAAACGCCTTGTCGCTTGTGTCACTGGCGAGTTTATTGTTTAAATCACTAATACGAATGAGACACTCTTCTGAATTGGTTAGCGGAACGGGGTCCCACTCGTACCAGCCAGTATTCCGCGACTGGCCGAGCTCTTGCCAGGTTTGGCCATTATCGAGCGAATACTCGATTAACACATAGTTTGTTTGGGTGTCTTCAATTACTTTCCAGGTGATTGTATGGTTGCCTGCTGCTGTGAGATTCTCGCCGCCGTTTGGTGAGAGTACAATAGGTTTCGGAGTAATCGTGTAACTCCATACTTCATTAGGCTCATATATACCCGGAACAATCAAATTATTAGTGTGGCGTTCTATCCAGGTCAGAGTTACCTCAAGCTCATCAATCTCAATTAGGACGTAACCGTACCGTTCGGCGTGGTGCCATTGTTCCACAATATAGTCGCTGTTATTTCCATCGTAAGACGGCGACCAGGTATAAAGCGGCGCCCCGGCGGCTCCAATGATGTACTGGTGAATGTCGTTATTGGGATTACCATCACCATCATCGATGCATGCGTGGTCGTAGAAGTGGTCGTGGCCGCAAAAATATGTATGTCCGCCGGCATTTTTGATACTGGTCCAAAACGCATCACGTTGGGCAGGATAGTAGTCGAGGCAGTCGGAATGCAAAGCTCTAAAAGCAGGTTCGTGGCCGACGATGAAAATATGCGGTTTGGTGTTTGATGCCAGTTGAGCATTCAGCCACTCCTGGTTGACTTTATGGTGAAAATCATGCCTGATACCGGCATATTGGTCGAGCATGACAATAAAAGAATTTTTATGCGTAACAGAATACGTCATAGATTTCTCATCTGCAGGGCCGTTGTTGGGCAGCTTTAGTTTGGGATTAGAATCGCTGCCGAAGACGTTAATCCAGCGCAGCATGTTATTATCATTCGGGTCGGGGCTCGTACCGGGATAAGGATAGTGGCTCCATACATCACCAAGCTCGTGGTTACCCCGGCCGACATAGACGGTAATGCCGGCATCATAAACCGGTTCCATTATTTCTACCCAGGTTCTGAGATAAGATTCGAATTCGTCTGGGGCGATTGCCTGGTATCCGGAAACCAGGTCGCCGGGAAACAGGACAAGATCGACACCCTGGCTTTTTATCTCGATAACAAGCTCACTGAGGATAAACGGATTGATTCCATAGAAGTTACCCCGGCTGTCGCAGGTAACGATGAATTTCCAGGGCTCCTGAGCAAAAGCTGTCGGAGAAAGAGCCGTTAGAAAAATAACGGCAAGAACAAAATTCATTGGAATTGTCTTTTTGATTCCCCATTCCTCCATAAAAAACACATTCGTTTCGGTGTTGAATGTGATTGTCTGTTACGCGCAAGTTATTCGGAGCTATCTTCTTACTTCTTATTTTGTGTACCAATCGGCCTTGCGATTATTTTGCTCTATAAGGATTTTGAAATCGTTGATGTCGATTGTACCGTCAGCATTGATGTCACCGAGTAGATAACTTTCCGGTGATTTTTTGCTGTTTAAGATGTTGTTGAGCAGAATAGTAAAGTCTGATTCGTTAACAACGCCATCGGCATTGAGGTCGTACCAAAAGATACTGTCCCTTTCTTGTTTATCGCTGATGTTCCAGGCCAGGCCGTAGCGCTGGATTAGGGCTATTTCTCTTGGGTCGTCAGTATCGTTCATGGACAGAACAATTTCGTAGTTGGTATAGTTGGGGTCTGCAGGGACGTAAATGTGCTCAACATTGTCAACATTGCTGTCGCTGTAATCGAGCAGATAATCGTTGCTGGAGTTATCTGGGTCAACAGCCCAGAGTTCGAGGCGGAGATTGCTGTCTCTTTCAGGGGCCGATTCAAAAGGATATGTGCTTTTGTAGTGTTTGTTCCAGATGACTGTGGCGGTAATAAATTTATCGGCTGGTTCGGTTAGGGTGATTTTGTACACATTCTGGAGCCTCTGGGTATTATCGAGCTGGTTTAAGTCCCAGCCGGTTGTTGGAATGTCACCGGGCTTAATTGGCCCGGCGATTAAATGATTGTAGGCCCCGACTGCGTTTAACATACCTGTCCCCTGAATGTAGTCCAGAGGAGCGAAGTGGTCATCGTCGGTTTGGAGCAGACCCTTGTGCCAGTAGGGCAGCTTGACTGCGGAATTTAGCAAAATTGCTTTGATTACGCAATTTCCGCCTTCGGGTGAGATAGCCGGACTTAAGGTCGGTTCCTGTTTGGCTTTTTGAACGAGAAGGCCGATCGTTCCTGCGACTATCGGGGTCGAGAAGCTCGACCAGTTACCGGTTGGCTCGTAGCTGTTTGGTTTGTCATCGTTTGCAGCCAAGCAATTGCCGGGAGCGACGATGTCGGGTTTGCAACGCGCATCGCCTGTCGGGCCGAAAGTCGAATGCTCCGGATAGGCCAAGGCAAAATGTTCCAGGTTGGTTGTAAGGTCTTCGGTTTTTACCGAGTCGATTACACCAACACCGATGGTGTTTGAACCGGCGCCCGGATACAGAACAGGGTCATGAGCATCGTTGCCGTTACCTATGGCAGCGACGATAATAAGGCCGTAGTGCTCAGCCAATGATTCAATACCATTTGTCCACCAGTCTTCAAATTGAATGCCGTTACCGATTGTTATAATATCCGCATCCGGTGGTGAGTGCTCGAATACATAATTGGTTAAGAAATGCCAGAATTCGTAGATATCAGCCTGGGCCTGCGGTGCTGCGCCTTGATAGTAAAATTGTCCTATTTGCGGATAAAAAGCGTCGGGGTACTCGCCGAGTAGTATAGAGCAGATGGCTGTCGAATGAGGTGAAATGCCTGCGGGCGGTTGTCCCTGGTCGTAAAAGCTGAGACTACCGGCTTTGAAGCAGTTATGTTCGATACCGGGTCGGTAATCGTTTTGCGGCTCATCGTCGATATATGTAATGCTGCGGCTGATAACAGCGAATTTTACACCGTCGCCTGTCAGATTAGGTTCTATTCGTCGTAAGGCGTAAATTCCGGCATATTCTAATCCCTGCGGCTGGAGAGTTTTGGTGTTCTGTGGCTCCTGGGCTCTGGCGGTAGTGCCGGCGCTTAACAATGCTGCCGTGCATGTTATCAGGCTCAACACAAATGTTTTTTTAGCTGTTTGTATCACTTCATAACTCCGGAGGGGGCGCAAAAAAACCAGCAGGAACAAGGTTGCTCCCCCGATAAGCCGACCTCCTTAGCTGGTACTTTTCTGTCCGTAAATTCTTAATACTATGATACCATAAAACGCCATTGTTTTCAAGTAAATTATCCGGCAGATTCCTGTAATAATGTGGTTTTTAGTGTTAAAAGGTTGGTTTTTGAAAACTTCTTGAGAAATCTTGCCTTTATTAGCTGCAGTTGCTATACTCAATCCAATATTCAGAGTGTTTTGTTATTATTTGGTTTGCTGCCTGCACCTGTGGTTGCCTGCACAGGTTACGCAGGCACAGGTGCAATTATGAAGGTAATTTTGGATTCCGGACAAATTGAGAAGATTCTCAAGGATTTGGCAGGTCGCATTCTTTCTGAGACCCCGGCTGAGATGGATATTGCAGTAATCGGTATTCGCAGCAGGGGGGAGGTCCTTGCCCAGAGATTATCGGGCCGATTGTCACGGCAGCTCGGCAAAGATGTTCCGTGTGGCACTCTGGATATAACACTTTACCGTGACGATTTGAATTCGCCGCAGGGCACTGCCCAGCCGCTGGTTCGCACCACGGAAATCGGATTCGATATAGATGATAAAATCATTATTTTGGTTGATGATGTTCTGTATACCGGCCGTTCAGCGCGGGCAGCGATGGATGCCCTCATAGATTTGGGCAGGCCCAGGGCGATAAGGTTAGCGGTCCTCGTTGACCGCCTCGGCAGGGAGTTACCGATACAGGCTGATTACGCCGGTTACAAAGCAGATGCCGCACCCGGTAAATTAGTCCAGGTCAACCTTGTCGAATCGGATGGGAAAGACGAAGTTGTCATCGAGTAAGAGTTAAGACGAATTATGAATATTGAATATCGAATTTAGAATAACGAAGCTATGGAAAGCCCGAAGCACGAAATTCGAAATACGAAACAAATTCAAATGATAAAAAAAATCCAAAATTCAAAACGTTTTGGTCATTTTATAATTTGAATCCTTCGACATTGCTCAGGACAGGTTTCGATATTGTTTCGGATTTTGATATTCGAATTTTGGATTTAGGAACATTTTGTTTTGAATTTCGATATTAGGATTTCGGGTTTATACGAAACTATGGCGTTAAAAAGAAAAAGTAAACAATTCAAGTGGCATCGCAAACATTTGCTCGGTTTGCGGGAGCTTAGTGCCGAAGAGATTACGTACATTCTTGACACAGCAAAAGGTTTTGAGCAAATAAGCACCCGGTCGGTCAAAAAGGCCCCGCCTTTGCGCGGTAAGGTTGTAGTGAACTTGTTTTTTGAGGACAGCACCCGGACGCGAAACAGCTTTGCCTTGGCCGCGAATCGATTGAGCGCTGATATTATCGAATTTACCAAGAAGACCAGCTCCGTCAGTAAAGGCGAGACCTTTTTGGATACGGCCAGGAATCTGGAAGCAATGGGGATTGATATTGTAGTGATTCGGCACGGAGCCGGCGGTGTGCCGAAGTTTCTGAGCAGGAATATCAACGCCTGCGTGGTCAATGCCGGTGACGGCTTCTGTGAGCATCCAACACAGGGACTACTGGATGTTTATACCATTCGCAAAATAAAAGGCACTCTTGAAGGTTTGAAGATAGCGATAGTCGGCGATATAGCGCACTCTCGCGTTGCCCGCAGCGATATGTGGGCGATGACAAAACTCGGCGCCGAGGTAATATTTGTTGGCCCGCCGACACTTATGCCGACACAGGTAGAAAGATTGCCGGTTAAAGTTAGCTATAGCCTTGATGAGGTTATCGAAAAGGTCGATGTGATAAATATGCTTCGGATTCAGTTTGAGCGGCTCGGCGGCAATCCATTTCCTTCGATACGGGAATACTCGCATTATTTCGGACTGACTGTCGAGCGTATGAAAAGGGCCAAGCCTGATATTTTGGTTATGCACCCCGGGCCGATTAACAGAGGGCTGGAGATGGAAAGTGAAGTAGCCGACGGCCGGAACAGTGTTATCTTAGAGCAGGTAACCAACGGTCTGGCTGTGAGGATGGCGGTGCTGTTCCTCGTCAATCAAGCAGCAGCAGAAAAACTCAAGGATTAAAACGAAAAATGCAAAAGCGGGTACCATTATCAGCAGTTTTAATTTTCATCGTAGTCCAGATATGTTTCGCTGAAAGCTCGTTACTTTCCAAGTCTGATGCCGGGACGATTACGGGCAAGGTAATTGACGCTAAAGACAAGCCTGTAACCGGAGTGGTTGTAATTCTGTGTGAACAGAGCAGCGGTATTCCTGTCTGTAAGGAGACATTTCGATTATTTACGGATGCGTTCTTAACGAAAGAAGGTAACCAGCAGAAAGAGATTTATTTTATGGTTACCGATGACTTGGGTTGTTTCTCTTTTGAAAAGGTGCCGGTGGGCGAGTACCGTTTGGTTGCCCAGTCCTGGAAGGATGTTGAAGAATTTAAGGGCATCTTTGAAAAAAATGGAAAGGAGATACAACTGCACGGCATTGCTGAGCATGTTCGTGTTTCTGCTGAAAATTCGCCTAATATTGTGCTTCGTCCGTTGGGTATCGGCGTTTTGCAGATAAATGAGGATGCCCCGAATGATGAGACTCTGCTTGTTATCAGTAGCTCGCCTACACGTGCTGACCCGATTCTGGGTTTTGCCGGTTGGGGCGGTGCATTTATGCAAAATATGATAGGCGGCAACCGAATGCCGAAAGGCAAGACAACTATGTATGGTCTGCCGGAGGGCAAAGTTTATTTGGCTATGTTTGCTGCTGACAGCGTCCCCGGCTGGACGGAAGGACAAGCTGAGATAAAGCCGAATACGACGACTGTTGTTGGTTATATTCCCTTTGTCAATAGTTGGTCAAACAGCCGACACGAGCCGCCTGAGCATCTTGTGCCGGTTTTTGAAGAAGTTAAACAACTGATTTCACAAAAGGATAACTTCATCTTTAATCTTTACCAGAACTCTGGCGTACAAATAGATCGCTCGAAGGGGATGTGGGGATTTATGGGACAGCTTGGGCCACATCTGGCAAAAGAGGTTGAATTGCCCAGCGGAAGCAAAGCAACGTTTGGCGAAGTGATGGCGGCTGCTCAGTACGTTCAGCTTCAACGGACAATGGAACGGAAGAAAGAACAATGGGAAAAACGTGATGAGGCGATGAAAAAGTTTTCCGACAGGCGAGCAGCTAAAAAAGCAATAGCTCAGAAAGAACAAGTAAGGATTCGAGAAACGGTTGACACTTCATCGCCATCTTCTTTTTTCCCAGATGATGTTCAGGCAGGTGAGGAACTTGACGAATTGTGGGCAGTGAAAAATCACGCTTTTAATACGGTATCCAGTGAGGAAATACTTGAAATTGTCCGCAAAGGCTTTCGCAGAACATCTGCGAAGAAAGACGATATAATCAGAACGATTGGGAGTAAATTTATCTGGAACAAGAGGCCCTCTGTACAGAGTGCTGTAGATATTCTTTACTGTGCAAGCTTTGAACCTGATGTGAAGTACAACGCTTTTTATTACGGTCTTACGGTTGCTAATCCCAAGTCGCCGGAAGTGTTGGAGCGTCTTGTTGAGCTTGCTATGCAAGGTTATGGGGTTGGTCGGATTGCATGGGGAATATTAGTAGTGCAGACCCAACGAGAGGAATTCGTTAATTTACTTAAGCCTTACCTGAATAGTAATGACTCTACAGAAAGACAACAGGCACAGAATGTTATGAGGGTGATTGAGGGTAAAAGCAGTGGTGTCTATAGTACAGGTGTAGGTGAGACAAATCCGGAAGATATTGAAAAAGTTAAAAAAGATTTCGGAGATAAACTGGGACAAATAAAACAAATCCTTTTAACAGGTACAAGTTCATTGAGACTTATGGAGCTTGAACGTATTTGCTCAGTTAATACTTGTATGTTGTTTGATGATACGTTTATTTCTGGAATTCAGGCTTGCGCTCAAGATAAGAACCCCAAGGTGCGAATTAAAGCCGCCGAGGTTGCCGGATATTACTGGATATGGGGTGATACAATAACGAATCCCAAAATCACCCGATTGCTTATCCATCTGTCAGAAGATGAAGTTCAGGAAGTACGATTTGCAACAGTTGAAAAGGGTCTTTTTAATATTCCCAATAAAACCAAAGATGTTATCAAACGGATTATAGATATAACTTTGACTGAGAAGAAAGAAATACCTGAGAAATTATATCTCAGAATACAGTATGTGTTACGCGTAAATGGCGATATAACTCGAACAATACTACAAGAATATCTTAATGAAGGTGAATATGGTCGGGGAATAATTGCCAGATTATATCGTGATGCTCTGAGGTCGGAGCCCCCTATCGTTGAGAAAAAGTAATCATAATCGGGTTCGATAAGGATAAAAGTGGAAAGATGATAATAGATTGGCGCGGGATATAAGGTTTTTCCTTATTGTACAAAATTATGACAAGTTTAGGTTGAAACACATATTGAGTAGTGATAAAGATGGATTCCCTCTTCAACGGGAATTGCAGAACAATGAATTCCGGACTTTTAATCAAAAATGGTCGGGTCATAGACCCTGCGAACGGCGTCGATAAAAAATGCGATGTGCTTATCGTCGATGAGAAAATCGCAGAGATCGGAGAAAAGACTCAAGACCCAAGACTCAAGACCCAAGACTGTAAGGTCATCGATGCGGTCGGTAAATTAGTTGTGCCGGGTCTGATTGATATTCACGTTCACTTTCGTGAGCCGGGCGATGAAGAAGAAGAAACAATAGCAAGCGGCTCAGAAGCGGCGGTGGCGGCGGGCTTTACTTCAGTTGTCTGTATGCCGAATACCAATCCTGTCATAGAAAATGAAACCGATGTCGAATACATCCATAGAAAGGGCAGACAGAGACGGAAAACTCATGTTTACACGATGGGGGCCATCACGAAAGGACTGCAGGGTGTTGAGCTTGCGGAGATGGGATTTATGGCTGACGCCGGGGCCATTGGTTTTACCGATGACGGCAGGGGGGTGCAGGACCCTGCGGTTATGCTGCGGGCTTTGAAATATGCGGCTATGTTCGATGTGGTTGTGGCTCAGCATTGTCAGGATGACGGTTTTGCCGGCAATGGCGTGATGAACTCCGGTTACTATTCGACGATATTGGGTCTGCCGGGATTGGACCCATTGGCTGAAGAGGCGATGCTGTGGCGGGATATTCAGCTTATCAAAAAGATCCGCCCCGGGCGGATTCGTTATCATGCCCAGCACATATCTACTGCGGGAGCGATAGATCTGATAAGGGCTGCGAAGGAAGATTCTCTGCCGATTACCTGCGAGGTAACGCCGCATCATTTGCTTTTGACTGAGGAGTGCTGCGCCGAATACGACACCAACTATAAGGTGAATCCCCCTTTACGGACGGAAAAAGATATTGAGGCTCTAAAGCGGGCGATTGCCGATGGGCTGGTTGATGCTTTGGCAACGGACCACGCCCCGCATCTGCAAAGCGAAAAGGAGCTGGAGTTTTTAGCTGCTCCTTTCGGTATAGCATCCCTGGAATGTGCTTTGGGTCTTTATGTCAAGGCTCTTATTAAGCCTGGTGTTCTGGGCTGGCCCGGCTTGATTAGCTTGATGACTGAAAGGCCGGCGAAGATAATTGGTGTTGACAAGGGCACACTTGGGGTAGGCAAACAGGCCGACGTTACTATTATCGACCCGAACGCAGAGTATGAAATTGATGTAAGTACATTCCGTTCCAAGAGCAGAAACTGTCCATATCACGGCTGGAAGGTCAAAGGCAAGGTCGAAAAAACAATCGTCGGCGGCGAGATAAGATATGAGCAATGACACAGTCAGTCATAATCAGGAATTTTTTGATAAACTGAAAATCGACATACTTGTAAAAAAATACGAAATCCTACGAACCGAGTTGCTTCAGCGAATCAACCGACGGTTTACTTGTATTGGCCTAACTGGTGCTGTAGTGGTCTATGGGTTTTTCAAGGTCGAGAAGTATACTATCGTAAGTATTTTAATTCTAATCATAGCGTTTTCTATCCTGGGAGTTATCTGGTTTCACTTTGGGCGGCGGATACATCAATTCTCATTAAGAATTGCAGAGATTGAACAACGCATAAACTGCCTTGTTGGCGATGAGTTGCTCGTTTGGGAGACAAGACGACGAAATAAGCTTTTCCATAAGATTCACCGATGAATAGTCAAAAATATAAAAAAATATGAATGATTTTTTATATCAATGGTATAGTATCTTTTAACATGAACCGTGAAGAATTATTAGAAAAGGTTAAACAAGCTATCCGCGAAATAGAGCCAAAGGCTGAAATCATTCTTTATGGGTCTCGCTCCCGCCATGATTCAAGTGAACAGTCAGATTGGGATTTCCTTATTTTACTTGATGGCCAACTTGATGACGAGCGTATTAACAGAATTCGTCACCGCCTCTATGAAATTGAATGGGTGTGTGATGAAGTCCTCTGCTCCATTATATGTAACCGCGAGGAATGGAATAGTCCTCTCTGGAGAAGTATGCCGTTTCATCAAAATGTCGAGCTTGATGGAATTGTATTATGACAAAAGCAAACGAACAGTTAGTATTATACCGCCTACAGAGGGCACGCGGAACACTCGAAGATGCACGTATTTTAGCACAGGCCCAACGTTGGAACCCCTGCGTCAACCGGCTTTATTATGCCTGCTTCTACGCTGTCTCGGCTCTTCTCATCCAGGAGGGTTTGTCCTCCTCTAAACATGCAGGAATACGGAGTCTCTTTAATCGCCATTGTGTCAAGGCAGGAAAAGTTTCTAAAGAAAAGGCTAAAATTTTTAATGACCTTTTTGAGCGGCGTCAAGAAGGCGACTATATGGATTTTATAAGTTTTGGGAATCACAAGTTCGACCCTTGATTCCTGAAGCCGAAGCGTTTGTTGAAAGCATCGCCGCTCTCATAGAAAAGTGCAAAGAATGATTTGCTCTAAACGACCCGTGAGATGATTATTATTGATGGTCACAATCTGCTGCGGTCGATTCAAAAAATGTTTGAAGATTTTCAGTCAATCAGCGATGTTCAATTATGTTACGTTATAGGCAGATATTTGAAGCTGACCGGCCAGAAGGGCGAAATTATTTTTGATGGAACCGGCCCCCGAGACAAAAGCGGATTTGATAATATAAGCAATCTGGAGGTTTTTTTTGCCGGCTTAGGTACGGACGCCGACACGGTAATCGAGGATAAAATAGGTGCAAATACAGCGCCGAGAAGATTAACGATTGTCAGCAGCGACCGAAGATTGCGAAAAGCGGCCCGGGCCAGAAAAGCAATATCAGTAAAGTCGGAGATTTTCTGGAATAATATCCAGAAACAATTAAGCCGGAAAAAAACAATCAAAGAACCCACGGCAAAACGGCAGGGATTAACTGACGGCGAAACCAAACAATGGCTTGAGTTTTTCGGTCTTGAGCAATGAATAGTCGTAGAGCGTGGAATATAAAATGTGTCCCGAATAGAATATTTGATACGAAACAATGTGTGGCGAATCCAGGATGACCGATAAAGCACTCCTTTTAGCCTTTTTGCTCTTTTGATGCTATCAGACAGTGGTATCAGAGTAAAACAAAATCCCTCGATAAGCTGGAGCTTTCTGTCCCAGAATCGAGGGATTTTGTTACACGAGGTCTTTTATCTTCTTAACAATTTATATTGAATCTCTGAATTCTCCGGCAAAATCACACTCTTTGTTGTCTATTATCACTTTATTAATAGTGAACGTGACGGTTCGTCTTCTATCTATCAAATAAGTCTCGAAGCTGGTTCTGCCGTTTCCATCTGTTCGGCCGGAAACATTTCCGGTATAATTTCCACTCCAGGTTCCCTGTATGGTCGCTCCGCCGATAGGTTGTCCGGAAGGTTTATTCTGTGTAACCGTAATCACTGCCGTTGCTGCTTCCCAATTACCGAAGACAGTCTTCCTCGACATGCCAATATTGATGTGTATCGGTGGAGTGCTCAATTGGATGTAATCGGTCTTGGTTTCAGTATCTGTGCCGCCCATGCCTGTTGCTGTTAAACTGACTGTGTAACTACCGATGTTTCTGTGCATGTACGTGTGAGCTGGATTCAGTTCAGTTGAAGTTGTTCCATCACCGAAGTTCCACGACCGGCTCTGGATATATCCAGAGGAGGTATCAGTGAATTGCACAACCAGAGGGCCGTCGCCGGTTCTCGGTTTTCCCATAAAGTCGGCCACGGGTACCGAAGGCATCGTCAGAGTCACGTAGTTCTGCTTGGTTTCGGTATCCGAACCGGCTGGACCTATTACCTTCAAGGTTACAGTGTATGTACCAGGATTTGTATACCTGTGAGCCGGATTTCTCTCGGTTGATGTTTTTCCGTCCCCGAAGCCCCACAACCAGGTTGTGATGCCTCCGTAATCTGCGGATTCCATTGAACCAAGTAACATACCATTCCCGCGGCTGATACAGGTTGCACTACAGGAGGATTTATCAATGAATTGCACGGTCATGGGGGTATTATTCTGAATCGGTTCTTTTTCAAAGTCCGCTACAGGAATTGAAGGTAAAAAGCCCTGGATAAAGCTATCTTTTGTTGTAGTTTTCGAGCCACTTGGACCTGTTACTGTTAAGCTTACGTTGTAAGAAGAATAGCCATTAAATACATGAACAGGATTCTTATCGATAGATGTAGTTCCATCACCAAAATCCCATAACCAACTGGTGATATTTCCGGTGGACTGGTCGGTGAATCGTACGGTCAGCGGCTTAGGACCGATTTTCGGTTCTGCTGTAAAGTTTGCTGTAAGAGGCATAGTCGGCCCTGGTCCTGGTCCTGGCCCTGGTTCGGGTCCTGGCCCTGGAGAGGGTTTCTGTTGAAGAGCAGCAAAAGCATTTACTATCCCCCAGCCGTATTCTACGTCCCAGCCTGCCATTCCCTTATCCTCTGCGGTGAATTCTAAAGCCTCTCTGACTCCATCGGGTGTGTTGGCAATTCCATTGGCTATAAGCAAGGCTGCAACTCCGGAGACATGCGCGGCAGCCATTGAAGTTCCCTCCATATAGCAGTAACCCCAGAATATTTCGCTGGTACCGTTTTTCTGATAGGTCTGCTGTAAAATCCCATCACTATAGCCATCTCCGTTCTGGTCAACATTAAGGTCACCGCCCGGAGCTACTAAATCCAGACTTAGTCCGTAGTTGGAGTAATATGTTAAAGTTTCGTCGTAACGGGTGGCGCCGACAGCAATAACATAATCATCATAGGCGGCAGGGTAACACACACCTCCTACGCCGTCATTACCTGCAGCGGCTATTACCGTTGCGCCGTAATTGTAAGCATAAGCTACCGCATTCTCTAAAGTTTTTGAGGGCTCAGAACCTCCCAGGCCCAGGTTAATCACGTGTGCGCCATTGTTTGTTGCCCAGACAATACCTTCTGCAATATCAGCATAAGTTCCAACTCCCCTGCTGTTCAATACCTTTACGGGCATTAAAGAGGCATTATAAGCTATACCGGCTACTCCGATTTCGTTATAAGTACTTTGAGCGATAATACCTGCTATATGAGTTCCGTGCCCGGGATTTGAATCATCATCAGGGTATCGATCTCGGTTAACAAAGTCATAACCGTTCACAAAGTCCGTTTCATCTAAATCTGGAGCTCGCTGGTAGAACCGTGTGGGCCCTGTGGGATCTTGTTCGTAGCGAGATTTAGCGGTGACACCCGTGTCAAGAATTGCCACGATTACTCCTGAGCCGGTAGAGAGACTCCAGGCTGATTGCATTTGAATACCGCCGTAGGTTTGATTATATAGGTGCCACTGAAGGTAATATAGGTCATCATTTGGGCGCGCCATGGCATAAGCAATGTAGTTTGCCTCAGCATACTCGACGCTGGCGTTTGCCTGATAAATATCAACCATTTCGTCGACTATACTATCGCTTGGAATCCTTATTATTTTGAAACCGGCGGGTGAACTGGTGTAGATAGTATAAGCGCCTTGAACTGCATTTAAAGCGGATATCTCCGTCTCCGAAATGTTGGGCTTGAATTTGACGATGATCTCACCCGGAACGTACTTCTGGCCTACTCTGGGCAGACCCTCTTCAAAAATTTGGTTCCCGGCTACACTGTTCTGAGTAAAGACTGAAACAAGCAAAAGTAAGACTAGCGCACTTGAGCATAGCTTTTTCATCGCTCACTCCTCCCAAAAATGAATTTTTCTTAACAATCTTATATAGAAATACCGCAATGTTTTCTTGAATAATATTATAGCCGAATTTCTCGAATAAAGCAAGAGAATTTTATAAAAATTGTCGGTTGAGCAATTTTCGACGGTGTTTGCCAGCCCCCACTTTTCGTCAAATTGCAAAGCGGACCTTCTTTGTGTGATTCCCATTAAATCTTGCCGGAATTTTATATTGCTTAATTCAGCGCAAAGGTGTATAAGGATGTCTTTCGGGTGTGCCGAGTACTGGGCACCAGACCGATATTATTTATTTTCTTTTGCCTGTACACGGCAGATTACCGGGCTGTGTGGAAAGCCCCGTAGGGTGCTTAGATAACCTGCTGAGAGGGGCGTTATTGAGCTAACTTGTTTATGGTTCTTACTTTACAGAAATGGAGAAACTATGAAGAAACGCAAAATGGTTACGATTGACGGTAATACGGCGGCGGCCTACGTGGCCCACGCTACAAACGAAGTTATTGCAATATATCCCATTACTCCAAGCTCATCTATGGGCGAGCTCGCTGATGAGAGGACAGCCAAAGGCCAGCCCAATATCTGGGGCACGGTTCCTTCGGTTACAGAGATGCAGTCAGAAGGTGGTGCAGCCGCAGCCGTGCACGGTGCATTGGCAACTGGTGCCTTAACAACAACATTTACGGCCTCACAGGGGCTTTTGCTAATGATTCCCAGTATGTATAAAATCGCAGGCGAACTGCTGCCTACCGTTTTTCACATCTCAGCTCGTTCATTGGCCTGTCAGGCACTTTCGATATTCGGCGACCATTCTGATGTGATGACCTGTCGGGAGACCGGCTTTGCAATGCTATGTTCTGGCAGCATTCAGGAGGTTATGGATTTAGCACTAATAGCTCAACAGGCGACCTTGGCCTCGCAGATACCTTTCCTGCATTTCTTTGACGGCTTTAGAATCAGCCATGAGGTTCAGAAGGTTGAGGAATTAACATTCGATGATATGCGAGCGATAATCGATGACGAATTAGTTGCCCGGCATAAAGCCAGGGCGCTTACACCTGACCGGCCAATGATTTCCGGCACAGCGCAAAACCCGGATGTGTACTTCCAGGGCAGAGAGACGGTGAACAAATATTATTTAGCTGCGCCGAAGATTGTTCAGGATACAATGGATAAGTTCGCTGACCTGATAGGAAGGCGATATAATTTGTTCGATTATGTCGGAGCGGCGGATGCCGAGAAGGTTATTATTATGATGGGCTCAGGCGCCGAAACAGCTCACGAGACAGTTGAATACTTGGCCTCTAAAGGCGAAGAAGTAGGCCTGGTAAAAGTGCGACTCTATCGGCCGTTCAGCACCGAGTATTTTATAGCCGCCTTGCCTAAAACCGTCAAAAAAATAGCAGTATTGGACAGAACGAAGGAGCCTGGTTCTATCGGTGAGCCATTATACCTGGACGTTCGCACTGCTATTGGTGAAGCTATGTATGCCGGTAGAACAGCTTTCAAGAAATATCCACTTATTGTCGGCGGACGATACGGACTGGGCTCAAAGGATTTTACCCCTGCTATGGTGAAGGCTGTTTTTGATAATCTCGATGCTGCAAAGCCCAAAAATGGTTTTACAGTGGGTATTATTGACGATGTAACGAATACCAGCCTTGAGGTTGATGAATCTTTTGAGATTGCCGGAAGACGACTTTTATCTGGGATGTTTTATGGACTTGGTGCGGACGGAACAGTGGGTGCGAATAAAAACTCTATAAAGATTATCGGTGAGCTAACGGATAATTACGCCCAGGCTTACTTTGTGTACGATTCCAGAAAAGCCGGTGCAATGACCACGTCACATCTGCGGTTTGGCGAGCAGCTTATCCAAAGGCCTTACCTTGTAAGCAAAGCTGATTTTGTTGCGTGTCATAATCCAAGTTTCCTGGAAAAATATGATATGCTATCCGCGGCGCGTCAAGGAGGTACCTTCCTGCTGACCAGCAGCCACGGCAAGGATGAGGTGTGGGACACTTTGCCGCAGGAGGTGCAGAAACAGATAATTGACAAGAATCTGAAGTTTTATGTTATTGATGCGATTGGGCTTGCTGCCGAGCTCGGCTTAGGTGCGCGAATCAACGTGATTATGCAAACCGCCTTTTTCAAAATCAGCAATATTATTCCAATTGACACGGCTGTCGAAGCTATCAAAGATTCCATCCAAAAGACTTACGGCAGGAAGGGCCAGAAAGTTGTTGAAATGAACTATGCAGCCGTGGACGGCGCCCTTGATAAAGTCTATGAAGTTACCTTTCCGGACAAGGTAACCAGTAAGATAAAGATGCGGCCGGCTGTTCCGGAAGATGCTCCTGATTTTGTCAAGGAGGTTACCGCAGAACTTATAGCACTTCGTGGTGATAAGCTGCCCGTGAGCAAGATGCCGGTTGACGGCAAGTTTCCGACCGGCACGACGAAATTTGAAAAGCGCAATGTTGCTATTAATATTCCGATGTGGGAGCCTGAAACTTGCATTCAGTGCGGGACATGCTCTTTGCTTTGTCCGCACGCAGCTATAAGAATTAAGGCTTACGACGCGAAGTATCTCAAAGATGCCCCGTCAACATTCAAGAGTGCCGATGCCAAAGGTAGGGAATTTGCCGGTCTGAAATTTACGGTTCAGGTGGCTCCGGAGGACTGCACCGGTTGTGGTGCATGTGTTATGGCCTGTCCTGCACAGGAGAAAGACAAGGACAAAAAACCCACAGGCCGAAAGGCAATCAACATGACACTGCAGGAACCTCTTCGCGCCATTGAGCGTGAAAATTATGAATATTTCCTGGCGATTCCGAATACCGACCGCAATCTCTTCAAAGCCGCTTCCGTTAAAGGCAGCCAATTGATAGAGCCTTTATTTGAATATTCCGGCGCCTGCGCCGGTTGCGGAGAGACGGCTTATGTTAAACTGTTGACACAATTATTCGGAGACAGGGCGTATATTGGGAATGCAACCGGCTGCTCGTCGATTTACGGCGGCAACCTGCCCACGACACCTTATACAAAGAGGTCGGACGGCAGGGGGCCGACATGGAGTAATAGTCTGTTCGAGGACACCGCTGAGTTTGCGATGGGTATGCGATTGACCGTTGACAAATTTAAAGAACGTGCCCTTACGCTGTTGGACAAAGCAGCAGAGAAGGGCTGTATTGATGCGAACCTGGCGGGAGAAATCCGGACGGTCACATTGGCGGATGACCCGGCCCAGGATGCTATTGAACAGCAGCGAGCTCGGGTGGATAAACTCAAAGAGCAATGCAAAAAGAGCGACTGCGCAGATTGTAAGCAGTTAGTAGGCATTGCCGACTACCTTGTGCGTAAATCCGTTTGGGGCCTTGGCGGTGATGGGTGGGCTTATGACATTGGATATGGTGGGCTGGACCACGTTCTGGCCAGCGGGGCCAATGTTAATCTGCTTGTTTTGGATACGGAAGTATATTCAAATACCGGCGGGCAGATGTCCAAATCTACACCGAGGGCGGCGGTCGCCAAATTTGCCGCAGGGGGAAAGCCTACGCCCAAGAAAGACCTCGGACTTCTGGCTATGACCTATGGAAACATTTATGTTGCCAAGGTTGCGATGGGAGCGAATACGAACCACACGGTAAAGGCCTTTGTCGAGGCTGAAGCCTATGCCGGGCCTTCTCTTATAATTGCTTATGCCCACTGTATCGCCCACGGCATCAATATGACCGCGGGCTATCAGGAACAGAAGAAGGCCGTTGCCTGTGGTCATTGGCCGTTGTATAGATTCGACCCACGCCTTAAAGAGCAGGGCAAAAATCCATTGCAGCTCGACTCTAAGGCTCCTACGATTGATTTTGAGGAGTATGCTTACGGTGAAAATCGTTTTCGCACTCTAAAACAATCCAAGCCTGAAGCGGCGGCGGCTTTAATTAAACTTGCCAGCAGTGACGCTACCCAAAGGTATGCTTTGATGGAGCAGCTTGCAAATTTGAAGTGCGATGTGAAAAGTGAGGCGTAAAGTCTGAATACAAGATATAGGTGAGTAGTGAGTGGTGAGTAGCCAATTAGCCAATTAACCAATTAACCACTCACTAATTTGAATTAAAGAGCTGGAGTACAGAAATGAATAAGAAAAGTGTTACGTTTGTTCTTGTGGCCGCTTTCATCTTCACAGGGTGTCAGCGGAAACAGGAAGAAGATGTAGTAGAGGTGTTAGTTTCTGGGCCGGACCTTAAAACAATTTCTGTTCCACCTGATTATGTGGTTAGAGCGATTGAAGCAGCCGGCGGCTGGAACGCCTGGACGGGAAACAGAGAGCTGCAGCTTGATTGTGTAGTTACTTTTTATCAGCCTGATGGCAGTTTCCACCTGACTGAACAGCATCACGTGGTTTATCCCTGGTCGAATTCTATCCAGATTTCAGCCCGGGAGCCGCAGGGCAGGTTTGTCTGGCAGTTATCGAATGGGAAATTCGATGTATTGCGGGATGGAGGGCAAAGTAATGCTTTGCCGGTTGTAATAGGCAGTAATCATTTTGCGGAAATGATATTGAGTGTTATAACAATACCGGCACGTTTTTTAGATGCGTCGGCTGAGTTTTCCAAAGAGACCACTGAGCTCAAAATCCAGGGACAATGGTATTACCCAATTACCAGACGAAGCAGACCTGTTGTCGGAGTTGAACTCGAACCCGCTCGTCCTTTGTCTAAAGCGGTTTTCTATCAGGACAGGGACAACTCTTTAGTCGATATGATTTTGTTTGACTATATGAGTGGAGAAGATTTTTTAGCGGTCCGCGGTTATGACTATACCGAAGTTGAAAAAGAGGGCGTTCGTGTTCCTGTCAGGATAGAGATATTTAGAACTGATGCCCGGGGCGATTCACAGAAGCGACTTGTTAAAATAGATTATCACACTTTAAAACGCTTAAAGTAGTACTCTGTTACTTGTAATCTGAAGATTTGTCGTTCCGCACCCATTCGGCTTTGCTTCCCGCAACAAATAACGGCAGGAGCCTATTTGGTACGGGACAGGCAGGGCAGGCTTTGATGCGGAAACCAGTACCATCAATAAGTCTGGATTCCCGCTTTCGCGGGAATGACAAACCATCATTTGAGCCTTGACAGAGCACTGACTTTTCTTATCTTTAGTTGATTATCTTACTCTTCTATTGCATCGGCGTCTTTTGTTGTTGCTGCTGCTGCATCTGCATCTTTTGCTGTTGTTGTTGCTGTTGCATCATTTGAAAGACCCCCATAATTTCCATCAAATGCTCTTTTGGCAGCGCAATATCCACAGCTAATTTTCCATTGCCGGCCTTACCTGCAAATACGATATTGCTCTTGGTGGGAATATCCATTTGTAGCATTGGCATCGGTATAGGCATGATTGCTCCAACCATCTTGAACAATCGCAGAAAATTATATGTCACCACGAAATCAGCTTTATCCGCTTCCGGCAGTAACGTCAAAGCTGCCTTCATTTCATCGCCAATTTGCTTTGGGCCGCCGGCTTTTACCTGGTCAATCAGCTCGCGTATCGCCGAGTTTGCATTGCTGCCGATGGTACAAACCCACAGCCCATCAACCATACCCCATCGGTAATCAAATCCGCCGCCGTACATAACATTTATCATTTGTCCCTGCGGTGAGCTGGCATCCGTTGATTTCATCGTGAACTTCGCCGAATCTATTGAGACGTCTTTATAACGGTCAACGCCCCGCTGTATCGTAAAGCCGGTTTCTAATCCCATGTCTTTATAAAAATCCATAATACCGCTGGTGTTCATCATCTGCATAGCTTCGTCAATGAGCCGGTTGAATTTTTCCTTATCCTTGACCGCTGTAACATACTTAGCTACAAAGGGCGGCTTGGTCTTGGTATCTATCGAAGCTGAACACGCTATCGGCCCACCAACACAGTCAGTCACATCTGCTGCAAGAGCTTTCATCCTGTCGATATCCTTGGTGGTCATACTCTCACCGGCCATAACGGCAAGCAAATCGATACTCTTGACGTTGAGTTCTTTCCAGAAGGGTGTGTTTATTTTGAATCCGAAATTCATCATCGCCCCATCTTCCAGATACCCTAAAAGCTTGTTCTCTTGGTTCGCTGAGGTATCTGTGACAAACATATTTGCCATATCCGTCCCGGGGACAGCGGAGATGGTTTTGGTAATATTCAAAACATTGGGTTTTGGGTTGATCGCTATACTCAGGTATTGTGTTTCTTTCATCAACGTCTCAAGAATGCCGGCATACATATTCATTATATTCTCTATGTTCATCATAGGTGGTGTGTTCGGGTCTTTGGCTTTGATGTTTTTCATGTTTGTTTTGAACTCTTCAATTTTGCCAGACACTATGTTACCGAAAGTCTTGGAGGCCTGTTGCACATTACCGTACGCCCAGACTGGTTCGGTCATGGCCAGTTTTGCCTCAGCAGCATCGAGGGCACTTGCAAGTCCCGCTTCTTTGGCGGCTGAAATCGCTTTTGCCATTATGAGAAGCTTTTCATAATCATTGGCCCAGCTTATAAGTGCGTAATTGCCGGCCTGCGTGAGCAGCATTATGGGTGTCCCGTTGCTTGTGATTTTTGAAACGCCTTTCTCATCCGGCTGGCTGCAGTTGGGATTACCGCTGATAAGCTGTCTATAATCTGTAACTGAAACAAGTGCACCAATGAACAGCTCTGAAATTGGATTGGTTTGTGCCGGTTCGCCGGATGGAATTGCGCCAAATATCACAAAACTACCATTCATATTTACGCCGTTTAGCTCCGGACTGCCTAACACGTTGGCTAATTGCGCCCGAGCCAGTATCGCCAGCCCCATAGGCATAGGTGAGACACCGGCTAAGAACTGGTCTATTTGACTTAAAGTATATTCAAAATTATTCATCCGTATGCAAAACAAACTCTCGGCCGGTATCATCTTCAACAACTGGTCGCCTGCGGGCTTTGCCGAACTTTGCGCCTGCAGTCCTGTGGCAAGAACAAGCAGAACCAATAATCCCACCACAGCAGCGTTTCTCAAACATTTTGAATTAAACATTCTTTTAGGCCTCCATAAGTTAACGCCAGTAAATTAGTTTCTTACAAATCTTAGACTGTGCTTACGATATATATAACGCTTATTCTATCGGAAAATTACAAAAAAAGTTAACAAAATTTAAAAACAAATAACTGTAGATTACGACAACACCAGCGATATGTTAGCACAGGATACTTTCCTGACGATAAGCCCGAACCAGAAAATCTCATCCCGCACTAATTAGGCGTGAGCCAAAGCTCAATTGGTGCGTGACATAATTTTCATCGGTGTTCACAAAAATTTTCTATCGGAACGGTCTTTTTGTCTATATTGGTATAGCAAGGATTATCGGCCCCGAATAAGGAGGCGGCTCTGAACAAACGTTACAAGAGTTAAAAAAAGTTAAGCGAGCAAGGCATTAAACCGATAATTTCATCGAGTTAAGGTGTGTTTTTTGTGGTTCAGGGGTTTAGGACAGAGAAAAGCTCGATATTTTTGGAAGTTTGCTGCTATGGACAGAAGTCAGAGGACAGGGGACAGAAGTCAGAGGACAGGGGACAGAAGTCATACTTCTGACTTGCGACTTCCGACTTCTGTCTTCTGCATTCTACTATTTTTTTTGTCTCTTTCATCCGGTTGTGGCAATAAATTTTTTGACCCAACACAGGTAGGCAGATTCCGTCCTGTTCCTGCGGTCAATGTAATTTTGGATTCGTTGGGGGTGGCTGAGGAGAAGCCGGTGGCCTGGGATGATGCCGAAGAGCCGCTGGCCATAGATACTGTAGCGATGGAGTCTGATTACGCGTTCAGGGCAGGTGATATTATCAGCGTAGCTATCTTCGAACTACTTCAAGAGGGTATTCAATTTGTAAATAATTATGTTGTTACCGAAACCGGCAGGATATCCATACCGGAAGTCGGCGTAGTAAAAGCTGCGGGATTGACAGAAACACAACTTGAAGAAGAGATAAAGCGAATTCTTTCTCCGAGCATATTGAAGAACCCGTCGGTTATCGTCGCTTTAGCCGGCTCCCAGCAGCGGGCGTTTTCGATATTAGGTGACGGTGTGCCTCTTCCGGGCAGGTACTCTATTCCAAGATATGATTTCAGGCTGACCGATGCGCTTGCGACAGCAGGTGGACCAAGACAGTTTAACGTAAGCTATATTTATGTTTCACGTTTTGTTGGGGACGAAAGGAAAAGAGGATATGAGCCCTTTAAACAGGGTTTTGAAGGGCTTGAGCTGGAGGTTATTGAGCCTGAGACTACCATGACGTCGCGCAATATACAGCCTCGGCGTGCCGCGGTTCGGCCTCGTGGAGAATATCAATGGCCTGAAAGTAAAGTGGTTATATCTTCGTCTGAGATGGTAAGGGATTGGGAAGAGGCTGGAATACCGAAGGCTTTTGAATGGCCGAGCAATCGCACACCCAGACGGATGGATACCCAGGGTACAAGGAAATCATCCACTATGTTGGCTGCTCCAGAGACGACGGATGAGCCGGTAAGTGTCAAAGACATATTGAAAACATTGGATGAGCGCTCTCATCGTGAACGTGAACAAAGATGGTTAAATGGGCAAGTAAATGTCGAAAACGCACTGGAGACGTTCAGGGAGCTGGTTCGTGTCGAAGAGAGGGCAGATGAGCGAATAAATCCTCGGGACACACTGGCATCGTCACCCGTACCGGTTGCACCGAAGCCGATAAGTGAGCCGTTGGATAGAGAGGAAGCTGGGCGTATTAAGTGGATTTTCCAGAACGGCAAGTGGATTTCAGTTGCTGATCAAACCGTTTCACCGAAGCCGACAGAAGAAAAAGAACAAACAGGTCATATTGAGTGGATTTTCCGGAACGGCAAATGGGTTCCTGTTCAAGTCGGTGCGCCACAGCCATCCAAATCGATAGTGCCGGTAAGACCGGATATTAAAGTTGAAGCTGGAGAGAAACCATTTGAGCAGGCGCCGCCGGATTTGGAACGTGAGCCCGGTGCCGGGGCGCGCCTTATAAGGATTCCGGCCGACAAGCTGCTTGCAGGTGACAGCCGATATAATATCGTGATAAAGCCCGGCGATACAATTCATGTACCTGTTGATATTATTGGCGAATTTTGCATAATGGGTAATGTCAACCGTACCGGGTACATTCCTATTACGGGCAGACCAATGACTTTGAAGATGGCTATTGCTGCTGCGGGCGGGTTGGGACCTTTGGCCTGGCCGAGACGCTGTGAAGTGGTACGAAGGATCGGAAGGAAGAAAGAAGAAATAGTAATGGTGGATTTGGATAAGATCACCAGCGGCGAGCAGCCGGACTTCTTTATAAAGCCGAATGATTTAATCAATGTCGGCACACACCCAACCTCCAGATGGCGCGCAATTCTGCGAAATGCGTTCAGGGCCACTTACGGGTTTGGTTTTGTTTACGACCGTAATTTTGCGGATAGAGATTTCTACACAAGCAGGCCTTTCCCCGGTTGGCTCTAATAAAGGTGTAGAGCGAAAACCGTAGAATGGTGAAGCTCCACAGTTCTGCTTTTTGGTTTTTAGCTGTTAGTTTATACTATGGTGGACAAAATCACCTCTTCTATTGCAGAGGGACCTGATTTCGCAAAGAGTTGCAAAATGGGAACCCAAACACAACAAATAAGTACTCCGCATCAGAAACAACAGTGGCGCGAGCTCGGGCTGCATAATTACATCAAAATATTGATAATAGGAACACTGTTTTGCTATCTTTTTCACAATGAGATTCAGACAATCGTCCACAGATGGCTCACTGATAGCAGTTGGTCGCACGGTTTTCTAATCCCAATATTCAGTTTATACTTCATCAACCAGCACAAGAAAGAAATACTTTGCTCCGCTCAGAATGACGAGCTGAAGCCAAATTATCTCAGCTTGTTTTTTCTGATTTGCGGGATTTTGTTCTATCCTTTTAACATCGTTCAACTCCAATACGGGTACTTTCGGCCCATTGGCATGATAGCGACCCTTGGCGCGGTTGTATTGTTTTTGGGTGGGTGGCGTTTGGTCAAATATACGTGGCTGCCAATCGCTTTTTTAATTTTTGCCGTACCGTTGCCGCGCAGATACTATGTTAGTCTGACTATGCCGATGCGTCATCTTGCTGCTGCCGTAGCAACTGCATTGCTTAATTTAGTCAGCGGAATGGAGGCCACTGTCAGCGGCGTGGTGATAGATGTGATTTATAAAGGTCAACGGCTGGAGCCTTCGCTTAATGTGGCCGAGGCCTGCAGTGGAATGCGCCTTCTGATGGCCTTCTTGGCTTTGGGCGTTGCTATGGCGTATTTGCACTATCGTCCCGTATGGCAGCGACTTGTCCTGTTGGTCAGCACGATACCCATCGCGATATTCTGTAATATTGTTCGAGTTACGGTTACCGGATTTATTTATGTGTTGATACATCCCAAGTACACTCAGGGCATCTATCATGACGCGCTCGGATTGGCGATGCTGCCGTTGGCATTTGGCTTATATGGTTTTCTTGCGTGGTTTATGTCGAGTTTGTTTATTGAAGAGGATATTGTGGTTCGCTCATCGGGGCGAAGTCCGACGCAGCCCGGAAGGCCGAAGCCGCAGCAGGATGATATGTGATGTGAAAACACAGATTACACAGGTTAAAAAAGATTAACACAGATTATGAGATATAAAATACGAGTTTATTTACAGCCGGCCTTTTTGATATGTGCAGCAGTGCTTGCAACGGCTGGGGGCGGCATGTCGATAGCTATAAAAAGCTTCGGCGTGTATTTAAATAAGGAACCACTGCCGTTGAAGAAATCTTTGGACCTTTTGGACGAAAATGATTTAGCTTCTTACAAAGTAATATCAAAGCTCAAAATAGAGAATGAGGAAATAGTCAAGGAATTAGGGACCCAAGATTACATTCAGTGGATTCTAAAAGACACCGATGCGGCAGTTAATAGTGCTGTTGAGAAATTTATGTTGTTTATTACTTATTACCAGCTCCCTGACAGGGTGCCGCACGTGCCGGAAGAATGCTATACGGGCGGAGGTTTTCAGAGATTGGCATCCGATAGTGTAACGTTGGAAATAAACAACAATGCCGGGTTTGATAAAAAAATCCGGGGAAAACATCTTGTTTTTGGCAGTACAAAAGCCAATCTCGGCACCAGGGGTGGAAAATTCCCGGTTTTGTACTTATTTAAGGTCGATGAAGATTATGCGGCTTCCAGAGAGGAAGCTCGAATAGCTTTGAATAAGAACCTTTTCCGCAAATCTTCGTATTTTTGCAAGGTTGAGCTGGTTTTTAACCAGACATTGATTCCACCAAACAAAGAGCAGGCAGTTAAAGCGGGTGAAAAGCTTTTGGCAGTGATTTTGCCTATTTTAGAAACAAAGCACTGGCCTGACTGGGAAGAGTAAAGCGCGGTACGCGAAAACAAAAAAGTGAGTAGTGAGTAGTGAGTGGTGAGTTGACTGCTCACCAATTAGCCAATTAACCACTCACCAATTAACCACTCACCAATTAACCACTCACCAATATATGAGGTTAATTTATGTCAAACAGGAGGTTAAACAAAAAAGTTGCACTGTTAGGCTCGGTGATTTTTGTAGTTGTTGCCTTGGTGGCCATTTTAGCAATTCTGCTTTTGGGCGGAGACCCGGAAGAATTTATCAAAGACGCCGAGGCCGCTCTAACAGCAGCACGTCAGGCGACGGATGAACAAATAAAACAACAAAACTATGACAGGGCCCAAAGCAGTTTTCGCAGTGCGTATGCCAGTGCAAAGACCAACACGCTCAGAGAAGAAGTGCTTTTCAAAATGGTGGATATGTACCTTGAAATTAAGGAATGGCCCTTTGTATTAGGATGCTGGGACGAAATAATAAGGATAGATCCGAACAACGTGAAAGCTCGTTACGGCCGGTTGAAGTACTTTTACATAATGGCTGATAGCGGTGCACGTCTAATGTCTGTCGGTAATGCGAGTCGAATTTGGCAAGAGGTGCACAAGCAGGCGTCAGAATTTTTGAAAGTGGCAGAGAATGCGGAGCTGCTTATGGAAGATACGGCCAAATGGGATGTCTTTGAAACAGAACAAAAAGAGACTTCTGGGCAGTCACTGGGGCCGTATTTATATCTGCTCAGCGGCAGAGCTGTTCTTGAAATGGCATCTCTGGGAGCAGTAACTAACAGGGACGAATCGCTTGCTCAGGCAGTCGATGATTTGAAGAAGGTCCAGGAGTTCGAGCCAAATAATATCGATGTCTATTGGTATTTGGCGAGGGCGGCTGTTACTAAAGGGGAAATTTTCGCTTCACGAGGTAACCTTGAGGAAAGAGACAAGGCTACAAAGCAGGCAACGGCGCTTTTGGAGCAGGCAGTTCGGATTGCAGGGACCGAGCCAAAGGCACACATTAATCTTCTGGCACTGAAGCTTATGCTTGCTAAAAGCAGCAGCCCTGAGCTGGTGAATGAGCGGATTCGAGCACTCGAACCGGAGTATTTGTCGCTTGTGCGCAACTTTGGCTCCAGTGCAGAGGTGTTTGCTGCAATTTCTCAATTCTATTCGGTCTATTCGGCATATTCAGGTCCTCGAGTGGTACCCGAAAGTCTTGATAAGGCTATTGAAGCCATTGAACAGGCGATTAGATTGGACGAGAATAATGTAGCTTATGCAATAAATGCGGCTAATTTGCACTATCACAGGTTTGCTATTTATAGGCAAAAGCAGCAGGTAGAAAAAGCAATAGAAACAGCAAAGAACGCATTGACTTTGCCGGATGCGCAGGATGCACCCGGTCCACGACATCAGGCTAAGATAAATAACCGATTTATTCTGTATGCTTTTCTCGCAAATTGCTACATCGAGCAGATACTTGAGCGGTTCCCTCAAGGCGGGGTCCCTTATGAGCCGCAGAGCCAAACGCAAACCGACCTTTTGCTGAGGGGTGCTGAGCAGGCTGTGCACGAAATCGAGCAGATTTCCGGCAGTGGTGAAGAGCCGCTGGTTATTAAATGGAGAGGAATGCTTGAGCTTGCAAAGGGCAATAGAGAAGACGCCATCAGAAAGTTATATGCAGCTTACGAGAAACTTAAAGCACTTAAACCACCTGAACCACCCTGGCCCAGTGAACCACAATTTGCACAGCTTTCGTACACTCTCGCGAAGATTTTTAAGAACACTTATGAAGTTGGGGCGGTCAGAGAATTTCTGATAAGTGCGCTCAATTCAGGAATTGGCCAGAACAAACCCGAAGCGCATTTGGATTATGTTGATGTTATTTTGGAGTTCAATCAGTGGTCGGACGCCATACAGACCATCAATGCTTTTGAAGAGTATTTCGGTCCCAATGAGAGAAGCCAGGAGCTTCGCATCAAGACTTATATTGGCGCAAAGCAGTTTGATGACGCTGAGAAGGAATTGGCAAACAAAGCTGAGGATGACCCTAATACAATTAAGCTCAGGCTGGTTCTGGCACAGGCCAGGATTCGGCAAATTCAACTGACGATGGCGCAAAAGGAGATACGGGAGAGTTCGGGCCTTATTCTGCAGCAAACCGGATCCGAAGAAAAGGAGCCTGTAGAATTGACAGCCGATATCCAGCTCTTGACAGAAGAATTGAAAAGCTACCAACAGCTTGAAGCAGAACTGTTGGGAAAACTCCTGGTGATAGAGCCAAATTCTGTTGACCAAGCTTCTGTCATTGGTGTTTGCCGAAATTACATATCGCAAGGCCAGGCGAGCCGGGCTGAAAGTTTAGTCGGTAGATTTTTGGAATATTTTCCGGATAATGCGGCAGTGCTGGTTTATAAGCAGATGCTCTCCGAGCCTGACCCGGCAAAGATTTCGCAAGAAAGGCGCAAGGAAATAGAAGAGCAGGTGCTATCGAGTATCGCTGACCCGATTCGCCGCGCCACGCAGCTTGGAATATTTTATCGAGGGTACAACGAGCCGGAAAAAGCAACTCGCCAGTTAAACAGGGCCATTGAAATCGGAACTTCGCAACAGCGTATATCCGAAGGCCCGGCTTTTGAGCAAATGAAATTTGCTGCGAGCCATCTTTTGGATATAGCACTTGCGACGAAAGATTGGGAGCTGGCAGAACAAATCACGGAGACGACCCACCGTGAAAACCTCGATAATTGTCAGGGCCTGATTTTTGCAACCCGCCTGGCTATGGCTAAAGGTGAGTTCGAAGATGCATTGGCAAAAATCGACGAATGTTTGAAACAAAGACCTGTATTTTCATATGCTTATATGCTCAGAAGCGATATCAATGCTTCTCTTGGAAACGAGCATGCATCTATGGAGGACATTCGAAAAGCCGCATCTTTGAATCCTCTCGATGGAATCGTTGCAAAAGCATCGGCGAACGTGTTATACCGTCGAAATCAAAAGCTCGGTGATAGTGTCTCTTCGGCCCAGATAGTCGAGGTCAGGACTGCTTTGGAAAGGGCAATCGCACTGAATCCCGGTGATTTGGCGTTACTTGGCCTGTACGCTGAGTATATAGCCCCAACAGAGCCGTTGAGGGCGGTCGCGATTCGCCAGGACCTGCAAAGGGCCGCCCCTAATATGGACAATGCTTTGCTGCTCGGGCAACTGGCAACGAATGTGGCTGTGAAAGAAACCAATCCGCAGCTTAAGGAGGCGCTGTTTGGTATTGCTGTTTCTGCTTTCGAGCAGGCTAAGAAAATAAACCCCCGCGACAAGCTAATGCTCTATCACTATGCACAATACTTTCGTGCCAGGGGGCAGAATGAAAAGGCTAAGGCACTACTACAGGAATCGCAAGACGAGAAATTACTTTGGGACCATTATTTTCAGCGAGGCCAATACGACGATGCCAGGAGGGTCCTGGAGCAGTTATACAAAGAGGGCACTAAAGATAGCGTTGTCCTCCAAGGCCTGTTGCTTGTTGCTGAAAAAACCAACGACAGAGAGGCAGTAAAGAAATATTCCGAGGAGCTTGTAGCGCTTGATGAGGCCGAAGAAAACAATCTTATTCAAATTGAGGCTTTTCTCAGAGTCGGCCTTATCAAGGAAGCTGAATACAAATTACAGAGCTTTAAGGAAAAGTATCCTAATGAAAAAAGAATACTCTTGCTTCAGGCCTGGCTGCTAATGAGGCAGGGGCAACTGGAAAAAGCATTGGAGCTAACGAATAAAAATCTCCAGACCAATCAGAACAACGCAGCGGCATGGCGATTAAGAGGTGAGATTAATTTCTTCCTCGCAGATTATGGCAAGGCAATCAGCGACTTTAGAGAAAGCAAATTATTGTCAGATGAGCCTGTTACCCGGATTTCTCTGGCCAAGGCTTATATGGGCGCCGGGCGATATGAGGATGCTATCACGGAGCTTGAGGTTACAATAAACGCACCTGGTGCTCCTCCTGAAGCCAGGTTATTGCTTGAACGCATTTACTCACAGCTCGACAGAGAAGAAGCATTGAAGAGATTCTACAAAGACACACTTGAGCAATTTCCAGACAACGTACGGTGGCTTAATCAAGCGGGTGCATTTGCTGTTAAGAGAGGTGAATTCGACAAAGCCGAGCAATTATATAAAAAAGCTTGTCTGCTCAGGCATCAAGCACATCTGACCAAGGATGAAAGAAATGAAGTACAAGATGTTCTGTACGTTACAGCGTTCGATGGGTATTTGAAAGCACTTCTCTTGGGGGCAGGAGAACCAAACACAGCAAATTGGGACCCTCGGAAGCTGGACAAGGTCTTTGAAGAGTGCAGTAAATATGTTGATACCAGTATTGCGCCCATAGCATATTTGCGAATGGCTCAGGCGAAGTTGAAGCTCGGCGATAGAACAACCGCAGTAGAATATTGTCGAAAATCTGTTGATAAAGCGGGAGAAAATGAGACGCTTGCCTCTGAGGTTCTGCTGAGAATGTTCTTGATGCTTGGACCTGATGAAGTACTGAAGTATTGCAGGCAAAAGCTCGAAACCAACCCTGATTCACTCGCTGCCAATTTCGCTATGTTTAACTTGGCGGAGATTAACAAAGAGTATGACAAAGCCATAGAATACGTTGATAAATGCATTAAGCTGGCTGAGGCTGGCAGTGCACACAGGGTTAATTATATACGGAAAAAAGCCTCCATTTTGATTCTCGCCTATAAGAAAAGCTCCGATAAAAATTATCTCAGGACCGCTATTACAGTTTACAAAAGTCTGCTGACCAAAATGCCGAATAATACCAGTATTCTAAACGATTTAGCATATTTGCTTGCTGAAAATAATGAAGGGCTCTCGGAAGCCCTCCGATATTCCAAACGCGCACTTGATGCGCAGCCGAATAATCCCGGCATTCTGGATACTTATGCTTATGTACTGCATAAAAGAGGTGATAATTCGCAGGCTGCCGAATTTTTGGCAGCCGCGTTGCAGCAATATCAGCAGAATGATATTCTCGTACCTTCGGAGGTGTATGAGCATAAAGGAATGATAAAAGAAGAGCTCGGGGCAAAAGATGAGGCGCTCGCTGCTTATAAACAGGCGTTGGAAATAGGGGCGGACAGATTGTCGCAGAAAGCTGAGCAGCGAATAAACAAGGCTATTGAGCGGCTTTCGCCGTGATGCCTTGGGGGGAGGAATTATAGTTGTGCGTAATACAAGATTTGCTTTATTGGTAGATTCCGGGTAGAGAACAGGATGGCCGAAGCAAGACCAATAGCAGGGACCCCGCAAGGCGGGATAGCATCAAATAGAATAACAGGGCCGGCTGGGCCGAGGCTCCTGGCGCCTGCCTCGATGACGCCGAAAGAGGCTCTGGGGATATTGCGCAGGCACATATTGCTGATAATTTTTCTGACCATATTGGGGGTGACGGCCGGCAGCGCCGGATGGTATCTTTTACAGAAATATCTTCCAAGATATACCGCCACAACCTATATCCAGGTCCTTTCACCGGTAGAAACAGACCCTATGGACATCACTGCGCCTCAGGTGCAAAAGGATATTCTATACGGTTATCGCCAGTCAATAGCTAATCTCATAAAACAGCAGAGAACTCTGCAGGATTTGCTTGAGAGCGACGTAGTTAAAAAGACCAGGTGGTTTGAGCGCAGGGACGGGAGCATTAGAAAAGCCGTCAAGTATTTGGACAGGTATTTTCGTGCTTACGCCCACAGAGATGCTGAGTTTGTTGAGGTCTCGATGACCTGCCGTGATGGCAGAGAAGCAGCGGACATAGTGAACGAAATGGTGCGTTTGTTTCTTGCCAGGCAGGGAACCGTAGAAAGAGGAAAGGTAAACGCCGAGCTGGTAATGCTCGAAGAGCGGCAGCGCCGAGTTCAAGCAGAGTTGAATGATGCCGACAATGGACTGGATGATGTCCGCGAAAGATGGGGCATAACCGACCTTGCTATGCCTGTGGGGCGTAATTTCCAGCACACAATAACACTAAAGTTGAACAATTTGGAGCTTGAGAAAAACAGCCTTGAATTAGCGATAAGACAGCTTAGCGCCGACATAGCAAATCTTAAGGATTTGGCGACAGGGCCTATTACTGAGCAGATTGAATATGTGATAGAGAGAGACCCCGTTATGATTACACTTGCTCAGCAGCTTGTCTTTCAGGAGGCCCAGCTCTCAGGCAGACTCACAAAGTTTGGTGAAAATCACAGAGATGTGCGCCGAATACGGGAGCAGATAGAAGAAATCAGGAAAAGAAGAGAGCTCAGGAAAGCTGAAATCGCAGAACAGACCCGCAGGGCGAATCTCGAAAATGCACGCGATGGCTTGCATGTATTGCAGGAAAGATTCGAGCAGTTGGAACAACTGCGAGAGGAAGCTGAAGCCAAGAAAGAAGAGCTTGATAAAGCCCGTGTCCAGTATGAACAGCGGCTGAAGATAAGAGATGAGCGAGTGGCAATGCTTGACTCAATCAAAGAGCAGGTTGAGAAATTGAAGATGATGCACGATGCCCCGGAGACACCTAAAGTTCAGGCTGTTGGACTTGCTCCGATACCGCTGGAAATGGTGTTCTCCCGCCAGTGGTACCTTTGGTTCCCAGGTGGAACGATGTTGGGCTTTATGCTTGGTGTAGGATTTGCCTTCCTTGTTGAATTAGCTAACGACCTGGTGCGGACACCGAGCGATGTCGCCAAGTATCTGCATATTCCCCTTTTGGGTGTTATCCCTGATGCATCTGAAGATGGTCAGGTTCGCCGCATTGAGCTTTGTCACGCGGTTCGCAAGGCGCCTTACTCTGTTATAAGCGAGTCCTACAGGCGATGTCGGGCAAACTTGAAGCTATCCGGCACGGCGGAGTCTTTGAAGACTTTGCTTGTAAGCAGCGGTATGGCAGGGGACGGCAAGACTTCCGTGGCGGTTAATCTTGCAACCACTTTTGTTGCAGCGGATAAAAAAGTGCTGCTGATAGATGCCAATTTCAGACAGCCTAATTTACAAAGACTGTTTCCAAAGATACTGACCGATGAGCTCGAAGATAAACTTGGAGCCGAGGGCTTTGATTTTGGATTGAGCAGTGTGCTGATGAACCAGTGCGGTTACCACGAAGCTATAAGGCCCGGCGGCATAGAGGGCCTTGACATAATCGATTGTGGGCCGTTGCCTGCTAATCCGGCGGAACTGCTCGGCAACCCACGGATGGAAGGATTGCTCGCAGAACAGCGTAAGAACTACGACCACATTATAATTGATGGGCCGCCCGTCCTGCTGGTAAGTGACGCCAAAGTATTGGCACGACTCGTGGATACAACAATCCTGGTATTCAACGCCGCCGTTACAAGCAGGGGCGCTGCCCAGAGAACTATTCGAGAATTCGAAGAGGTAAATGCTAAAATAATCGGCTGTGTGCTCTTTGCCGTAAGGTCTATGAAGGGAGGATATTTCCACGAGCAATACAAGTCGTACCGGAAATATGAGAAGAAGGCCAAGAAGGCCAGAAAGGCAGCACTTGCCGCCGGCCTAACCTAAATCCCTAAATGTTGCAGACTCCGTTAAATAGTTCTTGTTGCGGAAACAGTATTTGTCATTCCCGCGGAAGCGGGAATCCAGCTTTTTCGCTCTGGACCCCTGCTCCCCGCTTCCGCGGGGACAAGTTTACACCTGCGAAAGCAGGTACAGGGGTGACATAGTCAGTTTTTGTTTTCCTCAACAGATACTAAATAGTGAATACTATTAAGCTTTGAGTTATTATAATATTAGTACTCTGTAACAAGTGATTTGCAGAGTTGTCATTGCGAGGCCTTTTTAAAGGCAGTGGCAATCTCGTGGCATCAAACAATAGAGATTGCTTCGCAGAGTTTATCCTTGAGCAAAGCGAAGGGCTCGCAATGACACCTGTCATTTGAGTTGTTACAGAGTATCAGGGTGGCACCCTCAAACTTGTTTGGGGGTGCTCTTAAACTTGTATGTGGGCTTTTTATAAGAGGCTAATTTTATGGAGAAATTTTTGGTTACCGGCGGAGCCGGTTTTATCGGTTCGAATATCTGCAAAGAACTCATCTCACAAGGCTATTTTGTAAGAGTTGTTGACAATCTGCTCACGGGCAAAAAGAGCAACCTTGCCTCTGTTATAGACAAAATCGATTTTATCCAGGCCGATATGGGCGATGCGGAGGTCGCCCAATCGGCTATGAAAAATATCGATGTCGTTTTGCACCAGGGCGCATTGCCGTCGGTCCCGCGCAGCGTTGACGACCCAGCCGCTACGCATAGGCACTGCGTCGATGCGACCTTCACACTTCTTTTAGCTGCCCGCGATGCTGGCGTAAAGCGATTTGTCTTTGCCGCAAGCTCCTCAGCTTACGGCGATACGCCGACCCCGCCAAAGGCGGGCTTGATCCAGTCCAGGGCTTTGCCCTGGCCGAAGGTCGAGACGATGACGCCTATGCCGCTTTCACCTTATGCGGTCGCTAAGCTGGTTGGCGAATATTACTGCTCGGTTTTCTATGAGGTCTTTGGTCTTGAGACTATTTCACTGCGGTATTTCAATGTCTTCGGCCCACACCAGGACCCGGCAAGTCAATATGCAGCCGCTATACCGGCTTTTGTTACAGCTATATTGAAGGATAAACCACCCACTATTTATGGTGACGGCGAGCAGAGCCGGGATTTTACATACATTGACAACGTAGTTGAGGCCAATTTACTTGCCGCAAGGGCTAAACAGACTAAAGGCGAAGTTCTAAACATTGCCTGCGGCGAAGCTGTAACTGTAAATGCGATTATTGCTCTGATTAACGAACTGGTTGGAAAAAATATCAAGCCGAATTACACCGACCCGCGTCCCGGCGACGTAAAACACTCCCTCGCAGACATAACTTTGGCCCAGAAACTAATCGGCTACAAAACAAAAGTATCGTTTAAGCAAGGTTTGCGAATGGCTATAGATTGGTACCGTGAGAATCTTTTGTGATCTATGAGGATATTATCGTGCGGGTATATATTTAACGGTGAGTTCCCATATAAAAGCAATTCTTTCCTGGGGTGGTGCATCTACGTAGCAGTCATCATGTTTGGTCATCCTTTTTAGAGCTATACGATTCCTCATAACTTTCATAGTGCTAATACTATAATTCGATATAGGCATAATTAACATTTGTAGTGACAAAATGGTGACAAGATGTCACCTGAAAATTAGGGTGTTTTCCAGCTCTTGAAAGAGGTGACTTTTCGAAGAATTTTGGCATTTTACAACTTGGCCATTGGAGGTACTACATCACTCTTCGACGCTTTCTCTTTACGGCAGCTTAGCTCGCTAATCCTCGGCATTTTCCTGCTGGTCCAAGGCTTCGTAGAGGCCAAGTTAATTATTTATCAACAGTCCATATTGCTCTATCCTTTATTGTCCTGACAACCTGAATCATCTTGCGTTCATAGTAGCCCACGAACATCGCAGTCGCGCCAGCAAGCAATATGATTAGCCAGATAACTCTATCAACAGATATCTGGGTGCCAAAGAATGTTCCGTCCTCTGACAACATAGCAAAGGTGAAAACGATGATGCCAACATACTGCAACACCCAAAGACATGCTACCCTTTTCTTAAACCTTGGCTCGTTCTCAGAAATCCTAAGTAGGCGATTAATAGTATTTGAGTTAGACATGTATATTCTCCTAAACAGCATTGTTATGTTGACTGACATTTCCCATTTACACGGTTAGCAAGCATAATTTTCTCCTTACATCACCAATAATCTTATCAAATCCACCATGAACAATTAAGAATTCACTCTTTCGACGCCACTTTGTTAAAAAATTGCACGAAAACATGGTTTTATGTGCCTCGACTTTTTGCTAATCTCAGCTTTTGTACAGACCTCGAACGCTCGCATCTTCATAAATCCAAGTTTTTCAGCAATTCTTGGCATTAACCATACCCAATGGGCACAGGCTTCAATCGATGGATACGTTCAAGGATTTACTGAAACAATCTTTTTGAAACCAGCACCTCCGCCATCTGAAAGGTTACATATCGAGCGTGCTTGACAACTTTAGCTCCGATCTTAATCAGTTTTACTCTGAGTGTTCGCAGTGACCATTCCTTTACTCTCTTTGGTAAAGCCAAACGTCTCAGGAAATTGCCAAGGTTATAAGCCAGGGCAAATAGTTGGAGCCGAACCTGATTATCAACGAAACCATGGCATGAAAGTCGTGTCCAGTTTAAGGCATATTTACCTTCCTTGATCTATTGCTCAGCCGTGCCACGCTTGTTATAGAACTTCACCACATCGCTGGTGACTTTGGTTCCATGAAATTCGACCTTCAGTTTTCGGTTAAAATCGAGCCTAAGAGCATCCTTGCATCTTTCACCCATTGGGTTCTCCCATGTCAGATGGTCTAAACTGGCTTGAGTGGTCTCCATAAGCTCTATACTATCAAAACTTAGTTCGTTTGTCACTGTTTACCTGGGAAATGCGGGTTTAATCTGGTTTTCTTTTAATAATTTCAGTAGTTTTTCTGTGTCCATCTTTCTTAAGCAATCTCAACATCTCCCGGGTTTTTCTGAACATCATTTCAAAACGCTGGCTGGTTGTTAAAGACGTAAGATAATCCAATTCAAATTCGATTTCCTTGTCCTCATCATGTTTGTCCAGTTTTAGAATAGCCATACAGCCCCCTATTTTAAAGGTTTGTTAGTGTATCCACAGACAAACAGGCTTCCGCCGCTTCATAAATGTTCTTCAAAAGCTCTTCAAATGAATCGCCCTGAGTAACGCAGCCGGGAATGGCTGGTATTTCCGCCCAATAGCCCCCTTCCTCCGCTTTATGTATAATTGTCTTTAATTTCATAGTAATACCTCGCTGTTTTGGAGTGAGGAATAAACATTTACATCATTGTTTCTTACAAATTTATTATATCTTCTGGCTGGCTAAAAAGCAAGAGTTTAACATCCACCATAACCTGTTATTCAAGCTGCTCCTTCAATTTCTCGGCGTTCTGGATTAACTCTTCTCGGCTTATTTGCTTTTTGGGTTCAAGCTCGAACGTCCATTCGTATGAATCGACGATTCTGTCCGGGCTGATTATTTGCGAGAAAAAATCAAACGGAAATCCGTCATACCACGGCCCTTTTAACTTGCAGTGGGTGTCGAGGGTTTCGTAGCCTTGTTTGCTTATTCTAACCCAATAATCGCCGTACCATTCAAACGAGACCGTAACAGGTGAGGTGCCTATCTCCTCATCGTTCAATACGACCAAAGCTTCCTGCGGCTTGGTGTTGATTGTCAGCTTACGTTCCACACAGCCGGCAAGTAACAGGCTTGCACTTAAGCCAAAAGCCGATAAGAAAAATAAATTCCGTTTTGCCATAACAGATACCCTTAAATCATTTAAGCTCAATTAATTAGTGGGCTTATTAAGTCTTTTTCAAAGTATGCCTAACCTCAATTTTGCATAACATCAGAACCTATTATAAGGAGAAGGGCAAAAAGATAAAAGCCTAAAGCTTTCTGGTCTGTATTTCAATCAGCGGGGACGCATCTGCCCTCGGCCCAGGCCCGCAGGCACTGGACTCTTTCGGCTAATGTTACTGAAAGCGGCGGTGAAGACCTCAAGGCCGAAAGAATCCTTTCTGTGTTTAGATCGGTTTTTTCGGTATATGCCTCATGCAGAGCGGACAAGATGGCCTGCTCAATTTCAGAGCCGCTATAACCTTTAGATGCCTCGGCCAATGTCTTCAACTCGAACTTCTTCGGGTCTCGTTTGCGTTTCTTTAGATGGATGGCAAATATTTCTTTTCGCACATCCAGGTTGGGCAGGTCAACAAAGAATATCTCGTCGAATCGGCCTTTGCGCAGAAGTTCAGGTGGCAAGGCCTCGATGTCATTGGCAGTAGCTACGACGAATACTGGTGCTTCGTGCTCCTGCATCCAGGTCAGCAGGGTGCCGAACATCCTTTTGGACAGGCCCCCATCGGTACTTTGACTGGCAGCCGAGGCAAAACCCTTTTCGATCTCATCAATCCAAAGAACTACTGGTGACATCATTTCGCTTTGACGTAGCGCTTCTCGGAGGTTGCGCTCAGATTCGCCAATGTAGCTGTTGAATAGAGCGCCGGGGTCCAATCTCAATAGCGGCTGGTGCCAGGCGGTTGCAATGGCCTTGGCACAGAGACTTTTTCCGGCACCCTGGACGCCAAGCATAAGTACGCCTTTGGGTGCTTCAAGACCGAACTTCGTGGCTTTGGAGCTAAATGCGTCTTTACGCTGGTTGAGCCATTTCTTCAGTCGCCTCATACCACCGATTTCGCTCAGGTCAAGTGGTATCTGGATATACTCCAGCAAACCACCCCGTTGAATAATCCGTCGTTTGCTTGCAATTACGATATTTATATCATTGTCGTCGAAGCGCCTGTCATCGGCGACGGTATCGATAATAATGCGTTCGGCCTGACGGCGGGTCAGGCCACGAAGGTTACGTACAATGGTGTCCAGCCCTTTTTTCGATATGCCAACCTCAATAGGTCTTTCGCGGTGAAAACGCTGTACTGTTTTACGAACGATTTCTAAAAGCTCTCTTTGGTTTGGAAAAGAAATTTCAAAAGGCCTTGCATAAGATTTTACGACTTCTGGCAGTTTGTCTTCGCTGTCAATCATCACGAGTGTGCTGCCGTTCTTCTCCAAACAGTCAATAAGGTCACGCAGAGCCCGCAACGTCAGGCCTCCCTTGAGATGTTCAGCAAGGTCGAGGGTTACACAAATAGAACCTTCCTTTACATCGGTAAGATGACGAAGTCCGGTGGCGGGAGTTTCAGTATCAGCTATGAAAGGGCTGTCGGCTAGAAGGCCCTCTCTGACGCCGCCGGCGACAGACCATATCCACATACCACGCTTTTGCCCAAGTGCCGCCTGGCGTATGATTTCAAGTGCGTAGCGTTCTTCATGGGTGACGATAGATATGCAGCAATAGCCGCTATTGATAAGTTGTTCAAATCGCTCGATATCGTCCATTGTACGCTGCCCCACGTATTTATTTATATAACCAATACCGTGTTCTGAGCCTAACAATCTAACATAATTATTGGAAGCATCTTACTATAGACAAATCTTTAAATTGGTTAACTCGGATTAGTTGCCCCCATTATAAAGAAAAACCCAAAAAACAAAAGTCCAAATTCGACCATTACAAATCTTTTGTGCCGGTCGGCTGTGATATTGGCCTGTTAAATTGCTTGCAATAGTCCCCACTGTCAATATAATTAAGAAATCAGGCCGACAGCGGTTTTTGATAAACTATGGAGATGCGAATGAGAAAAGGATTTCGACGAATCAGTTGCATATTCCATTTTATTGGGAATCTGCTGGAGGTATTAGGCCTGGTTCTTTTGTTCCCGCTGATAATCGTTCTTATTTACTGGGGACGAATGGGTGACGGCTGGGTTACTGCGACCGCTTTTGCCATAGCGGCTCTAATCTCATTTTCGCTCGGAATGATTTTGCGTCACAGGTTTAAGCCGGCAGCTCTTAATCCCACCGGTTCTATGCTTATATGTGCCCTCAGCTGGCTCGTTGTCTCAGCGGTGGGAGCGTTGCCTTTCGTAATTGCAGTTCGTTCCAATTACCTCGATGCCTATTTTGAAGCTATGAGTGGTTTTACTACCACCGGTATCACAATTTTTTCCGGGCTGGACGATATGCCGAGGAGCATACTTTTCTGGCGGGCGCTTACTCAGTGGCTGGGTGGTATAGGCATACTTTCCTTTTTCTTGGTGCTGACCTTTCAGGCCGGCGGGGCCCATCATATCTTCGGGGCTGAGGGTCACAAGATTTCTTCCCGCAGGCCTGCGCCGGGATTGTTCCATACACTCAGGATAATCTGGGCGATATATGCGATATTTACGTTATTATCTGCGGCCGTTCTTGCCGTCGAAAGGATGCCGGTTTTCGATGCCGTTTGCCACGCCCTATCCGCTTTGTCCACGGGCGGCTTTTCACCTCATGACGACAGCATAGCATTCTACGCAACCCATCCCAATTACAGGCTGATAGAATATACTCTGGCATTCATAATGATGTTGGGCGGAATCAACTTTCTGGTCCATTACCGTCTCTTGACGAGAGACTTTAAGGCACTCTGGGACAACATTGAGATTCGATACTGGTGGCGACTCATAGCTGTTTTTATAACTGTCATTATGGTCGAGCGTCTCTACCGGACAGGTGCTCTTGGAGCCTTCTTCACACGTGGTACCGCTATTGACCTCGGCGAATTTGAGCGCTCATTCCGGCATGGAATATTCCAGGTGATTTCTATTCTCACAACGACCGGTTTTGCGACAAAGAATATTGGCTCTGATTTCTTCGGTGCCGCGGCTAAGCAATTGTTCCTGGTTATGATGGTTATTGGCGCCTGTGTTGGCTCAACGGGTGGCGGCTTTAAGGTTTTGCGCATCGCCATACTTAATCGGCTGATGTTCAGGGAGATTTTCAAGCTGAGAACCTCCAGCAAGGCATCTACAGGACTGATTATTGACAGGAAAATGTTGCCCGAAGACGAAGTGCATCGGATAGCTGCTTTATTTTTTACCTGGATGGCATTATTACTGGTTGGCGGAGTGATTACAGCTCTGTTTTCAAATCAAAGTCCCTGGCAGTCGTTTTCGGGGATGTTTTCCTCGATGGGCAATATCGGCCCATGTTATATCTCGGGCCAGGATATAATAAGTATTCACCCTATTGTGAAATTAACATATATTTTTGGAATGCTGGCGGGAAGACTGGAAATATTGCCGGTATTGCTTTTGTTTTCAAGGAAGGCCTGGAGAATTAGTTAAATGGTTAATTGGTTAAATGGTTAATTGGTTAAATGGTAAGCAATTATCACTCACCAGTTACCAATCACCAGTTACCAGCTTTATTGGAGGCAGTAAAAATGTATATTATAGTCGCTGGTGGCGGGATGGTTGGGGGAGGAATTGTTCGCAGATTATTGGATAACAAGCATGATGTGGTTTTGATTGAGCAGAACAAGGAAATCTGTGACAAGCTGTATGCAGAAACAGGCGTTGTTGCGCTCAGGGGTAGCGCCACGAGCATCGAAACCTTGAATGAAGCCGGCATCGGAAAGGCCGATGTTGTAGTTGCTGCAACAGTCAATGATGCCGATAACCTTGCTTGCGCAATATTGGCTAAAAGTTTTGAGGTGCCCCAGATTATAGTCAGGATGAGAGACCCTGCGTATAAACATGCTTATAGAGTTGCAGGCGTAAACTCGATTGTTCGTGTAACCGACCTGATGGTCAGCCAGATAATGATGGATATCGAGAATCCTACGGTGCGAAGAATAACCACCATAGGCGGAGGCAAAGCGAATATCTTCATGATTATTGTGCCTGAGCATGCAAAAGTTGCCGGTAAGAGCGTTCAGGACATTGTGGGAAGTCGCCACTTCCCATCCCAGTGTGTTTTCATTGCGGTATATAATCAGCAAACTGAAGAATTTTCAATTCCCAGGGGCAAGCAGGTCATCAATGAAGGCGATGAGCTGTTCTTAATCTCAACGGCTGAGAACATTAAAAAGGCGGTGGATTTGCTGACTGCTAAAAACAAAACCTGATATTATCGCAGAGCAGAACCTTAAATGCAGGCCATCATAGACACATTAGCCAAGACCCAGGGCAACCGAGAAAAGGCAGCAAAAATCCTCGGCATCGGCGAAAGAACTCTCTACCGTAAAATCAAGGAATACAATCTCTAAACGATTTTCGTCGCCTGTCGTTCGTGCCTCGTGGCCCTTTTCGAAATACATCCGTACTTGAGCACTATCGAGTCTTACAGATAGAAATGACCTTTCCAACTATATCTGATGCGTTTGTACGGAATACATCAAAGTCTGAAATGTTTTTGTCAGTTACCCCTATCTGATATTCAATTCCACCTCTGTGCTGATGGCTTAAATACTCACTTGATTTCGCGTCTTCGTTTGATAGCACCCAGTAAATAATCTGATCAACCCACACACCTATGAAAACGAACACATCACAAACATCGAGCTTCAACTGCTGGAAGTTCATCCAGAACGGCTCTGGTGAATCGTATATGAGTGCCTTTGAAACTAAATTTCCGCGTTTCTTTTTATTAATTGCGCGCGATGCTTTAACCTCAATTCTCGCACCTTCAATCCAAAGATCATATTGGCCTTCGTAATTCGGGTCGAGAGATTTGTCTGCGTTCTTGAATCTATCATCTATATCCATTATGTGTTGTTCTCCCCAAACCTGTCCAAATATTCGGGGCGCAAGACCATAAAGTTCCAAATATTTGTTTGTTGAAACATAGCTTTCCCGCAGCTTCTCGTATTCGCCAAATTGAATTACACCCTTGTCAAGAAGGAACATGAGGATATATTCATACTCATTAAAAGGGAAAAACTAATCTGATATTCAACTCTTCCCCTATGCGTCGTTTAAAATTCTTGGTCAAGATAAATATCGTTTTGCTTGCTTGACGAACAAACAATTTCAATAGGCATGTCTTTTCTGCTGTTTTTAATATGCCCAGCAAAGCCAGTGTTAGCTACAATCATCATCCCAAACTTTATATTAGATTTAATCATACTTTCATAATGGTATAAGTCTCTAATTTTCGCAGGTCCCTTTATGAAAGATTGTGGATCTTTCCAACTAATAACCCTTAAACTCTTAGTTGGAATCTTAGGAACATAAAAGCGACCCCAGTAAGGGATAATATTTTTAAAATTGATCTCGAAATATTCACTTGAGAGATGGTTACTTATCATTGCCTTCAAAAACTTAAACCTCTCATCTATTTTTTCAGCAAGTTCGTATAACCCATTTCGAGGATCAGACCTGAAATCAATATTGTCAACCAAATCGGCATATAAAAAAGTTGTATGTCTTACAAAATTTAAGTACATACTCGAAGGCCAAATTTTTCCTCCTAATAAAATCTGAAATGCTGTGCTTGGAAAAGAAAGTGATTTTATCTGCCAATCAGGTAAAGTTTTTGCTAATTGCTTAAGTCTTACAACAGGGTCTCGGAACCAATCGCGGTTGAAGTTGAAATAGCTTAATGCTTCTTTTATACAATCTTCCTGGATATAAAATTTTGCGGTTTTGTTTCTGTTAACTAAATCTAACACTCCTTGAGAATAAGGAGTTATCCAAATTAAGGGTAAGTATGATGAAGTCTCAAAGTTTATGTTTTTATACCCTATCATTACTATTCTTACTTTTGCGCTAAGAATATTTCCTCAGCATACTTAAAAAGTATTTTTTGAATTTCTTCTTGGCTTTTAGCTGTTAATATCTCATCCGCCAATTCATGTAATGTAAGTTCAATCCACTCTTTAATAAACATTTTAAGCTCTCTTTTCAATTGCTTTCAAAGGTTTTTGAGCACAGCACCCAGGCACATTTTCTTCCATACGATAAAAGACTTGTTGAACATCGACCCAAACATTGCCAGGTCTAATAGTATCTGATTTACTTCTTTCTAGATTCTCTGTATTCTTTCCGTTCACTATTTTGTAATAACCTCTTAGGATTTTTGGTATATCTGTGTAAACAACTCTAAATTCAGGTTTTCCACGTGTGTAATGAAGTAACTCTTGACGAACCCACATCCAGTTCTCTTGAGTTCCGTATCCTCTTTGATTGCGCATAGTTATGAAATTGCGAGCCTTGAGCTCTCGGAACTGTCTCATCATTATCATGAAATCTGGAAGCGGTTGGAAGTTATCTTTATAATCCGCACCAATCCAGACATAGAGATGACAATGTTCTTCCATTATAGCAAGGCTGTTGGCCACCCACTCACGCGAGAATTCTATGTAATTTTTGATCGAAGTTTTCGGTAGATTGTTAGTATTCGCATTTCCGACCACAACATTATAGGGAGGATCATTTATTATAAGTTTGGCTTTTTTCTCTCCTACAAGTTTTCTTATATCCTCAATTTTGCTGGCGTCAAGAACAGCGACTTTATGTCCCCTAATAGTATCCTCCCACACGTCCCCATAATCAAGTCGGCAATATGGCAAAACTTTTTCCCTCAACTCACCCTGGAGGTCCAATCTCTTCAGTCTCTCAGTTGTTCGGCCACGACCTACTAAAACTTTTTGTGGCATGCTTTCGAGAGTAAAAAGCGTTTGTTGTATGTTCCTGGTCATATTCCTTTAGTCTCCTTACTCAATCCACCATAAAACTATAATTATGATGCTTATATTTTACACCCGAAGTCAGCATCTGTCTCTGAAGTTCTTCATATAAAAACTCGGCAACGATAACTCTCTTGCAGATTTCGTATTTCCCCGACAAGTCAGGAACCCCCGACAGTGCAGGGGGTTAAACATAACGGCATAAACTGGCGGGATGACCCAAAAAGGTACTTTTTTAGGGATAGACCCTTCGGCGATGCTCAGGGCGGCAAAACAAGATTGAGGTCCTTCGGCTGCGCTCAGTATTACCAAAAAAATTGTTTTTTTTAGCCGTTTTTTTGTTGACTAATGTTTGAAAATATGTTAAAATACCTACATGTTTGCCAGCAAGCAAACATAAACCGCCAGTAGGCGATAGATGACATTTCAGATTGCATGTCGTAAGCTGCAGCGCAGCAAGTACTTAGAGCCAGCCGGCCCGAATCCCTGCATGCCTTAGACAGGGAACCGTTTTGAACATTTAAATTTGTGTAATTTGTATTTGTTTAGGATTTAGGGCTTAGGATTTAGGATTTCAAACTACAATATAACTCCTTATGCAACAAAAACTTATAATCAATCATTTGTATTCTGTAGTCTGTCATCTGTCGTCTGTCATCTGTCCTCGGCCCTCTACATCTGTCGAGAACCCTCTACAAATCAATCCTTTTTATGCAAAACAAACCCAATTTTCTTAGAAGTCAAATGAACGTAAACTCATTATTAACAATTGATTATGAAAATATAAGCGATTGGACACTTGGTGAAAACAAACCCAATTCAAACCCAATCAAAGCCAATTTCCAAAAAGCCAAAATGAACGTAACCTCACTTATAACAAAGGATTACAGAAAAAAAGATGATTTTTCAGTCCGAATAAACAAACCCAATTCAAACCCAATTTCTAAAAAGGCTAAAATGAACGCAACCTTATTTGCCACAAAGGATTATGAAAATAAAACCGCCTTCCGGCCCCAAAAAAACAAACCCAATTCAAACCCAATTCTTGTGGATTCCTGCTGGAGTTTATTCCGCATACCATGCGGGGCAGGAATGACAATGCGGGAGGATAACGCATGAAATCTAAAATCAGACCATTGACAGTTCCGATTCTTGTGGGTAAGGTATCGCTTAATTCGGAATGTGGTACCTGATCTTGCTTTGTAATTTCTTGACGGTGCTTTTTTATGAATATTTTACTGAATTGGTTAAAGGATTATATCGAAACCGGTCTTGGTGCCGACCAAATCGCTGAGGTACTGAGTGATTTAGGATTTCCGTGTGAGGGGATAGAACATCACGATAACGATGTTGTAATCGACGTTGAAATAACCAGCAACCGCGGTGATTGCTTGGGCTATATCGGTATTGCCCGTGAGCTGACTGCTGCGACCGGCAAAGAGCTAAAGATGCCCGTGGTTGAACTGGACGAGCTGGACAAAGACGTTACGGAATTCGCCGGTGTCGAAATTGTTGAGCCGGATTTGTGCGGCCGATATACCGCCCGGATTATTGACGGCGTCAAAGTTGCCCCATCGCCGGATTGGCTCAGAAAACGACTTGAAGCTGTCGGGCTCCGCGGTGTTAATAATGTGGTTGATGCAACGAACTACGCAATGATGGAGACCGGCCAGCCGCCACATGCCTTCGATTACGCTAAGATTGCTGATGGCAAAATAATAGTCAGGAAAGCCATTTCCGGCGAACGTCTGACCAGCATCGATGGTACGCAGTGCGATCTTAATACTGATATGCTGGTTATCGCCGATACACGAGGGCCTGTGGCCGTAGCAGGCGTTATGGGTGGACTGGATACCGAGGTCAGCGAAACGACCACCACAATTCTTCTGGAGGATGCCTACTTTGACCCTGTCAGTGTCCGCACAACGTCCCGCAGACTCGCACTGCCTTCGGAGGCCGCCTTTCGATTCGAACGTACTGTCGATATCGAGATGGTGGACTGGGCTTCGAAGCGTACTGCACAATTGATAACTCAAGTAGCAGGCGGTAAAGTAGCTATGGGTGTGGTTGATATTTATCCCAAAAAGCCGGAACAGAAAGAGGTAACGCTGCGGCTTTCACGCTTAAGCAGATTGCTCGGTATCGAGGTACCTTGCGAAGAAGTGCTGAGAATTCTCTCTGCCTTAAGTTTCAAGCCGCAAAGCAAGGATGATTTGATAGTTTGCTCGGTACCTTTGTGGCGCAGTGACGTTTACCGTGAAGTTGATTTAATTGAAGAAGTCGCACGTGTATATGGCTACAACAAAGTACCAACGGAACAGAAAATTAAAATCGAAGTAGTGCCGGTCGATACACGTCAGAAGTTGGTCGAATCGCTCGGAATGTATCTTAACGGCTGTGGCTTTTATGAAACGATAAACGTTGGCTTTGTTGACAATTCTGTTGCAGAACTTTTCACAAAGACAGGTGTTAAGGAATATTTGGCGGTAAAAGACGTAACCAGAAAAAGTGCGAATCTTCTTCGCCAAACCCTTATCGGCTCTTTGCTGGGAGTTTTCAAGACAAACCTTAACGCCAAGAACTTGCCGTGCAGGATATTTGAGATTGCGAACACTTTTGTGCCGACCCATGGACAGGGCGGTGAGCTGCCGATTCAGAAGACTAAACTGGCTCTGGTCTGTGACAGTGATTTCAGAGACCTGCGCGGCGTGATTGAAGGGCTCGTAAAAAGTATTGATAGAGATGCACAAATTGTGTTTGCTCCTGCGGACCTTCTCTGGGCGCAGACTGGTGCCCAAATCATTGTGAACTCTAAAACAATCGGTACCGCAGGGATTGTTTCACAAGCGGTGAAAGAAAAATTTGATTTCAAAGAACTTTCACCCTGTGCTGCAGAGTTGGAATTTGGACAGCTTTTGACTCTGCAAAGTGGCGCCATAAAAGTCAAGCCTCTACCAAGATTCCCGGCGATACAGCGAGACCTTTCGATTATCGTGGACGAGAATATCCGTTGGGCTGATATTATTGAGGTGGTCAAAAACAAGGCATCCATCGAGCTTGAAGAGGTTCAATTTGTCGGCATATACCATGGCAAGGGCATTGGATCCGGCAAAAAAAGTGTTACACTTTCTCTGCGCTTTAGAGACGAAGACGGCACATTGACCCACCAGAGAGTTGACAATTTTGAGACTGATATAGTAGAGGGCCTTGCTAAGTCTTTGGGAGCTGTGCTGCGAACCTTGTAAGGACGGTAGCGCCAACACCCAAAAACCAGGTCTAAAAGCTTTCTATCCCGCAGAAATTGTCGTTTGTAGTACGCCGTGATAGCTAAAATGATTGTCCTTGCTCTACGCTCTATGAACGTAAATGATTTTTTATTTACTAAGAGCGTGTGTGAAAAGCCCGTTTTGTCATTCCGAGCGGAGCGCAGCGGAGTCGAGGAATCTGTTTTAATAGACCCCTCGACGCAATTTACCCTGAGCGAAGTCGAATGGGCTCGGGGTAACAACAAAATGATTCTAAGCTTTTCACACACCCTCTAAGGACGTGGTACTTTTCATTAATGAAAAGTACTACGTGCATCTGATGTATTCAACAATTTATTGTCCAATAGTTCGGTATTCAATATGTTATTATCCAATAGTTCGGTATTCAATATGTTATTATCCAATAGTTCGGTATTCAATAGGTTATTATCCAAAAGGTCAATGTTTCAAATGGTATTTGCTTAAGCGTATTCTCGCTATGACAACTGTGCAAATCACATATTACAGAGCAGGAATTTGTCGTTTATTGGCTGGTTTGCGTACAGAGACGGCAGAATTTAAATTTTGTTTTTTTTGTCTGTGAATTTAACTTTAGAAAAAACGCCCTAAAAGCCGAAAAATCAATAAAGAGAAAGGCTGAAGATTTTAATTATTCGCCTGAATTTTGTTGATATTTTATTGACTTTTCGTTTGGAATCTGGTAAAAATAATGTTGCGGGCTAACCCCTGCGGTGTTCGTATAGGAAGCAGGTGTTTGAAAGAACCGATACCCGTACTCAGGGAAATCAGGCCTTGATGGATCGGAAAAGCCTACCTGATAGGACTTTCGGACACAAGCAACGATTGCCCACTTGGAAGTAATGGGTTCTTTTCGAACGCTTTCTTACGGCACCCGTGGAGGAGGGCCACGCAACTAAGATAAAAGGCCTGTTTGTTCAGGCCTTTTTTTTGTTTTTTCCATAAAGTGGGGGATATATCGGACATTTCAAATTTGACAAACTTACCATTTGCTTTTTTTTTCGGGTTAAGACAGTCAATATATTTGTCGATTAAAATTAAACGGAAACTAATGGAGGATCCCTATTTGACCTAAATTTTTAGGGCTTTTATAGAGTTACATTGTGGAGAACTAAGAATGCCAGGTGTCAGAAGCTTCAACGTTTTGCCGGCGTTGTCCGAGCCTATAAAGAACCTTGAGGTTATTGCTAAGAATATGTTTTGGTGCTGGAACCCTGAGTTTGCAGAATTATTCAAACGTGTTGATAGTGATTTATGGTCGGCTTACAGCCACAATCCGGTCAAACTGCTTGGCACTATTTCGCAGGAAAAATTGGACAAACTGGCTGAAAATCAGGGCTTTTTGGGCCAGTTACAGAACGCTGCCGAAAAGCTCAAATCATATCTTAATAGACCGACCTGGTACGACAAGGTTTGTTCAAAATCACCAAAACCAATTATTGCCTATTTTAGTGCAGAGTTTGGCATTCATGAATGTTTGCCTATTTATGCAGGTGGCTTAGGAGTCCTGGCAGGAGACCACCTAAAAAGTGCTTCTGACCTCGGTGTTCCATTGGTGGGCGTCGGTCTTTTGTATCAGAAGGGTTATTTCCGCCAGTTTTTGAGTGTCGAAGGTGACCAGCGGGAGGAATATATAGAAAATGATTTTTATAGTATGCCAATAGAGCTTGTTCGCAAAGAAAGCGGTCAGCCTTTAACAATCAGCGTTGAGTATCCGGGCAGATGTGTAGTGGCACAAGTTTGGTGTGTTTCCGTTGGCAGGGTGAAGTTATATCTGCTGGACACAAACGTACCTTCCAATTCCCCTGCTGACCGTATGATTACCAGTAGTCTTTATGGCGGCGACCGCGAGTTGCGAATTCGCCAGGAGATTATGTTGGGAATTGGCGGCTTAAAGGCTCTGTCCGCGATGGATATCACACCAACAGTCTGCCATATGAACGAAGGGCACGCCGCTTTTATGGCATTAGAGAGAATCTGTGAATTGCGAACCGCCAAAAATATGACTTTTGATGAGGCTATGGAAACAACAAAAGCCGGCAACATTTTTACAATGCATACCTCTGTTAAAGCCGGGCTTGATGAATTTCATGTGGCGTTGATGGATAAATATTTCGGTGGTTATTTCCCAAAGCTTGGCATAAATAAAGAGCGGTTTTTGTCATTGGGAAGGATACTTCCTGACGATGATAGTGAGACATTTAAAATGACAATTTTGGCCTTACGCTTGAGCGGTTATACGAATGGCGTAAGTAAATTGCATAGTCAAATATCACGTGGGATATGGGGCAGCATTTGGCCGGGACTTCCTCTCGATGAGGTCCCTATAATACCGATTACGAACGGTATTCACATCAAAAACTGGTTGTCAGGTGAGATGAACTCTTTATATGAAAGGTATCTTGGTCCGAATTGGGCTGATGAAACTATGGATAAGCAACTCTGGAATAACGTCGAGCAAATTCCTGATGAGGAATTCTGGCAAATACATCAACGATGTAAAGAGCAGTTAATTGTTTTTGTACGCAACCAACTTAAGGCTCAAATGGAACGCCGAGGTACTTACCATACCGAATTGAACCGCGCCGAGGAGATTCTTGACCCTGAGGTACTAACCATCGGTTTTGCCAGAAGATTTGCCGGCTATAAAAGGGGCAATCTGCTGCTTAAAGACCCGAAGCGGCTTACAAAGCTGCTTACCGATTCCGAACGGCCTATACAGATTATTTTTGCAGGTAAGGCTCATCCAAGGGACTCGGAAGGCAAGGACATTATACGTCAGATTGTTCACTTTGCCGACCAGTACAATGTCAAACGGCGCTTAATATTTTTGGAAAACTACGATATTGATATGGCAAGGGTATTGCTTTGCGGTGTTGACCTCTGGCTTAACAACCCAAAAAGACCGATGGAGGCCAGCGGCACAAGTGGTATGAAAGTAGCAGTCAATGGTGGACTGAATATGAGCACTTTAGACGGCTGGTGGTGCGAGGGGTACACACCTGAGGGGGGCTGGGCCATTGGCGCAGGCCAGAGCTATAAGGATGAGAATTATCGAGATATATTTGAGTCACGGGCTATTTATAATATTTTGGAAAATGAAGCTATTCCACTGTTTTACACCCGCTCGGCTGACAATTTGCCCCGAGCCTGGATACGCAGAGTAAAAAATTCTATCAAGTGGATAGCGCCACGGTTCAATACGCATAGAATGGTAGCCGAATATACGCGAAGGTTCTACAATCCCGCTCTGGCAAAATACAGCTATCTAACTGAGGCAGATTGCAGCAGAGCCAGGGAGTTTTCAAAGTGGAAGGCCCAGATAAGAGAAGCCTGGCCTGAGTTCGCCGTCAAAGATGTGGTAATGGAAGTTCACAATGGTAATGGTAACGAACAGCTAAATCCCCAACAGCCCCAATTAAAAGTTGGCTCACAGTTGTGCGTCAGGGCCTTGGTTAAGCTCGGCAGGATTAGCCCAGATGATATTTCAGTTGAGCTTTATCATGGTCCTGTTGATACCTGGGGTAATATCAGGCGAGGCTCCGCTGTGAGAATGGATTATAAGGAAGCGTCCGAGCAGCAAGGCGAACATTGGTTTGTTGGCTCGATGCCTTGTAGGAACACAGGCCGACACGGCGTGGCCGTAAGAGTTTTGCCTATGCACGATGACCTGGTTAATCCTTATGAAATGGGCCTCATCCTCTGGGAAACAACGAATTAGTGCTCTATATATGCACTACAACCTGCCTGCAAACAACTATTTGTTCTCTGTATCGCTCAGAAGCTCGTAAACCTCATCAGCGGAGGCGGCTTGTTCAAGCTTTTGTTTGAATTCTTCATTCAGCATTAGTCTGCTTATGCTGGCCAATGCCTGAATATGTGGGCCGGTCTGGTCAGCCGGCGAGACCAGAAGAATGAGAATTTTTACCGGTTTTCCATCGACACTTTCAAACTCGATCGGCTCATGTGCGATTCCAATCACCATGACCAGTTTCTTAACGGCATTGCATTTTCCGTGAGGGATGGCTATTCCAGCGCCCGTTCCGGTGCTTCGTGTTCGTTCACGTGTCAAGACCGCGTCCAGGGCCACATCTCTGTCTAACAATAATCCGTTCGCATCGAGCAAATCCACAAGTTCGGTTATCACTGCTTCCTTGTCTTTGTTTTCTACCGGCACTTTAACGCAGTTTGGTTGCAATATTTGTGTCAAAATCATATTTGTTACATCCAATACACTAAGCTACTTATCTATATTTACACAAACCCTTTATTTTATTTAACTATCGACACGATTACAAGGATTTTACAATAAATTTTGAACATATTTTTTGGTGCTTATTTCATCGTCATCTTTTTGATTGCTGACTTTTCATCCTTTACATTCCGATATTACTCCGATAAAATGAAACACGGAAATGCGCGGGTGTATGGAGCGCAAAATTTCTAATTTATGATAGTATTTTGTAACATCTAATTTAGTGGTTTGGAGCAACCTCCAGTAACCACCAAGCATTTATTGTGTTATAGACCAATAGTCCAAATACGAGATACGAACGAATGGAAAAAATAAAGCTTTACGATACTACCCTTCGCGATGGTATGCAGGCCGAGGGCGTCAGTTTCTCGCTGGAAGACAAGCTTGCAATCGCTAAATGCCTCGACGAGCTTGGCCTCGAATATATTGAAGGCGGATATGCTGTTTCCAATCCAAAGGAGATGCAATTTTTTGCCGAAGCTGCCAAACTGGGTTTAAAAAATTCAAAAGTTGTAGCGTTCGGAACCACTCGCAGAGCCGATTACAACGTCTCGGATGACCTCTCGCTGAACGCAATGCTTGCCTGCAAAGCGCAGGTTGCTACTTTGGTTGGCAAAGCCTGGGACATGCACGTAACGGACGTCCTGGGCTGTTCACTCGATGAGAACCTTACTATTTGCGCTGAGTCTGTCGAGTATCTTAAAAAGCATGGCCTGGAGACTATTTTCGACGCCGAACACTTCTACGACGGCTACAAGAAAAATCCGGAATATGCGATGAAGGTTTTAGCTGCTGCTGCCCAGGCTGGTGCCGATGTGCTTGTGCTTTGCGATACTAACGGCGGCTCTCTAACCGACGAAGTGTACAAAATCACGAAGACCGTCTGCGAGCAGTCCAGCACGGCGGTAATTGGAATTCATACTCACAATGATACCGGCTGCGCCACAGCCAACTGTCTCGCTGCCGTTCGAGCCGGTGCCCGACACGTCCAGGGCACAATTAACGGCCTGGGCGAACGGTGCGGAAACGCAAATTTGTGCGTGGTCATACCAAACCTTGCATTTAAGATGGGCTTCGATGTTCTTAGCCCGGAAAAAATCCAGACCCTGACCGAGGTATCTCGCTACGTTTTTGAAGTAGGCAATCTAACACCGGTGATGAATATGCCGTATGTCGGCGAAAGCGCTTTTGCCCACAAGGGCGGCCTGCATGTGGACGGCTTGCGGAAAAGCAAACACGCTTATGAGCACATTGCACCGGAACTTGTCGGGAACGAAAGGCGGTTTCTTATATCTGAACTAAGCGGCAAATCAACGGTCTTGGCTGAGCTGGAAAAGGCAGAGATAGCCGAGGATAAAAAATTAGCTCGAAAGATACTCACCCGTGTTCAGGAACTTGAGAACCAGGGCTATCAATTCGAGGCCGCAAACGCCAGTTTTGATCTGCTTGTCAAAAAGATTATGGGTACATATAAGCCGTCTTTTGAGCTTGTGAAGTATCATACAATTGTTGAGAAACGCGCTACTGGCGATATGGTTACCGAGGCAACGGTCAAACTCGTTCGGCCGGACGGCGTAACCGAACATGTTGTAGGCGAGGGTGACGGCCCGGTCAATGCACTTGATGCAGCTTTGCGAAGGTCGCTGGAGAATTTTTATCCCGGTATTAAGGATATTCACCTGATTGATTACAAGGTTCGGGTAGTCAATCCCGTTGCCGGAACTGCTGCCCGTGTGCGTGTAATAATTGAGTCGCGGGACAAAAACTCTATCTGGGGCACCGTCGGCTGCTCCGAGAACATCATCGAGGCATCATGGCAGGCCCTTGTCGATAGCGTTGAGTACAAGTTACAAAAAGACATGCGGAATGATTTTTCCTGTTGACCGTATGTTTGAGAACTATCGGGATTTGTCCTAAGTAACCAATTCTTTATTAGGATTTTTCGTGCACTCAGGGACTATCTGTCTCCACTTGTTTTTTTAGCAGACTTGGTGCAAATTGTGATTCCGGGGATTCTGTCTGAATTTATGCAGATTTAGATAAAACACCACGATACACTCGTGTCGTTTCGTGAAAGAGGTTTGACTAATAGGGCGATAAACTGGTATATTTAAGCTTGCCAACGGATGTGCGTTCTCACTCTGCTGCGCAAGAACATCTTTATTTATCCGAGGAGTTGTCTCATAAAGCCATGCAAATAATAGCGGCAAAGCTGAAAAACACCTATGCCTGCGTCACCTGTGCCCGCACCTGTGCTGCCCGCACAGAAAACGCGGGTACAGGTGTCGAGGCAAACACAGGTGCAGGCAGATGAGGTTTCTCAGATGAAACTATCTATGTATGGACAATTGACTTGCCTGGTTTTATTTGTTTTGGTGCTGACCTTTGCCGGCAAAGCATCAGCTCAACTGCCCACGGGATGGTCTCTGCATGATATCGGGTTCCAGAGTATAGCCGGGATTGCTTTTGAAGAAAACAACGAATGGATTGTTGCCGGAGACGGTGCAGATATCTGGTACAGCTCAGATGCTTTCTGCTACGTGTGTATGACCGTGCTGGGCGATAGTGTAATAACGGCACGCATTGTGAGCATAGAAAATACCAATGACTGGGCCAAGGCCGGCTTGATGATTCGCCAGACACTTGAGGCCAATTCCAAACATGCTTTTATGGCGCTGACGCCTTCTGGTGGTACAACTTTTCTGCACCGCCAATTTGTCGGTCAATCCACGAATTCATCAAGTACCAGGCCGGGCAAAATCACTTTGCCCTGCTGGATTAGAATTGTGCGTCAAGGCAGCACATTCACAGGTTATTATTCGGTGGATGGCATTAATTGGGTCGCCCAGCCCAACGATGAGTTTGTCTCTCCCGACCCGCAAGGCCGTAACCCGGCGACCATCGACATGCCCCAGACCGTTTATATCGGTTTGGCTGTTACGTCACGCAGGGACGGTGTACAGTGCAGAGCTGTTTTCGACAACGTAATCGTTGTTGATTCGAGTCAATATGTTCAGCCGGACTTGCAGATTCGCACAGACGATGAGCTCCTGTATGCCGGCGATGATGTTTATAATGATTTAACCTTGCAGACGAAAAACCAGACAATTGGTGAGGGGATGGTCGCCATTTACGATATAAAGCTGGAGAACCAAAGGTTTGCGTCTGACCGTTTTATAATTACCTGCTCCGGGTGGAATGAAAATTGGAACGTAAGTTACTTTGATACTTTGAGTCAGGCCGATATTACCGACGCAGTAACAGGCGCCGGATGGAGCAGCCCTGTTCTGCCTTCCGGCGGCTTTTTGAAACTGATACTGGAAATTACACCCGAACCTAACATACCTGATGGCAGTGTGCTGGAAGAGCTGATCACGGCAGTTTCTTCAAGCGATGCGAGTAAAGATGACATGGTCAAAGCGGTAACGACATTTGCAGTCTCCCTCCCTCCATCTGGCCGAGGCCGGATATATACTATAAATGAGGATTTTGATAAAGGGACACTTATTAGCCTCGAGTATGAAACGGTTCCCGACCAGCTCCAGCTTTCAATCGAGTCAACTACTTTGCCGTTCATTTGGGTACCCAACTCCAACGAAGGGACAGTTTCCAAAGTGGATACAAAGACCGGCAGGGAATTAGGCCGATATCGCACAGGGCCGCGCTCAAATGGCGATCCCTCGAGAACCACTGTAGATCTGTTCGGCAATTGCTGGGTTGGCAATCGCTATACTGGTACTGTGGTTAAAATCGGACTACTGGAAAACGGACAATATATGGATCGCAACTGGAATGGCATTATTGAAACATCCCGCGACCTTGATGGGGATGGCCGGATTACTGATGATGAAATCCTGCCCTGGGCCAGCGATGAATGCGTTATTTATGAGGTGGTACTAATTCCGGGAGGTGAAGGGACCTACATACCAGGTCAGTATCAGGGAGCCTATACGAACGATTCCTGGGAGGTTGGGCCGCGAGGAATTGCTGTGGATAAATCCAGCAATATCTGGGCCGGCTGTTTCGGCAGTATGAAGTATTATTATATACGTGGCTCGGACGGGCAAATATTAAAGACAATCGACGTTTCGTCGTTCAATCATACCGCTTATGGGGCTGTCGTGGATGAGAATGGTATTCTCTGGTCTTCCGGCCACAGTGGAGGCTATGTGTTGAGATTGGACCCTGTAGATGATTCACTTTCCGTTGTTAATTTAGGACATTTCGTTTATGGCTTGGGTTTAGACAGGTTCGGGCATCTTTTTGTTAGTGGATGGACGGAAGTTAAACTTTCCAGGATTAACATACAAACCGGCACGCTCGACTGGACTAAGCCCGGCGCGTATGAATCAAGAGGGGTTGCCTGTACAGATGACGGTGATGTCTGGACTGCAGACTCCCAGCCGTGCACTGTAACTCGTTGGAGCAATGATGGTGTCAAGCTGCAAACCATTCCTGTCGGAAATACCCCTACGGGCGTGGTGGTTGATGCTGACGGCAAGGTTTGGGTAGTGGATAACGGCGACGAGTATATTAACAGGATAGACCCTCAAACTAATCTGATTGACCTTTCGAAAAGAATTGCCGGCACCAGGCACTACGGCTACAGTGATATGACTGGACTAATATCGAGAACGTTCACGACAAAAACCGGCTCATGGACGGTTGTTCACAATACTAAAGTTTTTGATTCACAATGGGGCCTGATATCCTGGAACAGCTATGAGCCGACAGGAACATCTTTAACTGTTAAAGCGAGGAGCTCTAATGACCGGCGTAGATGGTCAGTATGGGAAGAGGTCAAAAACAGTTCGGCGCTCCTAAATACTCCGAACGGAAGATATCTGGAAATGAAAGTTACTTTTCAAAGTGCAGACCAGCAGGCCTGGCTTCCCGCAGAGCGGGGTCCCTCACCGATACTTTATGACCTGACGGTTAATCCATTGCCGTATTGCGGAGATTCGGAGCATCCGTATCCCTTCTCCGACCTTAATAAGGATTGTAAGGTTGACTTCATAGATTTCGCAATTATGGCAGCCGAGTGGCTATTTTGTACTGCTCCTGAATATGATTAGGTTTTGGCCCGACCGTCATTGCTCGGCCGCGCCGAGACAGGCAAGGTCCATTTTTCTTTTTTGAAAATCCTGGTTTGGCTATTGACCACCTGGGATACGATTGAATATAATCAAACAATTAGTCAGGATTTGGAGGTTTTTATATGTTCAACAATAAATTACTCGTAACGTTTTTGACCGTCTTCAGTACCATTTTTTTTCCTGCTGAGGTCTTTGGGCTCAGTAACTCCGCAGACAGCGGCTGGAAGGCCTCACCTGAATTAGTCGAGGAACTTATGAAACAACGCTCCGAGACCAACTATTCCGAGCAAAGAGTCCCGAAATACACTTTGCCCGATCCATTAGTTCTCTCCGATGGAACGAAGGTAACCAACGCCGAAACATGGCGGACCAAACGTCGGCCGGAAATACTCGAGATTTTCCGAAAATATGTCTATGGTCGTGCGCCAATAGGTAAGCCGAAGAATATGGCCTTCAAGGTCTTTGACCTGGAGCGAAAGGCACTGGCCGGTTTGGCCACTCGCAAGCAGGTAACCGTGAACTTTACCGGCAAAAAAGATGGGCCGAAGATGGACATACTTATCTATCTGCCCAATGCGGTCAAAACGCCTGTTCCCATTTTTGTTATCCTGAACTTTGGCGGCAACCATACCATCCACCCTGACCCTGCTATCAAGCTCTCAGAAAGCTGGATGCGCCCGGGAAGCAAGGGGGTAGTGAAGAACCTCGCTAATGAAGAATCGCGTGGTCGCGGCCGTGCGAGATTTCCGGTTGAAAAGATACTCAAACGCGGCTACGGCCTGGCAACGATTTACTATGGTGACATCGACCCGGACTTTCACGATGGTTTTAAAAATGGCGTACACCCTGTCTTTGATAAACTAATCGATGGCGAACGCGCGCCCGATGCCTGGGGTTCTATAGGCGCCTGGGCGTGGGGCTTGAGCCGCTCTATGGACTACTTTGAGACCGACGATGATATTGATAACAAGCGTGTTGCTGTGTTAGGGCACTCACGCTTGGGCAAGACAGCCCTGTGGGCAGGTGCACAGGACGAGCGTTTTGCCTTTGTGATTTCCAACAACTCCGGCTGCGGCGGGGCGGCGCTGAGTCGCCGGCGATTCGGAGAGACTGTCGAGCGTATCAATAAGAGCTTTCCACACTGGTTCTGTGGGAATTTCAAGAAGTACAATGGAAAAGAAGACGACCTGCCTGTTGACCAGCACATGCTCATTGCACTGATTGCACCGCGTCCGGTTTATGTAACCAGTGCTGATAAGGACTTGTGGGCCGACCCGCGAGGTGAGTTCTTGGCGTGCAAAAATGCGGCTCCCGTTTATCATTTGCTGGGTGTCAAGGGACTGGGTGTGAAGGCGATGCCCAGCCTCGATCAGCCCGTTCAGAAAGGTGCCATTGGTTATCACATTCGTTCCGGCGGCCATAACCTTACTCAATATGACTGGCAGCAGTTTATGGATTTTGCTGATATGCACTTTGCAGCGATGGGTCGGAACTAAAGCTCCCTTCAAAGCACCCTCGGCTGCTCCAGGAACATTATCAAAACATCCTAACTATATTTTATTCTTGACGTTAAGATAGCAAATCTGGTATAAATATAATTGGTTGTCTATGTGGAATCTTTAGGCTGTTCCAAATAAAGGAGGAGCTATTATGCAGGGCACAGAGTTAGTTGTAACGGCGACTTTGTGCCTCGGAGGGGAGATTTTGCACATTTCAATGAGAAATTCGTATCCCGCTTTTGCGAGAACGCTTATTTTGGTGTGTGGTCAAAGAATGGAAATTTTAACTTTTTTTAAGGAGGACTATTATGTGTAGAAAATTGATTCTTTTAGTTTTAGTGTTGGGCTTTGGCCTGACTGTGGGAGTCGTCGGTGCCAGCGAGATAAAGATTAATTTCCAGTCATCCGGGGCACCAATACCAGAGGGGTATCTGCCCGAATATGGCGAACCCTTTGTTGAGCACGACAACGGCTGGAGCTACGGGTGGGACCAAGACATAAGGAGCGGTGCGCGCGACCGCAACAGCGGAAATGCTCCCGATCAGCGTTACGACACACTGAACCACCTCCAGCAGGCAGGAGACAGGATGTGGGAGATCGAATTGCCCAACGGCACTTACAATATCTTTATGGTTTGTGGTGACCCAGATTACGGGGACCAGACCAATAACTTTGATGTCGAAGGTGTGCTGCTAACCGACCCTGATCCGTATCCGCCCGAACCCCCCTTTGATTTTGACGAGTTCAACGTGACGGTGGAGCTGAGCGACGGCCGTTTAACCATCAAGCCGGGGCCTGGCTCCGAAAACTGCAAAATAAACTTCGTGGATATAGAGAGTGACGCGCTGACCCAATTTTTCCAGAAGGCCAGAGACCCCGACCCGGCTGATGGCGCCGAAGACGTGGCTGAACCGCTGCTTATGTGGACCTCTGGAGATACGGCCCAACTCCAGCGCGTGTATTTCGGCACAAATCCTGACGCTCTGGTTCAGGTGAGTGAGCAGGCTTATATGGTTTACTGGCACCTCGAACCCATTGAGCCGGGGACGAGGTACTACTGGCGGATAGATGGGGTAGAGGCCGATGGCACTGTCATCACGGGTGACCTCTGGAGCTTTGTGGCCCGGTCGCTGAACGCCTGGGGACCCAGCCTGGCTAACGGCGCCGGCGATGTGATGATAGATGCGCAGCTAAGCTGGGGCGCAGGCCATTCTATAATGCCGCTGAAGCACCATCTGTTCTTCGGCACCGATAAGGTTGCGGTGACCGACGGTACCGGCGAGGCCGATAAAGGCATCCAGCAAGAGGCGACATATGCTCCTGGTTTGCTTATGGCGGAGACTAACTACTACTTCCGGGTCAACGAGGTCGAGATGGACGGGACAGAACGACAGGGCGATGTCTGGAGCTTCAAGACGGTAGCAGCCGGCCCGGGTAAAATCATCCGTGAGTGGTGGTTCGATATTAGTGGTTCAAATGTATCCAACTTGACGGGTAATGAGCGCTATCCCGACAGTCCTGACGGGTCGGAGTTTGTGTCGTACTTCCAGGGTCCTGTGGACTGGGCCGAGCAATTTGGCAGCCGACTTCGCGGCTGGCTGTTCGCCCCGGACACGGGCAACTATACGTTCTTGATTGAAGCCGAGAATGAGGGACAGATACGCTTGAGCCCCGATGAGGATCCAGCGAATGCGGTCATGATCGCCAGCACCGCAGGCGAGGCGGAGTCGCAGCCGCAGAGCCTTGTGGCCGGCGAGAGATATTACATCGAGGCTCTGATGAAGGGAAGTACGATGGGCGATAGTATAATGGTTTCCTGGAGTGGTCCCGGAGTCGGGGCCATGACAGTGATTAGTGCGAATTACATTGGTGCGACGCCATATCTGGCGGAGAAAGCCTTTGCTGCATCCCCTGCTGATGGTGATTCGGATGTAAAGCAAACAGCGATTCTTAACTGGTCACCGGGAGTCTATGCCGCTTCACATGAGCTATACTTCAGCACTGATAGAGATGCCGTGAAAAATGCCGATACAGGTTCACCTGAATACAAAGGCAGTTTGAACCTTGGTTCTGAGACCTATAATCCCGGAAAACTTGAATGGGATATCACTTACTACTGGCGTGTTGATGAGGTTAACAATGTCAATCCCGACAGTCCATGGGTAGGCAATGTCTGGAGCTTTACGACAGCCAACTTCCTTGTCGTGGACGATTTCGAGAGCTACAATGACCTTAATCCCGATGACCCCGAGAGCAACAGGATATTTAACGCGTGGATAGACGGATATGGCATCCCGACAAATGGCTCCGTCGTTGGTTATGAAAATCCTCCTTTTGCCGAGCAAACTATCGTTCATGGTGGCAGGCAGTCGATGCCGTTTTCCTACGACAACAGTATTGGGTACTCTGAAGCGACTTTGACATTAACTTATCCGCGTGACTGGACCGAGAGAGGTGTCACCACACTGACAATTTGGTTCATAGGCGATGCTGCTAACGCTGCTGAGACGTTGTATGTTGCTCTCAACGGTAATGCGATTGTCACTAATGATAATCCTAATGCAGCACAGGTAGAAACCTGGACTGAATGGAATATCGATTTGCAGGCCTTTGCGGACCAGGGTGTGAACCTTGCCAATGTCAATACTATTGCCCTCGGCTTAGGCAATAAGAACAACCCGCAGGCTGGCGGTTCAGGTATGATGTACTTCGATGATATTCGGCTGTATCCTCCGCCGCCGGAGCTGGCACCGTAAGCCGGGATTTAGTCGGTAATTAAAATTGCGCGGTTGATACGAAGCTTTCAAAGTTTAAGATTGCCGCGTCCGCCTTTGGAGGACTCGCAATGACAAACGAGAGGGCAACGGATTTGCGTCAATTCGGGGCTTATATCGATTGATTCGGTATAAGCCCCATTGTTAATTGGTAATTGAGAGTTGATTAACCGTTTAATATTTCGATGTTGTCCATAGAGCCGAGCCGGCCGTTGGTCAGTGTCAGATATTCCAACTTTTTGGGGTTGTGGCCAAGTAGTTTACTGCCGAGGGTATCGACGGCGACGGGGTCTAAGCCAGCCGGGATAAGAGCTATGTTCTTGTGCCTTCCGGCAAGGTGCATTCCCTTCAGGGCGACGGAGGCGTCAACTACCGAGAGGTCGGGCTTTTTAAATAAGCATACATCCACAACGGACTTGTCCGTTGATGGGCTGTGGAGCTTTGATTTGTTCCAGGAGCCCGAATAGAACCTGCCCGGAGCGATGCCAAACATATTTTTCATCGCAATCGTGGTTTTGGTGAAGCTGTGGTCTTTAAGGACGGGCAGTGAAATTACGAACGCCCGCTGAACGATCTTCGGCATAAAGAACTGCTTTAATTGCAGGGCATTATCATTTTTGAGCACAGTGGTTTCGGCTTCGTTGAAGTCGATTAGTTTTATGCCGTATCTATTGCTCAGGTCTGTGTATCCAAGCGTATCGAAAACGTCCGGAGTTCTTCCGGTTCCACAGCCTTCACCTATTACGATTTCAGCCTTTGTGTGGGCTTTGCAGTAGTTGTATATCGCTTCGGCAGCGATGACACTCGTTGTAACCGGCGGTGGTGAAGAATTTGTCAGGTTTGGCTTGATAATGATAAGACCTTGCCGGGGCAGCCGAGGTGGGGCACCAATAAGGTCAAGGGCCCTGGCTATGCTGCTGTTATAATCTATAAATTTTACTTTAGCAACTTGACTCATAAATCCTAATCCTTCTTCTTGTTAAATGCTCCGAACAAAATAATCTTATCAAGGGTATTGACTGTCAAGAGATTTTGGGTAAATTTATACAAACCCCATAAGGGAAATCAGGTTGGGGGGTGTAATTTGATTTGTTTTTGTGGAGATGGGACCCCGTTGGAAATTTTAATCTAACGGGAGTTAAGAGACGATATTAGTAAAAAAAACGATATTTCAAAATAATATTTCTAACGGGGTAAATATGATAGAGGTCAAAGAACTTCGACGTAGTTTCGGCCCGGTTGTCGCTGTTGACGGCATATCGTTCAGTGTTGAAAAGGGTCAGGTTTTGGGTCTTCTTGGGCCTAACGGGGCCGGCAAGAGCACAGCGATGAGAATGTTGGCGTGTTTTCTGCGGCCTGACAGCGGGACAGCTAATATACTTGGGTATGATATTTTGAAGAATCCTATCGAGGTCAGGCGGTCGATTGGATATTTGGCGGAGAACGTGCCGGCATATAACGAGATGACGGTTGGGAGCTTTTTGAACTTTGTTTGCGATGCCAGACAGATTAAGGGTAAGAAATGCAAGCAGGCACTTGACCGGATTGTCCCGATGTGTTCGATTGAGTCGGTATATCATCAGACGATTGAGACATTATCGAAAGGATATAAACGGCGTGTGGGATTAGCTCAGGCGTTAATTCACGACCCGGATGTACTTATTCTTGACGAACCCACCGATGGGCTGGACCCCAATCAAAAACATGAGGTCAGAAAACTCATAAACAAGATGGCAAAAAACAAGTGTATTATCATCTCGACTCACATTCTTGAAGAAGTGGAGGCTGTTTGCTCGAGGACGATAATCATTGCCAAAGGCCGAATACTGGTAGATTCAACGCCTGGCCAGTTGAAGGAGAAGTACCAGTGCGGACTTGATGCAGTATTTCGAAGGATTACCAGAAATGGTAAGAAGTGAATTGGTGAGTAGTTAGTAGTGAGTAGTTAATTAATTGACCGAGAGTTAAGCAAAATTGAGGTTAGGCATATATTATTTAATAAAATCAGGTTTTTGATTTTCTTAAATAATCAGATAGCTATTTATTTCAGAACAACTTATTGTTTGAAAAGAAAAAATTAAAAGACATTTTTTTCTTTTCAAAGTATGCCTAACCTCGATTTTGCAGAAGATTTTGATCGAAAAAACGAGGAGTTAAAAAATGAATAGTTTTTTGGCGGTGTTCAAGAGGGAACTGAAGAGTTATTTTACTACCCCTCTTGCATATGTGTTTCTTGTGATTTTTTTATTTTTCTCGGGGTATCTGACGTTCAAGCAGGGCTTTTATGAGATGCGGCAGGCAGATATGCGGGCGTTTTTTATGAATTTGCCGCTGCTGTTTGTTTTTATGGTGCCATCGACAGCGATGCGTCTCTGGGCTGAAGAGCGCAAGGTCGGTTCGATTGAGCTGCTGTTTACTTTGCCGATTACAATAACCCAGGCGGTTTTAGGGAAGTTCTTTGCGGCGTGGCTATTCCTTGGGATTGCATTGGCGTTGACCTTCCCTATGGCGGTTACGGTCTGTTACCTTGGTGAGCCGGATATCGGTTTGATAATTACCGGTTACTTAGGCAGCTTCCTGATGGCGGGTGGATTTCTTGCTATCGGCTGTTTCTTTTCGGCGGTCAGTAAGAACCAGGTAATAAGTTTTGTCCTGTCTGTGGTTGCCTGTGCGGTGCTTGTTTTTGCAGGTATGCCGACGACACTAAATTACATTTCGACGTTCTTACCGGCTGGTTTGGTCTCAGCGATAGAAAATATGAGCTTCCAGGCACACTTCGAGTCAATCCAGAGAGGTGTACTAAAGTTTGAAGACCTTTCTTACTTTATATTGTTGATTATTGGGTGGATTGCCGCGTGCAGTATTGTTTTGGACGAAAGGAAAGCGAGATAATACACGCAATAGAAATTCTAAGAGGGGAGACGTTTTAAGGAAATATAAATATGGCACAAAAACAGCAAACTTGGGTTCCCGCAAGGTGGGGTCCTTCCAAGTGGGTAAACCGAACGATACGGGCAATTATTGGAACGGTCCTTGTTTTGGTGATTATTTTCTCTGCGATCAGTATTTGCCAGAATATTGGAAAGGGGTTGAAGTTTGATGTTACGGACCAGAAGCTTTATACGCTTTCAGACGGAACAAAATCGATTTTAAGTAAACTTAACCAGCCGATTAAAGCTAAACTCTACTACGCAAAGACCGCTGCGCTGAAAGGACCGGACCAGATTCGGTATTTCAATAACTATTACCAATTTGTCAAAGCCCTGCTGGAAGAATACGTCGCAGTGTCCAAAGGTATGGTTGAGCTGGAAGTAATCGACCCGCGGCCTTTCTCCGACGATGAGGTGCAGGCATTGAGGTACGGCTTGAATCGATTCCCTATAACTCAGGAGGAAAACTTTTTCTTCGGTTTAGTGTTGCAGACACAATTTGGAGTTGAAAAGGCTATACCGTTCTTTTCACCGGACCGAGAGAATTTTGTTGAGTATGATATAAGCTACCTGATAGATACCGCAATTACCCGACAGAAACGTAAAATAGGTGTATTAAGCTCGCTCGATGTAATGGGAGATGACGTAAGCGGATATATGGCTGAAATGATGCTCAGGCAGGGTCAGCAACCGAAGGGGCCCTGGACTTTTGTCGAACAGTTGCGAAAACAGTACGAGGTTGTCAGTGTCCCCACAGATGCCAATGACATTAACGATATTGACATTCTTCTGGTTATCCACCCAAAAGACCTGTCGGAGCAGACGTTGTTTGCAATAGACCAGTTTGTGCTGAAAGGCGGCAGAATGATAGCATTCGTTGACCCCTATTGCTTTGCGGATAAGCCGGACCAGAGGATGATGCAGATGGGGATGCAAGTTTCACGCAGCTCGGAGCTGAACGTTCTTCTGAAGACCTGGGGCATTGAGATGCCTGTGAACACTTTTGCCGGTGATAGAAATCTGGCGGCGATGGCTTCCATCCGTGCCAATCAGAGGCCAGAGAGGATAATCGGTTACCTTAATCTGACGCCGGAAGGAAAGTGCTTTGACACGGACAATGTTGTTACAGCCCAGCTTAACCAAGTCAGGATTCTTTTTTCAGGTGTGCTTAGAGAAATTGCGGACCCGAATGAGGTAGATGAGGTAAGACGAACACCACTTGTTAGAACAACTGACAGGGGCAATAGCTTTTCGATAAGCAATGCATATGAACTGATGATATTAGACCCATCAAATCTTATGCGTAAATTTGTCGAGGGTGATAAGCCGGTTGCGATGGGTTATCTTATAACCGGCCGTTTTAAGAGCAGTTTCCCCGATGGTATTGAGATTGAGGTTGAGGCCGACGAGGAGTCTTCGGACGAAACCAAAGACCCTAATGATGTTAAGAAGATAAAAAAGCAGATAAAAGGCCTTACAGAAGCCCAGGAGGATTGTGCGGTGGTAGTTTTTGCGGATGTTGACTTCATAAGCGATGCGATAGCATACCAGAGCTCCTTCTTTGGTAAGATTGTTGTTGGTGATAACAGTGCTTTAGTGTTAAACGCTATTGATGATTTGAGTGGGTCCGGTGATTTGGTTTCAATCAGGTCGAGAGGGAACTTTAAGCGGCCATTTGTTGTTGTTGACGAGATTGAAAGGCAGGCTGAGGAGGAAACTCGCGAAGAAGTGGCGAAGATTAACGCGCAAATTGCGGGCTTCCAGAGCGAGCTGCAATCTATTCTGGCTTCTGCCAAGAGAGGCCAGGAAGAGGTTATCGGCAGTTCGATACTGCAGAAGCAGCGAGATCTCGAATTGAAACAACGCCGGGCACAGCGTCAATTGAATGAGGTGAAATTGACAAGACGTGAACGAATCGAACATTTAGGTAATATTCTTAGGGGTTTTAATATGCTGATGGCACCGGCGGTTATTCTGGTAATTGCTATAGTGTTGGGTGTACGTCGGAGTGTAAGGAAGAGACATTATATCAGCCACGCGAGTGATGCGTAAAAAAACAGGAGTTATATAGATGAGCGATAAAAAACTTACGGTGTTAGGTATTGTTGCGGTTTTAATGGTGATATGGGCAGTAATTCAGTCCCGTGTTTCAAGCAGGCCGAAGACCGATGTGGACAGGCCGGCTTATCTTATCCAGGGACTCGACCCGGCTGGTATAGATAGTATCGTTGTAGGGACCGGTGAAGATGCGGTGACGCTCAAGCGTCAGCAAGGGCGTTTTGTTGTAGCCAATAAGGACAATTATCCCGCTAAAGCAAGTGAAATAAATAATTTGATTACTAAGATCCTGGAGATTCAGACCTCACAGTTTGTTACAGACAACGCGGCAAACCACGAAGACCTTGGGCTAACGGAGGAAAAGGCCAATACCTTAGTTAAATTTTTCAAATCTGATTCCTCGTTGCTGACAGGTGTTGTTGGAGGAAAATCTAAAGAGCTTGGGCAGGGTACTTATGTTAGATTGGCTTCGAGCGACACGGTCTATGTGGCACCAAGTATGCCGTGGCTCGGAGGTACAGCGATGAGTTATATTGAGCAGGAGCTTATTTCCGTGAAGCGCGAGGATATTGTGTCCGTAACGGTTAGTACTGCGGGTGGTGAATATACGCTGAAAACAACAGATGACGGCAAAGGCGTTATACTTGAGAATATTCCCGCAGGCAAAAAGTTTAAGACTAATGATGGTGATAGCGTCTTTACTGCTTTAACGAGTTTAAGATGCGATGACGTTACAAAAAGTTCTGGCGATTTGACCTTTGACAAACAATTTATTTGCAGACTGAAGGACTCGACTGTTTATACTCTAAAGATAGCTCAAAAGGACGATAAGACGTATGCTGTTTGTGAAGCAGAGTTTACGGATAAAACACCTGTATTGAAAGGTGACGAGGTCGAATCAGAAGAAGAGTTGAAAAAGAAAGAAGCTAAACTGCTTGCCCGGGAGAGTGCGATAAAATTCACCAAGAAACATCAGGGATGGGTTTATGAAATAGCTGAGTGGAAGGCGAAGAATCTGATTAAGGAACTTTCAGATTTAATCGAGGACGAAGAGAAACCCAAAGAAGAAGTCGAGGTTGAGGACCCCAATACTATAAAGCCTGACGAGACTGCTGCACCAACAATCGAGGAACCTAATGCAGTAGGCGTTGAATCATAGGCTGTTCAATGATAAAATCTGCTCAGCACAAATTTGTCGTCCGAAATTGGTGCTGGACAAATTGAGAATCATTTGGAGGCAGGTTCTATGAGGCAGATTACCCGAAGGCAGTTACTTAGGCGCAGTACCGCTGCTCTGAGTGCGATGGTGGCTGTGCCGTACATTATTCCATCATCGGCGCTGGGTAAGGACGGCTCTGTGCCGCCGAGCGAACGAATCACAATGGGAGGTATCGGCTTTGGCGGGCAGGGCACCCGTGATATGCGTAATTTCATGACGTGTGCGGACGTGCAGTTCATTGCCGTCTGCGATGTGGATACGGAGCGGCGCAACAAGGCCAAGGCTGTGGCTGATGAGAACTATGGGAACAAGGATTGTGCTGCCTATAATGATTTTCGCGAGCTTCTGAGGCGTGACGATATTGATGCGGTACTGAGTGCGACGGGAGACCGCTGGCATGCGCTGACTTCGATTTACGCAGCGAAGGCCGGCAAAGACATCTACTGCGAAAAACCGATGTCACTGACTGTTGCCGAGGGCCGAGTAGTAGCTGATACTATGAAGCGATACGGAACCGTTTATCAGTGCGGTACGCAGAGACGAAGCATGAGGAGTTTTGCGTTCGCAGTCAATACCGCCCGCGTCGGTATGCTCGGTAAGCTGCATACTCTTCACAGCTATGTAAGGGCAGGACAAAGCTCAAGTGTACTGACGCCTGAACCGGTCCCCGAAGGTTTTGACTATGATATGTGGCTGGGGCCGACACCGTACATACCTTACAATTCGAGCTTCGTCCGCAATCTTTGGAAAAACCATTTCGACTACAGCGGCGGGATGATAACCGATTGGGGCTGCCACTGCAATGACCTTGCCCAGAGGGCAAACAATAGTGAAATGACCGGGCCTGTTGAGTATGAAGGCACAGCTAAATTCCCCAAGAAAGGATTTTGTAACGTCCCCATAGCCCTGCATGTCGAGGCCAGATATGCCGATGGTGTCAGGTTGATAATGTACGACAAGAAGACGCCGGATATTTGGCCAAACTTAAATACACAACTATCAGTTAAGTTCGAGGGCACAGAAGGCTGGGTGTATGTCGATGACGGCGGTAATGTCGATGCCCGGCCTAAGTCGCTGCTGGCAAACAGAAAATTCGAAAAACAGCAGTGGACCGATTCGGCGAACTGGCAAGGTCATCATCGGAATTTCCTGGATTGTGTGAAAACGCGGGCCACGACCATCGCTTCGGCAGAGGTTGCTCACCGCTCGACAACTACCTGCCACGTCGCCAATATCTGCCTGCGGCTCGGACGCAACCTGCGATGGAACTCTGAAACCGAACGTTTTGTGGACGACCCTGAGGCCGACAAAATGATATCAAGGCCGATGCGAAGACCGTGGCATCTCTGATATCCGGATTTAGAACTAATAAGAAATGAAATAAGGAAGAACAGGAGATGAATATACACAATTACATGTATCGTAGCTATTTTATTGGCCTTGCTCTGCTTGTGGCTGGGATGGTGCCGGGGGTATTCCGTTAGTGCAAGAATGCAAAATCCGGTGAGATTTGTTGCGCACTGTGTTGGGCACTTTCGCAGTGAGGCCTGTTGTGTAGGTGATTTTAATAATGATGGAGACCTTGATATTGTGGTGACAGGCAAATGGGGCGGCCCTGTTTATTTTGAGAATAAAAGCAAATCTAACTAATAGCCGAAGAATGATACCATGAGAATTTCCGCAAAGGCACTTGCTGCTCTATTACTGGTATGGTTGTGCATGAATTCGGCGGTAGGGGGCGCTACAGGGACTGTCATTAACAAATCGGAGATTGATAAGAAATTAGCGGCGATTGTTAACTACGAACATGGGATGAGCAGAGAGCCGCTTATCGCCGTGGAAAAACTCATCCGGGAATCACAAAACCAGCCCGAACAACGTAAATACATCGAGCTTCAATTGGCTGAATTACTTTCTGAAGCCACGTTAGAATGTAAGTCGTTCATATGCAGGCAGCTTTGGTTTATCGGTACGGCTGATTCGGTGCCTGCAATCGCTAAACTGCTGAAGGACGAGGAGACTGCGGATATAGCCTGCTATGCAATCGGGCAGAACCCGAGCCCGGAGGCCGGCAAGGCACTGCGCGATGCGCTGGATAAGGTTTCGCCGAAAGTACAGATTCGCATTATAAATCTGTTGGGTGACCGACGTGATACCCAAAGCGTCGAGGCAATTGGTAAGCTTGTATTTGGAGCAGAAAGGGAAGTTGGCGAGGCTGCGGTTGCGGCGCTGGGAAAAATTGGCGGTATTCAGGCGAGAAAAATATTGGTCGAAACCAGAGCCAAAGGTGATTCGGAGTTACGATTCGCAGCGACGGATGCGTACCTGCGATGCGCCGAAGACCTCGTGGCTGAGGGTAAATCAAAGCAGGCGACCGTAATCTACAAGGAATTGGCCGACAAAGACGAAGCTGCGATTATTCGAAGTGCGGCCATCAAGGGTTTGGCAGACGCCGGCGGGCAGGAGACGGTGCCGTTAGTGATTGCAGCTCTGCGAGATGAAAACCGTATGGTGCGAACGACAGCCAGAAGCTGCGTTCGGACGATGAAGGGACAGGGTGTTACCGAACTGTTTGCAGGTGAATTGACAAAAACGCCACCTGGCGAACAGGTGCTTCTTATTGGTGCTCTTGCCGACCGCGGTGATGTTGCTGCACTGCCTGCGATAACAAAAGCGGCCGAGAGCGCTGATACCGAGGTCAGAAAAGCAGTATTACAGGCCGTTGGAAAACTTGGTGACGCTTCTTCTGTAGGGTACCTGGTCAAGGCCGCTACAGAAGGTGTCAGTTCCGAGGAAAAAAGTACAGCGATAAATAGTCTGAAGCTGCTTCGCGGCAGCGGAGTTGATGATGCGATAGTAAAAAGGATGCAGCATTCGCAGCCGAGTGTGCGCTCTCAATTAATTCAGGTACTGTTCGAGCGCAATGCGGTTGGTGCGGTTCCGGCCCTGTTAGGCGAGGCGGTAAACCCGGATAAGAAGGTCCGCAAAGCAGCGTTTAAGGCTTTGAGCAGGCTTGCAGGTGAGAAAGATTTGCCGTCGCTGGTAAAACTTCTTGTGAAGCTGGAAGATGACAGTAGTCGCAGAGAAGCTGAGCGAGCTGTCGTAATGGTTTCGCGCAAGATTAGCGAGACGAGTAAGCAGGCCGATGCTGTATTGGCTAAGCTACACGGTGAGAAGCGTGTGGCTGTCAGATGTTCGCTGCTGCGAGTGCTTGGCGGTATCGCAAACAATAATGCACTGGGAACACTGGAGAAGGCCTCAAAAGAGACGGATCCTGCTATGCGGGATACGGCTGTTCGCGCATTGGCTAAATGGCCTAATGCGACGGCGGCAGAAGTTCTGCTGGAAATTTACAGTAACACGCAAAACCAAATACATCGGCTGCTATCGCTTCGAGGCTTTGTTCGCTTGTTGGCTCTACCAGCCGAGGAGCGTCCGGTTGAGAAAACGCTGAAGATGTGTCGGCAGGCGATGCATCAGGCCCAGGGACCGGCGGAGCAAAAACTTGTGCTCTCAGGTTTAGCGAACGTCAGCGACCCTGGAGCGCTGTCCATTGTCGAGCCATTTCTTCAGGTCGAAACAGTTAAGGCGGAAGCAGCGATGGCTGCGATAAGGATCGCCGGTGCAATTCTTGAAAATCACCCCGACGGGGCTAAGACAGCAATGAATAAGCTGCTCGCTGTCTCGAAAGACGAAGACCTACGCAGGCAAGCTGAAGAGATTGTCCAGAAGAGCAAAGAGCCCGAAACCAAGATGCACCCATAAGAATAACAATAAACAATTGATTTTAAACAGTCGCTCACACCCTCTGCTCTTTTGTGGAGTCACCGTGATAGTATTTTTTCGTTGATTCACAATTTAGAAAATATATAATGTTATTGTATTTTTAGAACTTTTTGCACGAAGGGTAGTTTATGAGCAAGCATAAACGAAGAGGATTCACCTTGATAGAACTTTTAGTGGTGATTGCTATCATTGCGTTATTAATGGCGATATTAATGCCTGCACTACAACGTGCAAAAAAGCAGGCCAAGAATGTCAAGTGCAGAAGTAATATGCGTCAGATAGGTCTGGCAGCCAATTTCTATGCCGAGGAGTATGAATTGTTCGTTCCAAGGGGCAAGGCAGGCGGGACAGGCGGGGCCTGGTACCAGCTTTTTATGCCCCTTTTAGCCCAGAGACCCATCGGCAACGATTACCGTACAGTAGATATATATCGCTGTCCCAGCTACCCTGACAAAGAGCAAACCGTTTGCTACGTTGTCAACGGCTGGGATTTCGATGATAAAAATGACATGCAGGGCTACGAGATATTAATACCGACCAAGTTAACCACCTGCACCAACCGAGCACGTACAATTTACCTTGCCGATAATGAGGATGGTTCGTGGCGACATATAATTAGAAAAGCCGACGACGAGGGAAACAATCGTTGCGATGTGTGGACCCCGGGGCATCTGCCTACCTCCGATAGTCAAGATATCACAACTGGCAGGCGGATTGCGAGAGCTCGACATAGAAGAGGCAGTAATGTACTGTTTCTTGACTGGCATTCCGAATGGTTGGCTCCTGAGGATGTAACGATAGACCTGTGGAGATTTAAGAAATAGTGTATCGACCCTAACAATCTATGCTCGTGAAATGGTGAGTGGTGAGTATTCAACTCACAAATTAACTAATTAACCACTCACCAATTAACCGACAATTAAATCAGTCTCAAAGTACATAAAATATTTTTTTAACACGTGAGTCTGCAAAAGTGAAAACAATTGCCCAGACGCAAGGGGGAATTCCGGTGGTGAGGAAAGCGGTTCTGCCGCTGTTTTTGGTCTCAGGGGCGGCAGGTCTGGTTTACGAGGTAACCTGGACGAGAGCTTTCGGTGTTGTTTTCGGCAATACGGTCTTCGCGGTCAGTACGGTTTTAACTGCTTTTATGCTGGGTTTGGCCGGTGGGAGCTGGCTGTTCGGGAGAATCGCCGATAGAAGCTCTCGACCGCTGAAACTGTACGCTTTTCTGGAGGTGGGAATAGGAATATATGCGTTTGCTTTCCCGACTATCCTCGCAACGACGGACCTATTTTATCGCTGGTTTTTCCAGAGCTTTCATCCGAGCTTTTATCCGTTAAGTTTTGTTCGATTCGCTATGTCTATAGTTATGTTACTGGTTCCGACAGCTCTGATGGGTGGGACGCTGCCGGTTCTGAGCAAGCTCTGGGCGAATTCACCGGATAAAAAAGAAACATCCGAAGCCGGTATCGGAAAAAGCGCAGGACTTTTGTACGCAGTCAATACGTTTGGCGCAGTGGCGGGCAGTTTCCTTTCGGGCTATTTGCTCATCAGGATTATTGGCGTGAGCAATACTGTTTATCTGGCAGCTTCTGCGAATATTCTTGTCGGAGTTCTCTCATTCATCTTATCCCTGTTCACAGATAAACAGGTTGGGAAAAAGTATAAGCATAAGCGTTCGGTGCGTAAGCCTAAGCCGGCCGAGAGAAGCTCTGCTGAGGGTGAAGTTATTATAGAGCTGGCCGGCAGGTCGAAGACCCCTTCTAACAGGGGGAAGCGAACGATAGTCTTAGCAGCGGTATCGGTGGCGGGATTTTGTGCGCTGGCGCTGGAGGTCTTGTGGACGAGGGTGCTGCTGTTTGTTCTCGGGACGAGCGTTTATGCTTTCGCGTGCATGCTGACCTGTTTTATTTTAGGAATCGCGCTGGGGAGCTATCTTTGCAGTCGGGTATTTTTAGCGAGAATCAAAAACTGTATTTTTGCGCTTGGTGTTGTGGAGTTTCTGGTGGGGCTTTCGGTGCTGGGGTCAGTGCTGTTGTTGGGAATGCTCTGGTACATTGACCTTATACTGACTGAAAAAGTGCTTGCGGGCCCTTTTTGGAAAGAAGTTTCGGCTCATTTCATTGACGCATCGGTGGTGCTTTTGGTGCCGACGGTGCTTATGGGTATGGTTTTCCCCATCGCGGTCAAAATCTGCGCTACATCCTGGAAAGCAGCAGGCAAGAGAATAGGAGAGGTTTACGCATGCAATACGATGGGCTGTGTGATAGGCTCTTTCGCAGCGGGCTTTGTGATAGTGCCTTTGTTGGGGCTGCGAGACAGCTTCCTTGTGATTATTGCGATTCAGCTTTTTTTAGCAGTTGTGGTCATTTTCTTTTCAGAGAAACACCGGATGGTGCTCGGTGTGAGTGCGGCGGTGGTTTCGGTAGTGGCCATTGTTGTTAGTGTGCTGAGCATCCAACGCGACGTATTTTTGAAGACGATGAATACTTACCATTATCCCAGCGAAGTTATTTACATCAAGGACGATGCGACGGGCACTGTGACCGTACACGACCTGCCCGATGGTGACCGGCTCATTGCGGTCGATGGTGTCGATGTGGCGGGAATGGATTTGATGCTGCGAACTACCCAGAAACTTCAGGGATATGTCCCGCTGCTGATGCACAAGGCCCCGCAAAAGGTGCTGCAAATCGGTTTCGGAAGCGGGGAGACATCAGGTGTCGGTCTGGCGTTTGGTGTGGAAGACTACAGGATAGTTGATATTTGTCCGGGCGTTTTTGAAGCCGGCAAGTTCTTCAAAGAAATCAACCATGGGTCATACAAAGATCCACGGCTTAAGAAAATTATAATGGACGGAAAGAATTTTGTGAAGCTGACCGACGAGAAATTCGACATCATAATGAACGATTCGACTTATCCTGGAACTACCGGAAGCTCAGCGCTTTACACATACGAACATTTTATGCAGTGCCGAGAGCGGCTTAGAGACGGCGGCATTCTGTCCTGCTGGATTCCTCTTGACCTGCGGGGTGAAGACCTTCAGTTGATATTCAGGACATTTCAGGAAGTTATGCCGCACTGCTGTTTGTGGATGGCAAACAATTGCATCAACAAGCATGCTGTTTTGGTAGGAAGTGTATCCGGCCTGCAAATTGATTTTCAGCGGGCCAGAAAACTGGTTGAGCGTGCGGACATATCTTCCGACTTCGCTATAATCAATATTCATTCTGTTTATGATTTTCTGGATTGTTTTATAGTTGATGAAGGCGGACTGCGAAGGATAGGGGGCACCGGGCCGCTCAATACCGATGACAGGCCCAGGCTGGAATTCGGAGCGGCAATAAAGCGGGAAGAGGAAGGATGTTTGATAACTGCTATGAAGTGGCTTTCGAAGGAACGTAGCTCTGTTTTGCCATATCTGGTGAGCCTCGGCGATACGGAGGAAGAATCGCAGCAGGTCAAAGCGACTTTGGAACAGTTCTTTACGGGCACAAGCCATGCCCTGCAGGGTCTTCTGGGGATTCTATTAGGTGACCCGCAAATAATGAACACTGAATTTGAGAAGGCACTACAAGCTAATCCGCTGGACCGGGATGTCCAGAGCTGTCTTGATGAATTGGACCTTGAGATAAAGGCACTGGTGGCGGCTATCGAACGTATGCCGAGGAAACCTATCCTGAGGTCGCGCCTTGCGAAACGGTATCTTCTTTTGCGTAGCTACGAAGCAGCCAGTGAACAATACCAAAAATTTCTGGAGCTTGAGCCCGCCAATGCAGCAGGATGGACCAATCTGGGATTTTGTTACAAAGAGTTGGAGCAGTTTGAGAAAGCCATTTTGGCTCTGAAAAAAGCAATCGAGTGCGATGCCGAATTAGTCCCAGCTTATCTTAATCTGGTTGATGTATATGATAGGCTCGCTCGGTCGTACTTTATGCGGAAGGAATATAATCTTGCGCTGGAAACCCTCGAAAAAGCGCTGGCAGTAGTCCCGGACGATTCTGACCTGCGGGATTATTTAGAGAATCGAAGAGACTTTGTGATGCGTGCTGCCAAAGAAGCGCAGCGCTGAGTTGCATTTGGTTAAATTTTTTAATAAACTACTCATTAATTAGTATTGGCCAGTAAGGAGGTCGCAAAATGTCAAATGTTTATATCGGGGTCAATATGGAGTTCGTACGGCATGCCGACAAGCCGTTTGAGTGGGGTGTGGAAAAGGCAGCGGAGTTAGGCTATGAATATATTGAGCCGTGGGTTCACTGGGGGCGGGAACTGCTCAGTGAGGCGGGTTATTACCAGAGTGTTTCACTGCTGGACGACCCGTACCGTGTCAAGCGGGCCTGTGAAAAAACCGGCGTTAAGCTTTCCGGTTTGTCGTCGCATACGCCGCTTTGTAAGCCGGAGATAAGTACCGAATACCTCAAACAGGCGATTCGTTTCGCAGCAGAATGTGGTGCTCCGGTGGTCAACACGGACGAAGGTCCGAAACCGGCCTGGACAACGGAAGAAGAAGACCATGTTTTAATGCGGTATGTGCTGAAAGAATCGTCAGCAGTTGCCGAAAGTCACGGCATTTTGATAGGCATTGAGCCCCATCAGCAGTACAGCCAGCACCCCGATGGTCTGGACAGAATTTATGAGCTGGTTGATTCACAGGCTATCGGAATCAACTTCGATACGGGTAATAGTTACCTGTGTGGTCACGACCCGATTGAGTGGCTTGGGCAGGTCAAGGATAGGTTAGTGCATCTGCACGCTAAGGATATTTCGGTGCAGCAATCGAAGGACGAACGCGGCAAGGTAACAGGTACGCCGGCTGGCTGCGCGTGCGGCGAGGGCGTTATCGACTGGAAAAAGGTGGTCGAGATATGCAAAGGTGCATCTCGTGATATTGTATTGAGCGTTGAGTGTGGTACTGTGGAACAAGCTGAGCGAAGTATCGAGTATCTCAAAGAGCTGGTGTAGTAAATCGGCAGGAGTATTAAGAGAACCAAATTCTGTAGTCTGCAGGCGTCAAACAGTCAGATGGTTGAAAGTGTTGTGTGTGAAGGTTTTATGAAAAAAGGACACATTAAAAGAAGAGAGTTTTTGCTAAGTGCCGGGCTTGGAGCAGCTTCGGTTTTTTTAGGGTCGGGTTTAGCGGGATGTGCAGGCGCAGAGTTTCATGGCGCAAAGTCCGCGCGGAAGCCGAACATTGTATTTATCTTCGCTGACCAATGGCGAGCACAGGCGACCGGTTATTTCGGCGACCCTAATGCCCAAACACCATACTTAGACAAACTCGCGAAGGAAAGTATCAATTTTATCAACGCTGTGTCGGGTTGTCCTGTGTGCAGCCCGTATCGTGCCAGCCTGATGACCGGACAGTATTGGCTTACACATGGTATCTTTTACAATGATAAGCCCTTAAATCCCGGTGCGATGACTATCGGCAAGGTATATAGCCAGGCCGGTTACGAAACCGCATATATCGGCAAGTGGCATTTGAACGGACACGATAAAAACACTTCTCTCCAGGAGGGCAGGAACGCCTTTATCCCCGAAGAAAGAAGGCAGGGCTTTAAGTTTTGGAAGGTCTGTGAATGCACCCATAACTATAACAAATCACTTTACTATGCCGAGACAGACGCCAAACAATACTGGGACGGTTATGACGCCATCGCCCAGACCCGCGAGGCCCAAAAATACATTCGGCAGCATGCAAACGAAACTCCGTTTGTTCTGTTTATGTCGTGGGGCCCGCCCCATGCCCCATATCAGACGGCTCCGGATAAATATCGAAGGTTGTTCTCCGCAGACAAAATTATCCTTCATCCCAATGTCCCTGAGTTGTTAAAGAAAAAGGCCGGGGAAGAGTTAGCCGGTTATTATGCCCATATCGCAGCATTGGATGACTGCATCGGAGATGTTCTTGAGACTTTAAGAGAATGTGGTATCGAAGAGAATACTATTTTTGTTTTTACCTCCGACCACGGTGATATGCTGCGTTCTCACAGTCAGACTAAAAAACAAAAACCATGGGAAGAATCGGTCAGGGTCCCGTTCTTAGTGCGTTATCCTGCAGTACACGGGAAAACAGGCAGGAAGATTGATATGCCGATTAACACACCTGACATTATGCCGACACTGCTTGGTTTGAGCGGTATTACAATTCCAAAATCGGTTGAGGGCAAGGATTTCTCAGGTGTGATTAAAGGAACACAATCGCCGGATAACGATGCGGCTTTGATAATGTGCCCGGTGCCATTTCATCAATGGAATTATCAGCGGGGTGGTCGGGAATATCGTGGAGTACGCACGCGACGCTATACCTATGTTAGGGATATTAACGGCTCGTGGCTGCTTTATGATAATCAGACAGACCCATATCAACTGGAAAATCTGTGTAATAATCCGAAGTATGCGCAAATCCGGCAAAAACTGGAGAAGATATTATCTCGAAAGCTAAAAGAAACAAATGACAAATTTTTACCCGGCCCTGAATATATGGCCATGTGGGATTATCAGTGGGACGGAAAAGATGGGCCAAAGTAAGTTTATTAAAAAGCTGCTGAAGGAGAAGTGATTATGGAAAAGTTCAAAAGTATTACCATTATTCTTTTGTTGGCCATCGGTTTTTTTGCTGTTTCGGATACGACATTTGCGGAAAACCCTATGCGGATTACTACGGAGGAAAATATCATTTCGGTTTACACAGGCGATAGTGTTTTGATGCGATATCATTACCGGGACGTGCCTTTCAAACCGTATGCGCAGCAGTTATTCTCGCCGCGTGGCGTTAACGTTCTGCGTGATGCTCCTGCCGACCACTTGCACCATCACGCATTGATGTTCGCAGTTGCTGTAGGTGGTGTAAACTTCTGGGAGGAGCAGCAGTCACCAGGACGTCAAGTGCACCGGCACTTTACTGTCACAAGAATCGGTAAACACGTTGATGTTCCTATCGCGTGCTTTACGGAACAGCTCGACTGGGTAAATCCAAGCGGTCAGGAGTTGTTACTCAAAGAAAGCCGTATAATCGAAGTCTGCCCACTGAACGACCCTAAAGCCACGCTTTTAAATTGGCAATCAACCCTTGCTGTGCCGTCTGGAAAAGAATCAGTGACACTTACGGGTTCTCATTATTTTGGTTTGGGTATGCGTTTTTTGGAATCGATGGACACTGGTGGTCAGTTCCGCAACGCCGAGGGCAGGACCGGCGATGTCGTGCGGGGTGACGAACGGCTCGTGCGAGCAAGGTGGTGCGTCTATACCGCCGAGGCAAACGGCAAACCTGTTACGGTTGCTATGTTCGGCCATCCGGATAATTTGCGTCATCCAGCACTATGGTTTACGATGACTAAGCCTTTTGCTTACCTTTCAGCCACGCTGAATCTGCACAGAGAGCCGTTGAAGGTGACATCAGATAAACCGCTGGTATTACGCTACGCCGTGGCCGTGTGGGACAATCAAGTCGAAAATAAGCAAATCGAAAAGGTTTATAATTGGTGGGTCAAAAATAAATAGTATCTGTCGCGGAAAACAAAGACCGACGATGTCACCCCTGCGTAAGCAGGGGTCCAGAACGAAAAAGCTGGATTCCCGCTTTCGCGGGAATGACAAACACTGTTTCCGCAACAGAAACTAAGTAATAATGTAAACTGAATTGAGGAGAAAACTATGCGTGACAAACAAAAATCACTGGAAATGACAGTTCACAGTCTGACGCGTCGGCAGTTTATTCGTCAGGCCGGTGTGGCCGCGGCGACGGTTACAGTTGCAGGTACGTCTGCGAAACTTACTGTCGGCAAGAGTGCCAATGAGCGTATTGGTGTTGGCTTCATCGGCTGCGGAGGCCGAAGCCAGGCCCACCTTAAAGCCGTGCATTACCTTAAAAGTCAGGGAGCAAACGTGGACATTGTCGCCGCCTCTGATGCTTATCGACCACGGATGCAGAAGGTCGTGGAAGGTTATAATGCTAAAGGCTATACGGACTACCATGATTTGCTGGCTGACTCTAACGTTGATGTCGTCTGCATTGCCACGCCGGATCATCACCATGGCTATCAGGCTATTGATGCTGTCCGGGCGGGTAAAGACGTTTACTGTGAAAAACCGGTAACACACTGGCGGCAGTTCGAGCTGACCAAGCGGTTGGCGGCAGAAGTGAAAAAAAGCGAACAGGTCTTTCAGCTCGGCACTCAGGGAATGTACGATTCAGCGTGGTGGCAGATGAAGAAGCTGATTTCGGACGGGTTGATAGGCCAGCCGGTCCACGCCGAGTGCGGCTATTTCCGTGTAGGCGATTGGGGTGAGCGAGGTATGCCAATTGATGATACCGATGCCAGACCCGGTTCTGAGCTGGACTGGGAGGGGTTTCTCGGCGATGCGCCTAAGCGTCCTTTCGATGTCAGCCGATTCTTTCGCTGGCGGATGTATGAGGATTATTCGGGCGGGCCTTCGACCGATTTATTTCCGCATAGTCTGACGCCGGTGCTGTCCATGCTCGGAGTTAGTATGCCAAGTATGGTCGTGGCAACTGGTGGCAAGTTCCGCTATCAGGACCGTGAGATACCCGATACGTTTAATATGCTCATAGATTAACCTGAGAAGCTCACCGTGGCTGTGCTCGGAACACAGGCTAATAACCATCCAGGTACGGGTAGTCGCGGTTCAGGACAGCGGATTCCCGTGATTCGTGGATGGGAAGGCACGCTTACAATCGAAAAGAACGAAATCGTTTTTATGCCCGCCGACGGTTCCAAGAAAAAGCCGCAGCGTTTTGCCATCGAGCATGGGGAAGACTTTGTTGGATACTGGCAGAAGTTCCTCGACTGCTGCCGTTCTCGTCAGCAGCAGACTCTAAGCCCAATGGATTTAGCGTACCATGTGCAAACGGCATTACAAATGGGTATGCTCGGTTTGCGCCAGGGCAAGGTCTCGCGGTTCGACCCGAATAAAGAAGAGATTCTTCTGTAAGATATATAAGAAATTTAAGCAAATTTCCACGCCTGTACGGACGTGATATTTTCTTAAATTTAGTCAAGCCTGTCCAAGCCTCCGTGGATACTCTCATCTTCGGACTTAGGCACCGTGGTATTACGAGGGAAGAGATAAGGTGGTTTTTCGGGAATAATCCCGGTATGATATTTTATTAAAATCCGGCAACGTAGCCGGGTTCCAGATTATCGAGGAGATTTCGAGTAACAGCAGAATCAGAGGAGCCGATTATGAACAAAAAAACAAGAGCGATTAAGACCGCTGCTTGTTTGCTTTTGGTGGCGACAGTTTTAGGTGTAAGCAGCTACGCTGCAATGGAAATCAGAAAATACAGCGTACACGACAAGGAGCGGCCGAATCCATCGGTCATAACACCTCCCGAAGAGTTTGGCCAGCCGCCGTCTGATGCGATTGTCCTTTTCGACGGTGAAGATACCTCAGAATGGGAGAGTGAAAAAGGTGGGGGCAGTGTGAAATGGAAGGTCGAAGACGGCTATATGGAGGTCATCAAAAAAACAGGAGGAATTCGCACTAAAAAGTTATTCGGTAATTGTCAGTTACATATTGAGTGGTGTACACCGGAAGGTATTGACCCTAAGATAACCGACCAAAACCGCAGCAACAGCGGTGTTTTCTTTATGGACAGGTACGAAGTGCAGGTACTTGATTCATACACAGATGACAACTACAAAACCAATAGGACTTATGCCGATGGGCAGGCCGCGGCGATTTACGGCCAGAATCCGCTGATGGTCAATGCCTGTCGTAAAGCCGGTGAATGGCAAAGCTACGATATCAGCTTCCTTAGCCCGATATTCGATGAAAACGGCAAGTGTATCCGCAAGGCCCGCATTACGGTTTTACACAACGGCGTTGTTGTTCATAATAACCTTGAAATAGAGGGCACCACATCTCACAAGAGAAAAGCCCGTTACACTCCTCACGGCGATGGGCGAATCCATATTCAAGACCATGGCAACCCTCTCCGCTTTCGCAATATTTGGATACGCAGACTACCGGAACAGCCTTACCTGATTGAAGATTGATAATTTATCGTTGCTTTTGTAAATGAAGGGAAAGAGTAATATAAGAAGGAAAGGAATAAAAATGAGCTCAACAAAAGCAAAAGTACTTACAACGATTCTGATAACCATTCTGCTATTGAGTACAGCTAACGCTCAACTTCTTAAGATCCCCGAAGTGTCAAGAGACAGGGTTATTTGTTTTGCCTTGTACACTGTCCATAACAACATCATGAAGATGACCGCCCAGTTGTATCCGCTGGAGGAAGGTGAGGACAGGATAGTCCGGCTCGAAATCAAACAAAACGGAAGATGGAAACAAATAGCGCAAAAGCAAGTAATCGAGGAAGGCTGGACGGCAACCTTTCGGATTGAGAACTGGGATTCTACAAAAGATATTGAATATCGCATCGCCCACGGTAAGGAGGCATATTACACAGGAATCGTCCGCAAAGACCCGGTCGATAAAGACACCATAGTTGTGGCAGCATTTACGGGCAACTCAATATACCCTGGCCACGGCGGCGACATACCAAAAATCGACATTGTTGAAAACCTCAAGAAGCTGAAACCCGACCTTTTGTTTTTCTCCGGAGACCAGGTCTATGACCATAACAGTCATTATGCCTATTGGCTTAAATTCGGCAGGGACTTTGGAGATATAATTCGTAATACCCCAACGGTTACGATACCTGACGACCATGACGTTGGTCAGTCCAATTTATGGGGTGCGGGAGGGAAAGTATCAAATACTCGTGACGGTCATGATGGAGGTTATGCTGCGCCGCTCGAGTATGTCAAAGAGGTTGAACGGGCACAAACCAGTCATCTTCCCGATCCTTATGACCCTACTCCGGTAGAACGGGGTATAGGTGTGTATTACACCTCTCTGACAATAGGCAGGGTAAGCTTCGCCATCATAGAGGACAGGAAGTTCAAGTCAGGCCCGGAGGGTCTTGTTCCCCCCCAACTGGGGCCACGGCCCGACCATGTCACGAAGCCTGGTTATGACCCGAAGAGCCTGGATGTTCCCGGTGCTACGTTATTAGGCGAACGTCAGTTGAAGTTTCTGCGGGAATGGGCTGCGGACTGGCACGACTGCGATATGAAGGCGGTGCTGTCTCAAACTGTCTTTTGCGGAGGAGCACACATGCATGGAAAGTACGACTACAGGCTGTTAGTTGACCTTGACTGCAACGGCTGGCCACAAACAGGACGAAACAAGGCCCTATACGAAATGCGTAAAGCATTTGCTATTCATATCTGTGGTGACCAACATCTCGGTACATTTATTCATCATGGTATTGACGAATGGAACGACGCGGTCTATTCGGTTTGCGTGCCGTCGATAGCCAATCTTTATTTACGCTGGTGGGTACCTCATGAGCCGGGCAAAAACCGAGAACCAGGTGCACCCGAATACTTAGGCGAATTCCTTGATGGCCTGGGAAACAAAATCAATATGCTCGCGGTTGCCAATCCCAGTCCCGAGAGAAATCACGACCCGCTGACAACCAGGGCGGCCGGTTTCGGGATTGTCAAATTCAATAAAAAGACAAGAGAAATCACAATCGAATGCTGGCCCAGAAATGTGGATATTATGTCACCGAATGCCGAACAATATCCCGGCTGGCCCAGGACTATCAAACAAGAGGCCAATTACGGACGTGAGGCTGTGGCTTATCTGCCAACTATCCAAGTCAGAGGTATGAGATATCCAGTCGTGCAGGTGATTGACGAGTCAAACGATGAAATAATATATACCCTTCGCATCAACGGAACTTCATACAGGCCCGAGGTCTTCAAGAAAGGCAAGTACACGGTCAAGATAGGCGAACCGGGCACCGATAAGATGAAAACCCTCAAAGGCATCCGAAGTCTTGCGCCTGACAAAACTAAAAAGATAAGAGTAAAACTCTGATGATATTTATTCATCAATATATTTTCATACAACGTAGTGTGAATATCGAGAAACTATTCTGTATCCAGAAGGCTTATATCCTCCAGGAATAATGCATTGAAATGGCCCGGATGTGTATCACGAGTTATCTCCGCGCCCCTTATGAGCAATATATTCTTCTCTTTTGCTCGGCAGAAGAGGCCGTACCAGGAGTCACCCTGGGTTCTACTCTTTCTTTGATCCGATGGAGATAAGGTGCGAATAGGTGCGAAGGTACATTCTTCCGCCTGCAACGGCAGGAGTGGCGTGGCTCTTTTCGCCCAAAGGATTGATTGCCAGCAGCTCGTAGGTGGGGGCGGCCTTGATTACCATAACGTCGCCGTTGATTGTGATACAGTAGAGCTTGCTGTTTACCCAAACCGGTGAGCCATAGAATTGATTGGCGGGCTTCTCTCGCCAGAGCTGCTCGCCCGTTGCGCTGCGCAGGCAGGATACATAACCCCTGTCATGAAACGTAAACAGCAAGCCTGCCTGAGCCAGAGAGGTAGGAACGTATGGCATTGAACTATCGTCGAACTTGTATGCCTCAGTAGGCTGGGTGGATTTATCTGTTGTTCCAGGTTGGATCGCGATTAGGCGTTTGCCGCTGGAGAAGTCTCCACAAGTGCCAATTAAAAGTTCACCTGCGATGACAGGAGAGCTGACTACGCGACTAACGAATGCTGTATTCAATTCCCATACTACCGTACCTGTTTTAGGATCGACACCGGTCATGCCATGAGCGAGACTGGTGAAAATCAACTGTCGTTCATCTGTTGGCGGTGAGTAAATGCACGGTGTCGAGTAGGATGTTTTTGGGCTGGTTTTCCGGTCCAGTTTCCAGCGTGTCTGGCCGGTCTTACGGTCAACTGCAATCCAGGCACTCTGTGCATCCTTGCTGCTATCCTCGTGCTCGTGAGTAAAAACCACAATGTCGTCGAAAACAATAGGTGAGCCGCCTGCCCCGTGCTGGCAATGCACACCGCCGAAGGTGCGCTGCCATATTTCTCCGCCGTCGTGGTCAAGTGCCGCTAAAATCGTCTCTTTAGGCGTAGGCCAGAGTGCATAAACGTGGTCGGCATCCACTACCGGCGTTGCAGTGGCGTAGCTGTTGCGCGGGTTCGGACGGAATGGAGTCAGCGAGTATTGCTTTTGCCATAATATTTTGCCGTCGGAAACACGTAGAGTTAGAAGGAAACCGTGGTCGGTTTTTTGGTCACCGCTGGTTATAAAGACCTTGTCTCCCCAGACCACCGGAGAGGAGTGGCCGCCTCCCGGTAGGTTCACTTTCCAGTTATAGTCCTTTTCCGTCCATTTAACAGGGATGCTTTTGGCGTGGCTGATACCCTGTCCGTTGGGGCCGCGGAACCGTGTCCATTCCTGCCCCTGCGAGACGGACGCCAACAAAATAGTGAATGCTACTAAAAGAACTTTCAGAAATTGCTCTGTGGTGTTTACCAGCGGACTTCTTTTTTTCATCGGTCAACCCTCATGCAAGACATTTATGTGGTAGTATCATCCAAAATAGTTACACTAAAAATGACTGCTTGTCCATAACATTATCAGAACATAATTGTCCCTCACTATCAGAAAGCGGTCTGGGACCAGATGCTAATACGGAAAATGAATACAAAAAAAGCCCCCGAGAAGATATAAGCGAGTGTATCCCTTTAATTCCAATTTTCGTTTGTTATTTTTGAGATACTCGCCGTCTGCTTCGCAGGGGCAGTATTAAATTGTGACTCTTTCCTTTTCTTTCTTAGCCGTCCCTGACAATGCCCGCAATATCATCTGACTTGTGCGCGAAACTCTAATATGGACAAAATCAGTTCAAGCTAATATGGCCGGATTGGTCATTTTCCAGAGCCACCTTTTTTTTATTTCGTCTAATACCCTCCATCGGCAGATTAGATTCTTAATCTTGAACTTTTCTGAATGTCCCCGAGTCCCAACAATAGAACTCGGTTTAACACAGGCAAGGAAGACATAAACTGAAGACTTCTTACTCTTTTTCCACTTCCCCAGACTCCGATTTGAGACATTTAATCTTTTTTCCCATCTCTGATGATTTGCCCGGCTTAACCCCGATAATGAGAAATATTCGCACTTGAATTTTTTTTGGAGAAATTGAAAAAAAATAAATATTTTTGTTTTCTCAGCCAAGAAAAGGCCGTCAAGCCAACCTGCAGAATCTCCCAGGATACATTACATTTCATAAATAGCTTGATTATGAAAAATAAACATTGCCTACTTTGACCCCGATTTTTTCGGGGCTCGCTTGGCCTTCGACCCTTCGGCTACCCCTTCGACTTCGCTAAGGGCTATGGCTAATTCAGGGCAAGATTCCTTTCGCTCAGGGTTGCGGCTTTTTTCGGTCGAAATGATGATATGGTTATGAAACCTATGAAATGTGGTATTCCTAATTTCCCACGTGCGTTCGTAGTTTGGCTGGTTTTTGTTGGTCTTATTCAGAGTGCTTTTGGTAGATGCTGTTTTTAAGGGTTCTCGAAAATTCGTGCTCCCCGGCGTGGTGCTATCCTGTAATCCGTTAATATGGATACGTACGCTTGCCCCTGTTGGAAGGGGTCTTCGACTGACAGGCGTAACGCAAAGCTCAATACATAACCCAAACTCTTGCTGCTTGGCTCAGATGGGACAATAGTGAGAATGACGCAATGAAAGACAGTCAGTTATTGGCTTGGGGGCTGATGCATTACTTCACGTTCAAACCGCGACTTCGCAGATAGTCTTTCAATTCTCCTATATCGATGATATGGAAATGGAACACCGAAGCCGCAAGAAGAATTGTTGCTCCAGCTTCTACCGCCTCATAGAAATGTTCCAGTTTGCCGGCTCCTCCTGAGGCCACAATTGCGGCTGAACAGGCATCGGCCATTGCTTTGATAACAGGAAGGTCATATCCGGTCTTGGCGCCGTCTCCGGCCTTACTCGTAGGCAATATTACAGGAACTCCAAAACCGTCAACTTTCTTAGCCCACTCAATGGCGTCGGCGCCGGTAGCGGTTCGACCCCCATCGATATAGACTTCGTAGCCGGACGGCAATGATTCGTTCAGGTCCACATCTATAGCGACCGTTATCTTCTCGGGGCCGAATTCGGCAATCATCTGCGATATGACATCCGGTTTTCTGAAAGCGGCGCTGCTTACAGATACTTTATCAGCCCCCGCCTCTATTACCGCCGCTGCCGAAGCAACATCGCGAATACCACCGCCAACAGTAAAAGGAATCGTTGTGACTTCAGCTACCTTTTTGACAACATCAAGCATAGTACCCCGATTTTCGACTGTTGCCGTTATGTCCAAAAGAGCAAGTTCGTCCGCCCCAGCCTGACAGTAGGCCTTTGCACATTCGACCGGGTCGCCCGCGTCACGAATATCCACAAAATGAACGCCCTTGACCACACGACCATTCTGCATATCAAGGCACGGCATAATACTTACTTGTTTATCCATTATTAATTCTCCTTGTTTTACATCTACATAACTGCTCCTGTGTACTTTTATCCACTAAATTACTGCCGGATTATAACCTTATCATGTACTATTGCAAGCTCTTTAGGTTTTCACTATCATTCCGAAGATTTTGGACAATAATATATGCAGGAAGGGATTGTATTTTATCTGCTATTTGGTTAATATTATAGTATGCAGGCTTAGTGTGTAGTAAAATCAGCTTTACTCGGTTAATCAGCTTGGTCTTTTCCAGGAGGACATTTATGGATGCCAAAAATCAATCCAAGAGGATAAAACAACAAGAAGGGACGAAGATTTCACGCCGTGATTTTATGAACAGGGCTGTAGCAGTAGCAGCGTTTACTATCGTTCCTCAGAATGTGCTGGGTGGCAAGGCCTTTGCCGCTCCGAGTGACAAGCTCAATATTGCATGTATCGGCATTGGTGGACGAGGCGAAGCCAACCTGAAAGGCGTCGGCGGAGAAAATATTGTCGCGCTTTGCGATGTGGATATGAGAAGGGTCGGCAAGGTATTCGAGGATTATCCTAAGGCCAAACGTTATACCGATTTTCGCAAAATGTTAGATGAGATGGACAACCAAATCGATGCGGTGGTGGTTTCTACGCCGGACCATACGCATGCGGTGGCGTGCATGGAAGCAATCAAGAGAGGAAAACATCTGTATTGCGAAAAACCTCTGGCCCATTCTATCTATGAGATTCGCGAGCTTATGAAGGCCGCTCGCAAGCACAAGGTGATAACGCAATTAGGCAATCAGGGACACTCGTTTGACCATATCCGTGTTTTCTGTGAATGGATTTGGGATGGGGCGATAGGGAACGTTCGCGAGGTGCACGCTTCCTGCGGCTCGAACTATAGTAAGATTAGTCAACTGCCGAGACTTACGGAAAGGCGTGAGATTCCGTCCGAACTGGATTGGGACCTTTGGTTAGGGCCGGCACAATATCGGCGGTATAATCCAATGTACTTACCCGGTAGCTGGCGTGGCTGGATGCCGTTCGGTTCCGGAACAATCGGCGATTGGGTCTGCCACGTTGTTGACCCTGTGTTCTGGGCGCTGGATCTGGGAGCTCCGATTATCGTTCAGGCCCAGGCCAAAGGATATGACCCGAAAAAGCATGCCGATACGTTTCCTGCAGGCACGATTGTGAATTATGAGTTCCCGGCGAACAGCAAACGGGGACCTGTTAAGCTAATCTGGTTTGATGGTGTAGAGAAGCCTCCGCGTCCGGAAGAACTGGAAGAGGAACGAAAGATGCCGGGCACAGGGGCGATTGTAATCGGGGACAAAGGCAAGATTATGTACGGCTCACATGGCGCCGGCGGGGCAAGGATAATCCCCGAGACAAAGATGAAGGCCTACAAGCAGCCGGCCAAAATGCTGCCCAGAGTGAAGGGACATCACAAGGACTGGCTCGACGCTGTTAAAAACAATACGCAAGCGGGTTCAAATTTTAATTATGGGGGACCTTTGACGGAGATCGCCCAGTTAGGGATTATTGCAACAAAGATGTTAGGACGTAAGCTTCAATGGGACGGCATAAATATGCGATTTACCAACTGCGACGAGGCGAATCAGTTCATCAATCCGCCGTATCGTGAGGGATGGACATTATGACGTGATTGAAAAGATTACTTGTTGGTCTGCATATCCGCTAATATGGAAAGTGCAGGACTACAATGGATAAAAAAAGAGGATTTACCTTAATAGAACTACTGGTGGTAATTGCTGTCATCGCTTTGTTGATGGCGATATTGATGCCTGCACTGCAATTGGCGAGGGAACAGGCAAAGAAAGTTACCTGCTCTAATAACCTCAAACAAATCGGCATTAGTTTGCATTTGTACGGTTCAGAGAATGACAACCGGCTGCCGCTCAATGAAAGCGGAAGCTGGCTGTGGGACATCTCTTACAGTACCACCGATTATATTATCGCCACTGGTGGAGACAAGCACACTTTCTATTGTCCTTCCGACCCAACAAAAACTCCAGACATGTCACATTTCTGGCAGTTCAGCCAAAACGTTCCGGTGGGAACCCCTACGGATTCGGTGGCGGAACCTACAACTAACCGAGGCAGCCAGTTTCGAGTTACCAGTTATTTCTGGATGATGGATACCGTTAATGGAAGGTCATATCACCCGGAGGGGACGCCTAAAAAGGAATGGGTGAAAACACTAACACATAAGCAAGCCACCTCAACTGAGCTGGTTACCGACGCAACCCTCAGCAGCACTTCTGACCCAAAGACCGCCACCTTTACAGATGTCCACGGTGGGTCATGGTCCAGGTGGCAAATTCCCGACCGCACAAACCACCTGAGATATGGAGGCAGACCAGCCGGGGCTAATATTGTCTTTCTTGACGGACACAATGAATGGCGGCAATTCAGCGAAATGGATGTACGCGTCTCGCCCCCTTACCATTGGTGGTAAAGCTAAAAGTTAACCTTGAGGCCGTTATCCCTTAATGCTTCTACCGCTTGGCCTGGGTGAAGCGGTGATAAAAAGAAGGCGATGTGGAAGTGATACGCGAAAGAAAGAAAATCTGAACTCTAAAAACTCACGCTCGACGATGGGCCTCGGGCCCATAAAAAAACAAGGAGCATAATGAGCACAAATCAACCCACACGTCGGCAGTTCTTAAAAGCAACAGGGCTGGGAGCTGTGCTGCTGGTGTCCGGACAAGGGCAGGTATTTGCGGCCGACAAGAGGAAAAAGCGACCGAATATTCTGCTTATAACGGCCGATGATATGAATTGCGATTCGCCCGGCTGCTTCGGTGGGCAGACGCCGGATATTACACCCAACATCGACCGTCTTGCTTCTGAGGGTATGCGTTTTGCCCATGCTCATATTACCATAGCGGTTTGCCAGCCCAGCCGTTCAGTATTGATGACCGGCCGTTATCCCCACCGCAGTGGGGCTGAGGGCTTTCAACCGATTAACACTAATGTGCCAACCCTACAGGAGAGTCTCCATAAGGCCGGCTACCTCAATGGCATTCTCGGCAAAGTAAAGCACCTGGCGCCTATAGAGAAATTCAAGTGGGATATGGTGAAGGATGTTGGAGAATTAGGGCACGGCCGTGACCCGAAACTTTACTATAAGTTTGCCAGGGACTTTTTCCAACAGGCAGCAAATAAAAACCAGTCGTTTTTTCTGATGGCCAATTCACACGACCCACACCGTCCGTATCATGGCAGCTTGCAGGAACGAAATAAGTTTAAGCAGGCGCTCAAAGATATTCCGGAACCTTCGAGGGTGTATCGAGGTGAGGAAATACAGGTTCCCGGTTTTCTGCCCGACGTTCTGGACGTACGTAAGGAAATAGCGCAGTACTATAGCTCAGTCCGCCGCTGCGATGACACAGTTGGAGCGGTGATGAGCGCTCTGCGCGAATCAGGCCAGGCGGAAAACACTTTGATAATGTTTCTCTCGGATAATGGTATAGCTGTGCCGTTTGCCAAGACAAACTGCTACCTTCATAGCACACGCACACCGTGGATCGCCGTTTGGCCGGGCAAAATCAAGCCCGGCACTGTGGACAATCGACACTTTATATCCGGCATCGATTTTATGCCCACCGCACTTGACGCGGCTGGACTGCCTCAGCCCGAAGGGATGGACGGTTTTTCATTTCTACCCGTTCTTCTTGGCAAACAACAAACTGGTCGTGATAAGGTATTTACTCAGTTTCACCAAACTTCCGCAAGAAACCGCTATCCGATGCGCTGCGTACAGAATCACAGGTTTGGATACATTTTCAATCCGTGGTCTGACGGCGAACGGATTTTCAAAAACGAATCCCAATCCGGTTTGACGTTCAAGGCAATGCAGGCCGCTGCAAAAACAGACCCGAAGGTTGCTGACCGCGTTAAGCTCTTCCAATATCGAGTCGTCGAGGAATTTTATGATTTGGCAAATGACCCTGATGCGCTGCATAACCTCAGCAACGACTCAAAATATAAAAAAGAGCTTGACAAAATGCGGAAGGAACTGTTAAAGTGGATGAAAAGCACCAATGACACGGCATTAGAGGCATTGGAAAACCGTAATTCACCGGAAGCTTTGAAGAAGTTTATGGCCGAACAGGATGCCAGGGCCGGCAGGAAACAAACAAAAAAGAAAAATCGTAACAAACGAACGTCATAAAAGAAATTTTTCTACAAAATGAAGGGAGTTAGGAAAATGAATAAGAACAATTTAACCAG
>CAYUFX010000002.1:0-117160 GCA_964444135.1 uncultured Pirellulales bacterium | reverse complement strand
TTATGGTGTATCTCGAAAAAACAGAGAAAAAGCTGAAAAAAAACGACTTAGTAAGAGTGAGGCTTCTTAAAAACAGCAATCAAAGGACAATTGGACAAATATTGCAGAAAAAGGATCAGTAAATTAGGGTTATGCTTTGACACTTACACTAATTCGGGACAATTTTAAAAATGAGCGTTTTTTTTTGCATTTTTTCGTATTTTTTCACAAAAATTTGGGAAAATGCAGACTTTTTGACCAAGTCTGGAAAAGACTACTTGAGGGACTTGACTTTTCGGGATTTTGGGGTCAACGAACAAAACGATTTGTCTATCGCGAAACTCGATATTTCCTCCAATAACATTGATTTTTCTTGACGACAAGATTGCTAATATGATATAAATAAATCTGGCTGAGCCTGTGGATTATTGGTCCTCTGGCAGGTAAAATTTTCGGAGTTTTTACGAACAGAGGAGGAGTTATTATGCATTATGTGAGGTATAGAATTTCAGGTCAGGACTTTGTGCCTCGCAAGAGAGAGATTTTCACATTTCAATGAGAAATTCATATTTTGAAAACAACCCCGAGAGGTCGGGATTTTGGTGTGTGGCCAAAGAAAATTAAAATTATTTTAACTATTTTTGAAGGAGGACTATGATGTGCAGGAAATTAATTTATCTAATCTTTTTTGTGTCGGTGTTAGGGACAGCTCAGGTACAAGCGCAGGTTGAAGAGTGGGACCGCGCTGCGTACTGGGATGGGCGGTATCCATCGGCCTGGGGTGGCGGTGGCGAGGCCATACGAGACGGTCTCGAGGCGGCCGGCTATACGGTTCTCGACGCGGACGAACTGAAGGTATGGATGGATGCCCACATCGCCGACAAAGCGTTAAGTGTGGTCGTGTTCTGTAAGGACGTAGTGCCGGATACTGTTGCAGAGTCGATGTCAGACACTTGCACGCTTCGAAAATATCTTGATGCAGGCGGTAAGGTTGTGTGGTATTCGGATTGGCCTATTTACTACCAGGGCAGCTCGGATGGCAGCATGGTTACATGGGGCGGCGGCGGTGCGACCAGCGTTTTGGGATTTAATGCCTCCAGCGGGCCGAATGACACCCTCGACGAAGTGGTTTTTACCGAGGTAGGAATTGCCTGGGGATTGACCCAAACGTGGGAATCGCAGCGTCCGACATCTGTTACTATTACGGAGAACCTTACACCTTTGGCAACAATCAGCAGCGGAAGTGCAGCGGCGTGGGCGAAGCATTATCTGCCGGGCGATAAGTATCGAGGATTTGTTCGGATATTTGACCGCACAGGTGCGCCCGAAACAGTTGATGACATTATACGTGTCGCAGAATACATGACCATGATATCGGGAGGTCCCATTCCCGCTGATGGCGCCATACATCCGGACACATGGCTCAGTCTCGAATGGGGGCCGGGTGCTTATGCGGCCTCGCACGATGTGTACTTTAGCGATAATTTTGACAATGTGAATGACGGCGCCGAAGAAGCATTCCGGGGCAACCAGCCTTCGACATATTTTGTTGTCGGTTTTCCGGGATTTCCTTATCCGGACGGCCTTGTTCCGGGCACAACCTATTACTGGCGGATCGATGATGTTGAAGCCGATGGTGTTACGAAACACAGAGGTAAGGTCTGGAGCTTTATGATTCCACCAAAGACCGCCTATTTACCTCAGCCGGCTGATGGTGCCGGGCTTGTAGACCCGAATGCTAAACTTAGGTGGGAGCCTGGTTTCGGTGCGAAATTACACTATGTCTACTTCGGTGATAATTTTGACGAAGTGAACAATGCCGCTGGGGGTACTCCAATGGGAGCTGCGACTTATACTCCCGGTACACTTAAATTGGCCAAGACTTACTACTGGCGAATCGATGAGTTTGATATTATCGAGACGCATAAAGGAGATGTCTGGAGCTTTACTACCGAGGGCGGCGTCGCGGGCCCGAACCCCTCTAATGGTGCTGTGGATATAACGCAGACACCGATTCTGACCTGGTCGCCGGGAGTCTATTCGGCTTCGCATCAGGTCTATTTCGGCACAGATAAAGAGGCAGTACGTAATGCCGATACCGGTTCGCCGGAGTACAAAGGTGCCGGGAACCTTGGTTCGGAGAGTTCTGAACCCGGAAAACTCGAGTGGAATACCACCTACTATTGGCGTATTGATGAGTTAAATAACGCCAATGCCGACAGTCCCTGGACAGGCCCTGTCTGGAGCTTTACGACGGCCAACTTCCTTATCGTGGACGACTTCGAGAGCTACAATGACCTTGACCCTACTGACCCCGATAGCAACAGGATATTTTTCGCCTGGATAGACGGATACGACGACCCGACAAATGGCTCTCTCGTTGGTTATGATAATCCTCCTTTTTGCGAGCAAACTATCGTTCACGGAGGCAATCAGTCGATGCCGTTTTTCTTCGACAATAGTGTCGGGTACTCTGAGGCAACTTTGACGCTGACTTATCCGCGTGACTGGACCGAGAATGGTGTCAGCACACTGAGGATCTGGTTCAGAGGCAATTCGGATAACGCTGCTGAGATGTTGTATGTTGCTCTCAACGGCAATGCGATCGTTACTAATGATAATCCGAATGCAGCACAGGTAATTACCTGGACGGAATGGACTATCGACCTGCAGGCGTTTGCAGACCAGGGCGTTAACTTAACTAATGTAAATACGATTTCTCTTGGTCTTGGTAACAGGAACAATCCATTTGCTGGTGGTTCAGGTACTATGTACTTTGATGACATCCGACTGTATGCTCCGTAATCAGCGCCGTAAGCCTGGATTTAGCCGGCCCCCATTGCTTCTTGCCCGCCGCCCCGACTCGCGTCGAAAAACGCGGGTGCAGGCTAAGCAAAATATGGGGACGTGACTGGTACAAAGCCCTCAAAGTTTGAGATTGCCGCATCCGCTTTTGGCGGACTTGCAATGCCAAACAAGAGGACAACGGATTCGTGTTAATTCGGGGCCTATACCGAGTAATTTTGGTATAGGCCCACTTGCTTTAGAGCAATATGAGAATGTAGAAAACAACAGTATTCTTGGTTAATCATTTTGATTTTCAAGAAGCTACTCCAAGCGGCCTGCTGAATTTCCCGGGGCATTCAAATTATCCGGTTGATGTTTTCTCGAAATCTTGTTAACAAATAAGCCTATGCCGGACAAAAACAAAAAGTATCGCATCTTTATTAGTGCCGCCGAGCCAAGTGCCGACGCCCACTGTGCGGGCCTGATAGCCGCTTTACAAAAAAGCGGTTATGACATTGAATTTGTCGGCGTAGGCGGCCCAAAAATGGCCGAGGCCGGCTGCAGGTTGCTGGAAGCGACCGTCGGAAAGGCCGTAATGATATACAAGGCCTTTAGCCACGTCGTCCGTTATTACAGGTTGATAAAGCGCATAACTCGTTTTTTAAAAAGCAGTAATGTCGATTTGGTTATCGTTTGTGATTCTCCTTCTTTTAACTTCCACATCGCAAAAGCCGCCAAAAAAGCAGGCCTAAAAACCGTTTTCTACGTTGCTCCGCAGCTTTGGGCCTGGGCGAGCTGGCGAATTCGCAAGCTGCGCAAATGCTGCGATAAACTCTGCTGCATACTGCCCTTCGAGCAGGACTGGTTCAGCCAAAGAGGAATGGATGTGGTTTTTGTGGGCAATCCGCTCTTGGATGAATTACAGATCGATTCAGCGCATCATAAAAAATACGCGGATTTTAACGCTAAAAACGCAATAATCGCCCTTATGCCGGGCTCACGCAACACGGAGATAGATTCACTCTGGGAGCCGATGCAGCAGATAGCACTGCGCTTAAAGGATAAATACTCGGCAGCAAGCTTTGTTACCGTGGCTGTGGATACCGAACGAGAACAACTGCTGCGAAAAACACAGGTCCACGGCTTTGAATGTCAATATACTATTAGTTCGGTTAATAAAACCGCCGGGGAGGTTGATTTTACGCTCGTTGCCAGCGGCAGCGCTACTCTGGAGGTAACGGCGGCCGGCTGTCCGATGGTGATAATGTATCAATCAAGCAGGATTCTCTGGCATCTGGTTGGGTGGTGGCTGATAAAACCCAAATACCTGTCTCTGGTCAATATCTTAGCCGGTAAAGAATTAGTGCCGGAATTTATGCCGTATTTTAGCTCGATTGAGCCGATTGCCGAAAGCATTGAGCGGCTTTTGGAAGACAGGGACAAGCTGACTCAAATCAGCGGTGAGCTGATTAAATTAGTTGAGCCGTTAGCTGAGAAAAAAGCCCGTCAGGAGGTCGCAGAGATAGTTGTTGAAATGCTGCCTTAAGAATTAAGAACAAAGAATGAGTTTTGTAGCCAATCAATTGTGACAGGACACAAGGTGATTTTTGGATATGTTTTTTTTGTCTTCTGTCTTCTAAGCTTTTCGCTTTATCTATCGTTTTCCTCAAGCAATTTTCTGAGGTATTCGTTTTCCCGGCGAGTGGCTTCAAGGTCGAAGACCTGGTATTTAATACATACCCGCAGGTAATCCAGCGATTCCTGCAGACTATTGATACTTTTTTCAAGCTTCTTACGGTTTGCCTGTGCTTCTTTGGCAAGCTTCGCCAGCTTTTGATGTTGGGGGGTAGCTGTCTCTCCGAATTCCTTGACCAGTTCGTTAAGTTTGTCTTCCAGGCTTGTCTCGTCCATCACACTGCTCTCCTCTCAAATGCACGTTCTTTTATCACCCTTAAACAGGGAACCCCCATGGCCCCATGTTTATGAACATAGCAAAGCCTATACCCGAATGCCTAAAAAGCGTTTTTCTGTTCAATTTCGCTTCCTACCCCTGAAAAAAGCCAACCAGAGCAACCCTTTGTGTCGTCCGTAAGTTTTGTTTCTATTTTCCGAAAAACAGCCGTTATAAGGGTTAAAACCCCATGTTGCCAAAAAACAACACTTCGAGTTTACGCACAATTTCTCGCTGTGGATAACAACTTTATCATAAAACAGTTAGATTAACGTTGACTATTGTAAACATCGCTGTTGATTTATAGCCTCAATTATGCCCTTAAAGCCCCATAAAATAGTTTTTTTACTCTATAAGGCAAGATTGGACCGTGAGAGCAGCGAAGGTGAATTGTACATGCTTAAGTACTGAATATCAGATCGAGTTTCCCCCTCTCAGGCGCAGGCAATTCGGCTCGGCATCTTACACAATCAACCCGAGCCAGTCCTCGGGGTTTTCCGCAAGCCGGACATCTGATAACAGCAGTATTATTCAGGGCCAGATACGTTAATAATCCGGCCAGATTGAACATCCCTACAAAAACCAGCCAAAAGACAAATCCAGCCCAGGAGGTTCGTCTCGGCCATCCGTGCAAAAATGCAAAGCCCATCATCAGTGCACTTAATACCCTGTTTATGACGCCGCCATACGGCCGAAAATCCAGTATCGTCCGAATTAAATCTAAGAAAAAATCTCCTCTATGCTGATAATAATAAGCACTTGACCAAAATCTAACACCTAATAAGTGAAAGATTAAGTCATACAACGGCGGCGAAAATTGAGATACATAACGTTGGACTGCCAGCCTGAGGTCTCTGGCTCTGACCACAGATTCGGATTGGGGCGGTAGGGTCCAATCGTAACGATTAAGCAATTCGAGGCCGCCCTGGTTGTCCACTTTATAAAGCTCAACCCAAAAGTTCCTTGGTTTTCCCCATCGTTCCTGCAACCATTTATCATAAAGCTCTCGCGAATTAGCAATGCCTTTAGGTGGCAGTGCATCGCTCCCGGAACAATGCACAAAAATGCCCTGCTTTGTGGCGGTGGCCGAAGAGCGAGGGACAGCAAGACTGAATTGCCGTTCGGGTTCTCGTAATATCAGGTGATGCTTACCGTCCTCCGTCACGCAGAGAAGCAAAGGTCGGTACTTTTTAGAGTCTGAAGACCCCTCCGCGCCCGGTTTTAAATCCCTCCATGCGTGCAGGCTTGTCTTTTCAATTTCAATATCTGAATCGGTACTTTCAAAAATCATTTCAACGTTTTGTCTTTCAAAATTGATTTGATAGATGCGTCTTTGTGTCTGCCAAAGCAATATCGGATTGGAAGAATTCTGTGGGCACCAGGCGGTAAAGAATCTGAATTTTCCGAATGGTTTTGCTTTTGATTTCGAGTTTGTAAATCCCGTCGAGCCGATGTAACCGATTTTCTCGCCATTGATATCGTATCCCTTAAAATACTGTGCGCCCGGATGATAACGCCAAATCTGTACGGTCTTATCATCTGAGCCAATGGGTATTTCAATAAATCGGGAAAAGCCGGGCGTAATCATTTGCATTTGCTTCATCTGCTCCCTGGTAAAGCCATATCGGCGTAATTGATTAGCCCAGGAAAGATATTCGTATGGTCTTTTATCGCTTGTGCCTTTCCAGAGCAGGTTGTCGTTGGCGTCATATATCTGCTCTATCTCGGGCTCGTCCATTCGACCCGGTGTACGTCTTGGTTTGTGGACAAGGTGAATCGTCCCATCGGGCAAAAACTCTTTTGATGAACTTCTTATTCTGTCAATTCGTTTTTCTTCCTCGGTGAGTTCTTCTTTGTCTTTTGCAGGGGCCGAGAATTGTTTTGTGCGAGAAAACATGCGCTCCGTTTGGATAATGATACCCTGAAGCATCAACACGGCGAGCAGGACTATGAGAACGGTCATAAAGATTTTAGTTGGCGTTGCAATGTGCTTTAAGCTGATTTTTAATTTCATAGTACTACTCCCTGGTCAAAATTCTCTTCTCAGGAATGTGTCAAAAATTTGCACAAGCAAGATAGCAACACTTACAGCTATTGACGTAAAAATCCCGGCAAGTGTCCATTGAGATAATGTCGTAACAATAATGACGGTCGCTAATAAAAGGCCGAATATCTTTGTAGTGTACCAATTAGCTGTGCTCAGGGCCGAAAGTGCGGTTCCCAGATAGGCAACAAGCCCTAACATTATGAAAATCCAGCCCTCGATGAAAACTCTAAGTGTTTGTGGTACTGCGAAGACCTCCGGTCGACTTGCATACCAATAAAGACCGACCCAGACAGGCCCTAAGGAAATAACAAAAGCTATCATTGTCGCAGTCAGCTTCGCGGCAAGTATGGTTTTTCTGCTGACTGAGCGATGGAGCAAAAAGGGCCACGTCCTTGTAAAATTAGGTATCCAGAACTGTCGAACACCGAGGACAAGACCAAGCCCGATAGATAAAAAAAACAACCACGGACCTGTTACATTCAGTATTGAATAATAAGTAAGCCAATAATAATCTACGGCAGTGCCGGGTGACAAACGCGAGTAATGCCTGTCGCTTTCGAAGTAGGCCTCTGCGCGCAGAAAAAAACCGCCAAAAGCAAAAAAGACAATCGCCGCTAACAGCATCCAAGGCAGACATTCTCGAAGTTCTTTGCGGAGCAGTTTTGAGAATCTCATTTTATCTTTCCTCCCACTGGAATAGTCTTCTGTCGTTGGCCGGGGCGGTAAATTCGATGAACTGGTCCTCCAGATTCATTTTGATGATGTTGTAATTTTCCGCTCCGGCCGACTTCGCCCATTCGCTGATTTTCTCGTCATCGGTGCCGACTAACGTCAGCTCAAGCTGTTTTTCACTGCGTTTGCAGTGCAGAACTCCATCGATATTCACCAGGTCGGGAACAGAATCGGCAAAGCTCAGTATTACTTTCTTAATCGCTTTCTGGAACTGCTCAAGTGAGCAGTTTGCTCTTAAAACTCCTTTATCGATAACCACTATCCGGTCGGATACCCTTTCGACGTCGCCGAGGATATGGCTGGAGAAAAGAACAGTCCGGCCCTGACGCATAATAAGCTCAATCATACCCTCTAAGAACTGCCGTCTGATTGCAGCATCAAGCCCGAGTGTCGGGTCATCCATTATCAGCAGCTCCGGATTCGGTGCCAGCGCAAGGGCTAACGAGACCTGCGCTCGCTGGCCGTTCGAGAGGTGTTTTATCTTTTGCTTTTTTGACAGCTCGAAATACTCAATCATATCGGCAAAGAACCTGTCGTCCCACTGCTTTGGGAAAAACGCCCGCTGAAATTTCTCCAATCCGCCGATATTCATCCAACGAAATAAGCGATGTCCTTCGGTCACATAACCTATGCGTTGACGAATTGCAGGTGTTAACGCCGATGAATCACATCCCAATAATCTTGATGAGCCGGCGGTGGGGTTTAACAGGCCTAACATTAACTTGATGGCGGTGGTTTTGCCAGCTCCGTTGCGGCCAACAAATCCGCAAATACAGCCGCGCGGAATCTCCAGATCCATATGATCAACTGCAAGAGTGCCGCCGTAGTATTTTGTAAGACCCTTTGTTTTCAATACTATATTATTCATTTCTCTTCTTTCCGCTCATTTAATTTGTCACTGAATTTTGTCAGTCTGTTCTCGAATAGTCTGATTAAGTCCTGAGCTTCAATACCAAGATTCAAACCCCGGGTAATAAGAGTATCCATTCTCTCGGTGAGCATATTGATATCGGCGGCGTCGGTTTTGCGAAGCTTCGGGTCGGTAACGAATGTGCCGGAGCCGGTTTTAGTGGTAACCAGCCCGGCCTGTTCTAACCGGCTGTAAGCCCTGGCAACCGTATTGGGATTGATAACCAGTTCCGATGCGAGTTTTCTTACAGCAGGCAGCTTATCGCCGCTTGCCAACTCGCCTCTGGCGATGGCCTTGCTTATTTGTTCGGTGACCTGAATATAAATTGGCTCATCCGATCCGGGCAGTATTTGTATCCACAAAGGCATTAGAACTGTTTTCCTTTTATATCTGAGCTTTCTTTGAGTTCAACGAATCCACTATTAAGTAAATTGTATTAATACTACTAATACATTATGTACTACTTGCACCACCTTGGCAAGTATTTTTTTAAAAAAATTAAAAAATTTATTATTTGATTAGGGTATGGAAATCCGCTTTTTTGAGTCTGTTATTGAGGTTATTTATCTTTCCGAGAGCTTCAAGAATGCTAAAGTTATTTGGAGAGGGTATTTTTTTACAAGGCCACTTTTTTGATGCAGTATTTTTGAATGAAAAAGTGGCGGTTAGAACCGAGGTATCAAGTCGAAGTATTATGTTTCAAGAAATGGAAAACAGTTTGTTGCTTAAACGTTCGGGTTCATTACTCGGCCGATGAATAAGATGCTGCCGGAATGGTTGTCGCGGATTAGGAATAGAAATGGATGGTCCGCACAAAAGACCGGTATCCGGGCCGGCCCAACTGATGTTAGCTTCATAGTTACTGCCGTTGCCGCCGCTGCTTCGGTGCCCTCTTCATTCACATCAACGTAGGCCTTGTGGATGACCGCTGAGATAAAAAGGTCCCTTCTGCCGTTCATCCCGGAAAAGTCCGCGTTCGCTGAAAAGGCATCTGTCATCCCCATTGATTCGAGTACAGAGGCCAAAGCGAACTGACTGGTCATCTTAAACTTCGGGATAGAAACTCTGACTTCGCGATTGTTTAGCTCGTCCATCCACTTCGAAAGGTTCTCGGCTGTGAGTGTTTTCTCAAATTTGTCCAGTCCGTCAAATTTATTTGGAAGTAAGATAATCATCGACAGCTCATCATCCACGTATGGCAGCTCAAGACCTTGAAAACTTTCAGTTTCCATATAGTTAAACTGGCCCGTCTGGTTCATCATTGCAACGTCCACCTTCCTTCCGTCGGCAAGAGTAAACGGGGCCTCCTTTGTTCTATCTTCTTTGAACTGCCTTGCCCAGTTGCCCTTGAAGTAAATAGCGTTTGTCAAGACCAGCCGTGTCATCGAGTCCAGCACACCTTTTTGGATGAGATTTTTAATCTTATCGTTGGTCTCTTTTTCCACCCAGGTGTTGATAGTCTTGCGTGCAGTCTCAGCAGCCCTTACGAAATCGACCTCATTTAGCCGCCCGCCATAGTTAGTTTTGATAAGCCCCAGAAACTCTTCAAGGAATTCATGACCCTCCTGGCCCCACAAAGCGTTGGCGACACGAAGCTCGTAGCCGCCTTTCTTACCTCTGCTGTTTAGGTCTTCTATAATCTCTGCGAACACCGAAGCAAATTGATGTCGGTCCGGTATTAGCTTCGATGATAATTCTGTGCCCGGCTTGGCAATAACGGGAAAGTGCAGTACCCTGGCCATCTGCGCTTCTGTTTGGCCTCGCGCACCGGCATGGGCCATCGCCAGAGCTGTTGAGATACTGTACGGCGAGAAGAACAGATTTCCCTCTTTGCCGGACAGCTTTGCGTAAAGCTCCAGGGCAAATTCGTTATTTCCCGTCACAATGAGCTGTTTGTTCATTTTTTCCCTCGCAGTTGGTTCATCCACCGCCCGGCAGTCAACCGCAGTTGTCATCACAATCGCCAAGACAAGCACGCATTTAATAGCTTTCATATTTGCCGCCCTCTTATTAATTGTCTAATATTACTTATATACATTTGCTCCATATAAACTACTACGCTGATTATAGCTGATTGGTTGACAGCCCACGGCTAAAAATGGCGGGAAAAAGCTGAAAATATCGCAAAAAGACGGCTAATTGCTTAGAGCTTATCCGAATAACCGTCTCGTTATGAGGCCGAGCGAAAAGTTCGAGGCCAAGGCGGCAGGCCAAAAAGGCTCGCCAGAAGTGGTTTTCTCCACGTTGAGAACGTTTTTTCACCGACAACGCAGGCATCGGGCTTTGCAGCCGGCCGCAATAGAGCAGGTTATTGGGATAGGCTCTTAGCCTCAAGCCATAATTTGTTGAGTTATTATCTTTCAATTGTTGACAAAAGCAGTTTTTTTTTATATTATGATAGCTTAGAGACGGGCTGTGAAAAAACCATTTTTTTTCACAAAAGGAAGGTTATGGACTCGCAGAAAGACAGCTTCTTACAGCGATTCAAATGGCACATTGTGATTATTTGCGTTGCATTAGCAATCGTGGCCTGGCTTACGATTTTCACTGACATCTTCCAGGCAGAAAAGACAAACCTGCTGCGTCAGCTCGTATTGATGCTTGGCGGCCTGGTGCTCCTCAGCGCCTTTCTGGCAATGCTCTCAAAGTTATTTAACATACTTGAAATGCTTCGAGACAACTCCACAAAGCTTGAAGAAGTTACAGGAGCTCTGGAAAAGATCCATGCAGGACTGACGCAAATCAATCACAGCACCCGTGTCAGCGAAACAGCAAAGGCGATTGCATTCCGAGATGTGGACAAACAATCTTTGCGGGAGGCCGTTTTCGAGAAGCTCCAGCAGCAGGATTTCGATGCCGCCCAGAAATTAATTGATGAAATTGCCAAGCGTCCGGAATATGAGGAGCTGGCTGAGCAATTAAGAACACAGGTGGAAAAATACCATACCGCGACCGACCAGGAACGGCTCAATCAGGCGACAGCACATATCGAAAAACTGCTCAATAATTGTCACTGGGTCAGAGCAAGCGCCCAGATCGAAGGACTGATTAAAGCCTATCCGGATAATGAACAGATAAAGTCAATGCGACAGATCCTGCTTGATAAAAAGCAGGAGCGCAAAAGAATCCTCCTGGCTGCCTGGGACGATGCCGTAAGAGCCCAGGAAACCGACCGCAGCCTGGATATTCTAAAAGAGCTTGACCTCTACCTTACACCAAACGAAGGATTAGCCCTGCAGGAAGCAGCCAGGGACGTCTTCCGGACAAAACTGCACAACCTCGGCGTTCAATTCTCCATCGCCGTTACTGAAAAGCAGTGGACCAACGCACTTAACGTCGGCCAGCATATTATCAGAGAATTTCCAAACAGCAGAATGTCTGAGGAAATCCACGGAAAATTGGACGTCTTAAAACAAAACGTTCAGATACAGAGCAGCTAAATGGACCTGATTTTCACATTGTTGAAAAATCGAACAATGATTGGGTCTTAATCATTGTTACCTGGTCCGGATAAGCAGCAAACGTGTGAATGTGCAACTCAGATTGTCGGGCCTCGAAATCAACATAGCAGAACGGCTGGAGGTTACCGATTTCCAGCTCCGGGAATTTTACAAACACGCCTCGATTTCGCGCGAAACGCTCAAGGTCGGTATGGCTCTGCCGATACAAACCGGGACTCATCTTCTCTACCTGAAAATCGGTCATATAACTTACACCTCGGCTCAAAGTGCATTTATGAGTCCTTGGGCCCCGGAATTGAAAACGTTCTATCAAACCTCGAGATGGGAGCATCTGGCCAGGTATGCTTACAACCTCGGCAAGGCAGATATCACCGGCAAAGACGCTGACAACATGGGTGCATCCTGTAATCCAGATAATGGCCTCGTACTTTTCAGTATTTAAGTTTCGGCTGGCATAAATCTGGAAAAGCTCCGGATGTAGAGGTCTTTGAAATAGGCTGAACATCAATTCTTCAACAGCTACATTGATTTGTGGTGATTCCATCAACAACAATCCAGACACAGATACCATCTTCTATTTTTCACCCATATTATACTAAAATAAGTGCATAAATTCAAGCCTTATATCAGTACTGATAAGGCCGATATTGACTCTTATAGGACGATTGTGTTGCAAGCTCCCCAACCTAAAAGACTAACGGCAGCAATATTTTTTTGAAAAAATCAAAAAAAATCTGATTGGCGATTGATTTTCACTGCTGAAAAAAAACCACGTTAATAATAGTAGCAATGATATCGTAAAAGGCGTGAGTTCCGGCTGTAACTCCGAAACCACGAATTGCAAAAAGGACTGCAAAATAAATACCCGCTATTGTTCTAAAAGAAAACTCCGTCCAGTTAAAAGCAGCGGTTTGTCCAAGCTGCCCGTCCACAAAAATTACATGATGATGTGCGCTGAACAATGCCGCCGAAATAAGAACTGAAAGCACGATAGCTTTAATATGAGTAAGCCTCAGCACATCCTGAAATAACAGCATCAAAAGACATATCAAAATCAGGCGAAAAACAAGCTCTTCGTAAATTCCGGCTCCTATTCCGGTAACAATATTTGCCAGTAGTGACTGGCCGGGCCCAACTTCGCCGGCCTCGGCGCTCAGCGGCGATAAACTACTGCCTGTGACCAAAAAGCAGCCCGGTAGCGACTCGGCTTGTGCTTGTATCGCGCTGTCGTCGAACCTGCTAATATTACCCTCCGGCCCAGCCGAGCTGCTCAGGAATAATGTCAGGACAATCAACGGCACCGCGAGCAGGATACACTCGGACGTCATCGGCAAAATATCACCAATCCAGAAACGCCACTGTTTAGATGATGTGATTTGCAGCGCCGTCAAAATCACCACAACCGCCAGAGGAGGCGCCACCCATGCAAACTTACCGCCGAAACCTAACGACTCAAGCAGGTTCTGCAGCCAAACAAACGCTACTACACGAATCTGTGATTGGTTCAGAATGTCGGTATTAATGCAAAAAGTGCCCACCTCGTAGAATATAATGAACGGCAGCAGAAAAACGATAGCGTAAATCGGACGAGACGTTCTCTCCAGATAAGAATCTTTTGCAAAGTTAAACAACTGGCTCGTGCTGTACTTGTACTTGTCTTTCATTTTATAAGCTGTTTATGACTTTTGTCGTTTTAATGTTTTAGTTTTTTCATGCCCTTTGTAGCTGTTTCTCAATTTCCACTACTGAATTTTTGCAGAGTTTAATTAAAATAAGCCGAAAATACAATAGTCAAATACAGCAAGTACAGAAGATGCAAAAACAAGTTGTAAATGTAGTATAATGACCTGTGAGGCATTAACTGAGATTTATCGATTGCTTTATGATGCGTTCGGGCCTCAGCACTGGTGGCCCGGCGAAACCCGGTTCGAGATAATCATAGGCGCGATACTCACTCAGAATACGAGCTGGGCCAACGTCGAAAAAGCAATAACAAATCTGAAATCCGCCGACCGTTTGAGACCGGAAAAACTCCATCATCTTGACCTCGCACAGTTCGCTGAGCTTATCCGGCCGGCCGGCTATTACAATATAAAAGCCAAGCGGCTCAAAAACTTCGTAAACTGGCTCTTTGACAATTACCAGGGCGAGTTGACGAACCTTGAAAGCATTGACACCGACCAGCTAAGGGCCGAGCTTTTGGCGATAAAGGGCGTCGGCCGCGAAACCGCCGATTCGATTTTACTTTATGCCTTCGACAGGCCTGTTTTCGTCGTGGACGCCTATACCGCGCGAATCGTTTGCCGGCACGGACTAATCGGGCTGGACGCTGATTATGAACAGTTACGAGAATTGTTTGAGTCGTCTCTGCCGCAGGACACTCAGCTTTTCAATGAGTATCACGCACTGCTGGTACGAGTGGGTAAAGAATTCTGCAGGCCAAAAGCCAGATGCACCGATTGTCCCCTTGAAAAACTACCGCATACGCTTGACGTCGAATATTTATAAAAGCTTTTAACAAAATGAAAGTTCGCTCTTATAGTCATGCTGAGCAAAGATAGCCTTTAGCCCTGAGCGAAGTCGAAGGGGAAGCATCTGGCTGGCAGAAATAAGAGATTCTTCGCTGCGCTCAGAATGACAGTCCATCATTTTACGCGTGATAGGGCACTAAAGCACTTTTTGTCCGGGTCTTGCTCCGGCGTCGGCTGATAGCATAAAGATGTCTTTTCCGCCGGTGCCGACTGCCAGAATCATACCTTCGGACAGGCCGAACCTCATCTGTCTGGGCTTGAGATTGGCCAGATAGATTACGATTTTGCCGGTCAGCTCCTCCGGCTTATAGGCCTTGGCTATGGCGGCAAGAACGCTCTTTTCCGGCCCACCTACATCCAGAACCAGACGCAGCAGCTTGTCGGCACCTTCGACCGCCTCCGCCTTTGTAACTTTTGCGATTCGCATATCAATTTTCGCGAAATCTTCCATTGTGCATTCCGGCTTGAACGGCTCGGCGGGTTCTGCTGCCGTTGGCTGCGGATTTTGACTTTGGGTTCCCGCCATGCGCGGGCCCTCCTTACTTTCTTCTATCATCGCATTCACCTGTTCTTCATCAACTCTTTCGACTAATCGTTTAAAATCGTTTATCTTATGATTTTCCAGCACCGTATCGAGGTCTTCAAAACTTAATTTATTGACATTAAGAAATTGTTCCACTTTTTCAGCGTATTTGGGCAGGATGGGTTTGAGGTAAATAGTCAGAATGCGAACGGCATTTATTACGGCAGTCAAGGTCGTTCGCGTTTTTTCCAAATCAGTTTTTATCGTTACCCACGGCTGATTCTGCTCGACATATCGGTTTGCCTCGTCGGCCAGGGCGGTAATTGTTCGGACAGCGGCAGCAAATTTAAGGTTCTCATAGTCCTCTATAATACGGTCTTTTGCAGCAGCGAGCTTATTGATTAGCTCGGCGCCCTGGTCGTCTAATCGGCCAAGCTGGCCGTCAAATTTTTTCGTCAGCATCGGGCCTGAGCGGGAAGCCAGGTTTGCAAATTTGCCGACCAAATTGGAATTCGTTTTGTTTATGAAATCCTCAATTCTCAAATCTATATCTTCGATACCGTCGGTCAGTTTGCTTGCGTAGTAGTACCGCAGGTATTCGGGGTCCAGGTGCTTAACGTAGGCGCTTGCCTTAATAAAAGTGCCGCGGGACTTGCTCATTTTTTCGCCGTTCACGGTTAAAAAGCCGTGGACGAAGAGTTTTTCAGCGGTTTTAATGCCGGCGCCAATCAGCATTGCAGGCCAGAAAAGCGCATGAAAATACATAATGTCCTTGCCGATGAAGTGGTAAAGCTCGTATTCATTGCTGCTTGCTCCCGCAGAGCCGATGCCCGGCCAGATTTTGTCAAAATCGATGCTGTTTTTATCGCAGTAGTTTTTGGTTGAAGCCATATATCCGATAGGCGCATCCAGCCAGACATAGAAGAATTTGTTTTCTTCTCCGGGTATTTTGAACCCGAAATATGGGCCGTCGCGAGATATATCCCAGTCCTTCAAGCCGGCATTGAACCATTCATCGAGCTTGTTTGCCACTGATTTTTGTGTGTGTCCCGATGTGATAAGTTCTCTGAGTTGGTGTTCGTAATCAGCAAGTTTGAAAAAATAGTGTTTAGATGTTTTCAGGACGGGTCTGGCTCCGCAGGTTGCACAATAGGGATTTATGAGGTCGGCCGGTTGATAGGCTGTTCCGCATACTTCACAGGAATCACCGTATTGGTTCTCGGCTTTGCATCGCGGGCAGGTGCCGCGGACAAATCTGTCCGGCAGTGACATCTTGCAGTTTTCACAGTAGGTCTGTTCCACGTCTCGTGTAACGATTGAGCCGGCCTCGTTCAGGCGGTTGAAAATAAGCTCGCTGAAATATTTATTCTCAGGTGAGTGGGTTGAGTAATAATTGTCGAACTCGATGTAAAAATGGTCAAAATCTGCTTTGTGCTCTTTGTGCATTTGCTCGATTAGCTGTTCAGGGCTTATACCGGCAGCACGGGCACTTATCATTACAGGCGTGCCGTGAGTGTCATCGGCGCAAAAGTAGAGACACTCGTTGCCGCATATCTTCTGGAAGCGCACCCAGATATCGGTCTGAAGATATTCTACCAAATGCCCTATATGTATCGGGCCGTTCGCATAAGGCAAAGCCGATGTTACGACGATTTTGCGAGGCATATTTCTTCCTTGACGATTATTGTTTTTCACTGTCCTTATTGTTTTGCTTATTGTTTGTTGGGGTGCTGTCTTGTTCTTCTTTTGTCGTTTCAGAGGCAGGAATTATCTCAATCTCATCGACAGGGATGGCGGCCTTTTCTCCACTTTCGTATTCGACCACAACGAGTTGCGTCAATATCTGGGTATCCACGACTTTGCCCTGGCCGTGTTTAGTCTTTACTTTGGCATTCTTTTTTGGCAGCCGTTTTTTAAGCTCGGTGTAAGTTTCGTCTTCATACCGCAGGCAGCACTTCAATCTGCCGCAATACCCGGAGATTTTGGCCGGGTCGAGAGTTGCCTTTTGCATCTTGGCCATTCGCATATTGACCGGCTTTAAGAGCTTAAGAAATCTTTGGCAGCAGACTTGTTGTCCACAGCTCTCTACATCACCGAGCAGTTTAGCTTCATCGCGCGAGCCGATTTGACGCATTTCGATTCTTGTCTGGTATTCCTGGGCAACTCTTTTTACCAGATCGCGAAAATCCACTCGTCCATCGGACATAAAGTAGAAGATGATGCGTTCCCCGCCGAATACGTGCTCTACATCGACTATTTTCATCGGCAGGTCCATCTCTTTGACGAAATGCCTGCAGCATTCCATTTCTTCTTTTGCGATTTTTCTCAGATGCCGTTCTTCGCTTACATCGGCAGTGGTTGCGTAACGAATGAATTTACCGGCCTTGCCGGGGGAGAAATCAATATCGCTGTTCTCGAAATACTCTTGTATTTGCTCTTCGCTTAATTTAAGCTGACCGCCTTTGTAGGCGGTGAGCTGGCCCACGAGATAACCTAATTCGAGACCTCTGTCGGTTTTTATCACGACGCGGGGTATGATTTTGGATATTTTCGTTTCGCGGTGCTCGAAGAGACCGAGCGTGCTCATCCGACCGTAGCGAACCAGCATATACTTTTTATGTTTTGCCTGTCTCGGCTTTGTTTCTAAGGTTTTTGGCATCCGGGTTACTCCGATTGATACCATCGCTAAGCTGTGCTAACACTAAACCCTTATTCTATCAGAATCGGCGAGATTTAACAATAGCTTCTCGAAAATAAGCTTTTCATTGACGCTGGACTCGATCCAGTGCAGCACCTTGTAGCAGTCGGAGATTTTTTCCGCCGAGAGCTCGGCATCGAACCGGCCGGCCAACTTCTTTATCTGCTCTTTTTGGTCGAAATTGATAGCCACCTTCGTCGGCGTAACGTTCAAATTCATCGCATCGTATATGGCTGATATGATTATTTGGACAAGGGTCTTTGCCGCTCTTCGATTGATGTCGGTTTTACTGGTGGCCTTGTCAAGGTTCGTCCAGACAGCGGCGATTTTTTTACTTTTGTTCAGAAATGTCTCAGCCAGGCTCAGGGCATCCGCGATTTCATAGTTGGCCAGGGAGCTTATCAGCTCTTTTTTGGTTTCATAAAGGTTTGCCTCGGCCAGTTCAAGTTTGGCCCAATTTTGTGCCGTCCCCAAGCTGCCCTGACCCAGACGAGCGAAGTATAACGCCTTCTTTTCTTCGAGGCCTGTCCGTTGCAATTCTTTGATTATCTGCTCTTCATTTATAGTGCCGAACCGGATTATCTGAGACCTTGATTTTGTTGTGGGCAGAAGTTTATCCAGGCGTGTGCAAAGCAGAATAATGGAGCAATATTCGGGCGGTTCTTCGAGGACTTTTAACAGGCAATTCTGCGAGGAGTCGTTTAGCCTTTCAGCCTCGCTGATGACAAAGACCTTTCTTTGCGAAAGGGTCGGCCTGGTCGAGACCTTTTCAATCAGAAACTCTCGAATTACATCTATCGGCAAATCGACAGGCGGGGGCTTACCCTTGCCGTCTTTAGTGAATTCCCGCAATTCCTTATAGATGTGATTGAAGTCCGGATGTGAGCCGGCTTCGAAAAGCCGGCAGGATTTGCATGAGCCGCAGCTATCGGCAAAGTCATTTTCAATAACGGGGTTTTGGCAAAGAAGCAGTCTGGCCCATTCGCAGGCGGTTTTGAATTTACCGACACCTTCAGGCCCGGCAAAAATATACGCATGCGTCCATTTGCCGGAGGTATAGGCCCTCTGTAGAATGTCGATTGCTCTATCCTGGCAAAAAATCTCTTTAAGTGACATATAAAAATATTAAAATCCAAAAACTAAAAAACCAGCCACATAGGACAAAAACATTTCTCATATTCTTATCGCTGCAAAACCAAAAATTCAGCATATACGTTCCCGTGACCAAAGACAATTACAGAACTATGTAGGCAACACACCTGACATTGCATGCAATTTTACAAGTTGTATTCCTTTATCTTTCGATAGATTGATCTTTCCACGATGCCGAGGATTTTTGCTGCCTTCTCACGGTTACCTTTGGTTTTCGCTAATGCTTCTATAATAGCTTGCTTTTCCAATTCCTTCAGTGACGTCACTGGTGAATTCCCTGGCTTTTTTTCAATTATTTCCAACACCTTTTTATGAACTGTTTCAATATCACCTGTTGCATTGATTACCAGAAAGTTTTCTTGCTGTTTGGCCAACTGTAAAAAACCATCGCGGACTCTTTGGTGGTAGCCGTCGCCTTTGGCCTCCATTCTATCAAGCTGCCGATTCAAACGCTGCGAAGCGGTCTGTAAATCGACATCGAGAATGATAGTCAAATCCGGCCATACTTTTTCCAGGCAGTCCGTCGCAATTTTTACCACTTTATCCATTCCAAAGCCGCCTGCGCAGCCCTGGTAGGCGCAGGTGCTCGAGAGCCATCTATCGAGGACGACACATTTATTTTCCTCCAGCGCCGGTGCTATCTTTTCCGCCCAAAGCTGGGCCCTTGAGGCCATATAGAGCAGTAATTCTGTACGCGTATCCATCGCTTGATGTTCGGGGCTTAATAGGATTTGTCGAATTTTCTCGCCGATAGCGGTATCACCCGGGTCGCGAAAGCCGACTGTTGGAATATTTTGCTTTTGCAGCCAACCGACTAATAGTTTTGTCTGCGTACTTTTTCCGCAGCCGTCCGGCCCATCAAGAACTATAAACTTGCCTGAAAATCTGTCTTTCAAAAGTTTTCCCTTTTTCAATCCTTGAGAATCATAACAAGAACACTGACAAAACTTATTATTAAACCAAAAATAATCCAAAACTTATATTCTTCGCACCATAAAAGGATAGTATGAGGTTTTGGAGCTATATTTTCTGCCTAAATCATATCCTTCAAGACTCAATCCAACTGTTATGGCATCACCTTGATCCTGCAAAAAGGCTAACAAATTTCGTTGCAGAAGCATTCTACTGGCGATTTTGGCTCGGTTTCGTCGATTTTTTCCTGACAAACACTTTTCTAATTCATTCAGAAAAATTTGACCCCTCGTTTCTACGCCGGATGCGTGTAATTCCTTGTAGTAGTAAGCCAATAGCTTCCTTTCTTCTTTTGGCAGCCACATAATCTTTATCTCACAAGGCCAGATGCTTCGCTTCGCTCAGGATGACAAATATCTGGATTCCCGCTTTCGCGGGAATGACAGTACGCACAATCGCGGGAATGACAGTGGTCTAGCCATCATTAACATAGTTTTTGTATCAAGCATCGAGTATCCAGCATCGAACATCAATTACCAAGTATCAAATACTTATCTTGCCAACTGGAAGTTTTCTTCGCCGACGAGCTGTCGCATTTTTCGGCAGAAGTCAAGGTCGGGATTGACGGACAATTCCTTGTCGGCTGCGGCATAGACCTTGCCCTTATCGGTCCTAATCGCGACATAGACAGGGCTTCTGCCTTTGTGGTGTCGGCAGAGGCTCTTTATCATAGCTACCTTCTCTTTGGTAACATCTCTGGCATCCAGTCTGATTCTGACCTTGGCAGCTAGCTTTTCTCTGACCTGGTCCAGAGTTATCAATTCCACAGCTAATATGTTTGGTCTTTCTCTTCTGTAGTCGAGCTTTCCCTTTACGAAAACGACCGTATCGGCGACCAGTACATTATTGAATGTGTTCAGCACATCCGGGAACATTACGACATCGACCTGTCCCTGCAGGTCTTCGAGTGCGAATACGGCCATTTTCGCCCCGGCGTTTCGGCCGGTCTTTGTGATATTGTATCGTATCTTTGTTATCATTCCGCCGATTACAATTTGCCTGTCCTGGGGCGCATCGGCCAATTGCGAGCTGTTGTGCGTGGAATAGATATTTATCGTCTCAGCGTGATGGCTGAGCGGATTGCTGGTTACATAGAAACCGAGGACCTGTTTTTCATAACTCAACATCTGCAGCTCGGGCCAGGGCGCAACGTCGGGCAGGCTTTTATGGTCCTGTGAATAGTCACTTTCCTCGGTCATCTGTCCGAAGAAACTCATCTGCCCTTTTTGCTTGTCGGCCTGCAGGCTCGCACCGAATTCCATTGCCTTCTCAAGGCCGGCCATCATCTGTGCACGGTTTCCGCCGAGTTTGTCGAAGGCGCCCGCCTTGATAAGGGCATCGAGCACCTGCTTGTTGGCGGCTCTTAAATCCACATTTTCACAGAAATGGAACAGACTCTCGAACCTGCCGACTTCTTGGCGAGCAGCAATGATTTGCTCGACCGCCTTTTCACCAACGCCTTTGACAGCGGCCAGGCCGAAACGTATAACCTCCTTTTTCTTTTGCTCTTCATTTTCCTGCACATAGAGCGGCGTAAAATCAACACCGCTTTCGTTTGTATCCGGCGCCAGGACTTCGATACCCATCCGGTCGCATTCGGCGATATAATCGACGACCTTATCGGTGTTGTCCATTTCGTAAGTCAAAAGGGCAGCCATAAACTCAACGGGCCAATGGGCCTTCAGATAGGCGGTCTGGTATGCGATAAAGGCGTAGCGGGTCGAATGGCTCTTGTTGAAGCCGTAGCCGGCGAACCGTTCGATAAGCTCGAAAATGTGCCCAGCCTGTTGTTTTGTCAGCCCTTTATCGACACAGCCGGCTACAAATCTTTCCCGCTCCTTAGCGATAGTTCTGGCCTTCTTTTTGCTTATTGCCTTAATAAGAGTGTAGGCCTCTCGCAGCGGTATATCGCCGAGCCGATTACAAATCCGCATCACCTGTTCCTGATATATCATAATGCCGTAAGTTTCTTCAAGCACCTCGTTCATAATCGGGTGCGGCAGGCTCCATTTGGCGCCGTGCTTTCGGTCGATGTAATCCGGAATCAGTATCATAGGTCCCGGACGATAGAGAGCATTGGCGGCTATCAGGTCTTCTATACGGTCAGGCTTCATCTTCATCAGCAGGTCCTGCATACCGCCGGACTCAAACTGGAAAATCCCTTTTGTTTTGCCGTCTGAAAACAGCTCAAAAACCTCAGCGTCGGTAAGGTCAAGTTTTTCCAGGTCGATGTCAACACCGTGGATTTCTTTGACCAATTGGCATGCCCGCTCTATTACGCTGAGTGTCTTCAGGCCTAAAAAGTCCATCTTCAGCAGGCCGACCTTCTCGACCATCGGCCCTTCGAACTGGGTTATGATGTCGTCCGAGCCGGGCGCCTTGTACAAGGGCACAAAGTTGGTCAACGGCTCATCGGCAATTACAACACCGGCCGCGTGGACCGATGCGTGGCGGGCAAGACCTTCGAGCCTTTTGCCGATGTCAATTACTTTTCTTGTCAGCTCATTTTGCTCGTAGGCCAGTTTTAATTCGGGCTCGGTTTTCAGCGCCTTATCGAGCGTCATATCCAGCGAGAACGGCACAAGCTTGGCCAATCTGTCGGCTTCGATTAATGGAACGCCGAGCACCCTGCAGATGTCACGGATAACCGCACGGGCCTTCATTGTCCCGAAGGTTATTATCTGCGCGACGTGGCCGTATTTTTGGCGGACGTAGTCGATGATTTTTGCTCGGTGGGCCTGACAAATATCGATATCGATATCCGGCATCTCGTTGCGATGCGGGTCCATAAATCGCTCGAAGAGCAGGTCGTATCGAATGGGGTCAACGTCACACAATCCCAGGCAGTATCCGACTACCGTACCTACGCCGCTTCCCCTGGCGCCTATGGGGATATTATTTTCATGTGCGTACTTGCAAAAATCCCAGACGATAAGAAAATAGCTGGCAAAGCCTTTTGATTCGATTACATTCAGCTCCCTGTCGAGCCTCTCTTTTATCTGGCCGCTAATTTCGCCGTATCGTTTCTCCGCCCCTTCATAGCACAGTTTAGTGAGAAATTTATCGGGAGTCGAGCCATCCGGAGGTTCAAAACGTGGTGCGCGCCGTTTTTTTAAGTCAATCTCAACATTACAGCGCTCGGCAATTTTCAGGGTGTTATCACAAGCCTCAATAGTTTCTGTAAAAAGCTGCCGCATTTCGTCGGGGCTTTTTAGATAGACGTCCGGCGGATAAATCATTCTGTCGGGGTCATCGGACCTCTTGCCGGTGCTTATGGCACAGAGGCAATTGTGGGCCTCGTGGTCGTCTTGTTCCAGAAAGTGCACATCGTTTGTTGCCACAAGACCAAGCCCCATCTTTTTCGCAAGCTCTATCAGCCCCTCATAGATATTCGGGTTGTCTCCTTCGTGCTGTTGTATCTCGATGAAGAACCTATCCGGCCCGAAAATCTTCAAAAAACTCTCCGCCGCTAAGTACGCCGCCTTTTCGTTTCCTCTGATAAGTTCGGCTGGGATTTGGCCTTTCGGACAGGCCGATGTGCATATAAGGCCCTCGTTGAGTTCGGCTAAAATTTCTTTGTCAATCCTTGGTCGATAGTAAAATCCTTCGGTAAAACCGATGCTCGCTAATTTCAGCAGATTTTGATAGCCGATATTGTTTTCAGCCAGCAATATCAGATGATATGCCGCGTCGGTTATGCTGGTTTTGGCCTTCTCGAACCTGCTGCGAGGCGCAACATAAGCCTCGATGCCGAGGATTGGCTTAACGTGTGCGGCGATTGCCTTTGTATAGAACTCGATGACGCCGAACATATTGCCGTGGTCCGTAACAGCTACTGAGTCCATATTGAGTTTATTACAGCGTTTGAGCAGTTTATCGAACGTTATAGCCCCGTCCAGTAATGAATACTGACTGTGCAGATGAAGATGTGTAAATCCTTTATTTGCCATAACTTATGCCGTCCTTCTTCATAGTGTAGTTTACATTGAAATAATAGGCTCATCTGTCACAGTTGTCAATCGAAATACATGGAAAGATATTGTCAAATTTTGTGAATAAGATATTTTTCGACTCAACAGAAGAGGGCTTTGGTTGAACTCCGTTGCGTTCTGCCCAGAAAATAATAAATCGAAAAGTCATTCCCGCGTAGGGGCAATCCCATGTGATTGCCCCAATTTGCTTTTTGAATTTTGATTTTTAATTTTGCTGTTTACATTTTGACTTTTAATTTCTCTTCTGTTATTTTTCTTTCCTAAATGCGTGATGTGGACATCTTGAAGAGTGCAGCGAAATAAGAGACCTGTCCTGAGTGTAATCGAAGGATACGAAACTGTTTGGCATTTTATACAGACTGTATAATCATTTTTGAATGCAGAAAGATAAAGGAGAAATATCATGGATATCGACAATATCAGAGCATTTTTTATGTGGTGTACGATTCTGAACGTAGCAGTGTTGGTTCTCTCATCGCTGATCTGTCTCTGTGCCGGAGACTGGATTTACCAAATACACAGCAAATGGTTTTCCATTTCCCGGGAAACCTTCAACGTGGCGGTATACTCGTTCATCGGACTATACAAGATATTTATCTTTGTGTTCAATCTTATCCCTTTCATAGCTTTGTTGATCGTTGGATAAATTGGATGAGTCCTTCGACCGGCTCAGGATAAGTATTGAAGAAGCAGAGAAATTAGAGTGTCCGCCGGGAAGACCATGTGATTGCCCCAATTTGCTATTTGATTTTTGATTTGTATATTTGCTATTTACATCTTGATTTTTTAATTTTATTATCGCTTGTCCCCGTTCTGTGCACGCTTGCTTTTCTGCCGGGGGTCGAGCAAATAAATCAATCATCAATAAGAACAACCGTCATTTCGACCGGAATGAGCGAAGCGAACGTAGTGGAGAAATCTATTCAAGTATCCGCGCGAAGTGCCTCCATATTTTTCTATTTAATTTTTGATTTATAATCTTTGCTTTTCCCCTCTTTACCCCCTTAGGCTAATATTTTTAATCCGCATAATCAGCGTTAATCCGCGTCTAATTTGTCCTCTCGCTCAGCTTCTAAAAGCTCTTTATTAAAAACATAAATTTTAATCTCTTTCTCAGAGGTTTCTTCGCCTTCAAAAACAACAGTAATAATATGCACACCAATATCAGCCAATTTAGGTCTCCATTTAATATAATCTTGACCATCTCTTTTTATTAATTCCATACCAGATGGATGAGGTCTTTTTAAGAAAATGCGGCGATTCCTCAGAGGATTAATCCCTATCATATATATGTCTTCATATGGTTTTCTATCAGAAAGGTTTTGAATTTCCAGGTGAACCTTTCCCTCTTCATTAACTTCCGTCTCCATAGCAAATAATTCATATGCACTTTCTTTTGCTCTCATAAGGCAAGGCAGAAGGATGCTCATTAATAAGACGATAATGGACATTACTATCAGCAGTTCAAGAAGAGTAAAACCTTTTCGTTGCACTTTTTATCCCTTTGAATTTTGGTTTGTATTTTTTCTATTTGATTTTTGACGTTTAATATTCCTTCCGTTATTCTACCCCTAAAGGCGCGATATGTACATCTTGAATAATGCATGAAGATAAGATACCTGTCCTGAGTATGATCGAAGGATTAGAATTTAGGATTTTGCCGTTCTTCTTCCCTTCCCTTTTCCCTCCTTTTCTGCTATACTTTACTTCCCTAAATACGAGAAAGATAAAGTCAGGCAGCAGAGAAAAGCATTATAAAATACAGATATTATTGAAAAAGAGGGACATCGAAAGATTAATGAAATGCACACATTTGCAGACATCGCTCATCGTACCCGAGTATTCCCAGAGCAACCTTAATATGGAAAAATCGAAAACCAAACTGTTTCATAAGATTTTCAAACCATTGTCGAATGAAAAAGTGCTTATAATCTCCTTTGTAGCCGTCTTGTTGGTAGGCTTACTCTGGATCTTTTACCCCTTTATTGATGGAGCCAGTGAGATTTTTTATCCTGGTTCGACTTATATCGGTATCGAATTGCTTTTATTAGTAACTTTAGTAGCTACAGTTGTTGTTTTATTCCACATCGCTTGCTTTTCTCTGGCCGTATTCTATAATCGGTCTGCTAAGTATCTGGTCTGTATGTTGATACCGCTGGGTTTGCTTGCAGTTATTAATCATATCCTTTATCCGGCGGGTCTGACACGCACTGATAGACGTATAGATTCATTCCAACTTGGTGCACGATATAGACTTGTCTGGGCGGGTGGTGCCTCAAAGGTCAGGCAAGAGGCACTTGCTTTGCTTGCCGCAACATCGGAAGTAAATCCGGCGAAGTCTAAATGGCCCAATTCCATACGAGCATTATGTGCAAGTAGTGTGAAAGTTGATAAAAAAGCTCAACTCGTAGATGTCGAAATCCCGAGGCTTCGGTTCTTTGTCTGGGGCGATCAGTTTGGTTATTTAATAACGAAAGCCAATGCAGGAAAACCCGTTATTGTCGATGAACCACCTATAGTTTATGGTCATAGACTCTGGAAAATTGCAGATGGCATTTACTTGTACGAGAAATGGTGAAACTCTGTGCTCAAGAAAAAACGCAGGAACATAAAGAGTTGGAAGCAGCGACGGGGGTCAGCCACTGAGCGAACGTAGGAAGCGAAGTGGATGGTTTTGAAACAAATCCACGAAATTAACAGACAAATTACCTCACACAAAATCGCCAAATACTTAATTATAAGAAAAAGCATATACGTAAAGCGCGTACGCGCTTTACGTATGTGACGGACGGCAGCCACTGAGAGAACCCAGTGAGCGAAGTGGATGGTAGTTTTCAAGAATCCAGCATCAAGAATCGAGAATCCAGCATCTAATTCAACCGTACACCTTTATAGTATAAAAAAGCACATAGTCATTTGACTATGGTTCGTTTCTTGAACCTTTCACCGCCCGGAACACTAAAAAGCTCGTAGTCATTTGACTACCCGCAGCCGGCATCTCACTTGGTAAAAGGCATCCAAAAAAGGTGCTTTTTTTCGTCATACAAAATCGCCAAATACTTAATTATAAGAAAAAGCATATACGTAAAGCGCGTACGCGCTTTACGTATGTGACGGACGGCAGCCACTGAGAGAACCCAGTGAGCGAAGTGGATGGTAGTTTTCAAGAATCCAGCATCAAGAATCGAGAATCCAGCATCTAATTCAACCGTACACCTTTATAGTATAAAAAAGCACATAGTCATTTGACTATGGTTCGTTTCTTGAACCTTTCACCGCCCGGAACACTAAAAAGCTCGTAGTCATTTGACTATCCGCAACCGGCATCTCACTTGGTAAAAGGCATCCAAAAAAGGGTGCTTTTTTATTCATTTTATTATTGATTATTGTTTGTTAATATGTTAAAATACCTAACTGTTAGCCAGCAGGCTAACATAAACCGCCAGCAGGCGGCAGATATAGCGGAGAACCGAACGTTTTCGTATCAGCAGATACACGCCAAAAAGCCCAGTCAAATTAACCATTAGTCTTTCGTCTTGAGTTTTGAGTCTATTATGAATCATTCATCATCCATAGTCTTTGGTCTTGTGTCTTTAGTCTGCTGTCTGCAGTCTGTTATCTTTTGTCTTGAGTCTTGTGTCTGTTGTCTGTGGTCTGCCAACGGCCCCTCTACATCTGTCGAGAACCCTCTACAAATCAACCCTTTTTATGCAAAACAAACCCAATTTCCGAAAAAGTCAAATGAACGTAAATACATATAATACAACGAATTATGAAAATATTGCCAATTGGACACTTGGTGAAAACAAACCCAATTCAAACCCAATCAAAGCCAATTTCCGAAAAGCCAAAATGAACGTAAATTTAACTTTAACAAAGGATTACAGAAAAAAAGATGATTTCGCAGTCCGAATAAACAAACCCAATTCAAACCCAATTTCCGTAAAGCCCAAAATCAACATAAATGTCTTTATCAAAAAGGATTATGAAAATGAAACCGCCTTCCGGCCCCAAAAAAACAAACCCAATCAAACCCAATTTTTGGTAAAAGATTTGATTGCGTTAGTAAAAAATTCTTGTGCCCGCCTTTGGGCTCTATTACAATGCTTCTCAGAAAATTTTGATAAGCCAGGGGAGCTGAAGACCAAAGGCAAGTTTAGGTCACGGCTGAGAATCCCGCACCTATTGAGCATAGGCTCAAGACTAACAGGTGCGGGGGACCCTAAGAACCTGCTCGGGATAATGCCCGCGAAGGAAGGCAAAATAGATTTGAAGCACTCCTTTCACGGCAGTGCTTTTTGTTTTTGTCACAGAAAATCTGTGAAATCCGTGAAATCCGTGGTTAAGGGGATAATAATGATAGAAACAGATATTTCCAGGGCGATTATAGAAGAGTATAACAAAAGATTATTAGAGCACCTCGAAAATGATGTTGTCATAGTCGGTGCAGGTCCCGCGGGTTTGGCCGCCGGTTATTATTTAGCCAAGGCGGGAGTTAAAACCGCCATTCTCGAAAAACGGCTTTCAATCGGCGGCGGAATCTGGGGCGGTGCCGCAGGCTATAACGTCATCGCAGTCGAAGACAAAGATATTTTAGACGAATTCGGCATAACCGCAAAAAAGCAAAAATCACTTTATATGCCTAAAGGCATCCTGTACATTACTGATGCGATCGAGTTCGCCACGGCCCTGGCCTATAAAGCGAAAAAGGCCGGAGTAGAAATATTCAATCTAATCGAAGCTGAAGATATCATTGTAAAAAAGAATGCTGTCGAAGGAGTTGTAGTCAACAACACAGCCATCAAGCTTGGTCGTCTGCACGTTGACCCGTTTTGCATCCGCTCTAAGTTCCTCGTTGACGCAACGGGACACCCTGCCGAATTAGTTGCAATGCTCAAAGAGAGAAAGCCGGAGCTTTTCCCGAACAAGATAAAGGATGGTTTTATGGATGTCGATACCTCGGAAGCAGGTGTCGTGGAGAAAACCGGTGAAGTCTATCCGGGACTTTACGTTACCGGTATGTCGGTGTGTGCCGTTTTCAACCTGCCGAGAATGGGGCCCATCTTCGGCGGAATGCTCAAATCGGGAAAAAAAGTCGCTGAGCTAATAATTGATGCTATAAGTAATGAAAAAATCCAGTCTTCCAACGCGTAAAGAGTGTTTGGCCATAATAGAAGAGCATCACGTTCCGCCGCATATCGTCAAACATAGTTTAACCGTGGCCAAATTAGCCGTTTTTTTAGCTCAAAGATTAAAAGAAAAAGGAATAGCGGTGGATGTCAACCTTGTGGACAGGGCCTGTTTGTTACACGATATTGTAAGGATTTGCAATATTAAGGAATTAGATTACAGCAGGTTTGAACAGCCCGTGACAGCAGAAGATAAAGCAAAATGGCAGCAGTTGCGGGCAAGATATGAAGGAACCCCTCATGAGTATGCCGCTTATGACATTTTAAAAGACAAGTATCCTACACTCGCTTTAACCATAAAAAAACACAGATATGTAGGCATACTGAATGAAAAGGAAAAGCCGAATACGTGGGAAGAAAAATTGGTCTATTATGCGGACATGAGAGTTATGCACGATAAGATTGTGCCGTTGGAAGAAAGATTGACCGAAGCCCATAGAAGAAATGCTCACTTTTATAAGACGGAAGCTCAAAGGCTGAGTACTATAGCTAAGGTTGACCCGTTAATCTATAATCTGGAAGAGGAAATTTTCGACGAAATAGGTTTAACTCCCCTTGAAATTACGGACGAATTTATTGACTCGCACTCAGTTACAAGACTTTTGCAAAATCGAGGTTAGGCATATATTATTTCAAAAAATCAGCTTTTTTGGTTTTCTTAAATAATGAACTAACTTCTTCTCAGACAAGAACTTACTGTTTGAAAAGAAAAAATCAAAAAAACAATTTTTTCTTTTCAAAGTATGCCTAACCTCAATTTTGCAAAACTCCGGTTAGTTACGGATAATCGTCCGAATCGGCGGGGCATAGAATAAAGCAAAGTTAGAAATGGTCGGGCAAACGCGAGAGTCTAATATTCTGATTCGCACCTTGTCCGCAGAAACGCTCGGCGTTCGGCAGATTCGCTTGTAGCCGACCGTCTGACCCTCGGCTATTTGCTGCCATTTGCCGTCAACATACGCATCGACAGCGAACTCGGCAACGCGCTGGCCGTAGTCGCGGATTTGTTCCTGGAACATCACGCAGTTGAAGGTCTTTTTATCGTCCAGCGTAATCACCAGCTCGGCCTGCGTAGTCCAATCGGGCGGCATCCAGCATGTCGTTGTGTCACCGTCGAGCGAGTTGGCTGCTTCGAAACCTGCTCCCCGGCTGTCCGAGGCGGTTGCAGTTGCACCCTCGGCCAGGTTGGTCTTGAATGTTTCGCGGAGGATTCGCCCAACTTCAGTTAGTACCTTGCTGTCGCGCTCGGCAAACAAGCCGTCACGATTAGGTGGGACGTTCAGCAGAAGCGCGGTGTTGCCCCCAACGGTGCGATACCAGATATCGAGGATATGCTCGGTTGTCTTGACGCGCTGCTTTTCATCCCGCCAGAACCAGCCATGTCGGATTGATGTATCGGTCTCAGCCGGATACCAGTGCAGGTATCCGCCGCGACTGAGGCTCTCCTGAAGTTTGTCCAAGCTCGCCAGGTCCTGGGCTGTCATATCCGGCCAATCAAATTTCTCCACCGGTGCACTTATGGGAATAACGCTCCACTCTGCCGCTCTTGTGTCCCCGGCCTCATTACCGCACCACCGCACGTCGGGGCCTTTACCGAATATCACCGCCTCCGGCGCCAGCTCCCCTATCATCTCATACCACTGCGCGTAGGTGTATTTCTGTCCACCCTTGCGTTTGGGGTGTGCGCCGTCAAACCAGACCTCGTGGATAGGGCCGTACTCTGTCAGCAGCTCGAACAACTGGTTCAGGAAATACTCGTTGTAATCGTCCACGATGTATTTGAATGTTCGCTTGTTTCGGAAAGGACGGCCCGGCACCGGGCGCGGTATCACCCGCTCAGAGTATTCGCTTAGATTGCCGTACAGACCATCAGTGCTTTCGATTTGATACAGGTCGGCGGGAGATAAATACACGCCGACCTTTAGCCCGTACTTCCTGCACGAATCGACCAGGTCACGCAGCACGTCGCCCTTGCCGTCGCGCCACTGGCTTGAGGCCACCGAGTGCGAAGTATAATGCGTCTGCCACAGGCAGAATCCGTCGTGGTGCTTAACCGTCAGAATCGCCTGGGTCATCCCCGCCGCCTTCATCATCCGGCACCACTGGTCGGTATCCAGCTTCTCGGGTTTGAATATTTTCGGGTCCTCCTTGCCGGTACCCCATTCGCGAGCGGTGAACGTGTTGACGCCAAAATGGATAAAGCAAATGAACTCTCTCTGCTGCCAGGCAAGCTGCCGCGCCGAGGGTCTGACATTGGCTGCCTTGCGAATCAGCTCTTTCTGTCCCGCTGTCCCGCTTTGCTCGACCGCGTCATATACACGCACGTAATCGACCACAAAGTAATCAGGCAGCTTGGCTTTTTTTATATCACCGCCCCATTTCCCGATTTCTTCGGTGAGTTTTATGTACTGCGGCACTTGTGAGACGCCTCCTGCATTAGTGCGCCAGGTTTCTTTGCCATCCACATAGAAAACGTACTCATCAGGTTTCCAGTGCAGACCGAACGTGTGAAAGTTTTCGCTGATACCCGGTATTGTGCTGATCTTGCCTCCTGCGTTTTTGTGGGCGGCGCCGTAGCCGTCCCAGTGTAAGTTCTGCGTTATTTTGTCTTCGAGCCAGGGTTTTTCCATAATATCTATTTCTGTGCCGTCCCTGCCTTCGTTTCCTACTTTAGTCACGCTGCTTGCGTGAAGCCAAAAAGCAGGCCAATGCCCCACCTGTTCGGGAAATTTACATCGACAGACCCAATAGCCGAACTTATGCTCAAATCTGTTCCTTGTTCGTATTGCCCCGCTGGTATAATGGTCGCCATGCTTTTTTGTGCGGATTATGAGATTGCCTTTGCCGTCAAGATAGGAATCCTCTTTAACCCAGTAACCGTCACGCCGTTTCCAGTCGCCGAGGATTTCCCATTTGGACCTGTCAATCTTTGCGGCGTTGAACTCATCACTCCAGGCCAACTTCCAGGTTTTTCCTTCGCCGGCAGGCGGCATAAATTCCTCCCGAATCCGGCCCGTATCAGCTCCGGGTCCCGCTGCCGCTGAGACGGCACTTGCTATCACACAAAACACACCAAAGAGAACCAGCACTTTCATAATGTATCGTGATTGATATTTCATTTTTCTCTCCTCGTAATATTGATGATGCTCAGTATAAAGCCGGTTGATAATCAAGTATCCGAAGGTGTTACTGCCTGCTTCCAGCAGCTTCGCTGAGTTGCACGCAGACCTGAAATAACTGTAGCTGCCAGCATAATCACAAACGTTACCGTTGTAAACCAATATCCCCACGTAGCCGTTTGAACGTGAGCCGTTTTTATAATCACCGTGCCAATGGCAAAGGACTGCAGGAACATCTTTACCTTGCCGGATATGGTTGCGGCAAAGCTGACGCCGCGGGCCTCCGCAATATGCCTCAATACCGTTACATAAGCTTCTCTTGCAATTAAAATACCAGCTACCGACCACTGAATAACCGCCAGCGTCACTGGGCCAAGCCTAAAAAGTTTCGGCTCACCGATTATTGCAAAGCAAATAAAAGTGCCACAGACCAGAATTTTGTCCGCCAGCGGGTCAACCATTCGGCCGAATTTGCTGGTAACGTTCAATCTGCGAGCTGCTATACCATCGACCATATCGGTCAGGCCGGCAACCACGAACAGAACAAATGCAACATCAAGAAATACCGCCTTGTTGGCGACATGGGGTGAATAGAGAATCATAACCAGAAAGACGATGGTTAAAACAAGCCGACCAAAAGTTAAAATATTCGGAATAAACCTTAGCATAACCAGAAGTTTACCCCGTTAGAAATTACATCTCAAGCAATAATATTAACCAAAAGAGAAAATTTCTAACGTGGCGATATAATTCAATACTTAATTTGTTCAACGAGCAAATCGTAGTCTTTCGTGCCAACGACTTTCGTATTGATAAACTCACCGGGCTTTGCCGAGTACTTCTTTATGATACAGACGCTGTCGATATCGGGTGCCTGGCCGTAAAACCGTCCCCGGCAGAGTTTGTCCCTATTAACCGAATCAACCAGACAGGTTAGTTTGCTGCCGATTCTGTTTTTGTTTTTGGCAAAGGCGATTTTCTGCTGGGTGAGCATCAGCTCTTCGAGGCGCTGCTGTTTTACCTTTTCAGGGATCTGGCCTGGCATTTGGGCTGCGGCGGTCCCGGATTCGGCATAGAACTTAAAGCAGCCTAAGGCGTCGAATTGGGCCCACTTGATAAAATCCAGAAGCTCGGCGAACTGCCGCTCGCTCTCGCCGGGAAAGCCGACTATTATTGTTGTCCGCATCGCGATGTCCGGCATAGCGCAGCGCAGCTTCTCAATCAATCGCTGGAGCTGGTCTGCCGTATCAGGCCGACACATGGCCTTGAGGATTTTACTGTTTATATGCTGGATTGGAATATCGAGGTAGCGAACGATTTTTTCACTCTCTGCGATAGTTTCAATGAGTTTATCGTCAATTCCCGCCGGGTATAGATACATCAACCGAATCCACGACAGACCGACAATCTTTTCGAGTTCCCTTATAAGGCTGGCCAGACCGTTTTTGATTTTCAAATCTCGCCCGTAGTATGTACTGTCCTGTGCGATAATATTCAATTCGACGGCGCCCGCCGAAACCAGCTCAGCCGCCTCGGCCAGGACAAGCTCCCGAGGTTTACTGCGGAATCGGCCTCTGATTGCCGGTATCGTGCAGAATGAACATCGGTGATTACAGCCCTCACTGATTCGAAGATACGCCCAATGGCCCGGTGTAATAAGTAACCTGGCTCTGTCGTCATGGATTATGTCCCTCTGCTGATCCAGATAAGTAGCTGGCTGTCCGCAAGAAAGAGTTTTTTTTATTATCCGGGCGATGTTATCTCGCTGACCGAGGCCGACAATTGCATCAATGCCATCTACCTGGCCAAAAAGCTGCCGGCCTTCTCTTTCCGGAAGACAGCCTGCAACAATCACTTTTTTAACGGGACCACTGCACTTTCTGTCCACAGCGTGCTTTATTGCTTCGAGTGATTCGGCTTTGGCCGGGGCAATAAAGCCGCAGGTATTGATGACAATGACGTCGGCATTATCAGGCTCGGCGGTTATCACGAAACCGGCCTGAGCGATTTCAGCCAACATCCTTTCGCTATCGACCAAGTTTTTCGGACAACCTAAAGCTATAAAACCAACAGTGACTTTTTGTTTTTTTCTTGCCATAACTCCCTCAAAAATAGCAAAAAAAAGTGGTTTAGTCTAATATTTTTAATTTGGGCAAGCTCAGGACAAGAAATTATTTTTTACTCATTCTTTCAGAATATACTTGACGATAAAGGAAATATGCGATATAATGTTGCAAATTACCGTCTATACCTGGGTCAGAAGTGCATAGAATTATGAAAAACACTGTTCGTCGGGCCCGGGATTACAATGACGGGTACAGAATTATGACAAGCAGCGGCCAAAATGTTAACCGCAGTCAATGGCTAATCGCGGGTGTGACTGTAGCGGTTGTGCTGTTGGTTGGAGGATGTGGGGATTTTCTTGGCGGAAAAACCACCAGCCTTCAGTCGCAAAGCATCATTCGTGATTTGAGCAAAATTGAGCCCGTACCCGACCCAAACATCTCTGTCCCCGAGATATACAAAACCCCACCCAAGATCATCGAGCAAATGGTCGGCGGCGAGCCGGAGTTCAAACTATTCTACTTTTGCATGTACCATACCTCCGATGAGCTTAAAAAAATCGTCCACGAGCAATTTGCAACCAAGCTTTTCACCGCAGAACCAGACCCTAAAGTAACTACCGTCACTGACTACACCGTCAGCAGTAGTCCTGCTACCAACCAACTGGTAGTAAGATGCCCAAAAAGGGAGGATGCCGATGCGGTACTCGAATTGCTGGAAATGGTCGATGTGCCGCCCATTCAGGTTAAAATTGATTGCCTTATTTCCGAGGTTTATGCAGATTTGACATTGGACTGGGAAACCACTTTAGAAATTGAAAATCTATTCGGTGAGGGCATTAGGGCGGGAAGCTCAGCCCAGTCTTTTGGAACGAGTATCAGTGAAATGTTAGCCGCAGGTGGAGATGTGCTGCCCGCATTTCCCGGGGCCTCGCTCAGGGACCTCGCCCGCACGAAATTGGGTCTTCAGGTCGGATATTTGAGCGAGAGTGAGAACTTTCTGGCTATGGTGGACCTGCTGGAGTCAAAGGGGTATCTGAAAATTCTGATGAACCCCACGCTTGAGGTCATCAACGGTAAAACAGCGACAATCTCATCAACTCAGCACGTACCGCTGCAAAAAATAATTAAGTATATACCTGCTCTGCCAGTTCCCCTTGAACAAAGTGAAACGGAATACATTGACGTAGTGGATTCGCTTGAAATCACTCCCCACGTTTTTGCGGACGGCTACATAGGCCTGGAAACAAGCATTCTTCTCGGGTCAAAATTGACCCCCGAAGGTGTCAAGCAGTTACCCATCGTTACCAAGAAGGAAATCGAAAATAAAGAAAACCGCATCAGAAAGGGCGAAAGTCTGGTGATAGGAGGGATAAGAAAGACTGAGGAGCGCGACGTCGCCCGCGGCGTCCCGTTCCTGAAAGACATACCTGTGCTCGGCATTCTGTTCTCAGGCAGAGATTTTGAAGAGCGAGTGGTAGAGACCATATTCATATTGACTCCGACCATCTCCACAGGTGGCATACCAAACAAAGAAATGGTCGAAAAGGTCAAAAGAAAACACAGATCGCCTATCTCCGAAGGCCTGGACGAAATTATTGCGGATCCCTTTGGATTCGAGGCTGGTGAAAAAGCACACCAACTCGAAGCCTCGGAGACTGAACGAATACGCTTAGATGCTGAGGCAGAAAAAGCCCAGAGCCGATACACTGTCAGAGAAGCCGAAGAACGAACCAGAAGAGCAGAAGCAGAACTATACAGAGTAAAAGCTGAAGCCGATGCAGCGGTCAAGGCCGCCGAAGAGGCCGCCGAAAAAGCCAAAGAAGAGGCCGAAAAAGCAAAGAAAGAAGAACAAGAGAAGTAAAGGCCGAAGAAGATAACGACGAACCTGAAGCTAAACAAGGCTTAAACAAATAAGACAAATGAGATATTCGGCTAAATCATCATGCCGTTTGTTTTTTATCTGGTGATTACTCTTGTCATATCCGGATGCCATTATGAGAATTTAATTTTTTAGGAAAGGGAGAATCTATGGATAATTTTGACAGCGCTAATCTTGGGGGCCAAAATCTCAATGAACCCGTCCCGCTTGATAACCCAATTCCCTTTGATGAACCCGGAGCAGGCGGTACGGGTGTTTCACATTCACCCCTTGATTTAGGCGGCAGCAGCCCTGTGGAGGCTCCGAAGATTGAGGTTCCCAAGCCTGTTATGATGAAGCCGGCTGAAAAAGTAGTTTCCGCCGAGCGAGTCACGGGCGTAAAAACTTTCTTCACAAAACTGCACCCGGGCGCTATGAATTTTCTTGATGAGCAAATCACCAAATGGCTGACGGAAAACCCGAATGTTTCGATAAAGCGAACAAACATCGTTACAGGCGAGGTCCAGGCCAAAAAGACCGAGCCTAATATTATAATTACCGTCTGGTATTAAGAAATCATCTCAAAATTCTCACGGGTACGTGCCATGATTGCAGGTGGGGCTGTTGGGTCTTCGTCTGCATTTTTCAGCGAATAGAGCTTTTTCTCGTGCTGTAATTACTGTCGAAGCGGCAATCAACGCCTCTAAACAACCAGCACTATCACCATAGACGCGAAATAAATAAATTGTAATCCGATAATATGACAGTGTCATCCACCCGAAGCGGACCGGAAAATTCCGCCCACACCCGGTAAAAATTCTTAGCATAAATTCTTGACATACTGTAGGATTTACATTAGTGTTCTTTGTTTATCTGTTAGTATGTGGCAAATTAGACCTGGTTTTGTAAATTTTTTGGAGATTCTTTGTGGCTAAAGAGCTGACTCGGAAACTAATTAACGCAGGGGTGCATTTTGGTCACGGCGTTAGCCGATGGAATCCAAAAATGGCCCCATTTATTTTTGCAAAGCGCGGCAATATTCATATTATTGATGTCAAAAAAACCTTAAAGGGATTACTGATTGCCAAAAAGCTTCTTGCTGAGGTGGTATCTACCGGCAAGGACGCTGTTTTTGTAGGCACAAAGCGTCAGGGCCAAAAAGCGGTTGAGGCTGTCGCCGAGAGGTGCGGAATGCACTATGTTTCCCAGCGATGGCTGGGCGGGATGCTTACGAACTTCAGAACGATACGCTCCCGATTGCAGAGGCTGGAGCAATTGGAATCTATGGCTGAAGATGGCACGCTTGATAGTGAGAGCAAAAAGCAGGCATCGAGACTCAAACGAGAGATGCGAAAGATAAAAGCTAATCTCCAGGGCGTTCGGAATATGTCTCGTTTGCCCGGTGCCGTGATTGTAGTCGATGCTAAAAAGGAATATCTTGCTCTGCGGGAAGCCAAGAAGCTGGGTATCGTAACAATAGGACTTCTCGATACCGATTCGGACCCGGACACAGTGGACGTGGTCATCCCAGCCAATGACGATTCCATTAGAGCGATTGAATTGATACTTAACGAGCTGTCCGATGCTGTGGCGATTGGAAAAACAATGGTTGCTGCCCGTCAGGAACCGGCTCAACGGCCGAGGCGCACCCGCTCAAGAAGGCCGGTTCTGGCCCGCGCCGGCGAAGCCAAACCACAGACTTTGCCTATTGTTGAGCAAAAACCAACGCAGAACGCAGAGGCGGCCTTACAACAAAGCCAAACCGAGCAGCAGGACTCGAACCAGTCCTGAGAAGATAAATTCGAAACTCGAATGGTTAATTGGTGAGTGGTTAATTGGTTAATTGGTCAGTATAGGACACTCACCACTCACTACTCACCAGGTAGCGAGTTATCATTTCGCGCTTCGTATTTCGTACTTGTACAAAATACGCATTACAAAAATAGGAGTCTAAAATATGGTGGATATTTCAGCAGCAATGGTGATGAAACTGAGGAAGATGACCGGACAGGGAATGATGGATTGCAAAAGGGCGCTTCAGGAAGCCAACGGCAATATCGAGCAGGCTACGGACATACTTAGAAAAAAAGGTCTTGCGACTTTAGCCAAACGCGCCGAGCGAGAAACTTCCGAAGGGCTTGTCGTGTGCAAAAGCAGCGCCGACGGCAAAACGGCTGCTATCGCAACGCTTTGCTGCGAGACCGATTTTGTAGCCAAAAACGATGATTTTGTCGCCACGGCACAAACTCTAATTGACTACGCCCTGGCTTGCCCAGCCGACCAGGGCGCAGAGAATATCCTTGAGACCACTGTTGACGGCAAAAAATTCAGTGACATTCTGACCGAAACAGTCGGTAAGACCGGTGAAAAAACACAGGTGGGAGATTACGCAAAATACAAACTCGATGGCCCAGGGCTTCTTAGCACGTACATTCACTTCAACGAAAAAGTTGGCACAATGGTTCAGATTGAGACCAGCGATGAAACCACAGCAGCCGCAGATGTGCTAAAGCAGACAGCCTCCGATATAGCGATGCACATCACTGCCACCAAGCCCCTGGCGTTGGATAAAGACGATATCGCTCCTGAAACGATTGAACGGGAAAAGTCCATATTCGCCGAGCAGGTCAAAAACAAGCCGGCCAACATCATAGATAAAATCGTCGAAGGCAAGATGAGGAAATTCTTTGCTGAGAATTGTCTTCTGCAGCAGCCGTTTGTCAAAGACGACAGCAAATCCGTCGAGCAGGTCCTTACCGACGCTGCCAAACAAGCCGGCGGCGAGGCTAAAATTAAAAGATTCGTCCGATTCGAAGTCGGGTAGCAATTATAGTTTTAAGTTTTTAGCGTTGAGTTTTAAGTCAACACACAATTTAGAATCCAAAACTTAGAACTAAATTAGTATCTGTTGCAGAAAACAAAAACCGACGATGTCACTCCTGCGAGGGAACCCGCCTTGCGGGAACCCAAAGCAGGGGTCCAGAGCGAATAAGCTGGATTCCCGCTTCCGCGGGAATGACAAATGCTGTTTCCGCAACAGAAACTAATTGGTTGTTTAAGACTTTCGAAAGAAAAAGATGGCAGAGAGCAAATATAATCGTGTGTTGCTGAAACTTTCGGGCCAGAGTTTTTGCAGGCCCGGCGAATTCGGTATCGACGGCTCTTCGCTTGAGTCGATTGCCAAAAGGATAGCAGAAATATGCGAACTCGGGCCGCAGGTCGCCATCGTGGTCGGCGCAGGTAATTTTCTGCGTGGAGAAAGTTTCTCACAGGTCAGCAACATACCGCGAAACACTGCTGATTATATGGGGATGTTAGCCACTATTATAAATGCCTGTGCACTGCAGGAGACACTTGAGAAGCTTGGACAGCCAACGAGGGTCCTCAGCGCAATAGAGGTGCCCGCGATGTGCGAGCACTTTATTCGCAGAAGGGCTATTCGGCACCTCGAGCGCGGAAGGGTTGCGATATTGGCCGGCGGAACCGGAAACCCTTTTTTTACTACCGACACCTGTGCAGCTTTAAGGGCATCGGAGCTCGATGCGGACCTTCTCATAAAGGCAACAAAAGTCCAAGGTGTTTACAGCGATGACCCCGAGAAGAATCCGGATGCACAGCTTTTTGAAAAATTATCTTACGACCAGGTATTGACGCAAAACCTCAGAATAATGGATCATCCGGCAATAACTCTCTGCCGGGACAATAATATCCCGATTATTGTTTTGAATATTTTCGAGAAGGGCAACATAACGAAGGCCATTTGTGGCGAGCAAGTTGGCACCAAAATAATGATGAGGTGAGGTTGAAAATGCCCATGAAAGCGATACTCTCTGATAGCGAATCCAAAATGAAAAAGAGTGTCGAAGTCCTGCAGGACGAGCTGAAAGCCGTTCGCAGCGGCAGGGCTTCTACCGGCCTGGTCGAAAATATAAAGGCCGATTTCTACGGAACGCCCACACCATTGAAACAGATGGCAACACTGGCAGCGCCACAGGTGGATATGATTGTAATTAAGCCGTTCGACCCTGCTTCGGTCAAAGATATCGAAAAGGCAATCAAAGCCAGCGACCTGAGCATAGCACCCATTGTGGACGGCAAAATAATCAGACTCAATGTCCCGTCACTTAGTGGGGAACGAAGAAAACAGCTTGTCCAGCAGGCCAGACAAACCGGCGAGCAGACAAAAGTTGGTATTCGCAACATTCGAAGAGAGGCCAACAAGCAGCTCGAAAAACAGCAGAAAGACAAACTCATCACTGAAGATGACCTCGAAAAAGGCAAGAAGCAAGTCGATGATATTACCAGGCAATACTCCGACAAGGTTGACGAGCTAATTAAACATAAAGCGGACGAGATAATGCTCGATTGATTGTGCTAAAAAGTGCACAAGGCATAAGTGAAGCGCATTGTGTCGTTATGCACCAACTTTATATTTGGGGGTCAAAATGGTTAAGACTGAAAAGAAATCAAAGTCTGGGTCGCGGAAAAAAACCTCCACAAAAATACTCAAGCTGGTATTGCTGCTGATAGTCGTTCTGACTGTGCTGGTTTTCTTAGTTGTACCAGCGTTCATGTCATCCGGGAAAGGCCGCCGATTGATATTGGCCAAGATCAACGATTCAATCGCCGGCCAAATAGATTTCGCCGACCTGTCTATGGGCTGGCTCAAAGGTGTCCGCGTTGCGGATTTCATCTTCAATGATAACCTCGGCCAAATTTCCGCCCAGGTAAAGCAAATCACCACCAAGCCTCATTATGGCTCCATTGTAATGGGAAATCTATCCTTCGGCGAAACGACAATTGACCAGCCTAAGGTAAGCGTAAATCTCAAAGGTCAACCTGCGGCCGAGCGAGAGCCTACTGGCAAACCCGTGCCGGTTCCCGTCAAAAACGTTTATATCGCTCTGGTTATGGACCTTGCAATTAACGACGGCAATTTGAAGGTAACAGATTCGAAAGCCAGGACTGTTGAGCTTTCACAAATAAACTCAAGGCTAAACTTACGGCCGCCGGGACGACAAACAGATTTCGATATCAATCTGGCTGTAGTGGGCCAAAAAGCTGGGCCGTCACCGATTCACGCAGCGGGCAAAATTAAACCGGGCAAGGCCAAAAAAGGCTGGACACTGAAAGGGACAACAGGCGATTTGGTTATCGAGGTCAACGACCTGGACCTCGAATCCCTTGGGCCGATTTTCGAATTGGCTAAAATCGAAGTACAAGCCAAAGGTATTGTTTCCGCTGATGTAAAAGCTGTGGTTAAAGACGGTAACTTTGAAAATTTAAACGGCTCAATCAAAGCAAAGAACCTGGATATAACCAGCCCGGAACTAAAAGGCGACCAGCTAAAAACAAGTCTGTTGAATGTTGCTGTAGCACTTAAAAGTCAGCAGCAACTGATAAATATTGAGAAATTGAAACTCGAGAGTGACTTTCTCAGTGCAAATGCCGGTGGAATGGTTCCCACAACGTTTAAATCGTGGGCTGACTTTTTAACCACCGAATCAAATTTCGACCTTAACGCCGAATTCGACCTTGATGTTGATGAGTTATTATCGCAAATGCCTAATACATTTGGTATCAAAGAGGCAACAAAGGTAACATCCGGTAAATTGAGCGGAAATATCAGGGCAAATCGCGGAAGGCTGAACAGCGAGGTAAATCTAACCGAATTGGCCGGCACCGTCGAGGACAAAAAACTTGCCCTTTCCGAACCTCTCACCGCCAAAGTTCAGATTTCAGCCGATAATAAAAAGATAAATTTCGATGCGCTTGATGTATCAGCCGCATTTGCAAAAATCAATGCCAGCGGCCCTCTTGAAAAGCTCAAACATAACGGCAATGTTGACCTTGAAAAACTACTATCGGAGTTTGGCCAATTTGTTGATTTGGGTCCATACAAGATAGCCGGTGAGATTTCGGAACAAGGTACACTGTCCGTTAATAAAGACAAGATAACCGGTGTTGGCTCTTCGCAGGTCAAAAGTCTTAGCATAACTTCGACTGACGGCATCACAGCGCAAGAGCCAATGGCCGAGGTTAAATTTGCTTTCGGTTACGACTGGCAGGCTGACGTCCTGACCTTTGATTCTTTCCAGGCAAATGCAAGTCTCGGCCAGGTCAATATAGAGCAGGCCGTTTATCCAATCGGCCCAAAATCTAAAGTACCTATGCACCTGGATATATCCGCCCAGAATATTGACCTTGGAAAAGTCAAGCCGTTTGCTGTTCTGTTCGCGTCTTTGCCGCAGGAAACACAACTTGCCGGTATCGCCGAATCAAAAATCTCTGTAAGCTCTGATAAAAAAATCTACAAAATCACAACCGACTCTACAAAAATTAAAGCTCTAAAGCTCACTTCCCCCGGCAAAAAGCCCTTTGAAGCGAAAGAAGCCTCACTGTCTTTTAAGGCCGAGGTTAATCCGGAAGAGAAATCCGTTAATATCAAAGAACTACAGTTGGAAAGCCCGCAGATAAAGATTCGCAAGGGTGAATTTAACCAATCAAGCGATGCCGGCAGGACAAAATTGTCCGGGCAAGCGGAGTGTGAATATGACTGGTCGGCGATGAGCGCCGTGGCGGCACCGTATTTACCGGAAGGTCTCACACTCCGGGGCAAAAGAAAAGACGCCATAAATTTTATCGGTGAATATCCTGCCGGACAAAAGGACAAACTCTTATCCAATCTCACCGCCAGCGCTAAATTTGGATTTGAACGAGCCGGCTATATGGGGCTGGATTTCGGCCCCACCGATGTAGATATTCAGATGCAAAACGGCCTGCTGAATATCCCCCCGTTTGTAACGACCGTCAACGAAGGCCAATTCAACTTTGCCGGGCAGGCAGATTTCAGGCAAAAGCCTGCAACATTGAAAATGGCCAAACCACTACAGCTAATGAAAGACATTAAAATCAACGACCAGACAACCAAAAAGCTTCTGAGATACGTCAATCCCATTTTTGCAGACGCCGTCAATGTCAGTGGTATTGCCAATTTTAGATGCGAACAGCTCATTATTCCGTTCAGTGCCGCCGCCAAAAAACAAACTGAAGTTGTCGGCACGATTTCAATGGACAAAGTGCGCTTACAGGCCTCGGATTTGCTCGGGCAGATTCTTACGGTGGCCGGCACCAGCGCCAGCGGTGCGGATATTACTATCCGTCCGACGAAGTTCGTGCTGCGGGACGGATTTCTCAGATATGATGATATGCAAATGGATGTCGGCGATAATCCCGTCAATTTCAAAGGCCTTATCGGCCTGGATAAGAGTCTGGATATGACGATAACTCTGCCTTATACTTCCCAGGGCAGAACAGTAAGGCTCGGCAGAGAGACCTCCGGCCAAAGGATCCAAGTGCCGCTCAAAGGCACTATCGACAAGCCCAAACTTGATTTAGGCAAACTCCTTGAGGGCCAGTTAAGGCAACAATTGGAAGACCAGTTGCGAAAAGGCCTTGAAGAGTTATTTAAATAACTCAAACTGACTGATACGGACGCATTGGCAATCACGGCAGGCCGACAAAGATTCTTTATTTAGCTCACCATTTTACCACAGGTTTCACCTGAATTGGCCGATATAATCTGGAATTGAAAGGGCATAGAGATGTTAACGCTCAAGGAGCTTTTATCCACACCTACGACACAGCTTGGTAAAGCCGGTCGATTTGCGGTCTTTCAGATTAAGCTATGGTCTCATTGTATCAGACTGCTGAAGAAAAACAATGCAGGTCGCCAGGCGGCTGCACTGTCGTATCACACAATTTTCGGAATTGTGCCGTTGGCTATCGTAACACTTTTGATATTCCAGCTCTTTCCCGCCTATAGTGATATTGGCGAAAAGCTGAAAAATTTCGTTTACGACCAGGCCAACTTTTCAGCTTTCGAGAGTCCAGCCACCGGTACCGAAGACACCCAGGAAACCATAACTCTTATAGAGCACCTCGATGAAATAGTCGGCAAATTCTTCACCGGCGTAAACAAAGGCTCTATCACACTATTTAGTGTGGTGATTGTTATTTGGGCGGCCTTGGCCCTGCTGTCAACAATAGAAAGAACCTTCAACAATATCTGGCACGTTACGAGGGGCAGAAATTTTCTGAATCGAATAATCAATTATTGGGCCATACTGACCCTTGGGCCGCTGCTGCTCGGGCTGGGCGTGTACGCCAGCGCTCAATATGCTACTTTGGCACAGTTACAAAAAACCCTTTTGACCTACATTGCCCCGACGGTGGTCTCTTATATTGTCGCGATTGTGGCGTTTTTCTTCCTGTACTTCGTTTTGCCGAATACAAAAGTTCAAACAAAGGCCGCCATCTGGGGTGCTGCGGTAGCGGCACTGGTTTGGATAGCAGCCAGAAGCTTTTTCGGATACTGCGTAACGGAATTAAGGCTGTACAGCACCGTTTATGGCGTAATGGCTCTGATTCCAATGACGGTGCTCTGGATTTATATTACCTGGCTCACAGTGCTGTTCGGCCTGCAGTTGACATTTACGACCCAGCACCTTACGAGTCTCGATGCTGCTGAGATTGCCGCCTCTCAAAAAACCGAGGAGTATTTCATAGCCAATGACCTTACAGCCATCAACATTGTCAGAGAGATAGCCACTGCTTTCGAGGCAAATCAGGCCCCGGTCCCGCCCGAAGTTATATGCAGTAAGTTAGATATTCCCGCCGAGTTCGGGGACAAAATTCTCGGCCATCTGGTCAACAGCAAGCTGATAGCCAAGACTTCCGAGCCTAAAGTGGGTTTCCTGCCCGTTAAAGACCCCGCAAATATCAGATTGTCGGACATCGCTGAAGCCATAGCTGCAGCAAGCTTTGCACAATCTATAACCGACCAACCGGCACCTCTGCAGCAGATAGCCCAGTCACAGCAAAGCAACCTGGCTCAATGCAGCTTAAAACAGATTCTCAACGTCGGAAAGAATAGCTAAGGTCACTTAAACAAAATGTCTGCGGCATTGTAGATAAAAAACAGGCCGAAGACAAGCAGCGCCGCCGAGCAAATCACCAGCACTATTCGCAATCCCCGCGGCCCAAGTAATACCGAGCCTTTGAAACTCGCCCACGACAGAATTTGCAGCCAGGTCAAATCTACCGACCAATGTGTTATGGCAAAAAGAGCGAAGGCCCATATACCCCATTGAGCAGCCTGGGTAGCTAACGCCAGGCCGACAGTAGCCCACCAGATTAAAAAATACGGATTGCCGGCCGATAGTATTATGCCTGCCAGAATCGGCTTGTCTGTAAGAGACTTGGATTTATTATCCGCTTTCGCTTTCAGGCTTAACAAGCCTTGTATTGCCATCAGTAACAGAAAAACACCGCCGGCCAGTCCTATTGTAATCTGGACTTTTTGTAGCTTGAAGTATTTTCCCAGGCCAAGAATAATCAGAACCATCAGTGGAAATTCGATAATTCCGTGCCCGATGGCTAAAAGTGTACCGGCGTAACGGCTGCGCGCTCCCATTGCAATCGCCGTCGCTGTCACCGGCCCGGGCTGCATCGCCCCCGAGCAGGAAATGATAAGTACCTGAGCTAAGAAAAACAGAAATGCCACAAGGTCACCAACTTACTCACCGATGATTTTTACGAGGACTCTCTTTTTTCTTTTGCCGTCGAATTCGCCGTAGAATATCTGCTCCCACGGCCCGAAGTCAAGTCTGCCGCCGGTAACGGCTACGACCACCTCTCTGCCCATTATGCTGCGCTTCAGGTGAGCATCGGCGTTGTCCTCGAAGCCGTTATGACGATATTGTGAGTACGGCTTTTCCGGCGCCAATCCTTCCAGCCAAACCTCAAAGTCGTGATGAAGCCCGGCCTCATCGTCATTGATAAACACACTGGCTGTAATATGCATGGCATTGCACAGCACAAAGCCTTCTTTGATACCACTTTCTTCCAGACACTCCTGAACCTGCGTCGTAATGTTAATGTATCCCCTTCTATTTGGCGTATTGAACCAGAGCTCTTTTCTATAACTTTTCATAAAATGCCTTTCTTTCATTTGGAATAACATTGTATATGATAAAGGGGGAGCTGATTATATTAAACAAAATATCTTCGCAAATATTAACCAATTTTCAGATTTTGAAATATCAAAGGAAATGCGGTTATGCCGAAGCCTGACGCAATTGAAAAAAAGACCGTTGCTGATATAAACGCTATTTTTTTACTATACGAGTCGTAATCTTTTCCCCCATCATTCGGCTAAGCTGTCGAGGACCTGCTTCATGCTACGCCGATATTCCTGAAATGCTTTGCTGCCTTTTTCAGTAAGGCACAGAAGCGTTCGCGGAATCTTTTCTACAAATTCCTTTTTAATCTCGACATAACCGGCGGTTTCCAGCTTACTCAGATGCGCGGAAAGATTGCCCCTCGTCAGATGAGTTTGGTTCATCAAAAAAAGAAAGTCGGCACTCTCAACGACGGAAAGATATGCCAGAATCAGCAGTCTTGCCGGTTCGTGAATAATTCGGTCGATTTCCGCAAGCGGCTGGAGGCTATCTTTATTTATTTCATTCTTTGCCATCATTAGCCTCCTCTGCTAATTTTGGATATTTGTGAAGAAAAAGATTGAGCCTGACTATGCCAATTGGTATCAAAAGTCCCGCCAGGCACCAGCCTTGTATTGCAGAAGCTACCCTCGGTTCATAATCGAGTGACACAAGCAGCAGACCTATCAAACCGCTGGCCAAAAACAAACCGATAATAAAATAATCGTAAGTGTTAGCGGTTCGCCAAACCTGAGCGAAGGTTACACCGGCCAGCACAATCCCGAGGTACAACGGCAGCAACCAGCGAAGCTGTGAAACAAAAAATAAACCAGTGCCAATCAAAACAAGAACGATGGCAATGACGAATATTTTTCGACCCGTCGCTTTATCCTTTGGCTCCGGCAGCTTTGCGTATCCCACTCGCGGATAAGTGATTCGCCTCCGGCAGGCTGGTTTCAAGAGAATCTGTATCGCACAGCCGGCAACCATCGCTATCGAAAGTCTGAAATCCAGAAAAAAGATTGCCATTATGCCCAGCGAGAGGCCGACCAGAATCTCATCTAATCCATCCTGGTGAAGGGACATGCGCGTTTTTAGTTCGATTTCTTTCAAGTCAATTTTCTGCGTCATTGCATACCTCCTTTGCCGGGAATGGGTAATCGCGCAGGAAACGGACCAGAAGCATCGTTCCGATGACCAGCATGACCATCCCGGGAACAGCAAACGCGATGGGGCTCAGATTAACACCCGCGAACTCTTTTACCACCATATCAATCGGTACCGGCAGGGCAAACAGCACACCGTATGCGTACAAGCGTGTACAATCCAGATAGTAGGCTAAAAAGCTGAAGACGATGACAGCATTGGCTACCCAGGCGGCGGGCAAAAGAAGCAGCAGTTTTGGCCGACCCGCCGGATAGCTTCGTATCACCAGTGCAGCGGCAACAAATACTACTAATCCCGCGAGGACAGATACTAACAGTATTATGTGAGATTTCCTTATTTTGTTTTTTCGCTTCGGACCGAATTTGACGAAGCCCATCCGGGTAACTGTTATGCATTTCTTTCCGGCAATGAAAGCCAGAAGAGCCAGGACTTGCAGCACAACGAGGATGATCATATTCCGTCCTTCCGGTACACCGATGTTCGAGAGTAATGCGCCGACGGCAAGTATAAGCAGCACCAGACCCAAAAAGATGTCCCATATGCCGTCCTGGAAAGTTGACCTGTAAGCCTTCTTTTCGATTTCATTCAAATTAAACATTGTCATTTTTAGCCTCCTTTATAGATTTAGGATATTTGCGTAAAAAACGGATTAGCTGAATCAATCCCACGGGAATAAGGATACCGGACAAGCCCCAGAGCTGATAAGCGGTAACAACAAACGGATCGTAACCAAGCAACGCGAGTATTAAACCGACAAGGCCGCTTGCCAAAAACAATCCGACAAATATGTAATCACGAACATATCCGGTAATACGCGCACCGGCCAAAGAAAGCCCGGCCAGGAATGCCCCCAGACAAAGGGGAAGTAACGGCCTTACCCATATACCAGCGCATATAATCAATCCAACTACAATCAGCGGTACAGCGATATCCCACACTATCAGACTCTTTTTGTCTGCACGCCCCGGAAATTTAACATAGCCGACGCGGGGATAGGCAAATTTCTTTCTGCAGACAGGAAGTACAATTGTTTGCATTGAGCAACCCACAATCAATGCAACTGAATACCTGAACTCAAGGAAAAATATGGCCATTATGCCGAGCATAAGCCCGGCGCAGACGTCGGACAGATCATCCTGCCGAATGATTCGATAAGACTGTCGTTTTATTCTTCTCATATCAATCGAAAATACCATTTCATACCTCCTCTGCGGGCTTAGGATGTTTATATAAAAATAATATGAATAATGTTGATCCAGTCACTATGAATATACCTCCCATAACAAAAAAGTTAATGATAAGCCCATTGTAAGACTCAAAGTTCATTATTGAAAATAAAAGGCCGGAAACGACGGCCAGGACAGCAAATACTATGTAACGGATATTCCCTGACTTGCCATGTGCATAGAGAAATCCGCCAACCAACAAGACGCCCATAAGAGCAGGAGACCATCTTTTATAGGCAGCCGCATCTTTGACCTTGCTGAAAAGAAGAAAGCAAATAACCCATAGGGCTAACACGACGGCCGTATAACCGAAAATGCCTTTGGCGGTCTTCTTCGGATCATCCATAGGTAATTTGGCGTAACCTATCCTTGGGTAGGTATATCTTTTCCTTATGACCTCTATGAAACGGGGAAATAGGAATATTGGAATGAAAATTGCGAAAACATATAAGACGGAACCGAAAGTGGCGCCAAGTCCTATAAGCAAGATGCCAAGCATAATCTCCACCAGGCCATCCTGAAAGGAGACCCGATAAGCCTTTTGTTCGATTTGTTTTAGGTTGAGTTCTTCTTTTTTCATTGTCAATATCCTTAATCCAAACTTATTTGTACTACATATCAGTTTGCAATATAAACCAATTTATAGTATAGACGCATGAACGTCAAGTATTTTTTGAGATTTTTTGAAAAATTTTTTGAATATACAGGTTTCTTAGGGAGTAGGAATGTTACAAGTAGTTGCTATAAAGGGGCTTAAAAGCACTATTGCCTCTGCCCTAATAATTGTAATATTTTACGAAATATTCTTTTTCCCCTCTATATTTTCGTTCCATGCACACGACTTTCTAACTAAATATCCCTGAACACCCCTAATATGCCTTCTACAAAAAGCAGGCAGTTCCCTGCTGTCGTGTCTCTCACCAGAACCACTTTCCCCTGTCTGATGACTCTTTTCGTACCAATTCAAACGAAATTAGAGTCCGCTTCTTACCTCATCTAATCGGTTCTTGGCATCTGGAACCATCTGGAAAATCTTGTCGAGCTTTTCACACGCATAGTCATCGCAATACGCACAGTTCGCAATACTCTTTTCCTTTCCACATTTTCTAATCTCGCACACTTTGCAATGACTGAAAAGGCGTTCGCCATCTGATAAGCAACCGTCACAATTAATATCTTCCGGCTTAATATCCACGTTATACCCCTTGGACCATTGTTCCGCTACTTCCGCTCTCTTCTGGTCGTCATCATTCTTAGTTGCTATGAATGCGCCGCATTCGTTGCATAGCAAACCGCAAAAACTTATCATCTCATCCATTTTTTACTCCTTTGCCATAAAGGTAATTATTTCTGTTTACTATTTTAGCAATTTTTCATAGACCGCCTCGATTGTATCGACCATCGTTTCCGGTGCGAATTTTTCTTTTACTGATTCCCTTCCGTTTTCACCGAGTTTCCTTCTTATGTCCTCGTCTTCTATCAATTCCGCACTGGCCTTTGTTAATTGCTCAACGTTTTTCGGCTCAATCAGCCGTCCGGTGTTTTCATTTACAACTTCTCTTGCGCCGTCCACATCGAAGGAGACAGCCGGCTTACCGCAGAGCATTGCCTGGGGCAGAGTACGGGCAAGCCCTTCCCGCAGCGAGCAGTGGACAAGGATGTCCGATGATTGTATGGCGAGCGGGATTTGGCCCGGCGGCAAAAGACCTGTGAACTTGATTTTTTCAGCTAATCCCAATTCTCTAACCTGTTGTTTGAATTGCTCGGCCATATTCCCGTCCCCAACGAACAGCCAAACGCACTTTTCAAATCGCTTCGAAAGCCGCTTGGCCGATTCAATAATATATTTGTGTCCCTTGAGCATAAACAGCCGTGCGATGGTTACGAGCACAATCGAATCTTCTTCGATTTCGTACTTCCGGCGAAAATCTCTTTTGCGTTCTTCTGAGATTGGCTCTAAGAAGTCATCTTCTTCTATAGCCGAATAAGCGGTAACATACTGCTCAGGTTTGCCGATGCCGACAGCGGTTGCCTGTGCGGTCATTGCATCTGCAACGCTGATAAAAAAATCCGTTCGCTTTGCAGCGGATTTCTCGATAGCAATATAAAACTTGTTCAGCCATTGGCTTTGATACGGATGGAATGCCAGCCCGTGTATTGAGTGCACGACCCTTGGTAAATTTTCCGCCCATTTTCCTTTTAAGCCGTAGCCGGCAAATCTGCCTAATATCCCTGCCTTTGCCGAGTGAGTGTGTACAATATCCGGCTGTAATTGGCGCAGAAGTTTTTTGATTTGAAAGTAACCAACGATATCGTTAAAAGGATTTATTGCCCGGCGAAGTCTCTGGAGAACAATCACTTTGTAATCCTGTCCCTTAGTTTGATTAAAAAGCTCGCCTTCCGGTCCTATAGCCGGGCCGGTGATTAGCGTAACATCGTGCCCCCGCTGTGCCAAGAGCTTGCAGGTTATAAGCGTATTTTCCTGTGCCCCGCCGAGTATTAACCGCGTTATAATATGAACAATCTTCAATATGCCTCCTGCATACGCTTTAGTCGTATTTAATCCACATCAGACATAACCCCTGAGCCGGGGCGAGCGGTCCTGCTGCGGTTCGGTCTTTTGCGTCGAGAATCTCGTTAATCTTTTCCGGCTTCCATCTACCCCTGCCTACTTCGACCAGAGTGCCGACGATATTTCTGACCATATTATACAAAAAGCCGTCCCCTTCGACATTCACGTATATCCATTTATCTTCTGCTGTAACATTGCAGCGAAAAATGGTCCGGACGGAGTTTTCACGCCTATCAGCGGCTGATGCGAATGATTTAAAGTCTTTCGTTCCGACGAGCAGTTGCGCCGCCTGGTTCATCGCTTCCACATCAAGCTTTTTCGGTATGTGCCAGCATTGATTCAGGCGAAGAACCGGCCGGTGCCGGCCTGTATAAATCGCATAGCGATAGAGCTTGCTTTTCACATCGCTCATCAGGTCAAATCCCCAGGGCACTTCTTCGGCAGAGGTAACTACGATGTTACGCGGAAGCTGGCCATTGATTGCTTTTGGGAAGTTCTCCGTGGGGATGGGAGAATCAATCTCGAATAGTGCGACCTGTCCGAGAGCGCTTACGCCGGCATCGGTCCTGCTTGCACCGTGGACGTAAGTTCGGACACCGACAAGATTTGAGACGGCCTCGACAAGCTCACCCTGGATGGTTCTTTTCCCCGGCTGTGTCTGCCAGCCGTGATATCGGCTGCCGTCGTATTGCACGGTGAGTTTTATATTGCGAACGGCCATTATTACCGATTAAAGCAGTTTCTCAGCAATCTGAACGGCGTTTAGAGCTGCGCCTTTTCGCAACTGGTCGCCGGCGACCCAGATATTGATGCCGCGGTTCTCAGGCATAGACTCATCTTGCCGGATTCGGCCAACAAAGATATCATCCCTGCCCGAAGCATCGATTGGCATCGGGAACCGGTTATTTTCGCGGTCATCCAGTACGGAAACCCCCGGCGCGGTGCTCAAAAGGTCCCTGACCTGGTCAGGCGTAATCGCCTCGGTGAACTCAAGGTTGATACTCTCACAGTGCGCCCGGAACACCGGGATACGAATACACGTACAGGTAATTGCAATCTCAGCACAGTCGAAAATCTTCCTGGTCTCGTTGACCATTTTAATCTCTTCCAGATTATATCCGTTCGGCCCGAGCGCCGAGTCATGACTGAACACGTTAAACGCTATTTGATACTTGAACGCCTTACAGGTCGGCTCCTTCCCGGCCAAAACCTCACGCGTCTGATTTTCCAGCTCAAGCATCGCTGATTGTCCTGCCCCGCTGGACGCCTGGTAAGTGCTCACAACCATCCGTTTGACAGGATTGGCCTTATGCAGAGGCCAGACCGGTACGATACCGATAATTGTTGAGCAGTTCGGATTGGCGATTATGCCTTTATGCTCTTTAATTACTTGCGGATTTATTTCAGGTATAACCAGCGGGACATCAGGGTCCATCCTGAATGCCGAGGAGTTATCAACGACGACCGTACCGGCTTCGACCGCAGCGGGCGCAAACTCTTTACTCCGCGCTGCACCGGCACTGAACAACGCAATATCAACGCGACTAAAGCTCTTCTTCGTCAGCTCTTCAACGACATATTCTTTGCTTTTGAATTTGAATTTCTTGCCGGCCGACCGGCTGCTCGCCAACATTTTCAAGGAGTCAAACGGAAAATCACGCTCTTCCAAGATTTTCAGAAATTCCTGTCCAACCGCACCGGTTACTCCTGCAATCGCCAGATTACAACCCATACCATAAACTCCTCAAAATCTTCTCTCGCATACAAACTTAAAGGCAGCCAAACAAGACTGCCCATCAAACTTACCAATGCCAAAACTAAAGTCAAATTATAGTATTTATATCAGCAGAATGCAACAGCCTTCCACTAATATATAATATTTTATTCTTACATTACTTCTATTTCGCTCGGCCTTTTCTGCCAGAGCTCCGCCATTACAGACGCTGTAATAATACAGATAAATACAAAAATTGCCGCCGGTATCGCCGCTTTTTCGCCGAAATGTTTCAACGCCAGGACCGTCCCTAAGCCGGCGTTCTGCATCCCAATCTCAATCGCCAGAGTCCGCCTTCGCCGCACCTCCATCCGAAAAGCTGAGCCCACACCATAGCCGCTTAGCATCCCATAAATATTCAGAATCACCGCCGAGGCCAGAACCAGCCCTGTCACCTGTGCCAGGCGCTCCTTATTGAGCGCTATCACTAATGAGCAGATAAATATGATAAACGTAACCGATATCGCCGGAAATATTTCTGAAATCTTCTCAATTTTCTCTTTGAAGTAATGCCTAACTCCAAACCCCACAAACAACGGCACTATCACCATTTTGATGACACTGAACATCATTTCCCAGAAAGGAACTTCCAGTCTCGACCTCGCTAAGACGAATGTCAAACCCGGCGTCAACAGCGGACACAACAGCGTGGAAACAGTTGTCAGCGAAACGGAGTATGCCGTATCCGCTTTCGCTATATAGCTCATCACATTACTCGCCATCGCCCCTGGCGCCGAGCCGGTCAGTATCAATCCAACTGCAATCTCAGGTGGCAATCCAAACAGCTTCGCCAGCGCAAACGCCCCTAACGGCATAATACTAAACTGTGCAGCCGAGCCGATTAAAACGATAATCGGCTTTTGTGCGATCCGTTTGAAATCTTCGATTTGCAATACCGCCCCAATCCCGAACATCGTAAGGGCGAAGAACCAATCCATATAATCCCTCAACGCCACAAAGGGCTTTGGAACCAGATACGCCACCACCCCAAACACAATCACCCATACCGCAAAATACTTCGTATAAAAAGTTAATACCTTTTTCAGCATATCGGAAAGTATAAACACCCGCTAATCCGGTGACAATCTCAAAAATCTAACACCGAACTTCGAAAGGGCCTGATAAATCTCTTGATTTTCCGCTTTTGGGTGTTATCTTTCTTCTATGATGGACTTTGTTGTGGAGGCTAAATGGCTCAGAACTCAAAAATTGAATGGACCGAATCCACTTGGAACCCGGTTACCGGCTGTACGAAAATAAGCGCAGGCTGCAAGAACTGCTATGCGGAACGTATGGCTTTGCGATTAAAAGCTGCGGGTAGTCCCAACTACGCCAATGGTTTTCGCGTGACGCTCCATCACCATGCCCTCGAAATACCTTTACGCTGGAAGAAGCATCGTACAATTTTTGTAAACTCTATGAGCGACCTTTTTCATAAAGATATTCCTTTTGATTTCATCTTAAAAGTTTTTGACGTTATGCGCCGGGCATCTCATCACCGATTTCAGATATTAACGAAACGTTCCGGCCGTTTGCTGGAGCTAAGCTCCAGGCTCATTTGGCCGGAAAACGTTTGGATGGGAGTTACTGTCGAGAATGCCGATTGCGGATTCCGCATAGACGACCTTCGACAAACTCCCGCTGTGATAAAATTTATTTCCTTTGAACCACTCTTGGGCCCAATTCCCGATATTGACCTCGAAGGCATCGATTGGGTTATAGTTGGCGGTGAATCCGGTCCAAACTCAAGACCAATGAGACCCCAATGGGCCATTGATATCCGCGACCAATGTCTTGATGCTGACGTTCCCTTCTTTTTCAAACAATGGGGAGGTATAAACAAGAAAAAAAATGGGCGAACACTGGACGGCCGCATGTGGAGCCAAACGCCGGATATTTTGAAATCAAAGGAACTGACCTATGTTCAACCTTCCATCGCTCTCAAATGATGGTCTATATATTCCAACAGTTGGAAAGCAGTCGTCCGATAAGCATTACTTCTTAATGAAGTATATTGATATCTTTACTACAGCAATGAAGGGGAAATGGAAAGGCCTGCATTATATTGATCTCTTCGCTGGCGCTGGAATTGAGAGGATACGAGGTTCTCAGGAACTGCGTTGGGGTTCACCAATGATTGCAGTATATGCCCCTAAACCATTCAATAGACTCCATCTTTGTGAATTAGACCCTAAAAAGTATCAGGCTCTTGAGAAAAGAATAACCATCAAAAGACCGGATTCACAAATCTTAAAAGGTGATGCCAATGAAAAGGTTCATGACATTGCAAAAGAGATACCTTATGGAACTTTATCGCTAGTTTTTCTTGATCCATATGGCTTACAGATCGACTTCGGAACATTAAGAGTGCTTGCGTCAAAAAAAGCTGATCTCATAATATTTTTCCCCGATAGGTTAGATATATTGCGCAATTGGAAACACTATTACTACAGTGATCCAAATTCGAAGCTGGATCGTCACTTGGGGCTGGGTTCTGACTGGCGGTCTGTTTTGGACAATGCTCCTCCGGACAATCGGGTTGAGGAGTTAAGGAAATTTTATGTGCAGCGACTTAAACAAAATCTTGGGTATCCACACATTGGGCATGAACGAATACCAAGCAAAAGTCGTCCCTTATACTATCTCGTATTTTGCACCCGGAGTGAAGTCGGTGCCAAGTTTTGGCACGAAATCTCTCGGAAAAAACCTGATGGACAACGAACTTGGCCCTTTTGATTAACATAAGCAATCATCTTTTAGGTCACATAACCACCAAAATCGCAGCTTCCATCAAAGTAAAATGTCTTTGTAGTCTGCGCAAAATTTCTTTCGGCCGCACGACCTACAGTGGGTTCCACTCCAGATATTGTCAAACTGCTCCATAATTTTACCGACTATTTTTTCCTCGTCGGTAATAATGCCGGCCTCGAAATTTCTCTTGTGCTCACTCTTTGCCCCCATCCCGGCACCGGTAAGATTGGCACTGCCGCTGTAAGCAAAGCCCCCATCAATTATCATGGCTTTAAGATGAACTCTCGGGCACAAGATTCGTTCCATTCCCTTTATAAGGTTTGGGTATTTATCGAAATCCTTTCGAAAAGCTGGCCCGGGCTCTTTGGCGTGCAGCAGTCTTATTTCGACGTGACTTCTAACCAAATCGGACAAAATCTCAAGAAACGGCACCATCCCGCCGGCCTTTTCCACATAGAGGTCTTTCAAGTCGGACGTTGCTATCCAGACGAACTTGCGAGCTTCTCCGATTCGTCCGCAAATCACTTTTTCGTATATATCTCTGTCCGTAATGAATTCAAGCATCCCTTTGAATCCGAGCCTTAACTGTCCATTCAATTCCCCAATCCATTTTACCCGCGAACTTCGGGTTACGCAATACACATGTCATTATGAGCATAGCGAAGCGAACATAAAAAAGGGCTGTAAGCTCTAAACTTACAGCCCCAAGTTCAATCTTGTTCGGCAAGACTAACTTCCTAATTACCCTCGGAATTCCTTATCCCAATCCAAGCTTCGAGGTACTTTAAAAAGAACACCTCCGAGAAGGCTCACCCACATCAACACTCCCCACCGTGGCTCCATCGACAACCGTCCATTTCGTCGTATCGATAGCCGCTGATGGAAAGTATCTTTAAATATCATCCCATCTTCTTGGATACCTAAATAGAAAGGGTTTGGGGACACTCCACGTGCCCCCAAACCCGTAAACATCATCAACCCTAAGCCAACATTATCGAGCTCGTTGGGCTCAGAGTTATTACTTGAGAGCCTCAATTAGCTCAAGTTCAGCGAACTGCATACTATCCGCACTTCCAGGGTCTCTAACGGCCGTGATCATAAGTTTATAGTGCTTATACGCTACATCATTATCAAGCATAATTGGCGTTTCGTTCTTTGTGAGACGCGGCCACGGAGTTTCCTGGTTGAAATCGTCAATTTTACCACTGGCAATCAACGTCCATTTCCCAGTTATGCTTTGATCAGAACCATAGAGCTCAAATGCAACTGGGTCTCGTTCCGGAGCGTCACCTGCTGTGGTGAAAATCAGCCTATTAACAACTTTCTTCTTTGATGGTGTTACCAGGAGACCAGTGGGCTGATCCTCGCCTTTCTTATGCCGATAGTTCGTCTGGATGTTATCATCGAGCGCCTTTAGAGGTGATTCCGAGCCGGACCAATCGCCATCGCTCGGCCATCCATAGATGGTATTACTTGGTGCGGTGATATCAACCAGTACGTCTTCGGTGACACCTATTAGCTCGACTTCTGCAATCTGCATACTATTCGCGTTTGCGGCATCTCGAATGGCCGTGAACAGAACTTGATAGTGCTTGTACACTGTCGCATTATCAAATGTAATCGGCGTTGCGTTCATTGTAAAGCGAGGCCAAGCTACTTCATCGTTGAAATCAACGATATCACCACTGGCAATCAAATTATACGGCCCTTCGATGCCCGCATTAGAACCGTAGAGTTCGTATGCAACCGGATCACGCGGTTCCGCGTCATTCGCTGTGGTGAAAGTCAGTCCCGTAACGATGGTCGGACCGGCAAGCGGTGTAATCTTGAAACCTGAAGGTTCTTCATTGGGGTCAAAATTTCCACCAAAATTCAGATACTTCGTCGTGCTGTCATCATCGATCACCAAAGGAGGCAGTTCACCACAGGGCGAATAATTAGCAGAAGGATCACCACCGCATGGAAGTCCTGTCGGAATGCCCCTGACGTTGTCACCTGGTGCGGTAACATCATTCGGTTCCAGGATGACGATCGGCTTGACGCCTTTGATGTTATCGATGCGGATTGTGCCGGAACCACCGGCCATCGGGTTATCTACGTCGCCTACACCAATGTACAGATTATTGGCATCTGCCACATTCACGCCTGCGTCACTGAAGGCCAGGAGCGGAACCTTCATGGTCCACCACTGATCAATCTGTGTGGCTGCCGGGTCTGGATGGGTTACCACGCCAAGGGCGCCGGAAGCATCTTCTACTGCCAAGTACAGCTTCTCGGCAGAATTGGAGGGTATGCCAATGTCTTGATTCACAGCAGCAGAACTCACTTTACCTGTAGTACTGACACTGTCGAACGTGTATGTCCGCTTCTCGCCGGCTGCGTGTGAGGTAACGAATAGACCGATCAGGACGGGATCCGCCATCTCGACGTCAATGGGGTTCGTTATATCGCCGTCCGTCGCTGTGTCCGTGAATAGCGCCCAATCAACACCGTCGGCAGAAGAGTAAGCTGTAATCGTGTTGCCTTCGCGCGTCAGTTTTACCCAATAAGGCGGTTCCGCCGTGATATCCCCATGCATGCTGTTGGAGCGGTCGCCGGTCACCGGACGGCCCTGGAACGTTATGCCGCCGCCTTCGCCGCCTGTCAGTGCCATTATCGAGTGTTTGGAGTCCGCATCGAGCGTCTCACGAATCATCACGCCACCCTTGGCCCAGGCGTTTGAGCCGGTGCCATTATCGACAACGTGTGCGATAATTGAACCATCGCCGGACAGCTCCCTGTACATATAGTGGAACTGATCCGATGAACCCCAGATGTCAGCCCCCGAACCAGTTAACGAATAGGTCCCGGTCGCCTCGTCTAAGCTCACACTGCCTTCAGGACCCGGTGCGCCTTGGAACCTGAACATCAGGTCCGTAACTCCATTAACTGTCAAGTCCTGCGGCGTATCCCACGAAACCTCAGTGGTGAAAGGCTCAGCACTGTTGTCATAGTCAAGGACCGTCTCCGAAAGGTCGATAATTAAGAAGTCGGCAGTCGTGAAGCTCCAGACCGCGCCTTTCCACGGTGAACCTTCAGCGAGGTCGTTGATTTCGTCAACACGCCAGTAATAAGTCTTGCCCCATTCCAGTTCCCCAGCATCTAAGCTGGTTTCGGCTTGCCTGCCAAGGTAGATGTCAGGTGTATTGACATCGGCAGCGGCTACCGCATCGGCATCATCGCCTAAGTATAGGTCATGCTCGGCAGCCTTCACGCTGGGACTAAAGGAAAGGACCACTGCCTGCACGGCATCTTCTTCTCCGTCTTGTGGAACCGGATCGGAGGCCGACGGCACCTCTGTCGTGAAGCTCCAGAGAGGCCCCGGATTCGTTGCGACAACAGCAAACTCATCGACCTTCCAGTAGTACGTCTTGCCCTTCTCCAGCGGAGCGGGGTCAAACGATGTCTCCATTATCTTACCCATAAACGTACTCGGATCTGAAGCCGCTACAGCCTCTTTATCTGTGCCGAAGTAAACATCGTGCATAATCGCATCCTTACCGGCCGTCCAGCTAAGCTTGGCATCAAGGCTTACCGACTCAGCGCCGTCAGATGGGCTCGGTTTATGAGCCTCAATAGTCATCGTCGTGAAACTCCAGACTGCACCCTCGTTTACGACGGCTCCAATAACCTCTATCTCCCAATTGCTCCAGTCTGTGGGTACTTCAGCCTCGACCTCATCGACTCGCCAATAATAGGTCGTCCCCGGCTCTAAGGCTGCGAAATATACTGACAAATCCGTTTCGGCAAGAAAGTCCGATTCGTCGATTGTCTCGTCTGTGCTCAGATATATCATGTGGGAAACAGCCGTATCGCCAGGGGTCCACTGCAGCGTTGAATCTACTACCCCAACAGCGCCATCAGCAGGGGTGGGATCAACGGCCACGAGTACCGGCTCGCCATACTCTACAATCAGTGTCGCCCTTCGGTCAATATTTTCCGTTGCGTTGTCCGGGAAAGCTTCGGCTTCTAAGACCCCCGTTGACGCATTGTCCGGGTCCTGGCTAAAGATCAACACTAACGCATTGCCCGCAGCCCAATCATCCTGATTGACTATCTCCTGGATGATGCCGGCAATGTCTGGAGTCATATATTTCGCATGTTGTTCAGACCAGTGTTCGGGGCCCCATGCTACTTGCGCTGCAGTCCTGGCCCTCGCCGAGACATTATTGGCTATATCTTCAAACGTTCCGGGATTCGCACCCAGTTCACCTTCGATGATAACATACGCCTCGCCGACGTGCTCTTCATCATCCACATCATCGGCATCAAACTGCACAACCGCGCTTAGGATGTTCTCGCCCTTTGGAATCTGGACATCCACAAAGCGGATACCCACTACCTGCAAGTCATCCGGATTGGTTACGTCGTTATCGTACATGAACTCCAGGTCACTGCTGTCGAGGTACATACTGCCATCAGGTGCCTCTTCAACATCATCAGAATCGACAGCGACCGGGATCTCGATAGCGGTAACGGTCCCGAAGGCGACATTTGTACCGACCAGAGCCAGCACTAAAACAAGAGAAATTAAAAAAATCAATTTCCTAAACATAATAATTCTCCTCCAAAACAATTACAATAATTCTGAATTATGCTTTGGCTACGCACCAAAGCGACCGACAATAAATTCAACTGTCGCCACACGATATCTGCCCAGGAAAATTGTGTGCGACTTAACATTACCTCCTTCCTTACAAAAGCCCAAAATGAGCTGCTAATTGAAATGTGAAATGCTTGACTACGAAACACCAAGCCCCTATTACGGCTCATGTGCCTCGCACAATAACCCATAGCTCCTCCTCTATTTGGAAAACTATAAAGCTTCCATACTTCGGCTGTTTAGAATCAGCAAAGCCTTACCTAAGGTCCGTAAAGACATTGCCAAATATATTTATACCAGATTGGCCGATGTTACGTCAAGAATTTTATTGCTTTTTTATGAAAAAAATTGAAAAAATTGGAACCTGTCAACTTATACTCTTATATTCTTATCAGCCTTTGTCCGCAAACTATAAATCAAGGCATCAAACATCAATGATACACAAATAACGCTGTTTGTCAAGCCCTAAAATCACGAAAAGTCAAGTCCTTCAGATACCCCATTTCAGACTTGGTCAAAAAGTTTGCAATTTTCCAAATTTTTTATAAAAAATACTCATTCTCAAAATCCCCTCTAAAACGTCGTAACCATCTTTACAACAAGGAGTTATAACATTTTTCAGCAAAAGCCTAAAACTAAATGTACAAACGTCCCTTTTGGGCAACCTCTCTAACGACAACGATGTACGAGGTGCGAAAGCGGATATAAATACCCCCAATTATGATATTATCCGGCTGATGTTTTCTCGAAATCTTGCTAACAGATAAGCCTACACCGGATAAAAACAAAACTATCGTATCTCTATCAGTGCCGCAGAGCCAAGCGCTGATGCACAAAATGCAGGCTTGATGACTGTTTTATAAAAAACGGTTATGCCATTGAATTTTTTCGGTATTGGCGGCCCAAAAATGGCTGAGACAGGCTGCCTTAGAGCTTCAAATTGGTAATTCTTACAATTTCATACCTCTTCTGTCGAGAAATTAACAAGATTTTTAAAGATTCGCTCCGGGCGAAATCCGCTGCATTTCGGCAGAGTCAAGTAAAAGGGGCTTATACCGAATCGTTCGATATAAGCCCTGAATTGACCAAATCTACCCTAACTGGGCTCCGCGGCGACTGTTACATTAACCTCGCCCCCGTATCTTGCTTTGCAATCCGAAGTCCACAGGATGCCTTACGGCAGAAGCAATGGGGGACACTTAAATCTTAGCTTAAGGTGCCGGTTCCCGCTCTGGAGCCGGCTGATACAGCCGAATATCGTCAAAGTACATCGTACCTGAACCGCCAGTTACTGGGTTGTTCCTGTTACCAAAGCCGATACCAATCGTATTAACATTGGCAAGGTTCACGCCCTGGTCTGCTAATGTCTGCAGGTCGATTGTCCATTCGGTCCACTGATCTAACTGTACTGCATCTGGATTATCATGAGCGACTACCCCACTGCCATTGAGAACAACATACATCGGCTCAGCAGCATTAGCAGCATCACCATAGTACCACAACGACAATGTAACAAATCCATCCTGGGCCCAGTCACGCAGAGAAGAAGTCAACGTCCGAGTTACCTCAGAGAGACCGGCAGTATTATCGTAGAACAGCGGCATCGACCAATTACCGCCGTGAACAATCTCATCCTCCAGGTAATGCTCCCCGGAGAAAAAGGCCGGGTCAGGATAACCTGAAGTGGAACCGTTCGCTGGGTCATCATATCCATCAATCCAGGTATCAAATACCGTGTTGGGCTGGTAGTCGTTGTAGTCCTCAAAATCCTCAATGACAATATAATTGGCGGTAGTAAAGCTCCAGACATTGCCTTTCCACGGACTATCCGGTTCAGCATCATTGACTTCATCGACCCGCCAGTAATATGTTCGGTCCCATTCGAGGATGTCTGGGGGTTCATAAGCAGCATCGTCCTGGCTTTGACTTACCAAGACACCACGCGGTTCAGCTATGCTTGCTTCGTTAACATCGTTGAAATCATTTCCCAGATACACATCATACTTACCGGCATTCAATCCCGGTGTCCAGCTAAGAACTACATCCCTCGTTATATCTTTGGCCTTATCTACAGGGAAAGCAAAATGAGCTTTTTTCAGGTCAATTGGCTTGTATGCGACGCCACTTAACCTTCGGCTGTGCTCAAACAGCAGAGTTACAAGTCCCCGCTGATTTTCCGGGTCCCATACTATCTTCAGTAAATCACCGCCCACAATATCCGAAGGGCCAGTCCAGTCCGGATCAAGCGACGTAGCAAACCGCGTAGTAACCAGAATAGAACCGTCAGGACCATCGTTTATATGCGATGGATATCGAAGGGTAACATCCGTATTCGGATTACTCGCATCCGCCAGACTTACTTCATCAGCAACAACTTCACCAGTGGCGCAATCGAGTGCGCGAATCCGGTGGCTTCGCGAATCCGCGACCCACAAATCCTGCTGGCCGTCGTCATTAACATCAGGGCCAAGAATCATATATGTGTTGTCCCTAATCCCATCGGCATTATAGGTAGCTATTTGAGTCATCGTGACCGGGTCCCAGATATTCAGTCTGCTGCCCGTTGATTGGTTAATGCCTCTCATTGCATACAACTCGCCGACTCCATCGCCTGTAACATCGAGCCCAAAACAAAATCCAAAAGCACCGGTCCCATCCCGAGTACCCTCAACACTATCCGGGATATCAAGCCAAGTCAATATATCTGCCACACCGTCATCGCCTGTTCTATCTAAAGTTGTCCCATCATATATTTCAAAAAAATCCCTTCTGGCAATCCACAAATCATCAACGCCGTCACCGTTATAGTCATGGCCAAACTGAATGTCTTGTAATACGTTACCTCGAGGTGTGTAAGTGCCCGTACCATCCGCCTGGCCGTCTTCTAATGACGAGGGAACCGGACGTCCAATGTAATCTCCGGTCTCCCAATCAAAATGTTTTCCGACCAGACCGTCAGGAGGCTCGAAGCCGTAGTGGGTGGTATATACATCTCCACCACCATACATGGATTCGAGCGGATTGATTAACACATCATTGACCAAAGGCTCAGGTGTTCCTGCTGCAGGTGACCTCTCCCAGACGACTACAAAATCATCTCTGTAACGAATAATTGACTGCGTACTTCCATTGACGTCATTCGAGCCGCTTATCAGGACGTAATCGGCCATAGCACTATGCGAAACAAATAAAAATAATATTAAACAAATCAATTGCCTACACATAACCGGTTCTCCTTAGAAAAATAATAGTGAATAACAGAATGTTTATTGAAATGTTAAAATATCTTCACCGCAAAGCACCTGTACTCGCGTTATCCCCTTTGCTGTCTGCGACAGCAGACAAAGGGGTGCGAGCACAGAGTCTTAATTTCAACTCTGTACCTCGCATAATACTCCACAACTCCTCCTCTATCGAAAAACCATAAAGATTCCACACGCGAAGAGGACAAATAACACCCAGAATCCACCAACTATACTTATACTAAACTGCTTAATCGCCGTCAAGAAAAATCCGGTGTTTTCGAGACAAATTCATACAGGCCCTTTAAAGTACTATTTCACATTGTATGAAAGTACTATCAGGTAAAAAATAAAGCTCTCATCAACCGAGCCTTGAAGTATTTATCAAAGAACAGCGAATAAATAATTGATTCCATCCATTCATTTCTCACTTTTAACTAAAGTACACTCAAAAATCTATCGAAAAACATACATATTATCTAAATAGAGACTTCGAAGTCTGGAAGGGTGCCAAAGAGTAATTTTTAGCAAGAAAAAAACGGGGCATAGTAAATGGTAACATCACAAACAGAAGAAAAAACCAAGGCCGAAGAAAAGACAAAACCCGAAGATGAAGCTAAACCAGAGGCCGAAGCAGTGGACAAGCAAGAAAAGCCCGAAACAGAAGCCGAAACCGAAGCGGAAGGCAAGAAGGGCAAGCCCGAAGCAGAAGCCAAAACCGAAACCAAAAGTGAAGAAAAAGTTGAGTCAGAGGCTGATGCAAAAGCCAAGGTTGATGCCGAAGAAAAGGCCGAAGCAAAACCCCAAGCCAAAGCCGAAGAAAAAACCGAAGCAGTAGAACAAAAGGCTGAGGCCACTGAAAAGCCAAAAGCCAAAGCCGAAGAAAAAACCAAAGTAGTAGAAGAGAAAACGGAAGTCAAAGTCGAGGCTGTAGTAGAGCCAAAAGCCCAAGCTGAAAAAAAGGACGAAGCCAAAGAAAAAACAAAGACTGAGCCTGAAGAAAAAACCGAGACCGAAGAAAAAACAACTGCACCTGACCAGAGCCAAGTATCCGCCAAGGGTGTAGTTTCCGAAGCCATCCAAAAGTTGACCCAGTCAATGACTGTCCCTTCGGGCGAGTCCGGCAAACCCACAATGGGGACCCCACAAGGCGGGAGCCCTGCACATATCAGCGTTTCATCAACAGTATGTGCAAAAGACGTTATGCAAAAAGATGTGGTCTGGGCAAGTCCCGACGAGAGCGTACAGCAGGCTCTTACAAAAATGCAGCAGCAGGATAGCGGCTATATAATGATGGGCAAGGACGGGACACTGGAAGGGATAGTATCGAAGTCTGATATAACGGGAGCAACCAGTATTTATCTTCGGCCGATATTTGCGAAATGGCATGGCCCTTCGGATGATGCTACGCTTCAAATCCAACTCAAATGGATAATGAGCAGGCCTGTCCGCACGGTAAGGCCGGAAGCACCGCTGGCGACAATAATAGAAAATATGTGCCGGTTTGGTGGGCGTGGTTTACCCGTGGTCGACGAACAGGGAAAAGTGCAGGGCTTAGTAACGGTATTCGACATCTTCCGGACGCTGCTCAACACAAGTGAGGATGTTTCGGCTGTTGGCAAAACAGCCGAGGCACCTGCATTACAATAAACATTATAAAAGCACAAACCACAAAAGTGCACACCTGAAGAATGCCAGACCAATATCCGGCTAAACAGGCAGTTAGGAAAATGTTCTGGAAGTGAAATGTCTATTAAAAATAGCCTGCCGAGCTGTAACTCTCGCCGCGATGCGTCGCAGCGGGCTGACACGGCTGCGTAGTTTTCTCTAATTTCGCAACTAATCTCGTAGTGTGCCCGGCACATCACACCTTGCCGCGTTTTTTAAAGAAAGCACGTAGTACTTTTCGCTAACGAAAAGTACTACGTGACCTTTTTACAAATTGCCAAGATGGATTATTGGGCTGTGCGGAAATCTGATGAAGATAAGTGCTGAGTGTGCGGGAGAAAGACAGACGCATATCCGGCTAAACCGGCAGTAAGGGAAATGTTTCGAGAGTAAAGTGTCTATTAAAATTAGCCTGCCGAACCGTAGCTCTGGCACGGCTGAGCGGTTTTCCATACTTCACGAGTGAATCAATAGGCTATTCGTTATTGGCCCAGCTCACTTTTAGCCAGAGCTTCAAGTAATTCGGCTGCTCGTGTTGGGGCATCATACTTGGCGAAATCGGATTGAATACGTCTCGCGTTCTCACGATAGACAGGGTTAACGAGTACTTCCTTGACGGCGTCTCGAATTTCCTCGGGCGAAGGGCATTGCTTCCTCAGATTGATACCGGCTACCGCCCATTCTACCCGCGCGGCGACCTCCATTTTGTCATCGGTCTCACCAGCAACCACCAACGGAATGCCCTGTGCCAGGGCCCATTGCGTTCCTCCGTATCCACCATTTGTTACCATCACGTCGACGTGAGGAAGTAAATGATCGAACGGGATGAATGGATCCGAACGCACATTAGCTGGAAGTTCTGGCAACTGACCCTCTTTAACTGGAACAGCAACAACCAATATTTTTTGATCCTTCAATCCTTCTATCGTCGGAACGATCAGGTCATCGAGGTTCTTAGCCAAAGTCCCTTGATTGACAAGGATCACTGGCTCTGGATCTTTCAAATCAGACCACCAAGGTGGAGGTTGAAATGCGTAGTCTTGTTCAGGTAAAACCGGCCCAATGAAATGGAAATTCTCAGGTTGATCGCTGCGTGGGTATTCGAAAGCAGGTGTAGAGATATGCATAACTAGTGAAGGTATCTTCCAGCCGGCTTCAAAAAGTGAGCCATTTAGTGGCGCTGCATCAATTTCGCGTCGCGCTTTATTTGTATATGTAGTTACGTCCCGAAGCAGGACACGGTAGATCAGAAAGTTGAGAAGTCGGTTTCGGGTTTTCGTGATGATGTTTCTTCCAGGCAATAAACCCAAACCCCATGGCGCCGTGTCTCGACTTGGCAAGGACAAAGGCAAGAGAGAGATGACTGCGAAGGGTGGACCTCCCATTTGTGACCTGAACATAAGGGCGAAGGCCATTGGATCACCAACAAGTACATCGGCTGTAAAATCCGTCAGGATTGTGTCAATGACTTTAATGTCTCGTAAGAAAGAATCTACACAAACGTGCTTTAGCCAAAATTTGATCTGAGCTAGTCCTCTCAGTTTCTTCAATTCCGGATGCCAATCATAGACTTCCATCCCATTCGGATCACTTTTTTTCGGGAGAGGATGAAATTTTGCGCCGGTAGTTTCAATTCTATCTTTGTACTTGCGGCCCGTGATCCATAAAACCTCGTGACCACGTTCAACCAGTTTTTGGGCAATCGGTTTAGTCGGTGCTACATGTCCAGGATATGGACCAGTAGTGATTAGGAAACGCGCCATGATATAGCCCTACTATTTATAAATTGCAAATTACGACCTAATCAACACAAGAGATGCTTGTCTACTGCTTATATGTTTTACTTACTATACTATAAATAGCTCCGATGGTTAAACTCAAGGAATGCCCGCACGTCGGTAGTAAATTACGTTGTAGGAGGGGGAAATGCAAGTAGAAATTTTCCTTTTGCAAAATTTTATCGCCCATGAAGAGTATTTTGTGTGAATTGCTTAGTTTTTCGATTGCTGGTCCGCCTCTTTCAGGAGGTTCCATAGAACATTAATGTTGCGGTCCTGTTTGGCTTTAGACCATTGGGCGGATTGCCTCTGAAAGAAGCGGGGGAACTTCTTACGCACGGCGAAACGCTCCCTGGCCTGCTCAAGTGTCAAGCCTTCCCGCTGGGCTGAGCAAATCCCATCGAGCATCGTCTGGTAATAATCCCGGACATATTTAAGGTCCCTGCGTGCAAGCGGAAAGCTGTGGGAAGCAATCACATAATTGAGCTTTACTCCTTCTTCGAGAAAATCGTTAAGCACGGCGATGTAACGGTGCACGTCCTTCAATTCCGCATTTTCAGTTATTCCGGGCAGGTGGCCGCGTTGATAAACGATAGCACCTGTGACCAGCACGCCCTCCTGAGGGATATATATCAGAATGTCGGACAGACTGTGCCCTTTGCCGAAAAAGACCATCTCCAGCCGAAGGTCTCCAAGCTCAAGCGTGTATTTATCGGAAAACGTAACAGTCGGCTTGACCACTTCAAAACCTTCCTCTATGTCTTGGGTGTTTAACTGAAAGAACTTGATTTCGCCTTGTATCCTCCTGGTTTGCAGTCGACTGCCTGCGACCTTCGGTAGCATAGCCTGCAGGTTACGAATGGTCTCGGCATTATTATCAAGCTCCTTGCGTTTCCAGGTCTCGTCCACTTGCTTCTGGATAAGCCACTGCATGTCCTCAGGCAAATTGTCGTGGCCGATAATCACCGCGTCTTTGAACAGACAGTTTCCGCCTGCATGATGTATATGGGCATGTGTATTGATGACATACGCCCAATCATCACGCCCAAGCGCCTTTTCAATCCTTTCCTTAATCGGCGCCATGATACGTGGTGACATCTCCGTATCGATAATAGCCATGCCTTTCTGCGATTTTACAGCAACGAGATTACACCTGCCTGTCCCCAGCCAGTAGCCAAGGATTACACGTTCTGATAGCCTTTCGACCCTGACAAACTCCGTGGAGCCACGCCCGAGGCCGGACGTGAACAAACACAGAATCAAAGCGATGTGAATTAACCTGCTCATTTTAGAATCCCTAATGCAACGAATAGAACGTCATCATAATCATTATCATAGCACTATCTCTCGAAATCTCAAGCCCTTATGATGACCATTGCTGTCCAACAATATTTGAGACAGTTATTTTTTTCGAATTGTATTGACTCCCAATCTTCAACAGGGTAGAATTTTTAATCTTATCAGCTATGATTCGAAGCCTTCAGGATTGAGGACAAGGCAGCCAACCAGGTTTGGCTTTTGCCCTAAATGAAAGGTTTTAGTGAACACAACTCATCAAATAAATTAGGAGATTGTCATGTTAAAGAAGAATTTGAATCTTACGCGGCGTGCATTTTTAAAGCGCGCGGCGGCTTTGGCGACGGTGCCGTACATCGTTCCAGCCTCGGCATTGGGCCGCGACGGAAAGGTGCCCCCGAGCGAACGCATTGTGCTCGGAGGCATCGGCATCGGCAACCGCGGCTCGCACGACCTGCGCTGGATGATGCCTGAGAAGGACGTGCAATTTGTCGCAGTCTGCGACCCCCAGAGAAAACGTGCCGAGGCCGTCAAACAAATAGTGGACACACGGTATGGCAACAAGGATTGCCGCATATACCACAACACGCCGGAGTTCCTGGCCGAGCGCACGGACATCGACGCGCTGTTGGTCACCACAGGCGACCGCTGGCATGCCCTGGCTTCCATAATGGCGATGCGGGCAGGCAAGGACGTTTATTCCGAAAAGCCGTCGTGCATGACCATTGCGGAAGGCCGGGCGGTTGTGGAAACCGCGAATCGCTATCGCCGCATCTATCAAACCGGAACGCAACGGCTCAGCGAGGGAAACTTTACGTTCTGCAACGAGATGCTCCGTCTCGGCCGGCTCGGCAAGGTACACACGGTTCGGGCCCACATTGCTCCTTGGGATGCGGCCGAAATGAGCCACGAGTGGCTGCCGGCACAACCGATGCCGCCAAAAGAAGAAGTCGACTGGGACCAGTGGCTGGGTCCGTGTCCCTGGAGGCCTTATAACTCCGCCTACACGCGAGGCGGCTGGCGGGGATATTACGATTTCCACACCAGTTGCATCGGCGAATGGGGCGCGCACACCTTCGCCCAGTGCCAGGTGGCGATTGGGGCGGCAGACACCGCAGCCATCGAATACGAATATGTAAAAAATGAGAGCGGCGACGGAATGGTCACTAAGTTTGCCAACGGCATACAGATGATCCTCGAACGCGACATGGAAAAGAAAATCTGGAGAGGATCTTGCGGTGTTCGCTACGAAGGCACCGAGGGATGGGTCGCGGCGGCCGACGGTTATTCGAAACCTGATGTCTCAAATCCAGCCTGGATGGACGACTTCAGGAAGCTGGTTTATAACTACATGGCCCGCACCCAGCGCCCGATGAGCCACGTGCGAAATTTCTTAGACTGCGTAAAGTCACGCCGCCAGACCGTGTCCAATCCGGTAATGATGCACCGGACCATGACTACGGTGCACGCGGCCAACATCTGCATGTGGCTCAAACGCGACATGCGTTACGACCCCGTCAAAGAGGAATTCATCAACGACCCCGAAGCCAATCGTTTGCGTTCACGCGCGATGCGTGAGCCGTGGATTATATAAACCCGGAAGGAGACAAAGCTATGTCAAAGTCAAAAATAAACTATACGCTCATCATTGCCCTGCTGCTCGCCTGTGCGATGCAGTCCTTCGGACAAACCGTCGTACCGGCAACCAAGCAGCAGGTGGACAAACTTATTGCCGTGCTCAAATCCGACGCACCACATAAAGAAAAGGCCGATGCTTGTCGTTTATTAGCCATCGTTGGAACCAAAGACGCCATCGCGCCCCTGGCCGCGCTGCTCGGTGACGAAAAACTCTCGCACATGGCCCGCTACGGGTTGGAGCCCATCCCTGACCCGGCTGTGGATGAGGCCCTGCGAGATGCGATCGGCAAACTCAAAGGCCGGCCGCTGGTCGGCGTAATCGGCAGCATCGGCGTACGGCGTGATGTTAGGGCTGTAGAGCCACTGGCGAAAATGCTGCGGAGCCCTGATAACCAAGTGGCCCAGGCCGCAGCCAGGGCGCTCGGCAAAATCGGTAATCAACCCGCAACCAGAGCGCTGCAGCGTGCCCTGCCAAATGTCTCTGCCGCCAATCAGCTCGCATTTTGCGAAGGTTTGTTCCGTTGCGCCGAGGCACTTGTTGCTCAAGGACGTCAAGACCAGGCCATCGAGATTTACGACCGGCTGCGTAAGCTGGATGCACCGCACCAGGTGCGTGGCGGGGCCCTGCGCGGCGCAATCCTCGCCCGTGGTAAAGATGGCGTCGCATTGCTTCGTGAGCATTTGCGAAGCAAGGACTACATTATGTTCTCCGCAGCCGTACAGACCGCTCAGGAATTACCGGACGCCGAAGTAACCCAGGCGCTGACCGCTGAGTTGAACCGGCTGCCCGCTGACAATCAAATCCTAATTATCCAGACACTTGGCAAGCGTGCCGATGTATCGGCGTCGCCGGCGCTGTTCGCTTTGGCCGGGAACAGCGAAAAATCCGTTCGCCTCGCAGCCATTGAATCTCTCACGGAAATTGGCCATTCTTCCGCAGTGCCCGTGCTGGCCGAATTGCTGAACGATACCGACAGTGATATTTCGCAAGCCGCCCAGGAAAGCCTTGCTGCCCTGCCGGGTCGCCAGGCAGATGATGCCGTGATGGCGATGCTCAATAGCAGCCAGACCAGCCAACGGCTCACCGCGCTCGAGCTGATCGGACGTCGGCGAATGACGACAAGCATTCCCGCATTGCTGAAGGCCGCCGTCGACGCCGACCCGGAAGTCCGTCCGGCTGCGCTGAGGAAAGTGGGCGAGTTGGGCAGTGGCGCCGAATTGCCGGAGCTGCTCAATCTGCTCATGCGTTTTGAGACCTCGCAAGACCTGGAAGCGGCTGAACGGGCCTTGAGTGCTGTTTGTATGAGAGCCGACAATCCGCAATCATACAGCGAGAAGCTTATCAGCCTGCTGGTTCAGGCCCGCCCCGAACAAAAAAACGCCCTGTTGCGCGTCCTCGGCGTCATTGGGGGAACGGACGCCCTTAACGCTGTACGCTCAGCGGCCAATGATTCCAATGCCCAGGTCCGTGCCGCCGCCATCCGCGTGCTTTGTGCTTGGAAAACCGCAGACGCGGCGCCCGACTTGCTCGCGTTGGCCAAGGGCTCGCAGAATTCGTCTCGCAAGACGGCGGCCCTGCGTGGCTATATTAGCCTGATTCGAGATGAGAATCTCCCGACCGAGGAGAAACTTGCGATGTGCAAGAATGCAGCCGTGCTGATTGAACGCAACGAAGAGAAGAAGCTTCTGCTCGGCGTGCTGGGCACAATACCGGCGGCCGAGGCCCTATCGATGGCAATGGCGCACCTGGACGACCCGGCAACCACAAACGAGGCGAGCTTCGCGGCCGTGGCAATCAGTGAAAAGATCGTCGAGCAAAAGCCCGGTGAAGTTGCCGATGCTATGCAGAAGGTAATGAAAGTCACGAAAAACAGAAATGTAACTCGCCGCGCAAGGGCGATATTGAACAAGGCTAAGAAATCGGCAGAAAGATAAAGAAATCTAAAAATCGACGAGTACGAAGAGTTATGGGTAAGCCCGTTTTAATCTGTCTGCTCGCACTGTTAATATCCGCGAGCACTCAAGCTGATATCGTAAGATTAGAAAGTCACTCGCTGAAGGTTGAGGTTGATGATGCAACAGGCCGATGGGCCCTGCTGGATAAACGTTCGGGAGCTAAGTGGCCCTCCGAAGGGATGGCCAATCCGGGCACTGCAACATGGCTCGAGGGTAACTTCCAGAAAATCCAGACCATGGACAAGAATTCTGTGAGGCTACATCAGAAAAACGGGGCAACGATGGTTTTTGCTTTGCTTGAAGAAGGAAACGCACTGGAACTTCGTTATGAAGGCAAGACCGATGGCAGTGTCCGTATGCTTGATGACGCGTTGGCTATCACCGACATCGAGGGTGGTTATGCTATCGTCCCTTCTCGCGAGGGGCTGCTGATTCCAGCCAATAGCGGTAAGGCATTTAAGCGGGTGTTCGGCACGTCTGATTACGAAGGCTGCCACATGAACATGCTCGGCTTCGTCAAGGACGGCTCAGCGCTAATCGTAACCTGGGACAATGCTTATGTGTTCCCCGAACTTCAAAGCACCAGACCCAGCGGTAAAAGATATAGCCAAAGGCTTACGGCGACACTCGAACTTCGTCGCAGCGCTAACTCATTGCGTCTGATGCCGTTAGGCCAAGGCGACTTCAATACTATAGCTGCAGACTATAGACGCTACGTTGAAAAGCAAGGCCTGGTGGCGACATTGCGAGAGAAGATTACTCGTAACCCGCATGTCGAGCTGATGATAGGTGCAGCGAACGCCAAGCTCTGGACCTGCCTTGCACGCCGCATGAACGAGGAAAGCACAAAGGAGGAATCAGTGAGAGTTCGTTGGACATTCAACGAGGCGGCCCAAATCGCTCAGCACCTGAAGAAAGACGTGGGTATCGAGCGTTGTCTATTTATAATTGGTGGCTGGACGGAAGGCGGATATGACTGTCGCCATCCTGACAATCTACCGGCTAATCCCGAGTGCGGCGGCAACAAGGGCCTGGCAGATGCCATCGAGCATATTCAAGCCCTGGACTACGTAGCATGCCTGCATGACAACGTCCAGGATATGTATCGCGATGCCAAAAGCTGGGACCCGGCATTCATCGAAAAACATCCGGACGGCTCCCTCATCAAAGGAGGCCGATGGCTCGGCGGACGGGCATATATGGTCTGTGCACCCAAGCAATTAGAGCTGGCCAAACGCCCCCAGAACCTGCCGTCCATTCATAAACTGTTCTCACCCTGGAGTTATTTCATCGATACGACCTACGCCGTCGGGCCTCGTGAATGCCATGACCCAAACCATCCCATCGACCGAAACGATGATATCGCCTGGAAGATTCGTCTCAGTGACTACGCCCGGGAACAATTCGGAATATTCGGCAGTGAGTGCGGACGCGAGTGGGCACTTCCCCACAGTGACTTTTTTGAGGGCCTTGTGGCTGTCAGTGGCCGATATTTTCATAACCTCAAACCAGAGGAGCTTGGAGCCACGGTTATACCATTTTTCGAGATGGTCTATCACGATTGTCAAATATGCTATGGCAAGTACGGCTATGCGGCAGAAAAGGCAGCCGAATATGTCGCTCATCACGTTCTGTGTGCCCGTCCGCTGCACTACCACTCTTTTCCCGACCACCTTTACTGGCAATCGCCGAGAGAAAAGGACGAAGGAAACAGCGACAGCCGGGTTCCCGACCGCTCGTGTTATGTCCGCAGTGATAACGGCTGGGCCGAAGGTATGTACTCGCTCGATGTATTCCTCAAGAATACACACGAGGTATTAGGACCTCTCCACAGGATAACGGCCCACGTTCGACTGACACGGCTGGAATACCTTACCGAAGACTTCAAGGTCAGAAAGGCCACCTATGGACACGGTGAGCGTGCGACTAACGTCATTGTGAATTTCGGGACGACAGAGACCCAGGTAACCTCGGTGCTGGGAGGAGATGTCATTTTGCCACCATGGGGATTCGTAATCGAAGGGCCGGGTTTTATGGCTTTTCATGCCCGCCGCTGGGCCGGACAAGACTATGGCAAAGGAGCTTTATTTACACTCCAGGCGATAGACAGGGAAAACCTGAAGGACGCTCATCAAGTGCGTGTATTTCATGCCTTTGGCCCCGCAAGCCTTCAATGGAAAGGGGACCTCTATAACGTACAACGAGAGCAGGTGATTCGGCCCAACGAGTAAGTTGTAAGCTCGGCAGTCTATGGTGCCGGACGGTACGCTTCTGTTTGTGAGGTCGGTGGAAAAGCAGACAGACCCCACCGAAGCTGTTGCTCGGCTATGTTCGTCAGTTGACGGTGTTTGGCCGCAATGCTAACATCACTTGGACCTTGACATCCCAGAACAGTTAAAGCTAATAAAATCGCTATTATGAGTGTCAAAACCCCTCTTATTATCGAACCATAGTTACTTTTCATCATTCTCCCCATATCTCACATACCATGATTTCTTTTGATTTTTTTCTTTACATTAAATAAATGCTGTAGGCAGGAACGCCTTGCCAATACAAGGCTGTACTGACCGCCCCAGTTTAATACTATTATACCCATTTTCACGTAAAAGTCAAGAAAAAAGTAACTCAAATCGAGTTTTATTGATGACCTTCTCACAGTGAAATCCCTCCAAGACACCCCCCTCTTAAAGATGATGTAAAGGGCAGTTGTTTCGAGATTGGCCCATTCGACCCATTCGACTACGCTCAGGGCAGGCTGTGCTCAGGACAGGGTTTGTTTTGGCCCATTCGACCCATTCGGCTACGCTCAGGGCAGGCTGCGCTCAGGACAAGGTTTGAATTGGGTTTGTTTTTTGGACTGCGAAAATGTCATTTCTTTCATAATCCTTTTTTAATATTGAATTTACGCTCATTTGGTCATCCGGCAAATTGGGTTTGATTGGGTTTGAATTGGCTTTGAATTGGGTTTGTTTTTTCCCCGCCTGAGGGCTGTTTTATTTTTATATATCCTTGTATCATAGATACTTATATAAATTTGGACATTTAGTGAATTGGGTTTGTTTTGCATAAAAAGGGTTGATTTGTAGAGGATTCTCTACAAATGTAGAGGTGTGCCTTATAGGCACGTAAATAACTGGATTCTCGATGAACGATGCTCGATACTCGATACTTGATTCTCGATGGTTGTTATGGTTCATTCGTTAATTTGGTAAAAATGGATAATATGGTTAAATGATTAAGCTCTAATCTGGATCCCCGCCTAAGACATTCGAGGACAATCTTGGATTTTGGCATCTTTTTGCCGGAGGCGAAAAAAGCAGCGCCTCTATAATTAGAGCTATCTGCACTTTTGATGTGAAAAAAGACCTCGGATATTGATTCGTGATTCTCGTAACTCTATTTGGGACAGCAAGTTAAAAAATTTCTGAAAATCTTGATTTTTGTTCTGAGATATCAGCGTTTTTGATTGAAAACCGTTGAAATTTTTACCTATTTTAAGCCACGGATTACACAGATTACCCGGCAGCCTGGTGCTGCCTACTTATGAATAAGCCGACTGGCTGATATGTTTAAGATAAGGTTGAGTTTGATTTTTGGGGGGAATTTTCTTGATTTTCGTTGGCTGGGGTGGGAATTTCGAGTCTTCGAGAGGCTTGTATCACGTTGGATTATTTTTGGGAAAAGGTGACCCCAGTTAGATAAACATCACTATCTAACGGGGTAAACGGTAATTGCGGAGAGATTGCTGGTCACAATTGACAATCTTGTTTTAGAGGTCAGCTTGAAATGGGTACAGAGGCTGATACCTGCCGCAAATAATTGCTTCCAAATCCACTTGACCAAATCATAAATTTCTTTATCATTTAATTTTATTCAAAGTTGACAAGGAGCATTTTATAGAATGGAATCACGCACAATCCAACTTACTGAAGCCGCCAATAAACATGGTAATCTTAACATAAGAGCTTGTGGCAAGGATTTTTTCCCGCCAGACGTATTTGGTGGCTCATCCAAAAAAGCTGGCCTAGGCACGCCGATCACATTGCGCGTTGAAGGCCTGCCGGAACCTATCAAAACCGACATTCCCACAGATAAAAAGACGGAGCATCCCCGATGGATGTTCAGAGAAAGAGCTTGGACAAAGAAGTTTGTCAAGCTTCACAATCTTAAAGCGGGTGATACAATTGTTATTAATCGTGTAGCAAATCAGAAATATGTAATAAGACCTAACGCAAAGAATTTAGCTTTCGACGATGTCGGGAGTACAACCAGAAAAGAGCGCCATAAACTAGAGTGTGCTTACAAAAATTTAATTGAAATAAATCCCAATTTAAACAGAAAACTGGTAAGTTTCCAAGCCAACAAGGGAATTCCTTTTTACAATTGGTTTCCATACAAAGAAGGCTTCTCATACCAAATGGTCAAAATGTTTATTAAGGACTATCCCAAGAATTCAGGTAAACTGTTAGATCCTTTTTCGGGATCTGGTACAACATTGTTTTCTGCAAATGAAATGGGTTTCGATTCTCTTGGAATTGAGATACTCCCAATAGGACAATTCATTCTCGATACGAGAATAGCTGCTAATAGAGTTGACCTTAAGAATCTTAGAGAATCTGTAAGTATGTTACGTAAAATTGACTTTTTGAAAATACCAGCCGATGCAAATACAAATTACAAGCACATATCGATTACCTATAAAGCTTTTCCTTTAGAGACAGAGAAAAAGCTTAACGCATTTCTGAAGTATTTGGATTATGAAATCAAAGATAAAAATATTAAACAAATCCTTAAGTTTTCATGTTTTTCTATTCTTGAAAGAATCAGCTACACACGGAAAGATGGACAATATCTACGTTGGGATTATCGAGCGGGGAAAACAAAAACAAAATTCAGTAAGGGGAAAATTTATAGCTTCGAACAAGCTCTATTTTCAACATTAGACCAAATTGTTAATGATCTTGCAAACTCTGATGTTTTCTTTGGGGGAACAAGTTTTAACAAGCCAAAGATTGAACTCCAAACCGCATCATGTCTTGAGTTAATGCCTAATCTACCTGCTGCTAATTACGATCTTATCATAACATCGCCTCCATATTGCAACCGATATGATTACACGAGGACTTATGCCTTGGAGCTAGCTTTCTTAGAAATTGATTCGCAAAAAATAAAAAAGTTGCGCCAATCTCTTTTATCATGCACGGTCGAGAATAAAGATAAACAAGATTTTCTGCTGAAAACCTACGAATCAAATAACCAGCTTAAACTATTCAACCAGGCAACATCTGCCTTCAACTCCAATAAGGCATTGCAGGAAGTTCTTACCATCCTCCAAAAATATATGAAACAAAACAAGCTTAACAATAATGGCATATATAGAATGGTACGAAACTACTTTTATGAACATTCCTTTGTTGTTTTTCAAATGTCCCGATTACTTAAACCTGGGGGTAGGATTTATTATGTAAATGATAATGTCCGTTATGCAGGGGAAACTATCCCAGTAGATCTAATTTTATCTGAATTTGCCAGAAGAGCTGGCCTCGAAGTGCAAAAAATATTCACCCTCCAAAACGGTAAAGGCAATAGCAGCCAACAAATGGGACAATATGGAAGAGATGTATTAAGGAAATGTGTATATCTTTGGAGGAAACCTAATTGACTGAAAGGATGAGTTATAAAGATCATCTCACTTCAAGCGACTCACTCGTTACCCCTTATGAGGAAACGCGTGCTGGTTTTATTGCTTTAGCTCTTGAAAAGAATAGAAAGGCAACCCCTTTTGTTGAGGAAGCAAAGGTACTAAAAGTTTTAGCGTCAAAAGCACCTAACCCTCAAAGTCTGTTGAAAATTACCGAAATAAGAGCATCGATCTTAACAGCGGCAGGAGTATCTGATAAAGCTACTAAACATCTTTCAAACAATGATAAAAATGAAGCGATTAAGGGATTAATAGAAAACTTTTTAGAACCCTCAGGAAAAGATTTTGTTGATGAACTTGTTTATAGGTTCCTACTTACTAGGGGAGATTCTCTTGGTGGAAGTCTGAGAAACTTAGCTGGTTCTTTAGGCGAAAGAAAATTTACAAGAGCACTTATTTCTACTATGTCAATTCAGGATAAGAAATATAAATGGCTGCACTCAAAATCCAGAAAGTGGATTAACTGTTCAGCAGACGATTCTAATATTGAGTTGCATCTTAAAGGTTTGAACTGGCAAACTACCAATAATAGAACGCTGATCTACAATCTAACTGTACCATTTATTGAAAAGAATGTGGACCTGTGCCTTTTTAATTGTGCTCCTGACGAGATTATATTTAGGAACAAAAAATCCTGCCACTACTCCTTGGAAAAATATATTGCTTTGGGAGAATTAAAAGGAGGCATAGACCCTGCAGGCGCAGATGAACACTGGAAGACAGCAAACTCTGCGCTTGGGCGTATTAGAGCAGGCTTTCGCAAGAAAAAACTCAAGCCAATGACTTTCTTTATTGGAGCCGCTATTGAAAAGGCCATGGCGCAAGAGATATTTAAACAACTCCGAAATGGTGTCTTATCAAATGCAGCAAATCTAACAAACGATGAACAACTCGTTTCTATTTGTAAATGGTTATTACAACTCTGAAAAAACAGAGCCTTCTATGAAGGGAGAAAACCGAAGATTTTTTTCTGCAAATGGGCAGGCCAATTTTCTACTCATAACTCCAGTCAACGTGAATAATCAATAATAGATTTAAAAATGTCCACGGCGTCTGGGCAATAAAATAGAATTCTTTCAGATCGACTAAAAAAATTTACTCTGAACCGGCCACCGGCCGGAAACCCAAATCACGAAATCCGAAATCCTAAACAACAAGAAACCCCAACCGGGCTTCGTCCGTGTAGAGAATATCATTAAAATAAACCCCCTGCGGGGCGGGGTAATGAGGAAATAAATAAATCCCCTGCAGTGCAGGGTAATCAAGGAAATAAATAAACCCCCGGCACTGCCGGGGGCTAACAGTTTGGATTCCTGTTTTTGCAGGAATGAAAACGTCGCCGTGGCGGCGACGGCTAAACGGAAAACCCCCAGTAAAACTGGGGGCTAAATATCTGGATTCCGCATCAAGTGCGGAATGACAATTGAGATTGCCGCCCCTTCGGCCCATTCCCTTCGATTACACTCAGGTTAAACTCAATGTGCTCAGGGCAAGCTTTTGCGCTAAGGATGATGCTTGGTGGCGCAAGAAGAAAACCCTGCAGCGGGCAGGAGCCGCAAATTCTAACAGCACAAATTATGTTGACGGCTCATCCTAAATAATGTAAATCTTTATGTGTAAAGTTTTGGGAGTGTAGCTCAGCCGGTAGAGCAACGGCCTTTTAAGCCGAAATCACACCTTGCACCATTTTCCAAAAACAGCGTTTTTTCACCCAAGAACCAAAATTTTCTCAGTTCAAGCGAAGACCAAATAAAGGTGAGCAGAACATGTTTGGCACGCGCTTTGGCACGCGCCTAAGAAAAATTATTGGCAAGGCCGGTCTATAAAGAGTTGGGCGTTTATTTGGGCGCGCAACAGAAAGGGGTTTTAATCATGGCATTAACGACACAGGTGGGCCTGGAGTTTATCGCCCGCAATAAGGCGAACAGGACGATGCTCGCTTTTGGCAATAGCGTCCGACAGATTCGTTATCGGTTAGGAGGATTACTTACTTCTGTTCTGGCCGTGGCGGGGGTAGGGGGCTTTGGCTACATGATACGGCAGCAAATGAAAGCGATCGATTCTATTGCGAAGATGTCCGATGAATTAAAGCTTTCAACAATGGCGATAACCGGCTGGGAACACGCGGCCAAAATAAGCGGGACCAGCATTGAAGCCTTACACAAAGGATTAGAGATTTTTGTTAGGAGAATGGGAGAGGCCAGTTATGGGGTAGGTGAAGGGGTGAGGGGTCTTGAAATGCTAAACCTGACAGCTAAAGAGATGATCTCGATGGGCACCGAAGAGGCATTTTTGAAGATAGCCGATAGAATCTCCCAGGCAGGGACCGCAGCGGAACAAGCAGGTATCGCTTATAACTTTTTTGGCAGGCAGGGTACGCAATTGCTCAATATGTTTCAGCAAGGACGTGGCGGCATAGAGGCAATGAGAAAAGAAGCTGAACGATTGGGATTGACTTTCAGTCGATTTGATGCAGGCCAGGTCGAGGCTGCCAATGATGCTTTGACCAGGGCACGGGCTACTATGACCGGCTTGTTCCGTCAGTTGACAATTGAGCTGGCACCATACATTGAGATATTAGCAAATCGATTTACAGATTTTGCAACAGCAGGAGAAGGGGTGGGGACTAATGTCACCAACATTTTTGAAAATATGAGTATAGGTGCTATTCGTTTTGGAAGTACGCTACAGACTTTACCGGCATACTGGAAGGGATTTGAAGCGGCTGCACATGAGTCCCTTGCAGTTGTTTATGAATTGGCCGATGTAGCAACGAACCTGGATGTGCTTTTCAAAAAATTAGGGATGTCTAAATGGAAATATACCTATAAAGAATTAGCACAGCAGCAACGGCAAATCGCAGCGGGGCTACTTGAAGCCGGCGGCAGACAACTTGCCGGGACTTACGGGCAAGAAAATGCTGTCCGCCGTTTCTATGATAATCTGAGGAGAGAAGCTACTCAAAGACGTGCTCAGTTAGAAAGCGGGGCCGTGGGAGTGGGTCTGGGTATAGTAGATAGTAAAACCGAAGAAAAAGCAACAATGGATATCGCTGCTGCCCAGCGTGCGATGTTTAGGGATATGAAGCAAATGACCATGGTAAATTATCAATTCCGGCTTGAGACCATTAAAAACCTCAAACAAAAATACATCGATTCGGGTATAGCCCGAGTACAGGTCGAGCAATGGTATCTTGAGCAAACAAAGAAACTCGACATCGAGCGGCTGCGTAGCAGTAGCAGTTTGATTGCCGGCTTTAAGGCGGCAGGTCTCCAGATGCAAATGGAGATAAAGAGCTGGGGTGATATCGGTTACGAAGCGGCAATGACAATGCAACGGGGCTTCGGTTCTGCCTTCGCCGATATTGCTATGCGGATAGAAACTGTAAATGACGCCTTACGTTCTCTGTTTATGTCAGTGGCCCGGGTAGCTATGAGCCGTCTTGGTGAAAATATCTATGCCGGAATATTTGGTGGATTGTTTGGCGGATTGTTCGTCGGAGAAGGCGGAGGAGGAATAGGAACACCCCCTGGTGGATGGGCCGCTCTCCGTGCGAAGGCAGGTTTGCAATATGGCGGCGAAGTTCTGGAAACAGGTTGGGCGAAGGTGCATAAAGGCGAGACGTACTCAGGAGTGGGCGGTGGCAGTAACATGACAATTATTGTTGAGAATAAAGGTCAGCCTATGAACGTTCTCAACGCTGAAATGCGAGATGCGGAGGATGAGAGGATAGTACATATTATGGTAGATAATGCCCTGAGAGGTGGGCCCGTGCGGAGGATGGTCCAGGAGATAATAGCTAATATGGAGTAGGGAATAATGAAGGGAATAATGAAGATGGGCCAAAACGAGTCGAGACAAGCAGAATCGCCAGAAGACATTAAGATAACCATAACAAATCAGACAACCTGTAGTGACATAATGATTATTGGCAGACAGATAGAGAAAGTTGACGACATACTTGAGATAAATATTTTCTTAGGAGAACGTCATACGCCAATGGCCAGAGCTGCAACAAACGTTAATTGAGAATGAAGATATGATCCCCAGACCAGGTGTATAGTGATAAGGAGAAACGAAGATGTTTAATTTATTTAACTCACTGATAAAAACTCAGGGACAACCTCGGATCAGTCTTTTGGGGTCAAATCCCAATTCGCCGAAGAAAAAAGAGAAGGTATCTAAGAGCATCGTTCGAGAGCAAGTGCGAGAGAAGAAAACAAATATGAGACAAGAAATCCAAGAGATTGATGCCCAGATCGAGATTAACGAAGCGCGCGAGAAGTTAAGGACCGAGGAGCAAGAGCGACTTAATAAATTTAAGGTGGAGTTTGATGATGACCCGGAATTTGCTATTGAAGCATATGCTAAAGATTTAAGTATAGAGGAAGCCAAAACAGAGTATTGGCGGCGATGGGAGGAACAGAAAGCTAAAGCTGCCGAGCCTATTATAACCGAAGATCCGAGCGGCAAGAACCAGGCTGACTTTATAGAAGCCGGGAAGGCGCTGGCCGCGGCGGAAGGCATAAAGTTGGGACAAGCTCTCAAGCAGGTATGCAAAGAACAGCCGGCGTTGTACAAAGCATATAAGCAAAGATGCTATGGCCAGAATTGATTATGGTCGGGGATTTTAGAGGTATAAGAAAATGAAAAAAACGAAAGAGTCAACAATTATCGCATTTCTCAAAGACAACTGTGCCAATTACGACCGGCATTATCAGAAGTGTCTTTTTGCCGATACCTGCAGAGTCTTTGATGGACAGCGGTGCGGGTACTTTGAAAAGTGTGTGCTCGGACCCCTGGACTATAAGTACAAGTTGCCCGGATACGACTACTCAAAGCTGTTTGCCCAATATTCAGAGCTGACCGGAGCACAGACACAGCGGGTCAAGGTCCGGCGATGTGGATGCGGAGCTGTGTTGAATCTACGACAGAGATTTTGCGGGTCCTGTGCGAAAAAACGAGCAAAAGAGAGTAATCGGAAATTTTACCAACAAAATAGGTTAAAAAGGGTGGTTGCTTAAGGGGCGTAGTTTTCAATTTAAGGCACCTGACATCAATTCTAAGCGACTTTAAGTCGAAACGTATGTAATTATCCCGTGTCCTCGATTTTGGCAACTTAACTGTACTACGCACCGTAGCTTTTAGGTCGGGTTAATTCTCCCGAACAAAATTGCTTATAAGTCTGATATTTTGCCAAAGTTTTTCAAGGCCAGCTCTCAGCTTTCAATCTGGCGCCATAGAAGGCGCTCCAGAGCTATGCCTGAGAATCAAAGATGCTCTCTGTAACTTTATCAAGCTTACCTCTTGCTTTTTTCTCACCTGCCCTCTAAGGCCAGGCGGGCGCCATAAAATCGATGAACGGTCTATGGACAGTATCCTACAGCACTAATCACCTGCGTTTGTCCAGCACAGGGCACGTGGGGACCTCGTTTTTCGCGAAAACAGGCCAAAAAGGGTGATTTTGAAAAAAACTTCATTTTCTGGGATTTTTTTCTTGCATTACCGGCTCAGGCGGTTATAGTGGCGGGCATGAAATCCGTCGAATCAATTCTGTTGAATCAATCAATCACGGCCAGGGTAAGTCTATCTGTAAGGACGGCTGCGCTTCGACGGAGCGTCATAAGCCCTGGCCATCTTTTCCGAAAGGAGATTTATTATGGAATCCGTACAAACACCTCAAGACACATCCACTGAGGAACAAGGGCAAGTGTCCGCCCCGGCTACAGAGCCGAAGGACAAACAGGAGCCGACAACAAACACCGCAGCTCCAAACACATTCACAGAAAAGGAGAAGGACATTGCCGCAAGGCACAAGTTCGAGCCGAAGCTGGTCCGGCTACTTAACGAAATTGTCGAAGAGCAGCTACAGCTTATCAATGAGAACCTTGATGAGCGGCTTGTGGCACCGGAGGAAACCGAAGCGGAGTCTGAGCAAGAGGAAGAAAGTCAAGAAGGCGACAAATCAAAGCCAACAACGGGCATACCTCAATTAGACAAGCTCATTGACGGAGCGATGTATGTAAGTCAAGCAATGGCATATACCTGCCTTGACCTGTGCCAGCAAGATGCAAGTCTGGGGGACAGGATAACAACTGTGCTTCATTCGGCACTTGTACCAATCCGAGATGGTGGGGTCCCTGAAGGAGCGGACTTTGAGTGTGATGTAGCGCCTGCAACTAAATGGCTTAGATTTAGTAACGGTTTTGAAGCCGGTGTCATAACCAGGCAAGCTGTGAATCAAACCGCGAGCACAGAAACAGAACAAGTAGAAACCGCCAAGGAAGAAACACAAGCCACAGACCAACCAGAGGAAGACATTGAAACACAAGAAGAACCTGAGAAAGAATCGTATGGCTTTAATCCAAAAGAGCGAGTGAAGGCTTACGAAGTATTTGAGCAATACATGAATACTCGTACGTTGGAAGAAAAGCAAGCGGCAGTTGCTCTGTCGATGCTACTTAGTAAACAACAATATCTTCCAGACGAGCAAATCGGTGATAGACTCTATAAGCAATGGAGAGACGAAGTTCTTGCTATTGGTAGTCTTGACCAATTACAGCTCAAAGGTGTTCCAGGCAATGAGGCTTTTTGCCAGGGCTATTTGACAGCGATGATTGTAATGGATGGCTGAAAGCGAAAAAGGCCAGGGGCCGGCACGGACGCTGGCCTCTGTGCTTATCAAGCATTGTTTAATTATGAGCAAAGAGCCAGATAAATCACAGCATTATCTTTCAGGGCAGGTCCACGTTCGGGACGGACAAAACCCTCTATGCCACCAAGTTGGCGATCTTTTGAATCTTTGCAGCAGAGCAGCTTTCGATAAAGCCCTTGCTGTCAAGCGTTGCCGGCGGTGCGAGAGGCTTCTCGGCATTGTGAAGTACCCCTGGGAAAACGAGCTTGATTCTCTATCCGAAAACCAGCGGCGCATACTCATTGAAATATCCCACAGAACAAAAGGTATAGACCAGTGGTGCTTTGCTGCTGACCTAAGTGAAAACAAAACAGATTCAGGCCGCTCATCGCTAAATCGGTCCCTTAGAAGGCTACAGCGTAGAGGCTATATCGAGAAAAAGCTCAATGCTCATAACCGGACTCTCGTGCGCTTGACAGACCGCCTATTTATCACAAAGTCAGGCAAAATATATCTCCGGGATGCGGCCGTGGAGAAACAGTCAACTTGACATTCTCTTTGAAAATCGTATAGTAAGTATCAGACGCCGGGACGCCGGCGATAAGCGGTTCGAGCAGGCAACGGTACACCTACCGCCGTTGTCCTGCCCGGGCCGGAATAAGGTAGGTACGAAATGACAAAACATAAACAGAAATCACTCAACAAGATTCAATGGCTTAAAGATATTCGCATAGTTGGAGCGGAACTCCGAAATAATGTTTGGAAAGAGCGGTATCTATCAATAGTCACTAATCAAGAACGATTACATTATTGGCAGCAAAGAGAGAAAGATTTACTGAATCGCCTTGTTGTGACCAACAGTGAACAGCTTGCCAAAAATGACAATCCCAGTGTAAAAGAGGCCCAAAGCTGGCTCAAGGAAATCTGGCCTTTCGGTGAACATTGCGAGCGAATTTATAAACTGCCGGCTGACCTCGATGCTATATATCTGGCTGTGGGATTGAGACTTGATATGTTGTACCGTGTGAGGGTGTTTGTCACTGAGGAAATGGTTAAAGTCATTGTTGGCGAATGGCAGTTTGCTGTTAAGCCACAAATAGCGATAAATGAACTGAATGTTTTTCTTAGTTTCGGGCCGTGTTTTGAGGGTGATTATATGGGTTATGGTGACCCGATGGAAACCTTTTGGGGTTATATCGAAGCAGATCTCAAATCCAAAGGATTATTCGATGAAAGAAATCAGATCCCTACAAAACGAAAACTCAAAAAGAAAAAAATCAAACCTAAACACATTGAAGGAGAATGGTCGAATCCTATGTCAATGTCAACTATGATGTCAAAGGTTAGTGTTGATGGTTATAAAAAATTCAAAACCTGGGCTAAACAATACGATTTACAAAACGCCGGAAATCGCCAATTATGGAAAATTAGATTAGACCAAATGGATTTAAATACAAGAAATAAATTTGAAGCTGTTAAATAAACTCCTTCCAACTCACTCCTAAACTGGTTACTTCTCACGTCAACTGGTTACTTTTCATGTCAATTCTGAAAATACTTATTTGCATTCATTTTTTTTGCTCGTATTTTATGAGCATTATGAAAATTGAATTATTAAAATCAAAAGAAGTTGATAGATTGTTGCGATATCCTTTCGGCAAAACAGCCCGTTTGGTTAAGGCTGGCAAATTTCCTCACGTAACACTTCCTGATGGGTCGATTCGTATCTTGCGGTCAGATATCGAAGAACTGCTTCGATATAAACATTCAGAGCATCCGAAAATTATTGCATGACAAGGAGCACTTATGAAAAAACAAAAAACAAAGACAACAGATGAAGAAATCCGAAACAGCCCAATTGCTCGGTGTTTGTGTGCGCTTCCAGCCCATATTAGAACAGCCTCCAAAGATAATTGCGTAACGACAAGGGGATGAATTATGAAAGTTGTGTCTGCTTTTTCTGTTTCTCATATAGTCTCTTTGTGTTTTGCACATCGACTGGCTGGCTTTGTCAGGAGTCGGCCAGTCGGTTGCTTTTTTGAGGAAAAAGTGACATGCATCAGATGAGTTTTAATGAATTATTACTAAACCCGAGCGTTCAGCCCGAGGACGCAAAAAGATTGTCGGCTCAGGCGGAGAGAATTTGGCGTTTGTTTTGCCCGGATGGTTCGGGTCATTATATGGCGGTTTGGACCTCTGAGCTTCAGAAAATCGCATATCAATACTGTGCTCGGATCAACGAGCTTCGTTGCTGGCTCTTAAGATACGGCTTGACCATCGACCTCGTCAGCAGAAGCAAAAATGGCAATTGCTGTTATAAGGTGGTGACATTCGAGGGTAGCAATTATCAGCGGCTACTCAGAAGAAAAGGACTCGCATAGAAAATTTTGAAAGGGATCAATATGTCAAATCAAATATCTAATCAACAGATCGCTCTTGTTATCAGCAAAGATAACCTCAAGGCTTTAATGGAGAAAAGACAGGTCAGCCAGACATTAGAAAGGGTCAGCACACGTTGGATGTCCGCGGATCAACTTAGGACACAAGCAGTCCTGGCTGTAGCGAGAAATCCTGCCCTGCTTCGATGCACGCAGCACAGCTTTCTTGAATCTATGGTGAGGGCTGCCGAGCTCGGGCTGCGGTTCGCAGGCGCCGGCGGTGAGGCCTATCTGATCCCATTCAAAAATCAATGTAGTTTGATTATCGGTTATCGGGGGTTATGTGCATTAGCTCGCAGAACCGGCAAGGTGACACGTATCGAGGCCAGGGTTGTTTATGAGCGGGACCATTTCAAGGTCAGCTACGGCAGCGGTCAACAGCTTATACACCGACCATATCTGGGATCGGGCCGTGGAAAAATCATTTGTGCTTATGGTTTGGCAGAGTTACGAGATGGCTCTGTGCAAATTGAGGTTATGGCGATTGACGAAATTGAAAAAATCAAAAACAAGAGCCGAGCGGCAGAAAATGGCCCCTGGAGAACGGATTTTAGTGAGATGTGTCGCAAGACGGTGCTAAGGCGCCTTTGTAAATTTCTGCCATTTCCGACAGCCTTTGACGATGCGTTAGCAGCGGAAGAACCGGACAAAGACCAGCCTCGCAAGTCAATCGAGACGCAGGATATTACTCCTGAAAATGTGAATATTCAAACCGGCGAAATCATAGATGATGCCAGTCAGCTTGGTACTGATTTTGAATATGAGCAGCCCGGCTCATCCCCTGCCGAAGAAAGCCAGCCGAGCGGTCCTCAGACCACAGGTCAAGCTGAAGATTCTCTCGATGCACAAAAAGCGAAACTTATAAATCGGATCGTAAATGAGCTCGGCAAATTACACCCGGGCAATTCCGTAGAAGCACAAGCTGCGAGTCTGCGAACCCTGAAATACACTTTTGGGCAAACACAGGTCGAGCTGATTGCTAAAATGCCGATTCAAATTCTCGAAGCTGGTTTAGGAGCTCTGCGAAGCCAAGCGGCCGCGGTGGTTGAAGATATCCCTATGTAACAAGGAGGTTATGATTATTTATGAAAGATGAAATTTTCAGCCTTGATCCCGGGTCAAAAAAAACAGGCTGGGCACTAATGCTGGCGCCTGAGAGGCTTGTAAAAGCCGGCTTGCTGCTACCGGATAAACAAACGGCTCCATCCGAAATTAGGATTGCGGCGATGTGCCGTTCTCTCTGGACCCTTTTGAACTATCATCAACCTAAAACAATTCTTGTCGAGTGGACATCCGGTAAAGTAGGCAAGCGGCACGGGTCAGGCGGGGGTGCCGGCCTCTCGGTCTTAGGCGCCGCTACAGGGGCCTTGTGGCGCGAGTGCGTTGCCTGGCTTCGCTGGCAGCCACCGGAAAATCAACTTGAAACTAAACTGCGGTTGATCCGCGAGAACGAATGGTGTCGATCAGTTTCAAAAAGAGATAGAGCTGCTGCCATAGCTGCTATGTTTCCTGAATATAAAATTGAAAATGACCCCGGCCTCGATATTTCCGATGCGATCGGGCTCAATATATTTTATCAGCGGGAACAAGCTGTACGATTAGCAGAAAGCTTGAAATGACGAATGAACGGATTCAACAAATAGCTGATTTTTTCTATTCCTCAGACGATGCCAGAGACGTACCATTACGTCTGGCAATATCAACAGGCCAATTCAGTGGTGCGGATTTGAGCAAACAGAGATGTATAAATCTTTTGAAGATTCTGAGCAACTCCCAAAACTTGAGAGAGGACCTAACTCTTTTTTTGAAATCGAACGTGATTTAATTATGGCAAATCCACAAACCGAGAATGGTTATGCTAAGGTGACTAATGAGCTGCTTGAGGCCCTAAGCCGGATCAATCTTTCCTCTTATGAAACTCGCGTCCTGTTTTGTGTTATAAGAAAAACCTACGGATGGAACAAAAAGGATGATTATATTTCGGTATCTCAAATAGCCAAGGGCACGAGATTGTTAAAACCTCATGCTTGCCGAGCAAAAATTGCTTTAGTCAGGAAAAATATCTTGAACGAAAATGGCGGAAAATTGGGACCGAATAAAGATTATGATAAATGGAGCGTTACCGATTCAGGTAACGAATCTTTAATTAAACGCCAAAAACAAAGAATCGTTACCGATTCAGGTAACGAATCTTTAATTAAACGCCAAAAACAAAGAATCGTTACCAATATAGGCACAGTGCCTAAATCGGTAACGAGCGTTACCGATTCAGGTAACGAATCGTTACCAATACAGGCACTACAAAAGAAAGTAAAGACACTTATACAAAAGAAAGTAAAAACCTCTTTGTATAAAGGTGAAAATTTAAAGCCACCAAAGACAAAAAAAGAGAATATTCCACCGGTGGTTCAACAAGTCTTTGACAACTGGAACAAGTTTGCCGGCCAGTCTGTCCAGAAGCGAAATAGTCAGGGTAAAATTTTGGTGACGGTCCGTTGGAAAGCTCACCGGCTACTCACTAAAGACAAACGCCAGGCTATAATGGCGGCTCTTAAAGATTACGCGATTGAGGAAATTTGTGGCGCCATAGATAATTTTGCCAAAATCCTGCTGGGCAGGGAATATTTTTGGACGTATCCCTGGGCTTTGCATGAATTTCTCACACGAGGTGTTGAGCGGCACAAAGGAGCTGCCCGGCAATGGTGGGCGTTCATACCGGATAATTTTGATGCTGAGCGTTATCGCGTAAGCGGTGGCGGGAATGACGTTCTCTTTTCCGATCCGTCAATCGAAGAGGCCGAAGCGATACGTAATAAAATTTTTGCACGGAGCAAAACATAATGACAACATGCTCACAGCTTGAAAATTTTGTTAGTTGTATTTATGAACCTGAGGATATTGTCGAGCTTAGGGCCTTGCCGCCCGGGCGTAAACTCTGGTGTCAAGCTTCGCAGTTAGATAAAATGATTGAACAACTGCAGGAATTGAATCAGCAAGGCTCAAATATCTATTTCGGACCTAATCCGCGAAAGGCTTCCGGTTGTAGCGGCGATGTGAATGTTTGTTTGTGCCGGTGTTTATTTGTTGACTTTGATGGTATTTGTGGAAGTGCTCATTTTTCTCCCAGCGATATCGCCCTGGCCCAGATATCAGAGGCCGGACTATCAAAACCCACAATAGCGATTCATTCCGGTCATGGTGTTCATTGTTACTGGTGGCTAACTTCGCCGCTTGAACCTGGATTCTGGCAGGAGCTGCAACAGCGATTGAATGCGACTGTGGGGAGCGATCCTGTCATTAAGAATCCAGAGCGATTGATGCGGTTACCTGGTTTTCTGAATACGAAATCAGAGCCTTACGTCAAATGCGAAATTGTGTATATTGACCCTTCGCTTATCTACGAAATTGACGATATTCTCCCGCACCTAAAAGAATTGCCAAAGCCCGGAAAAACGCCGGTCCAAACACAACAAGGTGAACGTCCAGGACGTATGGAGCATATGGAGCATAAGGCCCGGGCCATGCTTTATGCTTCAAAGTGGGAAAGTATAGCTGAGGGCCAGGGACGGAATAACGCGGCATATAAGCACGCTTGCCAGCTCCGGCGTGATTTTGACCTGCCAGACAATGAGACCTGGGCAATTTTAGCAGACTGGAATCAATCAAATACCCCACCTCTATCGGATGCGGAATTACGACAGGCCCTTGAAAACTCTACTAAGTATGGCAAGTGCAAGGTGGGAACCAAATTGAATAAGCCTGCCCGAACCACAAGCAGGCAAGAACCTCACAAAGACCCGATTAGTGAAATGGATGAGTACATTGACGATATCTCCACGGGCCGGCTACGGACAATCGACTGGCCCTGGCATTTTCTAAGCGAAGGTACTCAGGCCCTGCAGCCAGGCACACTGACGATTCTATCAGGCGGCCCGGGTGCAGCAAAGAGTTTGTTTATGCTTCAGGCAATTCGATACTGGCTTGAAACCGGCGAGAAAGTTCGATACTACGGGATGGAAGGAATGCGGGTGAAATACCAAATGCGATGCCTCGCACAATGTGCTGGCAAATCAGAATTAACCAAGATGAGTTATGTCAAGGAAAACATCGAGGAAGTTAAGCTTTTACGAGGAGAGCATGAGTTAGAGTTGGCTCGTTTCTCTGCGTCTCTGTCTGTCATCGGTGATATGACAGCGGATTATCTGGACCAGATTAGTGCCTGGATTGAATCAGAGGCAAAGAAAGGTATCCGCATTATTATCGTTGATCCAATCACTTTGGCCTTGCGAGCTGGTAAGGCGTGGATTGCGGACCAGCGTTTTGTCAAGGCGATTATGGATATAGCTAAAAAATTTCTTTGTAATGTTCTTCTCGTCACCCACCCCGAGAAAGGCGTTGAGGACCCATCGCTGATGAACCTTGCTGGCGGTGCGAGTTACGGCCGATTTTCTGATAATGTTTTCACCCTCAAAAAACACGAGGAACAGACGGCAAAGATTATAACAAGGCTGGGCCGGTGTGAAGCACAATATAATCAGACGATTACGATTGCAAAGGCAAGAGAAGGTTCACTGGTTGGCCATCGGCTTGCTTATGAGTTTCAAGTTGAATCGTTATGTACATCGGAAATCGGAATTATTACGAAGGGTAGTTGATTATGCTATCGAACAATGAAAGCAGTTATCGGCGCGGTTTCTCACAAGCATTGAACTTGGCAGCAGATTTGGTTCAGGTAGGTTGTAGCTGTGAGGATTTGAATTGGCTGGTTAATGAGAGTTTACGAATGAGATATGAGAGAAAACCGTACCCTGCTTATCTTGACGAGTTGATGAGTCGGTATCATAAGAGACAAAAAAAGGGGTAAGATAGGGAAGCCTTTGAGCAAGGCTATGTAAAGCTACGTAAAGTGAGCCGAGGTTATTGATTAGGTAATATAGGTAATTTAATGTTTGTGATTGAACTTAATAGCATGGTTTGTAAGGGTGGTAAGTGTAATAAGGACAAAGATGTATAACTCTTAGGTTCTTCCTGGCGATATTGCGCTTGCGGTTAAAAAAATGGCGAAAAGCGTGTGTTTTTGATTTTTTTAAAAATTATCTTACTTACCTATGATTTTGGAAATGTAATGTTATGAGACAACGAACCTGGCAACATTCTACTGTGTCAAAAATTGAGCTTGCTCGGCTCATCGGGCACGATGCGGGTTATATCGAGCGTTTGATAAAGTTCAATGGTTTGCCGCAAACCAGAAAAGGAAGATTCCATTTAAAAACTTCTTTAAGATTTATCGAAAATCATTACAGAAATTCAGCGGAGATAAAAATCTCACTTGCCAGTGTGTCGCAGCAAAACCTAGCTCAGCTTTTGGGCGTGACTCGCCAGACTCTTCACGATTGGGCGGCGAAGGGCCTGCCACGCAGTTCAGATGGCAGTTATGATGTTTCGGTTGTTTTGAAATGGCTGCCGCATTATTACCAACAGATGTTTCTGAAACGACAAGCCAAAAAACTTGACAAGTTATTTACCTTGCATCGCGCTGCTCTTCGACAATCGCTCAAAGCCCTAAAATCTCGGCGGTCGAAAATTGCAACGAAGGCTGCCGATTGTCTCGGGGAAATCTGCGGCGACATTTCAACTCTGGCAAACTCGATCCGCGATGACAAAAAGTTTTCTTTGAGTATCGCGGTCAAATTGAAGGAGCTGCTCTCCGAGCTGAAGAAAAACGCTGAAGGTTTTGAAAGGGCGATACAATTAGGATCGGTTAGTGAGGCAACAAATTTTTTGCGGTGGAGTCGCGAAATAGACTCGAAGCTCAAAGACTTATTGCTTTGAGCGAAAAGAAATTGAAATATGATTTTTTGGGAGTTAAGAAAATGAGAGTAAGTGAAGCAAAACAGATGACAGGGGAAAGAAGGGAGAAAACGTTAAGCCGTCTTTTCCGACTGCAATCAGAGGGGTTCAAACAGGCTTTGCGAGCTATGGAAGCGCGTAAGCTCAATATTGCCGCGAAGACCTTGGATGGATTTGCAAGAACTCGTGCAAACATTAAGGTTTTGATGCTTAGTAAAAAGCGTTCTTCATTGAGCATCGAGGTTGAGATAAAAGAGAAGCTCGAGGAATTGCAGAAAAACACAGAAGCTTTCAAAGCGGCGGTAAAATTAGGTTCGGTGAAGGACGCGAGAAATTTTTCGCGTTGGGGAATTGAGCTGGTCTCGGAGCTCGCCGAGTTGGATTGATGTGAAAAAAGAAGATGTCACTACGCAGTGAAGGCCATATAACATAACGAAATTTTTTTGAAAGGATCATATTATGCTAGCAGCGAAAGAAAAAAAAGCCGAAACTATTGAGCAACCAATTGAGGAAATCGACATAGGTTTTGTCGAGGTAACGGACCTTCAAAAACAACAGGAACAAACCGAAAGGATAAAAGACAAAATCAGCCGGTTGCAGATAGAGGTTCAAACTCGGCGAAATAACTTTGAGGTAAATCTTCGGCAACTCCGGCGGGACCGTGACGAGAAAATTGCCGGGCTACGAAATCAATACGATGCTTGCTTGAACAGGGGGGATGCCATCGGTGCTGATAAAATCTTGGATGAGATTCGTAAAGTCCGAGCGGAATTGGTCAATCTTGCACAGAACGTTTTGGACTCCGACAGTGACATCAATGACCTAAAAGGGCGCCAAGACGAATTGCGAATTGAAATATTCAAACTCTACGAACTTGCCGAAAAAAATCTTGAACGGGCGAAGCAACTTACTGTCCAAACGAGCGGTCTCTTGACGACAATATCGATTAGTGTAGGACATGACTTTTTTGAGATTGAGCGTACAGTTGAGCAGTCAAAGAAATTGGCCGAAATCGTTTTGGCGGAGTAGATTGATTATGGTAAAAACAGACTCAAAGAAGAAAAGCGCGAACGCGAAGCGGAAAGCCCCTGCGGTGAATGAACGGGGAAAAAAATGGCACTTTCCCAACGCCAGTATGTGCCCTCGATGCAGGACGCACGATACCGTTGCCACTTCGACCAAGGGCAATAAGCAGTATCGGATATGCCGGCGGGGAATCTGTAGGCATCGGTATTGCGTTATCGGGATCAAGGAAAAGATTTGATTTGGCATGAAAAAGGAATCTCACAACAAAGTTAATGGCTTCCCGGAGCTTATGACTCGCTCCGAGTTAGTTCGTTTCTTGCGAATACCCGAGGTTTCAAAAACAAGTAATTTCGATAACGTTGTGGATAATCTGCAGCGTATGCATGATTTGCCTTGTATTCATATATGCAAACAGCCTCTTTACCCGCTTATTGCTGTTCGTAGATGGATAGAAGATAAGCTTGCGAAAGAACAAAAGTAATGATTTTAGACTGTAAAAAATTATTGGTTCGGTTAATATTATGGCCGGACCGGCCTTGCCAGTTGGATAGAAAGGAGGTCAATTTATGAACGAACTGGTAAGACTAAGCACAAGACCGTCAAGAGACGGCAAGGCTTTTAAGTACCTGCTCGATTATGTGAATGAGGAAGGTAAAAGGCACCGGCTTTCTCTCGGTCACGCTGATAGGCGAAAGGCTGAAGCCCAGAGGGTACAGAAAGAACGTGAATTAAGAATGGGTGTATTTGCGCCGGCCTCTATGAAACTTAGTGACTTTTTGGAAGATAGTTTAGCCAGAACGGGAGATCAAACAAGGGAAAGCACACAATATGAACATCGGTCGGCTATGAAGCATTTTATTAAAATTATTGGCAATCTTGATTATCAGCGTGTGACTTTAAATCATGGTGAGCTGTTTAGGCAAACTTGCTTAGACCAGGGCAATAGCGGGGCAACGGTATCCAAGAAACTAAGGGCACTAAAGCGACTGTTTCAATTAGCAGTTGAACGCAAACAGTTGAGTGAGAACCCGTTGAAATATATCAAGCTGCCGAAATGGACTAAGAGAAAAATCGAGGTCTATACTACCGATGAATGTGAGCAGCTCCTGAAGGTTAGTCAGGAAAGCAAAGGCTCTGTAAGGTGGGATTTGCTGATCTATGTTGCGATGATAACCGGGATGAGAAGGGGCGAATTGCTCAACGCAGTCTGGTCTGACATTGATTTTGAGGCGAAGACGATTGACGTATCCCCGAAACAGAATACTGCTGAGACGTGGCAATGGCTGATTAAGGACACAGACCGTAGAACTTTGCCTCTGACAGAAGATGCGGTAATCAAACTGGCAGAGCATCAGAGTCAGCAGCCCAACAAATATGCCTATGTGTTTGTTCCCCCATGCCGATATGGTAGGATTCAGGAGTTACGAAAGCAGAGCAAATGGACATTGTCTGATTCGAGATTGAAGGTAATCAATAACTTTCGTCGCGAGTACGAGAAAATTCAGAAACGAGCATCTATCAGGATCAGACGATTTCACGATTTAAGGAACACAGCTTTGACAAATTGGTTCACTAACGGCATGGGCGAATACGAAGTAATGAAGCTTGCTGGCCACGCGGATTTTAGGACAACGCACCAATTTTACTTGGCAGTTGCGGATGACTTAATCGACCGCGCAAGAGCCGCAATGAGTGCCGGAATTGGTCAAAACTTGGCACACATTTGGCACGCACCTGTTTTTTCGGGCGAAAGGAATTGACAGCATGTGCAGAAAGTTGTTATATTACAACAACTTAGAATTTTTTGGGAGTGTAGCTCAGCCGGTAGAGCAACGGCCTTTTAAGCCGTAGGTCCTGGGTTCGAGTCCCAGCGCTCTCATTTATCCTGCCCCCCACGGCTTATTGGCACAAGCCAGTAGTGGGGGTACCGGCGGAGAACCTACAGCCGGTAATGGTAACAACTAATGTAAGATGCCAAAACAACATCGGCAAAACCTGGATATATATGACTCATAAACGGGAGACCTTAGAAGGTGAGCGGTCTGTTCTACAATTTGGGCAAAAAAGTCGGGCCAAAAGTCCGCAAGGCCAAGTGGCTCTGGCAATCAATGGTCGGCAGTGAAGCTGACGCTATTAAAGTCGAGCACGAAGTTGGTCAGGACCTTGCACGCGAAATCAGGCGTCAACTGGAACTTGACCTGGAACCACAAGCCGAACAAATACTGAACGAAGTAGGTAATCGTCTGGCTGCCTGTGTCGCCAATAAGTCTCGTAAATTCAGTTTTGAAACCGTCAAGGGCGCCGAGCCGAATGCGTTCGCTCTGCCGGGCGGATTCATCTTTGTCACCCGCTCGCTAATGAAACTATGCCGGTGGAATCAGAGCGAGGTTGCGTTCATTCTCGGACATGAGATGGGCCACGTGATGCGGGGCCATGCAATGGCCCGTATCATCAGCAATTCAGCCATTGCTACAGCATCCAGGGTTGCACCAGTTCGGGGCATGCTGTCCGGCTGGTTGCGAAAGGTGGGTGTGCAGTTCCTTGAAAGTGCCTATTCCCAGGACCTGGAGTCCGAAGCCGACAAGCTCGGAGTGCGTCTTGTTGGGGCAGCCGGTTATGACGCCGGCGCCTGTGTGCAGTTACTTTCGCGTCTGGCCACGCTGAGCCAGCCTGTGGGCCAGTTTGACCTCGGCAGTTATTTTTCCTCACATCCGCCTTTTAAGGCCCGTATCCAAAATATCGAACATTTGCTGCGCAAGCGGTCGAATTAAGCGGAATTTATAATTCACAAATTTAGAGAAATATGCTTGAGTACGTGACTGTTTCTGATAAAATTCTGAACCAGTGAAATATACGGGAGGGTTGCTGTTATTGTAAAGCGAAGAAAGGATTGGTTATTCCGCCATCGGCGGAAATAATTGGAGGACTACGAGTATGCTAAGAGTGGGCATAACAGGATTTGGATTTATGGGGCAAACGCACTACAAGTGCTGGAAGGCCTTGAAAGGTGCTGAAGTTGTGGCAGTTTGCGACGTAAATCCGAACATAGTGGAAGATACGAAAAGAGCGGTGGGGAACATCGGAGACACGGAACAGGCGGTTGATTTTAGCAGCTTACAGTTATACACGGATTTTGAAGAAATGCTCGAAAGTGCCGAGCTCGATGCCGTTTCGATTACACTGCCGACGTCTCTGCACGCGGACTTTTCGATAAGAGCATTGGCATCGGGAGTCAACGTTTTTTGCGAGAAGCCGATGGCACTAAACGTCGAAGATTGCGAGCGGATGATTGCAGAGGCCGGAGACAGCGGAAAGGTGCTGCAAATCGGGCACTGCGTGCGATTTTGGCCCGAATATGCCAAAGCCAAGGAGATAGTTGACAGCGGCGAGTACGGCAGGGTCGTCGCAGCGACGTTCCAACGCCTGGGGGCGGCCCCAACCTGGAGCATCGACAACTGGTTTTTGGACGAAAAACGCAGCGGAGGAATGGCCCTTGACCTACACATCCACGACACGGACTTTGTGCAGTATCTATTCGGGGTGCCGCGGGCGGTTTGCAGTTTTGGAGCAAAAGGCCCCGGCGGAGGGCTGCTACATATAGTTACACAATACCTCTATGACGGTAATAAGGTAGTAACCGCAGAAGGCGGCTGGGCGATGATGCCTACGTTCGGATTTGAGATGAGCTTTAACATTGCGCTGGCCAAAGCGACGCTTGTGTATGATTTGACGCGGGAGCCGGCGTTTAGAGTTTGTCCGGCTGAAGGTGAGGCATTCACTCCGGAAGTGCAGGAAGGAGACGGCTGGCTTCTGGAGATAGCCCATTTTGCCAAAGCCGTAAGAGGAGAAAAGGTCGAGGAAATAACGACCCTGGAGCAGTCACGGGATTCGGTTAGAATCGTGGCGGCGGAGAAGGAATCCGCCGGAAAGATAGAAAAGGTTTCGATTAGATAATTCCTGTTGTGGAGACAGTAGTTGTCATTCCCGCGGAAGCGGGAATCCAGCTTTTTCGTTCTGGACCCCTGCTTTCGCAGGGGTGACATTGTCGATTTTTGTTTTACGCTTAGCTAAGTAAAGAAAGAAAAGATTTGAATTGGAGAATAGCACAATGAAATGTAAGGATTGGCCTATAGGGATTTGTAGCTGGTCGCTGCAAACAGACGTCGCCGGCGTGGCAGATGCGATGGATAAAATCGGGATTGAACACGTGCACTTAGGGGTCAGGGCTGCATTGGAAGACAAGGGTGACGATTACCTGAATGCCGTGCAGAATCAAAACTGGACTGTAAGCTGTACAATGATAGACTTTCCTCAGGAAGATTACTCGACACTGGATAGCATAAAAATAACAGGCGGAATTGCACCGGATGAATACTGGGAGCGGAGCCGCCAGTTGTTCGTTGGCGCTACTGATGTTACAGTCAAGCTTGGCGTCAAATACCTTTCTATGCACGCCGGTTTTATCGATGAGACCGACGAGGCATATATTAAGAAATTTTACGACCGTATCAGATTTTTGGCTGATGCCGCCGGCCGAAAGGATATTATGCTGCTGCTGGAGACAGGCCAGGAGACGGCCGAGGAACTGAAGCATTTTATGGAGGAGTTGAATCATCCGGCGATTGGAGTCAATTTCGACCCGGCCAATATGATTCTTTATGACAAGGGCAATCCAATCGAAGCGGTAAGGGTGCTGGCGCCGTGGATAAAACACATCCATATTAAGGATGCTATTCGGACTACCCAGCCGGGCACGTGGGGCGCGGAGGTCCCCTGGGGAGAAGGTGAAGTTGGAACGGATGCTTTTTTAAGTGTGCTGAAAGAAATAGGATTTGAAGGCGTTCTGGCAATCGAACGGGAAGCCGGCGACGACCGGTTCGGAGATATTAAGCTGGCGGCTGAAAGGCTGTTGGGCTCTAACGAATAAAGGACGGATATAATGTCATGCAAAATTGAGGTTAGGCATATATTATTTAAGAAAATCAGGTTTTTGGTTTTCTTAAACAATCAAGTATCTGCTCGCTGCACAAAAACTTAGTGTTTGAAAAGAAAAAATTAAAAGCCTGTCCTCACGAAAGTGGGGAACAATTTTTTCTTTTCAAAGTATGCCTAACCTCGATTTTGCAGAAGACTTGGATAAAGGACAAATAGACTAAGGAGAACAAAATGGAATGGAAACTGTACTTCGCCCTGAGCTTTGTGATGTTTATGGAGTACGCGGTCTGGGCCGCCTGGATGCCGGTACTGGCCGCTCGACTTCTGGGGCCTCTGAAAATGACCGGCAAGCAGACCGGATGGATTTATGCCACCTTCCCGCTTGCCTGTATCTTCATGCCATTGGTGTCCGGGCAGCTCGCTGACAAGTATGTAAACACTGAGATCATTCTTGGCGTAGCTCACTTGTTAGGCGCAATTCTAATGTTCGTTGCTGTGCGTAAAACAACTTTCAAAAGCCTCTTTGTAGTCATGTTTCTCTATTCTCTCTGCTATGCAGCTACACTGCCGCTGGCCAACGCTGTGCTGTTCGCAAATGTCTCAGATGTCGCCGACCAGGGCAAAGTATTCATCTGGGCTCCAATTGCCTGGGCCTTTATCGGCTGGTCCCTTACCGGCTGGCGATGGATATTCAAAACCGGAGAGCAGGGACGCGACTGCCTCTACCTTGCGGCTATCCTTTCGGTCATCATGGGAATAGGCTGCCTCGTGCTCTTGCCGGCCATGCAACCGGCAGGAACGGGCGAGATTCCTATTATCAAAGCAATATCCTTGCTCACGGATTTCAATTTCCTTCTCTTTATCTTAATCTCGATGGTCTTCTTTGCCCTGATGCAGTTCTACTTCCTTGGAACGGCACCGTTTATGCAGGACATAGGAATCCCAGCTAAGAACGTCCCTGCCTCGATGGGCATCGCCCAGGCCGTACAGGCAATAGCCACCGTTGTCCTGATGGCTCTTTTCATCGAAAAGCTCGGGACGAAATGGACCTTGATCGTCGGAGCAACGGGCTGGTTCATACTGTACTTAGCCTACATAAAACAGAAACCACGATGGATTATTATTGCCTGCCAGCCTTTCCACGGCCTGGCTTATGTGCTCTTTGTCATTGTCGGCCAGATATTCGCAGACAAAGTGGCGTCCGAGTCATCGTCCGAAATACGGAGTTCTATGCAGGCGCTGCTTTTTGCCGCCACTACAGGCGTCGGACTATTCTGCGGGACTCAGTTCGCCGGTTTCATAATGGACAAATTCAGGAAAGAAGAGAAGTTCCAGTGGCGTCAGATTTTCATGGTGCCGGGTGCGATTGCGCTCGTGAGCATTTTGGTGTTTATATTTTTCTTCAAAGGATAAGTGCTGCTCGATAGTGGATGCTCGCTCCTCGATGCTCTGCAAGCATCGAGGAGCTCGTCCCTAAGGGACAAGTTATAATTTCAGCCTTAGGGAATATCCAGCGGGTCAATATCTTTGATTTTTTCGGTATAGGCTTTGTATGGATATTTCTTCAGCAGCTCGTCATCGTATTTGGCCAGGATGGCATCTCTCTGTTCGCTTAGTATCCTCTCTTTGACGCGCTGTCCCATATTATCGGAATAACCCTTTAACTCACCGGGGTTCTTTTCTATGATTTTGACAATTCGCCACTTGATGCTGTTCTGGTAAAAACCTTTAACCGGCCCTAATATATCGTTGGGGTCGCCTTTCCATAAATCCTTCCAGAACAATCCTTCGCCGCTGGGATAGGTATTGAACGGCTTGGTTTTCTTATTCAAAGAATATTTCTGTTTGACCGACTCGAAATCCTCACCGCCGTCTAATTCAGCCTTTGCCTGCCGGGCTGTTTTAAGGCCCTGGCACCAGATGAGGTCAATCTTGAGCGTCCTGTTTGTTCTGAAAATTTCTCTGTTCTTGCCGAAGTAAATCATTATCTCATCAGGCGTCGGCTCTTTAATCTCCTTGTACTTTTCAGACCTGACTTTATTCAGGAGCCTGGTGTCTTCGTAATCTCTGACTTGCTTTAATAGATTTTTATCATTATCGAGCCCGAGTGACGTGGCCTCGGTAACAAGAATCGGCATACTCAAAGCCCTCTCTACCAACCGGTCGACACCCTGTGGAGTGTTAAGGTCTTTCGGGCGGCTTGGCGGGGCGCTATTACACAAAGTATCGAACCAGTCCTTCAACGTTATCTTTCCATTGTCGAACGTTGCCAGAACAATGTTTTTCTCCTCCGGGGTCAGTTCCTCTTTTATCTGAGAGATGCGGATAAAAGGAACTTTACGCGGTTTCTTCGGTTGAGTCAGCAGTCTTTGGTGGATTTGGGCCGCTTTGAGGTAATTCTCGCTTTTTTTTGTCATATTTAACTTTTTACATATTTGCTTGTAATACTGGTTAAAAAGCATGCGGCCTTTTGCGTTTTTAAGCATCGCTTCTGCCCTGGCCCTATTGAGTTTTGGGTCGGCTTTCATCTTTTGTTGAATTTCGGACTCTGTAACTGTTAATTTGGGCTGCAACTGTTTTTGTAACAACAAGTTTACAAGCCGTTTTTCTTTGAATTCTTTAATCTGTTCCGCGAGCGATTCATCTTTGAGAAACCCAAGTTTGCGGGCCTCGGTAACCATAGCTTTTTCCGCTATCATTTTCATAAGCACCGTTTCGGCATCAGCCGGTTCAGCTTGCTCGTTGTAACTATCATAGCCACGAGGGTAAAGCTCTGTCATTAGTCTTTTCTCAAGCTCCTGGCGTGTAATGACATAATCGCCTATACTCGCAACAACGATATTTGACGGCTCAGCAGATGATTCAACTACAGACTGTTTCTGACGGTTTGTTTCTCCGGCTTTACCGACTGTTTTTTGGGCCTTTGCGACCAACACCTGGCAATGTGCTATCGATAGACCTACAACAGCCACTGCTAATTTGCTCGAAAATAATTTCTTCATAAGTATTTTCCTCAAATATTGAAAGTTTACATCCGGTACCGATAATTTTTTCGGTAATTTTAGCCCCCTAAATAATATTTTTGTAAATATTATTATAACTTTTTCATCGCCTTTAGTCAAGTTAATTTATCATTTGATAGTTTTTAGGGTCGTTTATTGTCAACCGCCCCACCGTATTTTCTATTTGCGTCAAAATCGGAGAACACTTACAATGAACTTTGAACTTTGGCTGAAAGTTAGTCCTGAAGTTTTGCAAAAGTCTTGTTAATACTGTTAGTAGTCAGATGCTAAAAACCAGGTGAAGATATTAATTCGGGAGCGATAAATGTTTGAGAACATAACTCGTAAATGTACAAGTCACAAGCGCATAAATCAGACGTGCCTTTGTGCTGTTGTGCTCTTGTGCTCTTGTGCTCTTTGCTGGGCGGATAGAATTGTCCTCAAGGGAGGCCAGACTATAACCGGCGATATACTCGCAGAAAAGCAAACCCAGTTGTACGTTGATATCGGCATAACGGTCCTGACCATTCCTAAAGAAAAGATACTCGAGTACAAATACACCGGCGCTCTCGATGTTGGGGACGTCAATGTCAATGACATAAATGTTTCACAGGTAGAGGCGGGTAAATTGCAGTATGTCATAAGCCCAGGCGGTCAATTATATAAAATCGCCAATCTGAAAAAGACAACTATCGAAAAATGCGTGAACGCAGTCTCTGAAGCGGTTGTCAAAGTTTCAAGTCCTGCGGGGACAGGCTCGGGGTTTTTTATCAATGAAGATGGGTTCCTGATAACCAACTATCACGTAATAGAAAAAGAAACGAGAATCGAAGTTACTGTGTTCCAAAAAGCAAAGAACGGCTTTGAGAAAAAGAGTTTCAAAAAGGTCAAAATCGAGGCCATTAATCCTTTTGTTGACCTGGCACTGTTGAAGGTCGAAGAGCTCGGAGACACAAAGGTCAAATTTGTTTACCTCGGCGATATCGACCGCATCAAAGTAGGTGAAGAGGTCTTTGCTATCGGCAATCCGCTCGGCCTGGAGCGTACTATCACTAATGGTGTCATCAGCACAAAGAACAGGGCTTTTGAGGGGCTTATCTATATCCAGACTAACGCCGATATCAATCCGGGCAATTCCGGCGGCCCACTGTTTAACCTGGCAGGCGAGGTCATCGGTGTTACTAATATGGGATATATATTTTACGGCGGACTCGGCTTCGCCATACCGGTTAGCTATGTTAAACATTTCGTAGAAAACCGGGACGCTTTTGCCTATGACAAGGATAATCCGAACACCGGTTATAAATACATCCAGCCAGACAGAAGACGCAATAAAGCCAGGCCGAAATTCCTCGAAAACAAGAGTGAATAATAACTAAATCTGAAGTTATGCAAAATTGAGGTTAGGCATATATTATTTAAGAAATCATGTTTTCGATTTTCTTGAATAATCAACTAACTATCTATTATACAACAACGTACTGTTTGGAAAGGAAAAATTAAAAGACAATTTTTCCTTTCCAAAGTATGCCTAACCTCGATTTTGCAAAAGTCTTGTTAGATATCTACCTACAAGCTAATCGTTAACACTAACGGGTAAATTACCGAAAGGTGCTCAAATGAAACATGCTGCCACAACTACTCATAAGCCCCCCTTTGCCCTTATGCTCTTTTGCTCCTGTGCTCTTATGTGCTTGTGCTCATCAAGCTCTGTTCGGGCGGGGACCCTTGTCAATACAGCAAAGCTTATTCCACCTGAAACAATCCTGCTGGTGGATGTTGACGATTTTGACCGTCTGCGAACGCAGTTTGAAGGAACTAACATTTATAAACTCTTTAAGGACCGGGCAATGGCGGCGTTTGTTGATGACTTTAAGACCAAATGGCGGGAAAAAATCCGCAAACCCGATAACGAGCTCCTCAGGGTAATCGCTGATATAGATGCATTACCCCAGGGCAGAGTAGCTGCCGCTTTTGTATTAAACGAGCAGATAAATAAAGATGCCAATGAGCCGCCGCTTTTGCTCATAACCCAGTGGGGACAGACAATAGGCAAAATCAAAGAAGCGGTGGACAAGACGGTCGAAAAGGCCATCGAAGACGGCGCCCACCGGCAGAGCGAAGACTACCGCGGTGTCAGTATCACAACTATAATTCGCCGGTCTTCCGCAGCTCTGAGCTACTGTTATATCGACGATTGTTTGATAGGCTCTATGGACCTGGATGTTCTAAAATTCGTTATCGCACACATTAAAGGTGCCGATAGCGCGACACTCGCTGATGACGCCGACTATACCGCCACTATGAAAGCTGCTGAATTGTCCACTCAAACACAGATTGATTTCTATGTTAATATAAAACAAATCGTCAAAATAATAATTGCCGAGGATGATACCGGCAAGACAAAAACAACAATAAGCAACCTGGGCCTTGATAATGTTACATCTTTTGGTTGTTCAATTGGTCTTGGACCGTCAACAGCGGGCAGTAATACCTCCTTTGCAAAGGCATTCCTGAAAGTCAGAGGCGAAAAAAAGGGTATTTGCAAAATGCTCGACATAGAATCGGCCACTATTAGGGTGCCGCAGTTTATTCAGCCCTCGGCATATTCAGTATCATTTGTAAATTTGAATATCAAGAAAGCGTATAATGAGCTCGGCAATATTCTTAATAGTATTTTACCACAGCTTGCTGCGATGATGTATATGCCGCTTTTGCCGCCGAGCCCGCAGGGCGAACCGCCGCTGCAGTTAAAAGCTGATATTGTTGACCATCTCGGCTCACAAATTATTATTGCCCAGAGCATAAGAGAGCCTCTATCTGATGTTAGCGAGCCAAGGCAGAAGAAATCACTTATTGCCGTGGCGATAGACAACCGCAGCGCTCTTGAAAAATCTTTGTCGCTTCTGCACGGTACATTATTAGCTGCGAACAATCCTGACGCGAGGCGGCAGCTTCTCGGCCACACAATATATTTAATTGACACGGCGGCTTTATTTCCGGCTTCCCCAAAGATGCCCAGGAGGCCGATGCAAATCCCCGGCAGAGGGACCCCGCAAGGCGCGAACCCACCAGAGACTCCAACAATGCCTAAATTTGCATTTACCGTTACCGATACGCATCTGATTTTCGCAGGTGAATCTGCTGTTGAGCAGGTCATTCGCGCATTGAACAGTACAGAAAACCTATCAGTGAGTTCTGCACAGTGGTTTAATAAGGCCAAATCGACTATTCCTTCGGTTGTAGGATTAGCCAGTTTGCAGAACGATGCGGCTTCGGGCGAATTCTTCTGGTCCGAGCTGCGCGAATTAAAGAAGGAAACAAGCAAAAGCAAGGACACAGATTCGAGCACCAAGATAGGCCTTGGAGTAAGCTCCGGCTCGCCCTTCCCGCAGTTGGTGCTTTCACAGGCAGGTTCCGATTTGTTTGATTTCAGTCTTTTGCCTGAGTTTGATGTGGTGCGGAAGTATTTTGGCTTGTCCGCTTTCTACGGTCTGGGCAGACCGGACGGATTCTTCTTCGAATTCAAGTATGTAAATCCACGCCTTGATAATTAATGACCAGGGAAAGTTGCAAAAGTGTTTTTAACTCCTGATGTGTGGAGGTTCCATTTATGGCGAGCTCTAAGAATAATGTCAACAGGCGCCGGTTTCTACAGATTAGCTCAGGCTCGGTGGCCGCAATGTTCTTACCTCAAATTTCCCTTAAAGCAGATGAAATCTCGGAAATGCCAAAGCCAAACATCCTCTGGGTCAGTTGCGAGGACATCAGTCCCGACTTAGGCTGTTATGGTGATGCTTACGCCGTATCACCCAATATCGACAGACTTGCAGCTCAGGGTGTGCGCTACACTAACGTATATGTACACGCAGGTGTTTGCGCACCGGCGCGGTCGGGTATCATCACCGGGATGTACCCGACCACCATCGGCACGCACCAGATGCGCTGCAAGGGTGTGCCGCCGGCATACGTAAAGTGCTTTAGTGAATACCTGAGGGAGGCAGGCTATTATTGTACGAACAATGTCAAAACCGATTACCAGTTTGACCCGCCGCCGAGCGCCTGGGACCAGAGCAGCCGAAAGGCACACTGGCGGGGTCGCGCCGAGGGCCAGCCGTTCTTCGCCGTCTTCAATTTCACAATTTCGCACGAGAGCCAGATTCGAAACAGGAGCGAAGAGATGCTCAAGCGTTTGGCAAATCTCAAACCGGATGAGAGGCACGACCCTGCTAAAGCGGTCCTGCCTCCTTACTATCCTGATACGCCGGCGGTTCGCAGAGACTGGGCGCAGTATTACGATGTTATTACCCTTATGGATAAGCAGGTCGGCGATGTCCTAAAACAGCTCGAAGAGGACAGCCTTGCTGATAATACGATAGTGTGGTTCTGGGGCGACCACGGGCGGGGACTACCTCGCGGTAAGCGATGGATTTATGATTCGGGCCTTAGAGTTCCGCTGGTTATCCGCGTGCCGGAGAAACTGCGAGGACTTGCAATGCCGGGTAATCCTGATGCGCTCAAACCCGGCACCGTCAAGGACGACCTTGTTGCATTTATTGATTTTGCATCGACAATGCTGTCGTTGGCAAGCGTAAAGATACCGGAGCACATACAGGGCCGTGCGTTCTTAGGCAGTCAAAAGGCAAAACCCCGTGAGTATATTTTCGCTGCGAGGGACCGGATGGATGAAGCGTACGACCTTATCCGTGCCGTGCGCGACAAGCGTTACAAATATATTCGCAACTATATGTGGCACTTGACCCGGGGCCAGGATATCGATTATATGAACCAGATGCCGACAATGCAGGAAATGCGCCGTCTCAACGCCGAAGGCAAACTAAAAGGCCCGCAGAAACAATATTTCGAGAAAACAAAACCGGTAGAAGAATTATATGACACGCTTAACGACCCGCACGAGGTCAAAAATCTTGCAGACAATCCGGAGTATAAAACTGTGCTCGAACGAATGCGCAGAGTGCATAAAGAATGGGTGAGAGAAACCGGCGATGTGGGGCTGATTCCGGAACCTGAATTTGACGAAATGAAGCGTCCGGGCGGCCGGTACCAAAAAACGGCAGAACCTGTTTTCTGGTCGCCGAAGTGGCAGGCTGGAGCGCCGGGTAAAGCTGCTCGTCGCATTACAATCGCCTGTCCCACAGCTGGTGCCTCGATAGTTTACAGAATCAGTGGCGACGGCCCGCAGCCCCGTCTTGCGACGGGAGACGCTGGGGCTGGCGAAACTAAAACCGGCTGGAAACTATATAGAAAATCCGTATGGCTCACGCCGGGCAAAGTGCTGCACGCCAGGGCCTGCCGTATCGGCTTTAAGGACAGCAGCGAGGTCCGGTTCAAATTCGACGACAAAGTGACAACACCAAAGCGTCCCCAAACATCGGCTAAGGATGAGCAGCACTGGCGGAATAAGCTCGACCAAACAGACCTGCTTGAACGCCTTGGCAAGATTAAAGATTTGGATGGCCAGGGCAAAAAAGTAATACCCAAATACCTTAGGGCTTTGGGCGATAAGTACGCCTCTGTGCGTTACTGGGCTGTCATAGGTTTACACAACAATTGTCAAAGCTTTCCAGATATAGAGCGTGCAAAAACGACGCTTGGAAAATCTCTGAAGGACCCGGCGCCGGTCGTTCGTATAGCCGCGGCGCATGCGATGTGCGATTGGGGTGAAGAAAAGGAAGGTTTGCCGGTGTTGGCCGAAGCACTGAAAGACAAAACCGACAAAGCACGGCTTTACGCGATTATCGCCCTGAACAAGATTGGCGAAAAGGCCCGGCCGCTCTTGCCTCAGATAAAGGCATCTGTAGAGGATTCGGACAACTATGTCCAGCGAGTAGCACGCACAACTTTGAATCAGCTTGGAAGTGAGTAGATTACAAAATCCCACATGAAATGTGGGCTAAATAGTTCCTGTTGCGGAAACAATATTTGTCATTCCCGCAGAAGCGGGAATCCAGCTTTTTCGCTCTGGACCCCTGCTCCCCGCTTTTGCGGGGACAAGTTTACCCCTGCGGAAGCAGGGGGCAGGGGTGACATCATGGGTTTTTGCTTTCCGAAATAGATACTAAATAGGTTGTATCGACGGGCTTGTAAGGAAAACGCAGGTGATGTTTCTACCTGGGCGAAGATTTTGCGAAGGAGTTGAAAATGTATAAGCGATTTGTGTTTAGAGTGCTGGTGGTTGTTTGTTTTGGTGGGATTGTGTTCAGCACCGAGGAGGGCATTGAGGCTAAGGAATTGGTGTCGAATCCGAGGTTTGAGGTGGTGGAGACAGCAAAGTTGCCAACTGGTTGGTCTGTCTGGAAACCTGTGTGGGACAAGGCGGCGTGCCGGTTTAAAAGTGTCCGCGAAGGACTCCTGGTCGAGGCAGAAGACCCTTACGCCGTCGGTGGGATTATTCAGGAAATCAAAGACATCAAGCCTGGGCAGGCTTATGCGGTTAAAGCAGTTTGTCAATTGCGCGATGTTCCTACCCCCTACCAATCGGTATTGGTACGTGTAAGCTGGATTGGCAATGGGAAGCTGCTTCATCCGGCTGGAATGCTTGTGCCAGGGCGGGTGCTCGACGGAGGTATAGTGGGTTTTGAAGATGTGCTTGTTGCACCTGAGTCGGCTGATGGTGCACGATTGTCACTTGAGGTTAAATGGCCTGGCGGTGGTTCGGTGATTTGGAAGAAGGCGAGTTTACTGGCGACGTCCCACCCGGCGCCGCGAAAGGTCAAGGTCGGCACTGTATATCTGCGACCGAGAAACAGCACACCAGAGAATAACCTAAAGCTATGGTGCGAGCAGATTGATGCGGCAGGTAAACTGGGGCTGGACGTTGTATGCCTTGGTGAGGCGATGACTATGGTTGGGACGGGCTGTTCGGTGAAAGACTGCGCCGAGCCGATGCCGGGGCCGGCCACAAGGCAATTAGCTGATGCTGCACGGAGAAATCACATTTGGGTGGTGGCGGGCCTTACTGAGAAGGAGGGCGATGTTATTTATAATACCGCAGTACTGCTGGACAGGAAGGGAAGGATTGCCGGCAAGTACCGGAAGGTTCATCTGCCCCGTGAGGAATGGAAGAATGGTATCAGGCCGGGTGATGCGTATCCTGTTTTTGATACGGATTTCGGAAAGATAGCGATTCAGATATGTTACGATTGGTTCTTTCCGGAGCCGGCACAAATTTTTGCCCTCAAAGGAGCGGAGATTATCTTTGCGCCGACGTGGGGCAATACACTGCCGGACGAGGCCGGCCGGGTGAATGGCGAGTCGACATTCCGGGTTCGGGCCCGTGACAATGGAGTATATATGGTTCCATCGGTGTACAGCGGCAATAGTCTCGTGATTGACCCAATGGGAAGGATATTAGCTTGCAGCGAGGGCAAAGAAGGTGTCTTCTGGGCGGAGATTGACCTCAACGCGCGCGAGAGTCTCGAATGGGTCGGATACTGGCGTTCGATCGGGCCGCGTCACCGCATGGTGGAAAGTTATGGACCTTTGCTGAAAGCACCGCAGGGCTCAAAATACTGACTCGTGGCTCGTCACTCGCGAAGAGCAGAAACGCTCGTGAATGGGCATTATGTTTTTTTAACGGCGAGGGTGTAAATCGGTCTTTGGTCCTTGAGGTATTTGCGTTCAAAGTTTGTGCCGACCCATTCGCTGGCTTCTGCGCCGGCCGTAGGGAGAAAATCAATTTGTTCAAGCCGAGGGCAGGCATGTTGGCCTGCCCCGACAGTGGGTTCGGGCCTTGCGGGGTCCCTCAAAACCTTCCTTATCTGTTCAAAATAGTCCGCGTGGTCGGTGGCGATTTTTAACTGTCCGCCCGTTCTTAAACAGCGAATCAGATGCTCCAAATTAGCAGGGCAGATGAAGCGTCTTTTGTGATGTCGTTTTTTCGGCCAGGGGTCGGGAAAATAAATGTGGAAACACTCAACAGAGTCATCGGGAATAAAATCGGCTAAAAAGGTTGCGGCATCGGTGCGGATTATCCGCACGTTTGTCAGGCCCCATCGCCCAATGCGGTCAACTGCGTAGCGGTAGTATTTGCCGGTCCATTCAATGCCGAGGAAATTGTCACGAGGCTGGGCCCCGGCCTGGTTGAGCAGGAAGGTCCCTTTACCGGTGCCGATTTCGATGTGGGCCGGACCGGCACGTCCGAAAATCCGGACAAAATCGATTTTGCCGTCCAAATCTTCGGGATTAAGTGAGACCGAAGGATATTCCTTTAAGATTCGCGCCATTCGTTAAATCAAGTCCAAAAAACACACATTCAGGTTATTAGGGCAACAGGACATCAGGTTATCAGGACTGATTCTCTGATTTCCTGGTGTCTGTATTATACAGAATAACAGCCGTTTGGGCTAATATCGAAATTGCTTATCCGGCTTTACTGTGATTAAAGTAGATGCACGGAGTGTTCGATAAGAATCTGTGAACCTGATTGTTGGCTGATACGTACTAATTATAGGACGTAATTGCAGAGGCCAAGATAAGGAAGTCTGAAAATGATTCTACAATTGGTCAGAGCACGGCGTAAGCAGATTTTAGTAGATATAGATACCCAAAAGGATTTTCTTTTGGCGGAGGGAAAGGCGTGCATAGGGAACCACAGGAGGGTATTAGCGCATATCCGCAGGGTGATGGCCTGGGCGAGATATAGAAATATCCCGGTAATTTCGACCGCCGAGGTTCACTCCAATCATACTGGTGAAGGCCAAGGTCGTTATTGCCTTGACGGTACTGATGGGCAAAAAAAGATACGTTACTCACTGTTTAATAACAGGGTGAGTTTCCCGGCGGACGGCTGTACTGATTTGCCGAGAGATATGTTGCGGCGGTACAAGCAGGTCATCCTTCACAAGCGATGCGTTGACCCCTTTGATGAACCCCGGATTGACAGGCTGCTGAGCGAAGTGAAAGCCAACGAATTTATTCTTATTGGTATCAGTCTCGAAGGTGCCGTTGAGGCAACGGCATTGGGACTACTGCAGAGAGGCAAAAAAGTTACCGTTGTAGTTGATGCGGTGGGTTCACATAATAAAAGAGAGGCCAAGCTGGCACTTCGAAAGATGGAGACTAAAGGAGCGAAGTTGATCGAGACCAAGAAACTCGCCGGAATATCACATTTAAAGCATGTCGGCGTATGTGATTGTGAGAGCTGCCGGGGCCAGAGACGAAAAGCGCCTATTGAGACCATAGAAAAAAAGAGCATCTGACCTTTTATATTAAGCCCTCGGCTGATTCAATTACAGGTTTTAAGACCGCCTCATCATCCATTTGACTATATACTTCCGTTGTCCTGAGTACACGTCATTCCCAACGAGCACGCTATTATCTTACCGGAAGTTTTTAATCATTGACATAGCTGGTTAGCCGTAATATTTTTGTTTTTGAATTGTTAGCCGGCTCAGAGCTAATAATTGTTAAGAATATAAATTAAGATTTTTGGCCAAGGAAATCATTATGAAACAATGCAGCAGATTGCAATTTTCAGAAAGGCATAGGTTGATAGTTTTACGATATCGTAGCTGGTTGGTATTATTTATACTGTCTGTATTAGTTCTCAGTAACGGATATGTACAAGCTCAAGAGGTCGATGCAAATACACCCTCACAGGAGAATGCTGATACCAGAGAACTTCAGATTCATGTCAATGGGGTGTTCCCGAAGCTGACGGTTATGGCCGAAGGGCTGGGTAGTGATTCGGAGGCCGGTATCGGGGCGCTGATTCCCTGGGCTGAAAAGCTCTGGGCGATTGGGTATGTCTCGCACATTAAGGGCGAGGGTATCGGGCTTTATGAAATCAGTGATGATATGACAATGCGGCGGCATCCGGCCTCGGTTACCGGCACGTTTGCAAATCGGATGGTACATTGGCCGTCCGGACAGGCATTCATCGGACCGCATGCCATTGATGCTAACGGAAACGTCCGAACAATTGAAGCACTCAAGAGCTATCGGCTGACCGCCACTGTTAATCACCTGACCGACCCGAATAATAAGGTCTATTTCCTTGGTATGGAAGGCCGTTTCTGGGAGGTGGATGTGCTTAGCCTTGAAGCAAAGCTCCTGTTCAATCTGGTTAAGGAGCTGAAAATTAAAGATGCCAAAGAGCATTTCAAAAGCGCATACACCGCACAGGGTCGGGTTGTTGTAGCCAACAATACTTATGACCAGAAGGAGTTTCTTGGCCAGAGAGATGCCGGGCGGTTGGCCGAATGGGACGGTAAGAAATGGACAATTATCGAGCGCAATCCCTTCGTGGAGGTCCACGGAAGCGCCTCCGGCAGCTCCTACGGCGGTCATACGATTTACGCCACCGGCTGGACAAAATCGTCTGTTGTGCTTCGCGTGCTCGCCCAGGGTAAATGGCTGCGCTATCTGCTTCCCAAGGCCAGCCATTCCTGGGACCACGCCTGGAACACCGAATGGATGCGAATTCGTCATGCGCAGACCGAACGATTGCTGATGGATGTTCACGGGATGTTTTACGACCTTCCGCCTTTCGCTTATGGCGGTAAGATATGGGGGATTCGTCCGATTTGCAGTCATTTGCGCGTGGTTCCCGATTTTTGTTACTGGCGCGGGTTTTTTGTGATGGCTTCTGACCAGATAGACCACGACCAGGGACAGCCGCAATCGGGTTTGTGGTTTGGAAATATAGATGACCTCTGGGCGATGGGTAAGCCCAGCGGCTGGGGCGGGCCCTGGTGGGAAACCCCGGTGAAAGCGGGGCAAACATCCGACCCATTTCTGATGACCGGCTTTGATAAGAAGGTCGTGCATTTTACTCATGACGCGAAGCAGGATGTATGGTTCTGGATAGAGGTTGACTTTCTCGGCGACGGGACCTGGAAGCCATACTCACCGGTTACGGTTCCTGCCAAGAGGGGATACAACTACCATGTGTTTCCGGATGGTTTTTCGGCCCACTGGGTGAGGGTCAGAGTGAGCGACGATTGCAAGGCAACGGTGTACTTTATGTATAATTAGCCCCCGGACCTGTGCCGGGGGTTTTTATTTCGGACGTGGCTTTTTTATTTTGTCATTCCTGCGAAAGCAGGAATCCAGAGTCTTTCAAGCGAGATACGAACTAAGCTTGTCCCGAGCAAGGTCGAGGGAAGATACGAGATACGCGGCCGAAGGCCGGTATTGTCGAGCTAAGAGAATTTTAATTTATTGGCCAGCCGCCGTGGGAATCGATTACTTCGTCAATTTGTTTCATTAACCGAATTGTTTCACCCAGTTCTACCACTATCTTCTCATAATGGCTTATATTTCAATAGTAAGCTTTTCCTAGTTTTATTCTCCTGAATTTACTTAATATCTGGCAAGTCGAAATCTTCAAAAACCTGTTTTGTTAAGTTCTCCGATATTGAATGGTCTCCACACTTCTCCATAAAAGCTGTGTATACTTTTTCCTTTAACTCTCTTAAGTATATTTCGTATTCTTGTACTGCTTTTTTAATAACCAAAAAACTTTCAGGTATTTTTATTACAAGCTCATCTTTCTTTTTTGCATAAACAATAAATTTCGCTTTTTCTTCGCTACGCACTTCTATGAAATGCTGACCTTCTTCGTTACAAATATCGTGATTATCAAAAAAGGCCTCTCCAAATTTTAACACACCTGCCGGGACGCCAATTTCCTTATATTCCAATCTCGACCAATCTTTAACAAAACCTTCAGGAAATTTAATAGTACCATCTGGAAGGATTTCATCGCTGACTTCATCACGTAACTTTTCAAGGTCATGCTCTACTCGCTTCTTTTTCTTCGAACTCCTTAATTTAGGCAGCAAATGCCGCTCCTCCACAAGCCCAACAACTGCTGCTAAAATATGACTTGTTAATTCCTCCGTCAACCCTAATGATTTTAATACTGTCTTTTCAAAATCTATCCTGTCTTTTCTTTTCGATTCTGTCTTAATGTCCTTTATATTTCGCCTGCAAAGTTTCTCAAATGTTTCTCCAGCATCTTTCTTTATCTTTAACAAAGCTTCTTTATTCGGAACAAGAATTCTTTTCCAATCGATGCCCTCGACTTTGAGCGCACCATCTCCAAGATTTGCTCGTCCGATCAATTCTCTCTCAAGAAATGCAAAGGCACTGTTGAGATATATCCCCAGTCCTTCCACAATAGCATTATCATCGGAAACAATCTCAAACAAATTATGATCAACTTGTGCTTTGCAAGAATTTAGAATACATCTCAAGCTATTACCCGTGATCATTGGCATAAGCAGCTTACTTGGCGTTCTTTTGGGTAGCTCATACCAGTTTTTTCTCCCTCTTACACTCTCTACTTTTGGCCATGCTCTTCCACCCGCGGTTTTCTGCATTTCTCCCCACTTGATATACTTGATCGCTTTTGTCCCTTTTAATTTTGATTTGTCCTTGTGGCATAGAAACGCAGAGAGCTTCAGATATTTACTTTTCAATTTTATCCTGTCACATTCTTTTGGTGATTTAATAGCTGGCTTTAAAAATTCTCGTTCAATACCCCAATGCCTAACCTTGTCGTCCGTTAAATAGAAAAACTCATTTATACCGGTTGTGATACCTCTGCGTATATCTGCAACTTCATCAAGCGGTATAAATTTGTCATCACATTTTTTAAGCATCTCAAAATAAATATCCGGTGCACGCAAATACTTCCCCCACTTTACAGTCTGGCCAGTATGTTCTACCTCATCCCTCAAATCCTCCTGGCAAATCATCCTCATCCTTATTTCTTCTTCCTCGTATGAAATTATCTCCGGTTGCCGTATATGTTCTGTGCAAATACGCGACATTTTCTTACAGCCTGAACTATCCCAGATTTGTCCTGATGCAGCAATACCCTCTATCTTGTCAACGAACCGCTCAAGTCGAAGCCATCGAGCCTGTGAGTTAGTTAGCGAGTCTTCAGGAAACAGCTCACACAATGGCTTTTTCACTTTCACAAAGCGCACAAGATTATTTTTCTTTCCTTTCTCGTCATCGCAGCGCTCAAGAATCGTAAATACCGTATTAACCGCCGATTGCTCGAACCACGGTTCACATCTGCTTTCACAAATCGCCACAATCTTGAACTTCGACAGGAAGAACTTCTGTAATTCATATCCGTATGCAACATCGAGCCACGAATTGCTTGTAACAAAACCCATCCGCCCACCAACCTTCAAATGAGCCGCTGCGTGAAAGAACATATAAGCGTAAATGTCCGCCTGGCCGGACAGTTGAATACGATGATTTGTCCTGTTATTAGGTCCCGCAATTGGCCCGTTAAAAAGCGCAGGGTATTCTTTACCCCAACTCTCAAACAAGACTTCCTCTAATTTTCCCTTATATCCTTTCTCTGCTTTCTCAATCAACTCTTGCCTTATGAATGGAAAATTACCAACTAATGCATCAAACTTCGGAATCTTTACCTGTATTCTTTCGCCTGTTTTTACTGTTTTTTTCGGCGGTGTAAACTCAAACTTTTGTCCGGGCATTACTTCAAAAAAGTCTTTGGACAAAACTCTTGGAAAATTCTGATAATCTCTCAAATCTTGTCTGTATAGATTTATTGTTGCTAACTCCGCGGGGAATCCTGCAATATCAATCCCCCACACTTGCTCCAATAATTTATGGTGTTTTCTGCTTTTTAGATTTCTCATTTTGTGATAACTACGAATAAGAAAAGTCCCTGTCCCGCAGGTTGGGTCCATTACAAAATCATCGCCACTCTGTACACAAAAAGAGACTATCAAATCTACAAGGTTATCAGGTGTAAAATATTGTCCAAGACTGTGTCTTGCATCTTCAGGAATCAGCTTCTCAAATACTGCCCCTACAACATCAAGAGGCATTAAGTCGAAACTCCAATGGGCAAGGTTTTCTGTGAGCTTTATTATTATTTTTGCTGTATCAGCAGAAAATTCTATCTCATCGGTAATGTCCGGTTCAAATATCGCTTGATAATCAACTTCGAGCGCCTGTTGGAACAATGCCCGCATTTTCTTTATTGCCGCCTTGTAACTTTTAGGCGTAAGTTCCATTCTTGGTAGCTCTAATCTATACCTGCAAAGTGTCATATAAAACATTATTTTGCCGATTATTTTATATGAAACCTGCTGAGCTAAGGTTTGGTAGTATTCCTGGTCATATTTACTTACACCCTGCTTTGCAGCCCATGCCCGCAACCTCTTGTCAAAACTTTTGTTTGCTCTTGCTTTATTTATATCACTTAAAATCGCACCCTCAATTTGATTCGAAGCATTACTAATCAACCCTACGAAAACCGTAGTATCCGCAATCGGCAGATTTACATTCTCGTCCTTATATAGTCTGTCAAGGTCGCGTAATAACTGAGCACACACACTCTCCATAATCAAAGATTTTTCGGCATCTCTTATATCGTCCACACATTGTATGCGCGGTTCTGGTCCAAATTCCCGAATTCTATCTTTTTCTTCGATTGTTGTTCTTGTTTTCACGGGCGTGCGCCAAATAATCGCTGTTTGCATGTTCCACGTAACGAAATATTTCGCGTTTGGGTTTTGTGCTTTCTCTACAGCGTCTTTCAAAAGTCTCTTGTCACGCACATCAGTTTTAGGCGTTTTCAACTCCCACCCGCAAAACGGACGCTGACCCACAAAATCTAATGTAATTAAAACATCTGGAAATCTAACTGTTGATAATCCATAAAGAGATGAATCACTTGTAGCGTTTTCAAATGGTAAACCCCCGTGTGATATTTGTTCTTTTATCCACGAAATTACCTGCCCCTGAAACTCTGACTCTGTTGCTTTGGTTTTAACCATTATGCCATTTCCCAAAATAACCCCACGTGCTGCAAACCTCTCAAAACATTTTACCGGCCAAATCCAACCAACTCAACAAACAAAAATTTATCTACTAAAAACAAACTATAGATAATTTATCCCATTTTAATCCGTGCAAATCCGTGGTTAACATCTGTGTAAATCTGTGTTACCACCCCGGCCAACGAAAATCAACCAAATTCCCCCCCAAAATACCCAAAAATACGCAATACGCGATACGCTTCACGCTTCACGCAATACGGGTTAGTAGTATTGGACATTTTTCAGGATTTCACTTGAAATTTAACCTGTTTTATGTTATAATATTTACCTGTTAGCTTGGCCCTTAGGGGCCAGCAGGCTAACGCAACCCGCCAGTAAGCGGAAGATATAGCGGAGAACCGCACGTTTTCAGGTCCAGAAGGCCCAGGCAAGCTTGTCCCCGAATGTCGTAGTCGGGGATCCAGATTAGAGCTTAACCATTTAACCAAATTATCCAATTTTACCAAATTAACGAATGAACCATCAAAACCATCGAGAATCAAGTATCGAGTATCGAGCATCGAGAATCGAGAATCCAGTTATTTACGTGCCTATAAGGCCCTCTACATTTGTAGAGAATCCTCTACAAATCGACCCTTTTTATGCAAAACAAACCCAATTTCCAAAAAAGTCAAATGACTATAGATACTTATTTACAAAAGACTTATGAAAATAAATGCAATTGGACACTTGGTGAAAACAAACCCAATTCAAATCCAATCAAACCCAATCAAATCCAATTTCCGAAAGTCCAAAATGAATATAACCTCACTTATAACAAAGGATTATGAAAGAAATGACATTTTCGCAGTCCCGGAAAACAAACCCAATTCAAACCTTGTCCTGAGCGCAGCCTGCCCTGAGCGTAGTCGAATGGGTCGAATGGGCCAATTTCCGAAAGTCCAAAATGAATATAACCTCACTTATAACAAAGGATTATGAAAGAAATGACATTTTCGCAGTCCCGGAAAACAAACCCAATTCAAACCTTGTCCTGAGCGCAGCCTGCCCTGAGCGTAGTCGAATGGGTCGAATGGGCCAATTTCCGAAAGTCCAAAA
>CAYUFX010000001.1:0-120009 GCA_964444135.1 uncultured Pirellulales bacterium | reverse complement strand
TCAATGGGATTATTGATGTCCCGGAAATACCATTAGAATGGAATACGGTCTGGTCATTTCCGGAGCGTGGGAATTGGGCGACGCATAATCCGAGGTATAGGGGTAATTTTGCTCCGCAGATTCCGCGCAATATTATCGAGATGTACACAGAGAAAGGTGATTGTGTTCTGGACCCGATGGTGGGGGCGGGGACGACTCTTATCGAGGCGAAACTGTTGGCAAGGAACGCATTGGGGCTCGATATAAATCCGGAAGCGGTTGAGCTAACTAAAGCAGCGCTGCAATTCAAACATCATCCGACAAGCGAGCAGAAGGTAAAAGTCGGAGATGCGCGGGATTTGTCATTTCTGAAAGATGATTCATTTGATTTGGTTCTGACTCATCCGCCTTATATGAATATCATAAAATACTCGGATGGGAAGATAGCGGAGGATTTATCCAATATCGGCAGCCTGCCGAAATTCTGCGATGAGATAGAGGTAATCGCCAAGGAGTTATTCCGCGTTCTTAAGCCGGACAAATATTGCGCGATACTGATTGGCGATACCCGAAAAGGGAGGCACTATGTTCCGCTTTCTTTTTACGTTATGCAGCGCTTTTTGAAGGTCGGCTTTGTGCTGAAAGAGGACATTATTAAAATTCAGCATAATTGCGCGACCACCGAACGCTGGCGGCCCAAAGCCAGACGCGATAAGTTTTACCTTATAATGCACGAGCATTTATTTGTATTTCGCAAGGCGAGGGTGGGGGAGGAGCTTTCACGGCTGAGATACAGCAGATTTGGTGAATGGTGATTAGTGAGTTGTGAGCTAAAGTGAACTAAAGTGCCTACGAGTGAGCTAAAGTGAGCTAAAGTTAACAGAAAACGGATGCTCGATTCTTGATGCTCGATACTCGTAAGGTCAGTTTTAAATAGATTTCTCCACTTCGCCCCCGTGCTTTCTTGCCTGCACCTGTCGGTAACGCAGGCACAGGTACGAAAGCAAAAACGGGGGCTACGGTCGAAATGACACAAATTGAATACTGCGCTAGAAATGACAAAAAATGAATGCTTCGGTAGGAATGGCAAGGGAGAGAAAAGGGGGCTTCGGTCGAAATGACATAATGTCTTTTCTATATAAGAGAATCATTTTTTCCTTTGCTTAGTTCGTGCCCTCTGTGTTAATCTGTGGCTCAAGTTACTGTTCAGCCGCCGGTAAGGCGGGGTCGAAATCGCATAAGGGGAGTCAGAAAGCTATGGAAGAAAAGTCGGAACAAATCAGCGAGATAACAATCAAGAAGGCGCCTGTGGGGCTTGCGGTATTTGCGCTGGTTGGGCCTTCGATGGTTTGGGCGGCGGAGTATATCGGCTCTGGCGAGGTCATCTTAGCGACGCGAACCGGGGCGATCTTAGGTATGACGGTGCTGTGGGCGATTGTGATAGGAATATTCCTGAAATTCTGGATAGGTATGAGCGGTGCGCGGTACACGGTGTGTACGGGCGAAGGTATGATTGATATGTGTGACAGGGTGGCGGGGCCGAAGCATTGGGCGGTGTGGATTATATTAGTAGCTCAGTTCACAAGTGCGGCCTTTTCGATAGGGGCCCTGGCGACGGCGTCGGGGGTTTTTGTAAATAGCCTTATACCGATAGGCGCGAGCCTGAGCGGGTGGATTGTTACGTTTGTTGCCGTCGGGATAGTGTGGTCGGGAGTTTTTAATGTCCTTAAGATAGTGATGAGTTTTTTTGTGCTGATAATTGTTTTAGGAGTTTTGTATGTGGCCGCTCACGCCGTTCCGGGTTTTACGGAATTTATCCGCAGCTTAGCTCCAAACATTCCGCCGGTTCCGGAATGGGCGGCTGCGATTGAAGGGGTAAGTACGAATCCATGGAAGGAGATACTGCCGCTGTTGGGCTGGAGCGCGGGCGGTTTTGCAAGCCAGGTATGGTACACGTACTGGGTGTTAGGTGCCGGTTATGGCGCGGCGGCGGGCAGGGGTTACGGCAGGCCTGCGGACGAGTCGAGCCTTCGTGAGATGGGCCGTGATGCTGCTGAAAGAATAAAAGGCTGGTGCCGGGTGCTGTATGTCGATTCGTCTTTGGCGATGGTGATAGGTATTGTGGTGACGGGAGCTTTCTTTATAGCCGGTGCCGGCATTCTGGGTCCGCAACAACTGGCGCCGGAGGGTAATGAGGTGGCGTTTACGCTGTCGAAGGTTTTCTCGGAAAGATGGGGTTATGTTGGGGGGCGGTTGTTTATACTTGCCGGGGCGGCGGCGCTGATTTCGACGCAGATAGGACAACTGGCGGGCTGGCCGCGGCTGCTGGCCGATTCGTTCCGGATTTGCATACCTGGATTCGGTAAAAAGTTTGCGTGGAAGACGCAGTTCAGGCTGTTTCTTCTTTTCTTTATTTGCACGAATATGATTCTGGTGTTCTGTTTTAAGAAAAGGCCGGTGATTCTCGTGCAGTTCGCAGCGATACTTGACGGGCTTCTTTTGACGCCGCTGCAGGCGGTCTGGGTTGGGATGGGCTTGTTTATGGTGATGCCGAAATTGCTTTCGCAGGAGGCGTATGCGGTGCTGAGGCCGAGCCGGGTGTTTGCCGTGGGATTGGTTATCGCTTTTTTGCTGTTCGGTTATTTCTGTGTCTTCCAGATACCTTCGGCCTTGTTCGGAAAATGAGATATTTGGGGCGGGTCAGATTAGCTCGCCGAAGAGTGTCAGCGGGCTGGTCTTTATGATTTTTACTTTTACAAACTGACCTGCCAGTGACATAGGCCCGTTAAAGACAACTATATAGTCCGTTTCGGTTCTGCCGACCAATTGCGGATTGTTACTACTGCCGGCAATGTTGCGGTGGGATTTTTTACTTAAACCTTCGACCAGGACTTTCACTTCTTTATGTAAAAAGTCCCGGCTTAGCTCATCACTTATTTTCTCCTGGGCCGCGAGCAGCTTGACGATTCGTTTTTGCTTTACCTCGGGGGGTACGGTGTCTTGGAGTCTTTTTTCGGCGGTGGTGCCGGGGCGAGGTGAGTATTTGAAGATGAAAGAGTTTCTGTATCGTGCTTTTTTGAGTAAGTCAACTGTTGCCTGGAAGTCGTCCTCGGTTTCGCCGGGAAAGCCCACGATAAAATCGCCTGCAATCGCGATGCCGGGTATGGCGGCTCTGGCCTTGGCAAGAAGCTCCAGATACCAATGGCTGGTATAGTGACGATTCATCGCGTGAAGGATTTTGTCCGAGCCGCTCTGTGCGGGCATGTGCAGAAAGTTGCATACCTTCGGTGAATCGGCCATAACCTGCAGAATCTCGCCGAAGAATTCTTCGGACGGATAGCTGGTAACGAACCTGATCCATTTGATACCCTTGATGTCACTTGCCGTATCAAGTAAATCAGCCAGACAATATGTTTTTTGGCCTTTTTTGTATTTGTATGAATTTACCGTTTGGCCTAACAGTGTAACTTTCTTTACTCCCTGAGATGCCAATTTTTTTATCTGTTCGATTATGACCTCTGGCGGTCGGCAGGATTCCGGGCCGCGGACGTATGGCACAATACAATACGTACAGAAATTATTACAGCCTCGCATCACCCTAACATATGCTTGGGAAGGAATTTGTTTGTCCTCGATGCCGTAGGCGGATTCGAATCTTTCGAGGGTCTGATTCTCGTCTTCAGAAGATGTGCGGATTTTTTCCGTTACAGCCAGGCATTTTTCATTTTTTTTTAGGGCCTGGTTGAGGAGGTCGGCTATTTGCGGGATTTGCGTAGGGCCGCAAACTATATTTACCGCTTCGTGTTCGAGCAGCTTGTCACCGAGTCTTTGTGCCATACAGCCGATAACGCCGACTATTATATCAGGCCGAGACTTTTTTATGTGTTTTAGATGTCCGAGGTGTGAAAGAACCCGCTGCTCTGCGTGCTCGCGGACTGAGCAGGTATTTATCAGAACAACATCAGCTTCTTTAACGCTTGCAGTCAGAGTAAACCCCGCCTCTTTAAGCGCACAACTCACCAGCGCCGTATCCAGCTTGTTCATCTGGCACCCGTAGCTACAAATATAGATTTTTTTCACAGCTTTCTCGTTTTTAACCTAACAGATGTAGATAGCTTAGAATGTGTTTTTGTCTCAGGTTTTTTTCCTATCAAGAATCAACTGGCCACCGGAGCCAACATTTTCAGGTGGATTTTCTTTAATTAGCACTATGTACACCTGTCTTGGAAGCTTGTAGGCTTTTTCAAGGGCGTCTGTAATTTCCTTGACCAACACTCTTTTTATTGCAACATCTTCTACTTTTGGGCCTTCAATTGTTGCACTTGGCATCTGTACACCTCCTTGATAATCATCCGAAGCTTTTAATACGTGAAGTCTTACGATACATCTGAGAAATCAAGTATATCAATTTGGAGTGAAAAATCAAATACAAGTAAACAAATTGCGAAATATAAAGCAGCGCACGTGTGTTATTGGTTTGAAAATAGCTTTCTGTTCAGCCGTCGCTGGAGGTCTTTTAGTCGGTTTGTTTCGTCGAAGCCGAGGAAGATAATTGGGAAAGCGGTCTTGTTGTGCATCAACGGCTCATCCATACCGACCCATCGCCGGCAGTATTCGCTGTCCGGTGTTCCGGGGATGGGCGAAAAATCCGCTAACATTCCGCGAATACCCAGGCTATTGACAAAACGCATCGAGGCTTCGAGCTGCTGAATATCAATATGAGGATGGCCGAGGATTTGATATGCCGTGATGTTCGATGGCTCAGCACCGGCGGAAATAAGATATTTGACTGCCTGGGCAAGCTCATTGGAAAAGACTTTCGAACCGGTGCGTTTCTGCCATTGTTGAGAAGCGCTCTCGAAGCCTAAATAGAAGGTCTTAAAGCCCGCCCGCACCATAAGCTCGGCAAGCTGGCTCGTAATGAAGCGGGCGTTAAGGGCGTTTGGGCTGTGGAAGCTCACTTTTATATTGCGCTTTACGACCTCATTCAAAAATGGAATAACCCCCTTTTCAGCCTCGAACAGCAAAGCGTCATCATAGAAGGCGATATTCTCGACTCCAAGCCGACACAAAAGCTCTAACTCGTCCAGGGAGCGTTCGGGCGGGCGGATTTTGAATTTGCCGTAAACTTTCGGCACCGAACAGTAAGTACATTTGAAGGGGCAGCCTTCGGTGAGCTTAAGGACGCCTACTTTAAGTTTATCGTATACTTCCCATAAGGCCGGCTGTTTTGAGTCCGGACTGATTCCTACGTATTCCCAGAGCGGCTCAATATTTGTGCCTCGAACTATAAAATCCGCCCCCAAATTTTCGGCGTGACTACGGCAGAGTGTTACATAGTTACCGCCTAAGACAATTTTTGTATTCGGGCGGGCTTTGCGAACATCTTCGATAACTTCCTCGACGCCTTTGTACCAGTAGGTCATTGTTGTCTGGATAAAAACAAAATCAAAGGATTCTTCCTGCGAAAGAAATTCCTCGAATATATTGCGGGGCAGGCCGAATCGCCGAAAGTATCGTGGGATTTCTTCGAGGCATGTGGGATTTGGAATCTTCTCACAGTAAAATCGGCCTCGACCCCACTGGTCGGATTCGAACTGTCTTTCTCTCGCTGTGAAAGGATGCATCCTGTCCAGGTAATCGAAGAGCTTGAAATCCGCCTTGGAGCGCAGATACCCTGCTACGCTCAGCATGCCATAAGGCTTGAGCCAAAAATCGTACGCGGCAAAGTCATAAATGGGCGGATTTACAAGCAGGATTTTCGGCGTCATAATCTTACATAATATAATCTGTCATTCCTGCGAAAGCCGGAATCCACTTATCCTTCCTCGATGACGTTAAATCCCATCAGGACACCCAGGTTCTTAATGTCTTGCAGATGGTCGCCGTAGAAGAGGTCGCGGTGCAACAGGGTCATTATCGCTCCTTTGCCGCCTTTTATAATGCCGGCGCCCCAGTTATGAAACAGCTTGTGAGCATCGGCCACCTCGACCCAAGGCTGGGTGCGGCAGCCGAGTTCGTCGTGGGTAATCTTAAAGATTTTCCCTGTGGTAATCAGCATCGTATCAAGGTTGACGAACTTGGCGGAAGTGACAACTTGCCCGATTCGGTGCTCCACATCCAGCGATACTCCTCGCTCGCTGTCGCTCTGGGTGCGGATGGTAAACGGAAGCCGCTTGCCGGCCGGGCCGTCCATCTTGGTCGCACAGGTGCAGTGGAAGCAGATCAAGGCATTGCAGGAGGTGTCGATGACCGGGTCGTTGATGAACCCCGGTATCCCGAACGCATACTTGAACATCAGCATCGTGAGCGTCGAGTCCATATCCCCCTCACAGGCCCCGACCAGCCCCAGGTCATTCAGCTTGCTGTAGGTCAGGCAGCCTTTAGCCGGCTCACCCATGCAATTTGAACTCGTGATGGCCTGTGCCCGTTCCTTAATCATAAGCTCCTTTGTCGCTAAGTAGAAACGGGCTGAGTTGATGATTTCCTCAGTGGACGGCTCGACGATTTTCTTGGCCTTGTTAATCCAATATTTTTTAGCCTCGATCTGGGCGTCCTTGATGTCAATGGCCTTGTGAGCCTGGATGGTTTGCTCAACACTGATTGGGACAAGCTCTACGCCCAGGCGCTGCTTGAGTTGCTCAGCAGAACAGGCTGCGTCTGTTCCAAGTGGTCCGCGGACGACGATGATACGCGTTTGCCGCAGGTGCGGCGCCACGCGCATCAGTTTGACTATCTGCTCAAGCTCACCCCAGTCACTTGTTGGCAGCAGAACGACCTTCTTGCCGGCCTTTCGCCACTGTGGAAAATACATCCACCCGTGCCCGCTAAAGGGTTGGGAGAAAACCGCTGTGGGCAGTCCCGTATCGATGATACGGTCCATTGCCGCCTTAGGTGCGCCTCCACCATGGCCGGAAAGATGGAACAGCAAAACACCATCGGCGTCGCCCATCTTGGCCACCACCTTGTCCACCTCAGCCGGCGGAATTAACTCGCCGCCTACGAACTTAACGTCGCCGAGTTTGTTTTCCAAATTGGCAAGGTATTTATCGAATTTCTCTATCTCCTCCGTTGGCCTGGATAAGTATATTCCGCCGGTTCTGCCGATATAGACCTTGTAAATTTTTACAGCGGGTAATCTGGGCGGCCACTCCTCACTCTCGCCGGCCATCACAGGACGACTACCGAACTGACTGCCTAATAACACTGCTCCGGCACCTGCTGCACTTGCCCCCAAGAACTCTCGTCGGTTTAAATCACTCATAATTTGACTCCTCATTAATATGATTTCACAAATCGGCTTTACTCAACTACGTTGTTTTTACGTTTATTTATATTTCATTTTGTTTTTTCAAGCCCGGCCATTGCAAATGCCACTCCTGTTGGAAGCGTGCTTTTCAGCATCAGACGGGCCAGCACATCATACGGTGTTTTCTACGGCAAATCAAGCGCGAACTTGTTTAAAATTGTTTTGCTTTATCGGGCCGAAGTTGCGCTAAGCCTTGCCTTTTGCGCTTTGAGAGAATTGTTTGTCGTCGCTATGACCGAACTGGCGGGCGATATAGTATCCTGACACTTCCCAGTCTCGACTAAAAGATATTGACTTGAGTGCCCTTTATGTGTTAAAATAAGCAAAAGTAACAAGTTATAGATATTAAACTACAGTAAGTGGCCCAAAACCATCAGTGAGGAAGGGGTTAGAATACGTTCAGACACATAAAAAACTCATTGCTTGGTCTGATATTAACTGTAGCCTTGCATGGTTCAGTGGAGGCTGAACGTCCATTGTCCTTAGTTATCAACGAGCTGATGGCCTCCGATAGCAGTTTTAACACAGATCCGCAGGGCCAATATGATGACTGGATTGAAATTTATAACTACGGCACCGATGCTATTAATGTAGGTGGGATGTACCTGACGGACAACCTGTCTGTTCCGACCAAGTGGCGAATTCCCTATGGCAATTCGGCTGTAACTGCCATCCCCGCAGGGGGCTATCTGTTGATATGGGCCGACAATGATACCACCGATACCGGACTCCATGCGAATTTCAAACTTGACGCAGGTGGTGAGCAGATCGCTTTGTTCGACTCCGACGGCAGTACTTTGATAGATAGTGTTGTCTTTGGTGAGCAGACTGCCGATATTTCCTTTGGCCGATACCCCGATGCCGGTGATAACTGGCAGTTCTTTGGTTCCCCCAGTCCCTCAAGTGAAAATATTAATGTGTACGAGGGCTTTGTTGGTGATGTAAAATTCAGCCACGAGCATGGCTTCTATGATGCGCCTTTCTCTGTAATACTCGCCACTGAAACGAAAGATGCCGTAATATATTATACGCTCGACGGCACAGAACCCTGTCAGCTAACAGGTCGTGGCTTTACCGGTACGGTTTACACTGCTCCTGTTTTGATAAATAAAACCTCATGTTTGCGGGTAATTGCAATCAAGCCGGGCTGGAAGTCTTCGGATATTATAACGTGCACCTACATTTTCCTCGACGACGTGATAAGGCAATCTCCCTCGGGACAACCGCCCGGTCCGGGATGGCCGAGAGGCAGCGTCAACGGCCAGACCATCGATTACGGCATGGACCCCGACGTGGTTAATGACGCACGATATCGGGGTGAAATTAAAGATTCACTGCTGGCGATACCTACTATCTCACTTGTTACAGACTTGGATAATCTGTTCGATCCCTCCAGTGGTATTTATGTCAATGCTCAGAGAGATGGACGATTGTGGGAGCGGCCTACCTCGGTGGAGCTGCTCAATCCTGACGGCAGCGAAGGTTTTCAAATCGATGCGGGTCTGCGGATACGTGGGGCATTCAGTCGAAGTGGTGATAATCCCAAGCATGCCTTTCGCCTGTTCTTTCGGAATGAATACGTAGCGGGGAAGCTCCGGTATCCACTGTTCGACAGCGAGGGAGTTGACGAGTTCGACAAGATTGATCTGCGTACCAGCCAGAACAACTCATGGTCGTACGAGGGCAGCTCCCAAAACACGCTCATTCGGGACGTCTTCTCCCGTGACGTGCAGCGTGACATGGGCCAGCCATACACCCGCAGCCGATATTATCATCTTTATATCAACGGACAATACTGGGGTCTCTACCAGACGCAAGAAAGGGCCGATGCCGATTTCGCCGAGTCATACCTGGGCGGGGATAAAGAAGAGTACGATGTGGTCAAGAACGACTCATCGGGCTCACGCGTCCTGTTCGCTACTGACGGTACAATGGATGCATATCGACGGCTGTATGAAGCTGCGGTCGCCGGCTTCACCTCCGACGCGGCTTACCTTGCCGTGCAGGGTCTTCGGCCTGACGGGACGCCGGATCCAAGCGGCGAGAGACTGGTTGATCCTGAGAACCTAATGGACTATATGATCTGCACATACTATACAGGTGATCCCGATGCGCCGGTGAGTTGCTGGGCCCACTTCTCAAACAACGTGTTCGCAATCTACAATCGCGTCCGGCCCCAGGGATTCACGTGGTACCGGCACGATGCCGAGCACTCCCTTGGGGCCAATGGCGGGGTCAACGAGGGGAGGCTCTTGACCGATCCTACGGATCGATCGATTGGGCAGCAGTGGCGTCATTTTAATCCGGCCTGGCTCCATCTTCGCCTAACCGCCCATCCGGAATATCTCATGAAGTTCGCCGACCGGGTGAATAAGTATTTCTGGAACGGTGGACTATTAACAGCAGAGCAGAATATCCAGCGGTGGATGGCCCGGGCAGACCAGATCGATCTGGCGATTATTGCCGAGTCTGCCCGATGGGGCGACGCCAAAAGACATCCCCCGCGCACCAAGGACGATTGGGAAGGTCAGAACGACTATATGGTTAACACTTTCTTCCCGAGGCGGAACCAGATTGTCATCAACCAGATGCGCTCTGTGAACATGTTTCCGGATCCGGCACTGGTGTCGTTCAATCGGCACGGCGGAGAGGTGATACCCGGATTTGAATTGCTTATGTTACAGAGCAACGGCACATCAGGCACTATCTATTATACACTTGATGGCAAAGATCCATGCTTGCAGCCAACACAGCAGGGTACCACTACCAGTACTACCCTTGTTACTGAAAATGCTTCCAAGCGTGTTATTGTTCCAGCAAGGTCCATCATTAATAACTGGAAAGGCGGAGGTGTTTTCAATGACTCAAGCTGGCTACTCAGCACCGGAAGTCCCGGCGGTGTCGGCTACGAGAGAAGCTCAGGTTACCAAACTTACATAAGTCTCGACGTCCAAACACAAATGTACAACGGGAACACCAGTTGTTATGTCCGCATTCCATTTACCGTTAATGGTGACCCGGGACGTTTCAATTTCATGACGTTGAAAATGCGTTACGACGATGGCTTTATCGCATACATCAACGGTGTTGAAGTCCTGCGAGTATTGTTTACAGGAACACCGACCTGGAACTCTAATGCCGATGGCAACCATGAGGCTGATGGAGTTGAGTCCTTTTCTGTTACAGACCACATCAGCGCCTTGAAGCGGGGTGGCAATATCTTAGCCATTCATGGCCTGAACGTCTCTATGACCAGCTCCGACTTTCTCATTTCGGCTGAACTTATTGCCGGCGAGAGAAGTGGTTCCCCCGGCGGTAACAGCATCTCGCCCAGTGCTATACAGTACGGAGGAGTAATCGCGTTAGCCAATAGCACACACGTCAAGGCCCGCGTACTAAGAGGCGGCATATGGAGTGCATTAACCGAGGCGACCTTCGCCGTGGGCCCGGTAGCAAATAACATGCGTATCACCGAGATTATGTATTATCCGCAGAATCCGAACACCGAATACGTTGAACTGAAAAACATCGGGACTGAAACAATTAATATGAATCTGGCTAAATTCACAAACGGAATTGATTTTACCTTCCCGAATCTGGAGCTTGCACCCGGCGAATATGTTGTAGTCGTTCAGGACCGCAATGCCTTCGAGGCCCGATACGGCTCAGATATGAATATAGCCGGGGAATACTCCGGCAGGCTGAACAATGCAGGAGAGCGAATCAGGCTGGAAGATGCTATCGGCCAAACGATTCTGGACTTTGACTACAAAGACGGCTGGCGCTCTATTACAGATGGCGACGGTTTCTCTCTGACAATAATAGACCCGCTTAGCACCGACTCGTATAGTTGGAACGAGAAGGACTCCTGGCGTGCAAGTGCTTATCTTGGGGGTTCGCCGGGTGAAAATGACGACAATATTATTCCCGACCCAGGCGCAGTGGTTATTAACGAGGTGTCAGCTCATTCACACGCCGATGCTGCGGACTGGATTGAGCTGCATAATACTACAGACACTACTATAGACATTGGCGGCTGGTTCCTCAGTGACAGCAGTTCTAATCTGACCAAATACCAGATTGCCGCTGGGACAAGGATTGCTCCACACGGATATATTGTTTTCTATGAAGACCAGCATTTTGATAATCCGAGTGCCCCGGGCTGTTATCAGCCATTTGCCTTGAACGAGAACGGCGAACAGATATTTCTAAGCTCGGCGGAAGGCGGCCTTCTGACCGGCTATCGGCAGGTCGAGGATTTCGGCGCCTCGGAGACCGGCGTATCGTTTGGCCGTTACTATAAGAGCAGCACCGGTAGCTACAACTTTGTGGCGATGTCTGAGAATACGCCGGGTTCTGCTAATGCTTATCCAAAGGTCGGCCCTATAGTCATCAACGAGATTATGTACAATCCGAATTGGCCTGACGGCGGTTCATATACTAATGACCAGTATGAATACATCGAGCTGCACAACATCAGCGCTGAGCCGGTGACCTTGTATGATTATGACAAAGCTCAGCCGTGGAAGTTCACCGATGGTATTGACTTTACCTTCCCTGAAGACCAGCCTGTCACGCTCCCTGCCGGCGGATATTTGTTATTGGTTAAGGAGCCGGAGGCGTTTGCCTGGCGGTATCCAACTGTCCCTGTTGAGAAGATTCTTGGCCCTTATAGTGGCAGCTTGAACAACGCCGGCGAGAGGCTGGAGCTTTCGATGCCGGGTGACGTGGACGAGTTTGGGACACGTTATTATATTCGTGTTGACAGGGTTGGTTACAGCGATGGTTTTCATCCTGAGGATTGTCCGGGCGGCGTTGACCTTTGGCCGACCGGACCAGATGGCGGCGGCAAATCGCTTACGCGCAAGACCGGCGCCGATTACGGCAATGACCCTGATAACTGGATTGCAACCATACCTTCGCCCGGATTATAGTTGGGATTGGGTGTGGGCATTTTTGTGTGTTCATGTCTTTTCGCCGGGCTTTTAGCATCTTGTGCAGTTGGGCGGCTTTGTCAGGTATCTTCTCAGCGAAATTGTCCTTTTAACCGATGTGCGATTTTTTGGGTGGCCTGTCAATCTGTTTTTCGCTTTTAAAGATTGTAGAGGGTTCGCTGAATCATCTTGGCCAGGCTAATGGAAACGTTTCTGCGCGTGTATGAGCAGCAACATGCCCATCCAGGAGGGCGCAATGTCCTTTTCCGCCCAATCTGTTGCCGGATGGGGCATGGTGGAAACCTGCGATAACATCCCAGAATTGGCCCACTCCTTCCGGACCGGGTTTAACAAGATTAGGGCTCCCGCCGACGCTGCTTAACCAACCCTCGGCCATGCTTTTGTCACCCGGAATCATGAAGGTGTCGTTAAGACCCGAAGCGTTATATCTGGTATCGACCAGAGCACTTTCTTCAGTGAAAGAGAAGGTCTCGCCCGGGCGTTTTACCTGCGTGAGTTTCTCTACCCTGATTCCTTTAAGGGGGAGACCCCTGGGTGTATCTATTGGGCCGAGGTACGCGTTCATTGTATAATTGTACCAGGGCTTATAGTTTGCAATAGTGTCACCATCAGCCATATAAAATTGGTCCTGAGAGCCTCTGATGGTTAAGCGGGCGTAGGTTGGACAGATGAAAGACCTCGCGTCTTTCATATAGGGATACAGTGAGCCGCCGTATTCCGGATGACTCTGAAGATACAAATCGCCGTTACACCAACGAAGGTGAAGATGATTACTTCCTCCAACTCCTGACTCAACGGGATAGCGCTCGCTTTGCGAGAAATAGCAAAAGTCCGGGTCACAAAACCTATCATCGTTATCCTGGGCGTACATTTGCACAGCGAGTGTATAGCTTTTTAGATTGCCCTTACAGGCCGCGCCCTGCCCAAGCTCTCTGGCCTTGTTAAGGGCCGGTATCAGTATGGCCAGCAGAAGCGCGATAACCGCAATGACAACTAACAGCTCTATGAGTGTGAATCCTTTTTTTCTCCACATTGTAATTTCTCCTCGCTAAAGCATATTTTTTGCCTATACGTAACCACTTACTAAGAGCCTATCCCAATAACCCGCTCTATTGCGGCCGGCTGCAAAGCCCGATGCCTGCGTTGTCGGCCAAAAACGTTCTCAACGTGGAGAAAACCACTTCTGGCGAGCATTTTTGGCCTGCCGCCTTGGCCTCGACCTTTTCGCTCGGCCTCATAACGACCCGGTTATTCGGATAAGCTCTAAAAGCGTTTACGGGCAATCACTAAAGATGTCAAATGCAAAGTGAGTACCTTTTAGAGTAAGAATTCACATATCAGTTCCGCCCGCCTGTATCATCAAGTTCATACAATAATTTTACCAGTTTAGTCCTGTTTATGCAAGCAATAAGGCTAATTCTTCTGATAAAACGGTACAGACGATATCTGTTCTCCTCCCGGCAAATCTGCAGTTTATTAAAAGCCTGTCGTTTTGAAAGGGTCAGGCGCCATGAAGGACTTCTGCTCCTTTGCCCTGTTGAATCAAAGGAACGTAGCTTTCCAGCTTCGCCAAAACAGTCGAGTCGGTCAAGTCAATTGTCATTTTCTTTTCATGGGCCATATACCCAGCCATGACAAGCATTGTGATTAGTCGGCCGTATTCGAAATCGAGCAGAGCGTTTTTGCCTTGTTCAAAGGCTGGTATTGCATCCCGCCACTCCGCTATATAACCGTACAGGTCCGGCTCATTGTGATGAAGAAGCAAAGCCCCCCGGCTGGCCTGTGCCTTCTCAAGGGCCAGCTCACTATCCGCAACGGCAGCGGCAGCCGCATCACTGATAAACATACCCGTAGGTGACTGTAGTGAGTTGACGGTGTACGAATAACCCGGACCGAAGGCTTCCATAAGTAGTCTCAGGCCGGGTGCATCGTACATCCAGGAATTTGTGGCCTGAGCTACACCGTGAATTCCCGTCTCGGGGTCCCTGAACTCTATGGTAACATTTGAATAGTCCTCGGCAGGCGTGGCCTTGTAATCCACACCTCTTTCCTTAAGCCGGCTAATCCACGGTTCTTTGCCCCACTTGAGCAGAGCCATATTGGCGGTAACTGAAACAGGCGTGAGGTAGTCAGGGGACTTGCCGCTGGGTGTCAGCATATACATCCCCACGGCTATACTGTGGCAGCCCATATCACAGCAGACACCGCCTCCCTGTCTTGTTGGGTCCCAGAACCACGGCTCGTGCGGTCCGCCGTGCTCTTCTGCGCTGCGGGCCAGATGCACAGAACCCATATTCTGTTCCACTGCTGCAAGCTGACGCCGGGCCTGGACCACTGAGGGCATGTGAATCTGGTTTTCGAAGTAAGCGGTGGGCACACCGAGTGCCTTGGCCATTTTTGCCATTACGTCAGCTTCCTGGAGGTTACGGGCCAGAGGTTTCTCGCAGATGATTCCCTTAATTTTGGTGCCGTTTTCGATTGCCTTTGCTATGTTGCGCATAATTTCGAGGTGGACAAAGTTGGGGGCAAAGATGCAGACTACGTCAACAGCGGCACAAAGATTAGCGATGTTCTTGAAAACTTGGGTATTGCCCAGGCCATCAGCCTGTGCGCGTTTGGCAAGGGCCTCTGCGCCTTCGAGTGCGCAAACACCGGTTAGATCGACGCCGCGGACCGAACACAAAGCCCTTTGGTGGAATCCGGCCACGAAACCAGCTCCAATCATTCCTATCTTTAACATTGTCTAATTCCTTTCATATCAAAATGTTACAGGCTGTTTTTCCTTAGTTTTTCTGATATAGAGAAGCTGTTCTGGTATGACTATCTACCTTACTTTTGATTATAGCACAATCGAAAAGCTTGCGAAAATAATAGAAAATAGGCATTTTTTGGTAGATAACTTGAACAGAAACAGTAAATTTCCTTGAAAATGCTGTTGAAAAATCCAGAAGATTTATTGCCCTATAATAGCCAAAAAACAAACCCAATCAAACCCAATTTCAAAATCCGAGAAACGAACCAAAGAAGCGGAAAGAAAAAAGGGTGTCAGGAGCTTTTTTACGGCTCTGGGTTGCCGGAAAGATTGACTTTTTAGATGGATGTGATATTCTATTAGGAAAGATTTAATGGAAATCTCAGTTCAACTTATTTTGGAGGTTAATATTATAAAGAGATATCTAATTCCAATTGTGGCTGTTCTGGTAGTTCTGGTGTCGGCGTGGGGCGCATTCGCTCAGGACGAAGAAACATCTGCACAGAGAGTACAACGGCAACGGGAGAATATGAGGCAAAGAATGCAGAATATGTCCGAGGCCGAAAGAGAAAAGTTCAGGGCCGAAATGCGTCAAAGGAGAGAGAGATTTGAGAATATGTCCGAGGAGGAAAAAGAGAAGTTCAGGGCCGAGATGCAGCAAAGGTTTGGTGGACGTTTCGGCGTAGGGCGAGAGGAACAACTCAAAGCAATCGAAGCGATTGAAGAGCAGGTTGCGAAACTCAAAGCAGCCATCCAAAGTACAGGAACTGAAGACCGGAGCAGATGGCGTGAGCTTTCTGAAGAAGAAAGGACCAAATTAAGAGAGAAGACGGCGAAAGCGGGTCGAGAGCGACAGACAGCGATTAGAGCTATTGAAGAGCAGCTTGCAAAACTGAGGGGGCCAGGACAACCGCAAGCAGGAAGTGAGCCGTCCATCGATGAGCTAATGGCGATTCACGACCTGGCGGTAAAGGAGAAGGCCACACAGACAGCCAGTCGTCTGGAAGGGCTGATTGCCCGGTACCAGAGGGAATCGAGAGGCGGTAGAGCGCGAGAACCTGGGTCAAGGCCTGAAAGATTAGAGAGACCGCAGAGGGAGCGGCCGGCAAGTCAAGAAAGAGATATCCAAGGCGAAAGCTCGGGCAAAAGAGCACCGGAGTTTGAGCTAAACAGCTTTGACGGCAAAACCGTAAGTCTTTCCGACTACAGGGGCAAAATTGTTGTGCTGGAATGGCTGAATTTCGAGTGTCCGTTTTCCCGATACCATTACGAGACAAAAAATACAATGGTCGAGCTTGCGAAAAAATACATGGGCAAAAACATCGTTTGGTTTGCAGTAAATAGTACAAACCATACAACTCCTGAACCGAATAGAGCTTTTGCCGAGCGGTACAAGCTGCCTTACTTGATACTCGATGACAGGTCAGGAAAGGTTGGCCGAGCCTACGGTGCGGAGACTACACCCCATATGTATATCATAAACACCAGCGGCAGGATTGTTTATGAGGGTGCGATTGATGACTCGCCATTGGGCAGAAAGAAAGAAGGCGTGGTGAACTATGTTGACAAGGCTTTGGCGGAGCTGACCGCCGGTAAAGCAGTGAGCACAGCGAAGACCAAGCCTTATGGCTGTACTGTAAAATACGCTCAATAAGGCCCGTCAGGCCTTAGAGAGAAGAAAAACCGAAGGGAGCCAGCAGGCGAATCAGGTTGTCGGAGTGAAAGACCACGCATTTGCGTTTTTGCCGAGCGGAAGGGAACAGATTTGTCAAAAGGCTAATTCCCATCGTGGGAATTAGTTGAAGTGTAACTTTTTTAACGTTTTTTGGAGGTCAGTATTATGAAGCGGTACCTAATGTCAGCCGTGGTTGTTCTGGTGGTTCTGGCGTTGGTCTGGGTTGCATTCGGCCAGGAGCAAAGTGACCGTGCGCAGCGTTTTGCCCAATACCGTCAGGCACAAACCAAAGCGATTGAAGCGATTCAAGAGCAGGCAGCAAAGCTGAAAGCAGGCATGGAAGCTCCAAGTTTTGACCGAAGCCGATTTCAAGAGATGTCCGAGGAAGAAAGAGCCAAATTAAGGGAAACATTCACGAAGATGCGAGAAGAGCGGCAGCAGGCCCTTGCAGCGATTGAGCAGCAAGTTACGATACTCAAAGGCCGACGACAACTTGACAGAGAACATGAAGAGTCCATAGCTGAAATTCAGGCGATTTATGCTTTGGCGACGTCGGAAAAAGCCGAGAAGACAGCTAAGCGTCTTGAAGAACTAATCGCAAAGCGCAACAAAGAACATGAAGACACTATGCAGAAACTCGGATTAGAGCAGTTCGGGCCAAGGCGTTAAGACCTCAGACGAAGTACCGGCAGTAAAGGCTCATCTTTGTCGAAGTGTGTTTTTTATGAAACACATTGGCAAGGAGGGGCCTTTTTTATTACAATATGTGGGCTTCAAAGAGAGAACTAATAAGGCTTAAAAAGAAAGGAAGTGAAAGATGAAAAGGCCCTGGATTTCTCCAATCGTAATGGGGCTTGTGATTTGCATTTTTCTTGGGTTTTGTCGACTGCCACAAGGCGAGGGTCAGCATACATTGAGAGTTGAGATTGTTGGTGCAAATGAAAAGGCTGTTAAGAAGTATATGTTCGGGCTTGATTACCTCAAGCTGGAAGAAGTGCAGTCCGGATTCTATCTACCGGAGAATCCATCCTATACGATTTTTGATTCTGTGCGTGACTCTGTCAGGTTTGCGGAGTACACATTGATACCTTACAAGGGGCATCTCTGTAGTAAGTCAAGCTTTGTTGACAAAGATGGTAATGTAATGGGCTGGCATGATTTTGGCAATCTTGAAGGGCCTGGCTGGGCGGCAAATGCGGTCGGCGGTGCTTATGAAATTTATTTGTTTGCCAGGCATATCAAAGACCCATCTCTGGAAAAAAAGGCTCTTTCACTGCTGGACCATGTATTAGAGGATGGATTTATCGACTATGAAACCGGATTCATAACCGGCTACCGGGAGACCACTACTAATCGATTCTGTCTTAACTACCAACACAAGAATAACTGGTTCTGCCCCGGCTCGATGGCGAAGGTCGCGTATCAGCTTCTTCTTTTTAGTGACAAGCTTGATGGTGAACGAAGGCGCAAAATGCAAGAAGTAGCCGTCAAGACAGCAGAATGGCTCAACATGAATGTGAAGTCCACATCGAACGGCTGGTTTCCCCGTCGCTGTGAACCCGACGGGAAGCATTACCCCAAGAATGCATACGGCGACTCGGATATCTTATTCCAGAAAAGCGGTGACGGACTATTCATTATTCAGTTATATACGGGGCTTACAAAACGAGGGCTTGCAGACTATATAGAAATAATTAGAAAAAAGGTAAGTGTTTTCATGGAAGCGGGCGGATTCTTCGGTAGCATTAATCACGATACCTATGACGAACACGAAAATGTTGCATACTCTGTGGCGTTTCGTGTTCTGCGAGAGGCGGCCAAGCTACTCGGTGATAAGACAATCAGTGATTTTGCCTATGAAAAATGCCTTGGGGGTCTGGAGCAATTTAAGATGAAAGAGGACAGAAACGGCGTGCAGACAAAAGGACTGCTCTTTATGGAGAAAAGCTGGGACACGGCTTACCTGTGGGAAAACGCCGAGGCGGCATTGGCGTATATCGAAGCTTATATCGATACTGACAACAAATCGTACCTTGCCGATGGGCTTACTATCCTGCGGGCGATAGCTAAACACCATCATGGCCCGTATGGTTTTTTGACAGAAGGAGTGGACTGGAATAATCACGTGGGCAAACAGCATCATTTCAACCAAGCCGAGTACGGGGACATCAAATATACTGAGCCTCTTTTGAATAACCTGCATATTGTAGAGCCAACTTTGCTGGCAATCAAATTTGAAAATACGGTGCGCAAAGCCCAAAAACGTTAAATGCAATTATCTTAAGAAGAGAGGAAATGAAAGATGAGAAAATACCGGATGACCGTAATTGTATTTGTAGTTTGTGGTTTTTTTATGATGGTTCACGGCACAGCCGAGGCAGAGGAGCAGCAAGCCGAACATCTTGTTCCCGTGGACAAAGGGCTATCGCACGATGCGGTGCAGCGTCTTTTTGAGCGAGGCCGGCAGGAAGTATATCGCGGCGAAGAGCTTGAGACGATTGGTATGCCGGTAGGGGGCATAGCAACAGGGCAGCTCTATCTGCGTGGTGACGGAACGCTCGGCCTTTGGCAAATCTTCAATAAGCATGTTTTCACGGGATATGGGCGTGATTGTTACCGTACTTACAGGCCGAGTTCGCCTGTGGACTCCGGTTTTACTGTCATTGCAAAACAAGGTGATAAGGCCTTTGTGAGAACATTAAACGAAGATTTTGAGAGTGTGGATTTTATCGGGTTATACCCTATTGGTATCGTTCGGTACAGTGAAGATAAATTACCTGTAAGGGTTGCGTTGACGGCCTCTTCTATTTTTATTCCACTTAATGCAAAAGATTCTGCACTTCCGGCCACGCTGTTTCATATTGTCGTAGAGAATGTCTCCAAGACAACCCTCCAGGCAGGTGTTTTGGGATGGCTTGAGAACGCGGTTTGCATTGATTCGGCGAGGGCCGTTCATGCCCTGCGCCGAAGCCGGATTGTTAATGAAAATGAACGGACGCTGATTGTGCACACAGCAGAGAAGGTACCTGTACCCAATGTTGACATGAAGCCTCGGCCGAAAATTGTCCTGGCTGACTTTGAGGGCCCGGACTATGGCAACTGGAATATAACCGGAGAGGCTTTCGGGAAAGGACCTGCCAAGGGCACGCTGCCAAACCAGCAAAAGGTGAGCGGATTTCTCGGCGAGGGATTTGTAAATAGTTTTTTGGGTGGGGACAAGCCCAATGGCACGCTGACGTCACCGCCTTTCAAAATCTCACGGAAGTTTATCAACTTTCTGATCGGCGGTGGTAGTTACGCTGGCCAGACGTGTATTAATTTGCTTGTCGACGGCAAGGTGGCACGCACCGCAACCGGCAAGAACGACGAGAAGCTCGAGTGGTATTTCTGGAATGTTCAGGAATTCGAGGGTAAAACGGCACAAATTCTGATATTGGACCGATTCTCAGACGGGTGGGGGCATATTAACGTTGACCAGATTGAACTATCGGATGAGCCGCAGCAAGGGCAGATGGGTCCGCTCGAGCAACTTGCTGATTATGGCTCGCTGGCCTTGGCTTTTGCGGAAGAGGGAGCTCCGTCTCAGAATGTCCGCCAGATTCTTTCGTTTCTCGGTGATTGGGTTGTAGATCTTAATGTTGAGGAGAATGTTGCCTGGCCTGTTACCGAGAGACATAGTACGGCTCTGGCTACTCGTACTGTAGATTTGGCGCCAGGTGCCAAACACACTTTCATTTTTGTCCTTACGTGGTTCTTTCCCAACCATCCGAACGGCCATGAGTATGCCAACCGCTTCAACAGTGCTGCCGAGGTTGCTCATTATGTCCTCGATAACTACGAACGGCTTGCCGGCGATACTGCTAAGTGGTATAAGAGTTACTACGAGCACAGTACGCTGCCTCGTTGGCTGCTTTTCCGCTTGCACTCCACTGTGTGCAACCTTGCGACGGGGACGTGCCAGTGGTGGAAGAACGGCCGGTTCTGGGCGTGGGAGGGCGTCGGTAGTTGCCCCGGCACCTGTACCCATGTGTGGAACTATGCCCATGCCCCGGCACGTCTTTTCCCAGAGCTTGAGCGCAGCGTCAGGGAAATGCAGGACTTTGGTGAGGGATTCGACTCCGAGAGCGGCCTGGTTGGATTCCGAAGCAACCGCGCTTACGCCGCTGATGGACAATGCGGTACAGTACTCAAAGCCTATCGTGAGCACCAGATGTCCGCCGACAATGCATTTCTAAAGCGCAATTGGCCGCGCATTAAAAAGGCCTTGGAGTATTCCATCGCCCAGGATGGCAATGATGACGGCCTTATCGAGAACAGTCAGCATAATACATACGACATCAACTTCGAGGGCCCCAATACGTTTGTCGGCTCGCTGTATTTAGCTGCGCTTCGCGCCGGCGAAGAAATGGCAAAAGATATGGACGACGAGCGGTTCGCCAAACGCTGCCGGAAGATATTCGAAAGCGGTAGCCGACTGAGCGTTGAGCGTCTCTGGGACGGCGAGTACTTTATTCAGCTTGTTGACCTTAAGAAGCATCCTAAACATCAGTATGCAAAAGGGTGCCTGTCGGACCAGCTTTTCGGCCAGGGCTGGGCACATCAGCTCGGCTTAGGCTACATCTATCCGCCGGAATATGTCAAAAAGGCACTGCAGTCTGTCTGGAAGTATAACTGGGCGCCGGATACTGGGCCATACAATGCTGAGCACGAACCGGAGCGCTGGTTTGCCGAGCCGGGTGAGGCGGGACTGTTTACCTGTACCTGGCCCAAGAGTCCGTACCTCACAGAGGGTGTTCGCTACAGGAGTGAGGTTTGGACGGGCATCGAGTATCAGGTGGCCGGTCATATGGTCTGGGAAGGTATGGTTGACGAGGCACTTGCAATTTGCCGCGGCATTCATGCGCGCTATCATCCGGCCAAACATAATCCGTTTAATGAGGTTGAGTGCGGCGACCACTACGCTCGGGCAATGGCGAGCTGGGGTGTCTATACGGCCCTTGCAGGCTATGAATACCACGGGCCTAAGGGACATCTGGGCTTTGCGCCAAGGATAACGCCTGAGAACTTCCGCGCCGCCTTCACAGCCGCCGAGGGCTGGGGATTGTTTCTGCAAAAACGAGACAGCAAAATACAACGCGAACGAATCGAGCTGCGATGGGGACAATTGAGTGTGAAATCTCTTGCCTTTGCCGTTCCTGATAATTTCCGGTCGGTGAAGGTTTCTGTAACAGCGGCAGGCAGACCCGTTAAAAACGATTTTACGCTTAAAGACGGCCGGCTTGAGATTACCCTGAAGAAAAAGCTGGTCCTCTCTGAAAACCAGATGCTCGACGTAACTATTCAGCAGCAAGACAAATAAAAGCATCGTTTCAACAGGTGAGATTATGATGATAAGAGATTTAGTCATGCAGAATAGGACCTATAGGCGTTTTCACCAGGAAGCTGCTGTGGAACACGAGATGTTGCGAGAGCTTGTTGACCTTGCGAGACTATCAGCGTCCGCAGCTAATTTGCAGCCACTAAAATATATCCTTTCTTTCGAGCCTCAAAAGAACGGTTTGATATTTCCGCATCTTGGCTGGGCCGACTATCTCAAAGATTGGCCGGGCCCGTGCGAAGGCGAGAGACCATCTGCCTACATAATCATACTTGGCGATACCCAGATAAGTCAGTCTTTTGGCTGTGACCATGGAATAGCTGCCCAAAGCATTCTCTTAGGTGCAGCAGAGAAAGGTCTGGGTGGCTGCATGATTGGCACAGTGCAGAGGCAGAAGCTCAGCAAAGCTTTGGATATAACGTCCCGTTACGAGATACTTCTTGTCCTGGCTCTTGGTAAACCTAAAGAGCAGGTTGTAATTGAGGCCCTCGACGCTGCCGGTGATATCAAGTACTGGCGCGACAGCGACGGTAAACACCACGTGCCGAAGCGCGGGTTGGACGATATTATTCTTGGTTAGTTAACAGTACACCTGCGGTTTGTTTCGCTCATTTCGGGTCTGGCGTGTGTGGGCTCCGAATACCTTAGGAAATCTCTAAAAATATTCTTGTATTCTTCACAAATAATTGCAAAATGTTATTCTGCAAGGCCCGGAAGTCTATTCGGGCGGCAAAGTATTTGCCCTCGAGGGTAGCCGCCAGACAGCCCAGAAGGAAATGCTTCTCAGGCGGCGCGGTCGAGTTGGCCCACGAGAAGGCAAGGTAATAGCTATCATGAACGCTACAGAACCAGAAAGGAGCTAAAGATGAGTTCGGATACCCTCCCCAGACTTCACAATGCCATGTGGCCCGGGCTGGTCGGCAAAGGAAATGAACCGGGCCAGGAGCCACCAATCAGTCTCGAACGGATGCTCGAATTGACCGCCGGTGCGGAGGTGAACGGCCAGAAGTTCGACGGGATTGACTACTTCCTTTTCCTGCCGCACACCGACCCTAACGCCAGCGACGACGAACTGAAGAAAATCGCCGACCTTATTCAGGGGTACGGTTTTAACGTCGGCTCGCTTGTCGCGCCGGTCTGGAGCGGCACGGTCGGCGATTCGGCGATGGGGGATGCAGCGGCTCGCGAGAAATTTCTCAGCGCCGTGCGCATTGCATGTCGCATTGCCGGCGTGTTCAACGAGCATGGCGTGCGCAAGTACGGCGTGATCCGGATCGACTCGGCGGAGTTCGGCGTCGAAAAATGGAGCGAAGACCCAAAGGCGAACACTGCGAAAATCGCTGAGACGTTCCGCGAAGCGGCCAAAATCGCCGCCGATCACGGCGAACGCCTTGCTGCCGAGGGCGAGATCTGCTGGGCTGGCTTGCACAGTTGGAAGGACACACTTGATCTCCTGGAAGCCGTCGGAATGCCGGAGGCACTTGGCTTCCAGGCTGATATGGCCCACACGTACCTGTTTTTGATGGGCTACAATGCGCCGGAACATGCACTGTTGCAGCCCGGCTATTCAGACGAGCAGTTCTACGCCGCATACGAAACGATGGTCGACAAGCTGCGGCCCTGGACTATCGACTTCCACGTGGCGCAGAACGACGGCGAAGTGCACGGCGCCGGTTCACACGACAAGACGGGTAAGCACTGTCCAGCCGGCGACCCCAACGGCAAGCTCGACATCGTCCGCTGCGCGGGCTACTGGCTTAAGGACGCCGCGGCGCGCGGTATCCGGCATATCTGCTGGGACGGGTGCATGTTCCCCAACGCGATGCTCGAAACGCAGGCTACATGGAACGCGATCCTCGATGTCATGCTCAAAGTGCGGGCGGCACATGGATGGACGTCTTAGTTGTGAATTCGGAATTGGTGCTTCATATATGCTTCTTCTATCCTAAGAACTTGAATAAGGAGTCACGAAAATGACTAAAAAACTTAATGTTGGCCTCATCGGCTACGGTTTTATGGGCCGGACCCACTCCAACGCCTACCGCAGGGTAAACAACTTCTTCGATGTCCCCTACGAACCGGTCCTGCAGGTTGTCTGCGGGCTGGTGGAGGCTGAGGCCAAGGCCTTTGCCGAGAAGTGGGGCTACAAATCGTATACTACCGACTGGCATAAAGTGGTCGAAGATGAAAACATTGACGTAGTGGAAATATGTGTGCCGAACAATCTGCACGCCGAGATAGCCATCGCAGCAGCCAAAGCCGGCAAGGCAATTGTTTGTGAAAAACCCTTGGCCCTGAACGTTGCACAGGCCGAGGAAATGGTTAAGGCTGTAGAGGAAGCTGGTGTGCCCAACCTTGTATCATTTAACTATCGCCGGGTGCCCGCCGTGACATTGGCCAAGCAGCTCATCGACGAAGGTCGGCTGGGGAAGATTTTTCACTATCGAGCTAATTTCCTGCAGGACTGGACTATCTCGGCAAAGGTGCCGCAGGGCGGGATGGCCACATGGCGGCTGGACATCAAGGCAGCCGGCTCAGGCGTAATCGGCGACCTTCTGGCCCACTGTATAGACACGGCTATGTGGCAAAATGGGTCCATTACGGACGTGTGTGCCATGACAGAGACCTTTATCAAAGAACGCATGCATGCTGAAACAGGGAAGGTCGAGCCAGTGGGTATCGATGACGCTTGCACTTTCCTTTGCCACTTTGACAACGGCTCGTTAGGCAACTTCGAGTCCACCCGCTACGCGCGTGGCCACAAGGCCCTTTATACCTTCGAGATCAACGGAGAAAAGGCCTCCATCGCCTGGGACCTGCATGACCTCCATCGTCTCAGCTACTTCGACCACAGCGACGAATCAATCGTACGAGGCTGGCGGTCAATTCACGTTACGGACAGCGATATGCCGTATATGGATAAATGGTGGGTCCCGGGTCTGCAGATTGGCTACGAGCACTCGTTCGTCCACCAGGTGGCTGAATTTTTGCAGAACTTAGCCGAGGGTAAGTCGACATCGCCGGACTTCCGCGAAGCCCTTGCGACACAGTATGTCTGTGACGCGGTGCTGACGTCAGCGAAGAATAAAAAATGGGAAACAGTGAAAAAAGCATGAGCGCAGGAACACGGACAGAAGACAGAGGACAGAGGACAGAAAACAGAGGACAGAAGACAGAGGACAGAGGACAGAAAACAGAGGACAGAAGACAGAGGACAGAAGACAGAGATCATGAGTATCTGTCAATCTGACTTCTGAATTGTAAAATAAGGAGAATTTATGTCTGCTAATTCTATTGTGAACAAAGCATTTGAACAGGGAAAAGGAATCGTTCGGCTGGCACCGAACTGGGTGCCGCGTTCTTTTTGTGTGCCGGGTCGGCGGATCAAGCTGCATCCGGATGATTATTATGCGTTGGGCGGTGAGCGCGGGGGCATTGATGAGCGCTGGTTTTCATCGACTACGCCGGCGGATAACGGCCCTTTAACCTCGCCGAACGAGGGCTTGAGTTTCATTGTCTTTGAGGATAATGGAAAGACGGAACAAGTCCTTCTCAAAGATGCGATTGATGAACTCAAGGGCGAAATCATCGGCGATAGACTTTGGAACGAACACCAGCGATGGCCGATGTACTCCAAGTTCTTCGACAATAAAGGTGCTTTGCCCCACCATATTCATCATCGCGACGAGCAAGCAAAATTAACCGGACAGTTAGGTAAGCCGGAAGCCTATTATTTTTCGCCGCAGGCGAACAACCACGGAGGCGATTTCCCTTATACTTTCTTTGGCCTCAACCCCGGCGTTACGAAGGACCAGGTTCGCAAGGCCCTTCAGGACGCTGCGGAGGGTAGAGACAACGCTATCACAAGTCTTTCGGCAGCTTATCGACTCGAGGTCGGCACCGGCTGGGATGTTCCGCCCGGCGTCCTACATGCACCGGGGAGCCTATGTACATACGAGCCCCAGAAGGCTTCGGACGTCTTTGCGATGTACGAGAACATCACCCACGACCAGGTCGTGCCAAAGGAACTGCTCTGGAAGGATACCCCCAAAGACAAGATGGGGGACGTGGATTGGCTTCTAAGTGTCATCGACTGGGAGCTCAATGTTGACCCCAATTTTGCTGCGAACCGGTTTATGCGTCCCAAACCAGTCCGGCCGGCAAAAGAGATGAAGGCTGAGGGTTATATCGAGAATTGGATATGCTATAAATCAAAGGCCTTCAGCGCCAAAGAGCTTACGGTTTTGCCGGGTCGAACGGTAACTATCAAGGACAATGCCGCCTATGGCTTTATTACGATGCAGGGTCACGGCACAATGGGACTATGGGATATAGAGACTCCTGCGCTTATTAGGTACGGGCAACTGACCCATGACGAATACTTTGTCAGCGAGCAGGCGGCCAAAGAGGGGGTGAAAATCACGAATCCCTCCAAGACCGACCCAATCGTTTTGCTCAAGCATTTTGGGCCTGATAATCCGGATTTAACTGTTAGGTAGTGAATCGAGCCGCGAATCACTATTGGTCTGTAACACGATAAATGCATGGTGGCTACTGGTAGTTGCTGCAAGCCATCCCCAAGCTCGTCCAGTTCCCCGCTTTCGCGGAGACAAGTTTTCGGAACTCGCTTGAGTCTGCCACCTATCGTGGGTGAGTGAAGAGACCTTGATTTTTGGCGAGGAAGAGATTCTTCACTTCGCTGCGCTTCACTCAGAATGACAATTTTTACGTATTTTCAGGGGAGCAGAATCACTATTTACAGACTACACATCACACAGGATGACGGCCTCTTTGAGAGACCTGTAGGGATTGCCGGTCGGGATGAACTCCTGGCCGACGTAGCCCAGATACCCGGTGCGAACAATCTCTTCCATAATTGGCTTGTAGTTGATTTCCTGTTTGTCGCCGATTTCACAACGGCCCGGGTTGCCTGCGGTGTGGTAGTGGCCGATGTAGTCCTTGTACTGCCGAATGCGAGCGATGATGTCGCCGTCCATAACCTGCACGTGGTAGATGTCAAACAGCAGTTTCATCCTGGGCGAGCCGACCTTCTTGATGATTTCCATGCAGTAGTCGGTGTGGTCGCCCTGGTAGCCGGGATGGCCCTGCATCTCGATAGCCACCCGGCTGTTGAGTATCTCCAGGCAGAGATTGACTTTCTTGCTCTCGGCGTAGCGTATTATCCTCTTGTAACCGTTGACGCAGTTTGTAATGCCCTCATCGTCCGGAATGTTCTCGCGAAAACCGGTGAACGTGATTACGTTGGGGAAGCCATATTCGTGGCAGGCGTCGATGGAATTCTGGAGCTCCTTCAGGCACATATCGTGATACTCCGGGTTGTTCATTCCCTTTTCAAACCCGTGGCTGCCCGTGATAGCGCAGACGAGACCATACTTCCGGAGGGTGGGCCAGTACCTGGGTTCGACCAGTTCGACGCTTTTGCAGCCAAGATTCCTGGCTACCTTGCAGGTCTGCTCGATGTCCCAGTGCTTCTCGAAACACCAATAAACAATGGAATGATTGATGCGGCCCTCGATGGCGCGTTGTTTGGTGGATGTGTCTAAAGTGGCGCAAGAGCCGAGGCCAAGAGCCGCAGCGCCGGTGCCGGCAGCTATTTGGAGCATGCTGCGACGGCTAATACGATTGTTGATGGAGGTTTTTGACTGTTTGTTACCACTCATCTTAGTATCCTTTCTGTATGATAATCTTTTGAGACTGTTCCTGATTATAACATCTGTGTAAAAGAAAACTATAAGCTCTTTAATGTTAGGGTCAAGGAGAAAATTGGGTTTGATTGGGTTTGAATTGGGTTTGTTTTTTGGGCTGCTAAACAATCGTTTTTTCTGTAATCCTTTGTTAAAGTTAAGTTTACGTTCATTTTGGCATTTGAAGAAATTGGGTTTGTTTATTCGGACTGTAAAATCATCTTTTTTTCTGTAACCATTTGTTAAAGTTAAGTTTACATTCATTTTGGCTTTTCGGAGATTGGGTTTGTTTGGGTTTGAATTGGGTTTGTTTTTATATCCGGCCAGTGGGATGAAATTTTGATAATCTTTTATATTAAATATATTTACGTTCATTTTGGCCTTTCGGAAATTGGGTTTGTTTTGCATAAAAAGGTTGATTTGTAGAGAATCCTCTACATTTGTAGAGGGGCCGTTGGCAGACCACAGACAACAGACACAAGACTCAAGACAAAAGATAACAGACTGAAGACAGCAGACAGAATACAGACGATAGATGATAAGTTTTTGTTGCATAAGTAGTTACCTGGTAGTCTGAAATCCGAAATTCTTAGCACTAAATCCTAAACAAATTCTAAATACAAATGTCTGAATGTTCCAAAAGGGGTTTTTGGCGTGTATCTGCTGATACGAAAACGTTCGGTTCTCCGCTATCTTTCGCCTACTGGCGGTTTATGTTAGCCTGCTGGCAAACATAATTGTATTTTAACATAACTTCAAACATAGTCAACAAAAAAATGACAAAAAAAGCACTTTTTTTTGTCATCTCCGCGAAGGCGGGTATATATTAGGGAGATTCAACGTTTTTGCGTCTTCTCGCGAGAAATAAATGACTGTCCTTAGTGTCTCCCATTCAAAGAACAATCTGTTCATAGTCGATTGGAAGTGAGAAGCGCTCCTTGAGAATGCGCAGGTACTCTTGACCGTCATGGTCACACGCTGTTTCCCCGACAACCACTAAGCGAGTTGCTTCCTGAGCACCTGGCCAAAATGAATACTCTAACAACTGTCCAATCGCCTCTCGTATACAAGCACGTGGTGAGTGAGTGGTCTTAATCTCATAAAACCAGTAGCCGTTAGGTCGCCGAACTCCAACATCTATGAAAGTTCCGACGCCACTAGCAAGTTCACGGACGACATTATCGACTCCGAACGCTGACACAAGCCGACTGTGTAGCGCCTCCTGTAATTCGTTGTGGCGCAGCGTGATGTCCAGTTGCTTCTGCACGTGAGTCGCATTGGCGGATAATGCCTTTATCGAACGACCTGAGCGAAATACGAATTCCGATTCGGTAGGAGCCGAAATGGGTTGCACATCTCCGCCGCTCTCGACATACCGATAAAGCGGCAAAAGCCGATCGAAATCACGAAGAATCTTCTCATGGTCAATTTGATCGATTGGCTGACATTTTCCAAGAAACACGAAAATCCCCTCCTTCACATGCTCAGGGGGAATAGGTATGGGCATGTAATTGACACTGCGTCCTTTTTTTTGGTAGTGCCACATCTGCATATCGCAGTATAGCTCTGGGTATAGCCGTATGAAGTCATTGAAGAGACGGACCTTAGGGATCAAGACGTTAATCGAAGGCAAGGTACGACTTGTTTCAAACGAAAAAGCCACACCATGCCTGAGTTCAGCCACCCCGGCGACATTCTCAACGCCAATGTTGAACTGAAGTTCGGATCGCCCACCGTGGTGAAAGGCCCAGTCATCATGAATGGTCTGAGAACTGAAAATATCCTGCCCAGGTCGGTGCGACAGTTGCTTTAGATTGGTTCGGATATCCTGAAGCATACCGATTGGATGCGTTCGGGCCCTCGTATTTAGTTCTGCTGCTATAGAGTTGAGGTCAAATTTGTCCACTGCGTCCACGAGTGTTTGCGTCTCAAAATACCCATGGCGCGCGAGTCTATCTCTTGCGACTGCAAGCTCTTCCTGTGTGAACAGACTTGCCCACGGCTCCTGGATGACTTGAGCCTCGAGCGAGACATCCAACCGTCCGAAGTCCACGAGCTTCAAGAATCCGCCAGTGGGGGCGTCATTCTTGCCACGTCGCTTCAGCCACGACTTTGCTGCTTTAAGACCACCGTCTTTACGCACCTTTTGTAAGTACCGCGTGCCGCGGTAGCCGGTTGCGCGTTTACCTTCTTCGTAAACCTGAAGTGCCCTCTGGTGGAATCGTTCTATAAGGTCTTCGTTCATCTTGAAACCTAACATAATAATATACAACAAGCTTTGAACTGATTTTATAATGCCATTATCCTAATGAGCGTAAACATAAATAATAATAAATGCTCAGTTTTGTTGGTCTCAGTTAGTCATGTCTCCCGAGTACTTTATCCAAAATGCATGAAATCGAGTTCCCTTCAGCGACCTACCTATGTTGTCCTGTCCACGGACCATCACATATACTCCACCAAGGATTTGAAGAAATGACCAAGCGTCGAGACCTGCGTATTCGAAAGATGGCCAGAATACCTTTGCCGCAATGGCAAAGCCAACAACGGTCTCGGCAATTCCGTAGGCGAATCTCAACCGTCCCCGACACCAAAATAGTGCCGCACTAGCAAGTGCGATGCCGATGAGAGTACCCCACACAGGAACCGTTCGGGCAAGGTCACGGAAGAAGTGCCAAACAAGAAAGACAAGTCCTGACACCAATGCACCAACGCAAAACCCGATAATGAGGCCACGTGTCTGAGCACGAGATATTGTGCGCGCCTGAACATCGAGCCTTGCCACAGTCGTGCCCGTTATCGCCATTGCTTTAATGTCCTCCAACCTCAAGACCGCAATGTTCTTCTTTTCGGCTACGCGACGTAGGGGTATGTCTTCTGTCGCGATTCGAACATCTTTACCCTCTTTCTTCAGGTCCAAGGCAGTAGCAAGAACGCCAACGTCACCATCTGACATCTGGTGTTCACGCATCACCTCAAACATTGCCTCAACCAGAGTTGAAGGTGGCTCGATATCGACGATTCCTTCCTCGACTGCAGCGCGGTACAACCCCGACAGCAGGTCAGTTCGAGACCCCGGCCCAAATGACCCGACACGCATGATCTCCTGTTGGATCTCGAACGGGATTACCAATCGAACATCGGTAAGTCTCTTCGAGAGAATCTGCGGAAAGGAGATGATTATGTTGGTATCAAGGACAATGCACTGCATAATGTTCTCAGCGATATTTCCTGCCTAACATAATAAAATATAACAATCTTTGTTACCAAATTACTTGCTGCATTAGCTCGAATTTTGTATCTTTTGTTTTGTTACCGCTCCATTAATGTCACGGCTCTGTTTGAAAATTCGTATTGTGTATCGCGTATGTCGTTTTGTTTCCGCTCGTTGGTGCCTTACGCTTTTAGGGAAATAAAATAACACAGAAGAATGGTAAAGGCAAAGGGTTTTTTGGTTAATTGAGGAATTAGTGAGTGGTTAATTAGGTTATCAGGGTAGCAGGATATCAGGGTATCAGGTTATCAGGACAGCAGGGTATCAGGGTGGAGGTTATCAGGAGAGCAGGGTATCAGGGTGGAGAGAAGAAATATCGAATATCGAAGAAGGAATTTGGAATGTCGAAATGCAGGCAATTCGATTGATTATTTATTCTGTGAAATGTGCGTAATCCGCGATAGATTATGTGACGGGTATTATGGCCGTTGTGTTGTTGGGTATGTGATGACGTATGGCGCTTTCGGGACGGACCCCCCAACGCCCTTCGGGGTTGGGGGGCTAAACAGGCGCCGCGATGACCCTATTAGAGTAAACCCCCGATCCCCGGTAGGGGAAAACGGTGTGCTGTGCACACCCTACCTTTTCTATCCCTGGTAATAACAAAGCATCAGGGCAACCACATGGGGTTGCCCCTACGTTCGGGGACAAGGATTGGAATAAGATTTGACAAATAGAGGAGGATATGTTAAAGTTCAGACAAAGCCTAACTACGAATGAGTTTAGCAATGGACGAAAACCTGAATCGACGTGACTTCTTAGAATTTGTGGGTGTGGGTGCAGTAGCCGGAATTACAGCATCGTCTTCTACCGGCCTTGAGAGAATTGGTGCCGGGGGGGAAAAGTGGCGGATGCATCTGTCAACCTCGTCGATACATTTCATGCAGATGCCCATCGAACAGGCCTGTGAGCGGATCGCGAAGCTGGGTTTCGAGGCTATCGACATCTGGTCGGCCCACGAGGGCTGTCCTCACCTCGACGATGTGGCCAAACGTCTGGGTCCGGATGGCCTGAAAGAACTGTTAGCTGAGCATAAACTTAAACTGTTCGCGTTTTCGGTCTATAAGGGAGGCTACGCGCGTTATGCAGAGCTGTTGGGTAAGGCCGGCGGGGGGGTGGCTGTTCGAGGCAGCGGCCCAGCCTGTAAGCCTGAGGAGCTGGCCGTTAGGATGCGCAAATTTATCGAAGAGCTAAAGCCCTTAGTCGAATTAGCCGAGCAGCATAACTCATACTTAGCCATCGAAAACCACGGCAACGCGCTGCTTTGCGAGATGGATTCATTTAAGGCTTTCGTCGATATGAATACATCACCGAGGTTGGGTATTGCATTAGCACCGTATCACATCCAGACGCTCAAGGCTTCTGTTCCGGAGGCGATAGGCATCTGTGGTAAGCAGCTTTTCTTCTTCTACGCGTGGCAGCACTACCCGGGCCCAGAGCAGCTTCCGGGCGTCGGCCCGACGGACATGACGCCCTGGATAGAGGCCCTGGCAGATATTCGGTATCGAAGATATGTTAATCCCTTTATGCACGGGCACCCGGAACCGGATGAGATGGCGAGCAATCTGGCCAAATCGAGGGATTATCTCAAAGATTGTTTCAAGAAAGTAAGCCCAAGGCAAAAATCAATCCGACCTGTATGATGTGCCATCCGAGAGGCAAAATCAAGCATGTGAGCGACCACGCGTCGCTTTTGGCCGGAGCTGAAACTGTCTTTGATAAGTCCACCGGTCAAAAGCAATACTGCACTGACTGCCACGGCAAAGAACACCGTATGAATGTCCGCACCATACGGTGGAACAAGGCGACCGGCGAGCTGCTGGAAGAATAAACTCTTGTAGAAGTTTTTTGGCCGTACATTCGTGCTGTATGCATCTACGATTCGCCGCTGAGGTTCCTTTGATGAGAGTCAACGGTTCGTTTTTATACAGGAGTGCCGGTAGTGTCTTTATATTCTTTGCGCAGCCGTTTTAGTTCGGCTTTTAGCTTCTTGACAACATCGGCATATACCGGGTCGTTATAGACGTTCTTCATTTCTTTCGGGTCTTTTTTCAGGTCATACAGCTCCCACTCGTCGATATCATGGTAGAAATGTATCAGCTTGTGACGTTTAGTCCGTACACCATAGTGCCGTTTAACGTTGTGCACGGCCGGGTACTCGTAGTAGTGGTAGTACATTGACGTGCGCCAATCCTTAGTTGTTTTGCCCTGGAGTATGTTGCGAATGGAACGGCCCTGCATATCGGGCGGTTTTGGTACACCCGCGAAGTCCAAAAACGTCTCGCCAAAATCCAGGTTCAAGACGATGTCGTCGTTTATCGAGCCGGCTTTGACTTCCTTCGGATACCGTATCAGCAATGGCATACGCAGCGATTCCTCGTACATAAATCGCTTATCGAACCAGCCGTGGTCGCCCAAGTAAAAGCCCTGGTCGGAAGTATAGACCACGACGGTATTTTTAGTCAGGCCTGTTTCGTCGAGATAATCTAGCAGCCGACCAACATTTTCGTCAACTGAGGCGATACATCGCAGGTAGTCTTTGATGTATCTTTGATATTTCCAGCGGACCAGGTCTTTGCCCTTGAGGTTTGCCTTGCGGAAGGCTTCGTTTTTAGGTTCGTATGCAGCATCCCAGAGCTTTTTCTGTTCAGGTGTAAGGTTCTTCGGCGGCACGAGTTTCAGGTCCCTGTCGTTCATCGTCTTTTCGATGCTCATATCCTGTTCCTTAGCGGCTCTTCCGCGGTTGGAGTAGTCGTCGAAAAGGTTTTCCGGCTCCGGAATCTTAACATCATCGTACATCGTCAGATATTTGGGACCAGGTTCCCACTGGCGGTGCGGTGCCTTGTGGTGATACATTAGGCAGAATGGTTTGTTGCCGGTGCGTTCTTTAAGCCACTTAAGGGCGTGGTAGGTAATAATGTCAGTGGTGTAGCCGGTATATTTTTTCCGCTGGCCCATCTCGAGCAAAATCGGGTTGTAGTAGGTTCCTTGTCCGGGCAGGACATTCCAGTAATCAAAGCCGGTCGGGTCGGTTTTGAGGTGCCATTTGCCGATTATAGCGGTTTCGTAACCAACATTTTGCAGCAGTTTAGGGAAGGTCTGCTGGCTACCATCAAACTTCAGCCGATTATCGATAACGCCATTGATGTGACTGTATTTGCCGGTCAGGATTACCGCTCGGCAGGGGGCACAGATTGAATTGGTACAAAAGCTGTTTTTGAAGAGCATGCCCTCTTTTGCAATCCTGTCGAGGTTCGGTGTTTTATTGATTTTGCTTTCGTAACAGCTCATCGCGTGCGAGGCGTGGTCGTCCGTCATAATAAATATGATGTTCGGCTGTTTTCTTTCAGTCCCTGCTATCTGACCGATGCTATTACGGCTTTGTAATATTGATAATGCTGACGCGGAGCCCGCCATGAATCCAAGTTTTTTCAAAAATTCTCTCCTTGTTTGTTTTTTCATTTTGGTTCCTTTCATACGTCTTTGTATGGACTGTTTACTCATAGAAGAGATCTCTATTTGCTTTTTCTGCATTTAATCCACACGTTGAGACTATACTATAAGTCGAATTTTCGGGTTATAATAGAAAATGTGAAAGGCTTTGTCTATTGAATTAGTATTTCTGTTGAAAACTAAGCCTTGCTGGTATAATGCGGAATAAAAGCGTAAGTTACTTTTACTCTAATGCTCTGTTTTGTATAAGTTACAAAAGGCTTATGCAAAAGGGAGGTTAGGCATATTTGCATGACTTTATAAGATACGAGCAATAACAGGGATGTTTTAAGGTGGCTCATCTCAGGAAACAGCTTGGTGCCCTTGAAGTATTTGCCATAGCGGCAGGGGCAATGATAAGCTCAGGCTTGTTTGTTTTACCTGCCATAGCTTTTACAAAGGCCGGCCCCGCAGTAGTCTTATCTTATCTTTTTGCATCGATTTTGATAATTCCCAGTGTCCTCAGTAAAGCGGAGCTGTCCACGGCGATGCCGAGAGCGGGTGGGACATATTTTTATATCGAACGGAGTTTAGGCCCGATTTGGGGTCTGTTCAGCGGATTGGCTGGCTGGTTTTCATTAGCCCTTAAAAGCGCCTTTGCCGTGGTCGGAATGGCAGTTCTTGTCGAGGTTGTACTTCAAATGCTCTTTCCGGCGCAGCTTGAGCCATGGCATCTCAAAGCAATAGCTGTAGCCTGCTGCCTTAGCTTTACGGCGCTTAATATAGTAAGCGTCAAACACACAAGCAGATTTCAGGTTTTGCTGGTTGTGATATTACTGACGATACTGACTTTGTTTGTACTCTTTGGCGCCGGGTCTGTTGAAGCTGTCCGATATAGAGGATTTCTGGAAAAGGGTTGGGCAGCGGTGTTTGCAACTGCGGGCCTGGTTTTTATAAGCTTCGGAGGCCTGACCAAAGTCGCCAGTATTGCAGAAGAAGTAAAACATCCCGGCAAAAATCTGCCTTTGGGGATGATACTGGCCTGGTTTATCGTAACGTTGTTTTACATTGGTGTAATCATAATTACTGTCGGAGTTGTAGAGGGCCGGGAGCTGGCTGGTAACCTGCTTCCCATATCACTGGCGGCGAGTAAATTTATGGGGGCGTTTGGATTTGTACTGCTCAGCGTTGCTGCCATCGCTGCTTTTGTAACAACTGCGAATGGCGGAATACTCGCTGCGTCCCGGTACCCTATGGCTATGAGCAGAGACCAGTTACTGCCACCACTCTTAGCCCGTGTTAACGAGCGATTCAAAACACCTCACATCAGTATCATGTTTACAGGCCTATTTATGATTGCGGCCATTGTCTTTCTTGATATTGAAGTGCTGGTCAAAACTGCTTCTACCTTGATGATAATACTTTTCATTCTTGTCAACGCCAGTGTGATTATAATGCGCGAGAGCAGGATACAAAGCTACCGTCCGAAGTTTAGGTCGCCTTTGTATCCCTATATTCATATCTTTGCTGTCTTTATTTATGGTACTTTGATAATAGATATGGGATTGGTGCCGTTACTGATTACTGCCGGCTTTGTCGGTTTGAGCGCCGGCTGGTTCTGGCTATATGTTTACAGGCGGGTCAGCAGAGCATCGGCGGTAATGCACGTGGTAGAACGAGTTACCGACAGAGCGCTTAAAACCGTTACCCTCGAGAATGAGCTTCGGGATATTCTGCTCGAACGGGACAATATAATCGAGGACAGATTTGACCAGCTTATAAGAGAATGTGAAATCCTGGATATTCAGGGAGAAGAAGACGCCGAAAAAATCTTTCGGCAGGTCTCAACCATTTTAGCCGAGAGGTTGGGGACAAACGAGTACGTGCTTTTCGAGAAATTTCTCCATCGTGAAGCTGAGGGCGGCACGGTGGTTCAGCCGGGCTTTGCTATACCGCATATAGTAGTGGAAGGCGAAAACAAATTCGATATTCTGCTTGTCCGTGCCCGTGACGGCATCGACTTCCCGCACGCTCCGGACCCGGTCAGGATAATGTTCGTTCTGGCCGGCAGCAAAGACGAGCGTAATTACCACCTGCGGGCCCTGATGGCCATAGCTCAGATTGCCCAGGAAAAGCAATTCGAGCAGCGATGGCTCGCCGCCAGAGACACTCAGGGATTAAGGAACTTGATACTTCTATCCACGAGAAAAAGAGATATAAATCAATAATTAACTGAAAGGGGCCTATAGCGAATCAATCACTATAGGCCCCGAATTGATGCGAATCTACTATATCAACCACGCACCTAACCGTCAGCCAAAACTCGGCTTATGGTGCCGATGGTGGCTAATGTAGAGCAATATCATCGAAGTACATCGTACCTGTACCGCCAGGCTGCGGATTGTTCTTGTTGCCTAAACCGATGGCAATGGTGTTGACATTGGTCAGGTCAACGCCCTGGTCTGCAAAGGCCTGCAGGTCGATAATCCATTCGGTCCACATGGCTACCTGTGCAGCATTAGGATTATCGTGAGTAACAATCGCTGTGCCATTGAGAGCAACATACAATGACTCAGCAGCATTGTCCGGGTCGCCATAGAACCAAATCGTCAGCGTTGTGACACCTCCCTCGGTCCAGTCAGTCGGATAATCCAAGGTCAGGTCCGCCTCAGAGTGCGTAACACTGTTGTCGTAGTATAACGGCATCGACTGTTTACCACCATGAACAGTAGTTCGCTCGGTAAAAGGAGGAAATTCATAACCGACGAGAGAACCGTTTGACGGGTCATCGAATCCATCTAACCACGTGTAAAAGATGTTGTTGCTCTCTGGATTATCGGGCTCAAGGTCATTGTAGTACTCAAAATCTTCTATAACAGGGAAGTTGGCGGTCTTAAGACTTAGGACGGCGCCAGTCCACGGACTGCCGGGGTTGGTATCATTGACCTCATCAACGCGCCAGTAATAGGTGGTATCCCAATCAAGCTGTCCGGGGTCATAACTCTCTGAACCAAGGTCCTTAGTGCCTTTGTCCTCAGGCGAGCCTGCAGCAGCGTTGATTACAGCATTTTCGTCAGTGCCGAAATAGACCTGATGCGAAGCAGCCTGGTCGCCTGGCAACCAGCTAAGAATCGGTGTTTGCTTTACATCCACGGCACCATTGGGCGGATTCGGGCTGCCGGCTCTCAGCGGTGGTTGCAATGGGCCTGCCGTAATGATCTCCTTGGGCATTGTCGGCGTCGACCAGTACAACTCCTGCACGCCGCCGGAGTAGTGGTAGTACTCTAACCGCAGCGAATGGGTGCCACTTTCCAGATCCATCGGCATGGAGGCGTACTCGGTGGGGACCCAGGACACCCACATGTTAATGACCTGCTGGCCGTCGATCCACAGGCGGGTGCCACCCTCGCTGTTGACACTGAATGTATACGTGTCGGATAAAAGGATTTCGAGGTCCGCCGTCCAGCGGGCCGACCAACCACTATCTCTGATCGGAGCCCCCGGACTCGCACTACCAAAACTGAAGTTGACCTCCGGGTCGATGCGCGTCAGGGCCGGTTTTCCACTCACGCTATCGTTGTTGAAGTACTCGCCCTTGATACCGCCCCCGCCGCCGGCGGTCGTGAAGCTCCAGACATCGCCTTTATGCGTGGTGATGGCATCGAACTCATCGACACGCCAGTAGAAAGTCTTGTCCAACTCAAGGGTTTCGAGAGTATAGGTTGCAGATACCTGGGGTGTACCGCCAGCGGCATTGTTCACATCGTCGAAATTGTCGCCGAAATAGACGGTGTGCATTTTCGCACCCCAACCTGGGTTCCAGGTAAGGTCGGCATCCAGGTCTATAAATTTGGCGCCATTAGGCGGATAGGGCTTCCAGGCATTCTTGGGGGGAACCGTAAAGCTCCAGAGGTCGCCTCTCCATGGACTGTCCGGGTTGGCGTCATTGACCTCGTCGACTCGCCAGTAATAAGTCGAGCCAGGAGTAAGGCCTTCCGGAAGGGCAAAACCGGGGAAGCCGACGATCAGGAAGTTTGCGGTCTGGTTGCCCTTGAAGGTATCACCGATTCCATTATCCACGTCATAATAATTCTCGCCGAAGTACACATCGTGCGAGACAGCCCAGGCTCCCGCTATCCAGGCAAGGTTCGCCCAGGTATCCTCGTGTACAGCACGGTCAGCCGGGGCTGGGTCAGAGGCCTTGAGAGTGAGTTCCAGCAATTCCACCTCGGCAATCTGCATGTAGGGCTCGACGGCTGGGTCGCGAATCGTTGGGAACATTACCTGGTAGTGCTTGTATGACACCGTGTTGGGGAACTGGATGGGCGTCGTGGTCTTCGTACGCCGTGGCCACGCCGTATCCTGGGCGAAATCGACGATATCGCCACTGGCAATCAAAGTGTACGGCCCTTCGATGCTCTCATTAGAACCGGAGAGTTCAAATGTAACCGGGTCGCGGTGTTCCGCGTCGTTGGCCGTGGTAAAGGTCAGCCCGGTAACCACGGTCGCGCCGACAACGGGCGTTACCCGGATGCCCGTGGGCTCTCTCCCACCTTTGAAGTGCAGATACTTCGTCAGTATCTGGTCGTCAACGGCAAAAGGTGGTAGTTCGTTAGGTGGCCAACCGTTGTCGTTGCCACCAGTAGTTACGCCGTCGTTAGGGACTCCCACCACAGTGTCCAGCGGGCCCGTGACGTCGCGCGCCGCCTGCGCCGCACCGCTAAACACCAACATGGACGCGATAACAATGAGGATTGATGTATTTCTCCACATAATATTCCTCCTTCAAACAAAAAGAGTAAAAATAATTATGGATTATGCTTTGGCCACACACCAAAACATCCTTTTTCTTTAATAAGCATCAAAAAAACGTACCTGCGAGAATTGAAAATCTAAATTCGGAAATTGCTTAGGGCTGCCATTACCTCCTTCCATCAAAAATCCACTATTTAGTCGTTACTTGAGATGCAAAAAATACTCACTTGCAAAGCACAAATCTGTTAAAATCCTGTGCCTTGCGTAATACGCAATAACTCCTGCTCTATCGAAAAACTACAAATACTTCACACTTTGGAATCCAAAACCCACAGACTCCAACCATTATATTTATACAAGAAAAGTTGCCTTGTCGTCAAGAGAAAATTTCCAGATCTTTAAAAGGCGGCCCAGATATTACAGTTTTCTTGCTATCCGGGTCGAATTCAATATACTTTTCCATAAGACTTTCCTGTAAAAGAAGTTAAATAAAAGACCCGAATGGGGCATTAAAAAGGGCCTATACCGAATTCGTTCGGTATAAGCCCCGAATCTATTACATCCTAATTGTCAATCAAATCTCGGCTTATGGTGCCGATGGTGGTTAATGTAGAACAATATCATCAAAGAACATCGTACCTGTACCACCAGGCTGCGGATTGTTCTTGTCGCCTAAACCGATGGCAATCGTATTGACATTGGTCAGGTCAACGTGGTCAACGCCCTGGTCTGCAAAGGCCTGCAGGTCGATAATCCATTCGGTCCACATGGCTACCTGTGCAGCATTAGGATTATCGTGAGTAACAATCGCTGTGCCATTGAGAGCAACATACAATGACTCAGCAGCATTGTCCGGGTCGCCATAGAACCAAATCGTCAGCGTTGTGACACCTCCCTCGGTCCAGTCAGTCGGATAATCCAAGGTCAGGTCCGCCTCAGAGTGCGTAACACTGTTGTCGTAGTATAACGGCATCGACTGTTTACCACCGTGAACGATAATTCGCTCGGTAAAAGGAGGGAATTCATAACCAACGAGAGAACCGTTTGCCGGGTCTTCGAATCCATCTATCCACGTGTAAAAGATGTTGTTGCTCTCTGGATTCTCGGGCTCAAGGTCATTGTAGTACTCAAAATCATCTATGACAGGGAAATTGGCGGTCTTGAAGCTCCAGACGGCACCAGTCCACGGACTGCTGGGGTTGGTGTCATTGACCTCATCAACACGCCAGTAATAAGTAGTATCCAACTCAAGTTGTCCGGGGTCATAGCTCTCAGAGCCAAGGTCCTTAGTGCCTTTGTCCTCAGGCGAGCCTGTAGTAGCATTGAGTACAGCATTTTCGTCAGTTCCGAAATAGACCTGGTGCGAATCGGCATAGTCGCCTGGCGAGAAGCTAAGAATCGGTGTCTGCGATACATCCACGGCAGCGTTAGGTGGATTCGAGCGGGCGGCCCAGACAGGCAGCAACAATGCTGTCTGCGGAATGATTTCCTTCTCTAAGGAGGGATTGGACCAAAACAGATTTGCCCGCATGACGTCGCCCCCGCCGTATCCTCCACCTGAAATATTAGATATTTCCATCACTATCGGAACAGTTCCAACCTCAAGTTCAATCTCGCCCCGGTACTCGATAGCCATATGATGCGGCATCCAGTTATCGATGATCGGTTGGTCATTAACCCACAGGCGTACTGCTGAAAATACATTCGCGTCGAATATGTAGGTCTCAGTGTATGGCACGTTTAGCACGCCAGTCCATCTAACCGAGTATAAAGGCGCATCGACTCCCGGACCTGGTGCTTCGCCGCCCCAGATATAGTCAATCCCAGGTTCTATTCGAGTAAGAATTGGCGTACCAGATAATGTTAGGTTATTGAAGTATTCTCCTTTTATACCTCCAATGCTGGCATCTCCGGTAGTAAAGCTCCAGATGTCGCCTTTATGCGTGGTTTTGGCATCAAACTCATCTACCCGCCAGTAGTAGGTCTTGCCCATTTCAAGGGTGTCGAGAGTATAGGTTGTACCGGGCTGAGCGGTGCCCCCTGTGGCATTGTTTACATCATCGAAATTGTCGCCGAAATAGACGGTGTGCATTTTGGCACCCCAACCCGGGCTCCAGCTAAGGTCTGTTTCCGGGTCCACGAGTCTGGCTTTGTCTGGCGGAGTGGGCTTCCAGGCAGTCAGTGGTGGAACCGTAAATCTCCAGACATCGCCTGTCCAGGGACTGTCCGAACTGACTTCATTGACCTCATCGATTCGCCAATAATAAGTTGTGCCAGCAACAAGGCCATCCGGATAGGCGAAACCAGGGAAGCCGACAATAAGGAAGTTTGCGGTCTGGTTGCCCTGGAAGGTATCGCCGATTCCTTTCTTCACATCATCAGAATTCTCGCCGAAATACACATCGTGCGAGGTTGCAAAAGCTCCCGTCGTCCAGGCGAGGTTCGCCCAGGTATTCTCGTGTACGGCACGGTCAGCCGGGGCTGGGCCGGAGGCTTTTGGATTTCCTCCAAGCCGTTTTATCTCGCTTTGCGTAAGTGCTCGATTGTAGATGCGGACATCGTCCAGCATACCGTTGAACTCGTCGCCCGCTGGTGCCGTTGAATGTTTCGTTCCAATAAAAAGAGGGCCGTCAGAGATAGTCATTTCTCCACTGGCGTCCATCTCAGCAACCACTACCCCATCGAAGTATAGTTTAATTGATTTTCCGTCGTAGGTCCCAGCCAGGTGCGTCCACTTACCTAATGGGGGAAGAGTGTTCTGGGGGTACAATGTACCCGCTCCCGGCAATTCGAACTTAGTGTGGTTACCCCATTCTTTGATGAGGCGATACTGGTTATCCGAACCTTCTGTCGATTTCTGCAGTATCCTGTTATTCCCTGTCCAGGCCGGATTTATCCAGGCAGCAATTGTAATTTGTCGGGTAGGATTCAACGATGGAGCGTTTGGAATGAGCACGTAATTATACGGGCCTGTGAATTTCAGAGCTCCGCCGAGTTTTCCTTCTGTCGTCCACTCTACAGGGCCATGAAGGGTACCATCGTTCCCATTCCCGGAAGAGTCAGCGGCAATATCGCCGGTGCCCTCATCAAACGTCCACCATCCAACGAGAGCCGGGTCAGTATCGAGGTCAACGCCGCTAACTATGTTGGTATTGACCAGACCCAACACAAAAATAAAAGAAGCTACATAAATTAATTTCCTGCACATAATAATCCTCCTTCAAAAAGAGTTAAAATAATAATGGATTATGCTTTGGCCACACACCAAAACATCCGTTTTCTTCAAAAAGCATCAAGAAAACGTACCTGCGAGAATTGCAAATCGAAAATTTCTTATGGGCTGCCACTACCTCCTTCCTTCAAAAGCCCTGTATAAATTATTAATTGAAATGGAAAAGTTTCCTCTCACCAAGCACAAAGTTCTTATTTAAGACTATATGCTTCACATAATAGCTCCTCCTCTATCGAAAAACTACAAAATTTGCACACTTTAGAAGCCAAAAACCACAGACTTTAACCATTATATTTATACCAGAATAGCTACCTTCCCGTCAAGGGAAAATTTCCAAATTTTTTAAAGGAAGGCCCAGATACCACGGTTTTCTTGCTATTTATGTCGAATTCAATATACTTGTCTATAAGAATTTCCCGTAAAAGAGGTTAAGTACTCAAACTGACCGGTTTCAAGCTGTCATGCTGAGCGAAGCGAAGCATCTGGCCTTAGAGAAGAATAATATCACTATGGGGTGGCATGAGATTCTTCGCTCCACTTCGTTCCGCTCAGAATGACAAATCGTGTTATGTTATTGTTAATAAACCTGTCCTTGAGCAACGCGGAGGAATATTTACAGATACTTTCGCGGCAAAACGGTCAGTTTGAGTTAAATAAAAGACCCGTATTGGGGTAAAATGATTAGATGAATATAATTGCAGATGCGAATATACCGTTTGTGGCAGAGTGCTTTTCTTCCATCGGCGAGATTAAAGTTGTAGGTGGCAGAGAGATAACACCCGGCATTGTTAGTGACGCCGATGTTCTTTTGGTTCGTAGTATCACGCCGATAGGTGCCGATTTACTCACCGGCAGCAAGGTGCGTTTTGTAGCTACTGCCACTATCGGTTTCGACCATATCGATGTTGACTTTCTTCGGCGAAACAATATCGGTTTTGCATCGGCGCCGGGGTCGAATGCCAACTCTGCGGCAGAATATATTATTGCCGGGCTGCTCGAAATGGGGCAAAGGTATGACATTGACCTGGAAGACAAGTCGATAGGCATTATAGGCGTAGGTAATGTCGGAAGCAGAGTGGCTAAGAAGTGCGCGGCTTTAGGGATGCAGATTTATCTGAACGACCCGCCTTTGCAGAGAGAAACCGGTGAGGGGAAATATCTGCCGTTAGATGAGCTTTTTGATTGCGATTTTATAACGCTCCATACGCCGTTGACATTTGAGGGTGTTGACAAGACGTATCATTTGGCTGACGAGATATTTTTCAAATCGCTTAGGGAGAGGTGCGTATTTGTTAATGCTTCTCGCGGCGGTGTCGTCGATAGCAATGCTTTGAAAGCGACGATACGGTCGGGTCGATTGAGAGCCGTCGTGCTTGATGTCTGGGAAAACGAGCCGAATATCGATATGAAACTTTTGGAAATGGTTGATATCGGCACGCCGCACATTGCCGGCTATTCACTGGACGGTAAAATTACAGGTATGATTATGATTTATAATGCTACCTGTGAATATTTTGGAGTTGGCGTCAAGTTTGATATCGACGATTTTTTGCCTGAGCCTGCTGTGCGCCAGTTGAGAATAGACCCAAACAAGGATAGTGAACAGGATGCGCTGGCTGATGCTGTTCAGAAGATTTACAAAATCAGAGAAGATGATGTCCGGCTGCGGCGGATTTGTGAGAAGCCGGTGGAAAAAAGGGGCGAATTTTTTGACAGCTTGCGGAAGAATTATCCCGTCCGCAGAGAATTTCAAAATACAATGGTTATTGTTAAAGATAGTAACAGCACTTTGGCCAAGAAGCTGAAAGGTATTGGATTCCTGCTTTCGCAGGAATGACACAAACGAATATCCAATATCGAACAAGGAATGATGAATGTAGAAGTAAGATTCTTCCCCTTCGGCTTCGCTCAGGGCTTCGGCCAATTCAGGGCTAAAGGCTATCTTCGCTCAGAATGACAAAGAGAGAACAAAGTTGAAGAGTTTTGGTGAAGATATAGTTGAGTGGCCGATGGGACGGCTGGATTTCTCGGCGGGCTGTATTGTGATGGGGGTGTTGAATGTTACGCCGGACTCCTTCAGCGACGGCGGTCAGTTCTTCGATGCCGATAAGGCAGTTGAGCGAGGTCTGCAAATGGCAGCCGATGGTGCCGCGATAATGGATATCGGCGGCGAATCGACTCGGCCGGGTACTGCGTCGGTTTCGGCTGATGAGCAGATAAGACGTGTTGTTCCTGTGATAGAGGCGCTTTGCAAAAAGATAGATGTGCCGATTAGTATCGATACATATAAGCTCGAAGTTGCCAAAGCTGCTTTGGAGGCAGGAGCGGGTATGATAAATGATATAACTGCTTTGAGTGATGAGCGGATGGCCGAATTGGCGGCCAAACACGAGGTGCCGGTTGTTTTGATGCATATGCAGGGCACGCCCGCAACGATGCAGATTGAGCCGAAGTATGATAATGTGGTTAGCGAGGTTTTGCAGTTTCTTTTAGAACGTGCCAGGCGAGCCGAAGATGCCGGCATCGACAGAAAGAAGATTTTTATAGACCCCGGCATCGGCTTTGGCAAGACATTAGAGCACAATCTTTTACTTTTGAGAAATATCAATAAATTCGTTGCTGCCGATTATCGAGTGCTGGTAGGGACAAGTCGAAAAAGTTTTATCGGCAAACTCACCGGCAGAGAAGAACCGTCCGAGAGAATATTTGGCACCGCTGCAACGGTTGCCCTTTGTGTAGCGGCGGGCGTTTCAATCGTCCGCGTCCACGATGTAGCTGAGATGGTCGATGTGATAAAAGTTACCAACGCTGTTGAAAAGAGTTGATATTGTTTGAAATAAGAGGTATGAAATGGCTAAGAAAATTAAGCATTTGGGTATGGAAATGACGGAAGAGGAGCACCAAAAGTGGCATAATGGACATCGAGAGATGACCCCTTCGCAGCACAAGGCTTTGATGAATAAAATGGGCATAAGCGAAGAAGAGGATAAGAAATGGCACGAGACCCATAATGTGTCTCATCAAGCCGAAAGCAACTCAGGGCGAAAATCGGTCAATCCGTTCGCTATTGGCGGAGGGTTTTTAGACTATTGCATTAAGCAAGGATGGTTAATTCAAGAGAGCAAAGGAAGACGCGCTAAATACTATGCTACTAAAGAAGGTGAAAAAGAACTTAGAAAATTTAGCATTAAAGTTTGAGGGTAGATGTCTGAGAATCGGTTGAATAGATAGTTTTATTAATCCCAAAAAAATTTTATTGAAAAGTAAAGAGGAAATCAATGTGACCTCTGTTGTCGTTTTTGTGCTTACCACTAATATTACAGCAACGGCGGTCTATGCAATTCAAGGGTGGAAACTAAAAGCCAAAATGCGGACCGAATTCATGGCGGAGCAGGCCGCGAAGTTCCTGCTTGAAAATCCAAAGTGGGGGAAAAGAAGTTTTTCGGAGATAAAGAAACGCCTTGGTGGATTTGACGATAATGAGCTCAGGAAGATTCTTACTTTTGGAGGGATGACAGTCGAGAATTAGTTAGTACTAAGCGCGATTTTGAGTGCTTCGTTTGTGTTCTTGACAAATTTAAACTCAAGGTCTTTTCTGGCTTCTTTGGGGACATCGGGGAGGTCTTTTCTGTTTCGGGCGGGTAGGATAACGGTTTTTATTCCGGCCTGCTTTGCAGCTAAGATTTTTTCCTTCAGGCCGCCAATAGGCAGGACAAGGCCTCGTAAAGTTATTTCGCCTGTCATCGCTACGTCCGGCCGAGTTGGTTTGCCGAGAAGCAGGCTGACCAGCGATGTGAACATCGCTGCGCCGGCGCTTGGGCCGTCTTTGGGAATCGCTCCGGCGGGGACGTGGATGTGATAATCGAATTTCCTGAATCGGTCAGGGTCAATTTTTAGTTTTTTGGCGTTTGCCTTTACGATGGAGAACGCGGCCTGTGCGCTTTCCTTCATAACGTCTCCGATTTGGCCTGTTAGTTGCAAGTTACCTTTGCCGGGCATAGAGGCGGATTCGATGAAGAGCAGCTCACCGCCGACGGGTGTATATGCCAGAGCGGTTGCAACGCCGGGTATTCCGGTTCGTAGTGCCAGTTCCGATTCAAATTGCACAGGGCCTAAGATTTTCGCAAGGTCTTTTTTGTCGATGGTTGCTCGTCTCTTTTTAGCTTTGGCAATTTCCGTAGCGACGGCCCTGCAGATGGCTGCGATATTTCTTTCGAGGTTTCGTACTCCCGCCTCGCGAGTATAGCCCTGGATTATCGAAAGTATTGCGTCGTCTTTTATAGCGCAGATGTTTTTGCTTAAGCCGTGCTCTTTAATCTGGCGGGGGACCAGATATTTTTTTGCGATGTTGAGTTTTTCGGTTTCTGTGTAGCCGGGCAGCTCGATGACTTCCATTCTGTCGCGCAGTGCCGGCGGGACAGGCTCGGTATAATTTGCAGTGCCGATGAACATCACGGTCGAAAGATTAAAAGGCTGGTCGAGGTAATGGTCGGTGAAGCTGAAGTTTTGTTCGGGGTCAAGCACTTCCAGCAGTGCACTTGCGGGGTCGCCTCTGAAATCACTTCCGACTTTATCTAATTCATCGAGCATAAATATGGGATTTTTGCTGCCGCACTTTCGCAGTTCCTGTAGTATTCTGCCAGGCAGGGCGCCGATGTAAGTTCTACGATGTCCCCTGATGTCGGCCTCGTCTCTAATTCCGCCGAGTGATATACGAACGAATTTTCTTCCCATAGCTCGTGCGATGGATTTGCCGAGCGAAGTTTTGCCTACGCCGGGCGGGCCGACGAAACAGAGTATTGGGCTTTTGCCCGTTGGGTTTAGTTTGCGTACAGCTAAGAATTCGAGGATGCGTTTTTTTACCTTGCGCAAGTCATAGTGGTCGGCGTTTAGTATTCGCTGGGCCTTATTGATGTCGAGCTGGTCTTTGGTTTGAATTGACCAGGGTAGTTCGCAGACCCAATCCAGATAGGTGCGGATGACACTATATTCCGGTGAGGCAGGAGGTATTTTGCTCAATCTGTCTAATTCGCGAAAGGCCTCTTGTTCGACCTTTTTTGGCATTTTGGCTTTTGCGATATTTTTGTTGATTTGCTTTAGCTCTTCAGTTCTGAGGTCTTTTTGGCCAAGCTCGGTCTGAATGGCTTTTAGCTGTTCCTGCAGGAAATACTCCCGCTGATTTTTGTCTATCGATTCTCTGACCCGGCCCTGGATTTTGTAGCTTAACTCAAGAACTTCCAATTGATTGGCTAAGATGACTGATATTTGTTCAAGGCGTTTGGTTGCATCAAGCTCTTCGAGCAGTTGCTGTTTCGTTGCGATGTTGATACTGAGATTGGCCGCCAAAAAATCAGCTAGGGCGGAGGGATTTTCGATATTTTCCAGGAGCACCGATGCTTCTTCAGGCACGTGAGGACTTAGTTCGATGACTCGGTTGGCCGCCTGGCGGACGCCGACGATAAGTGCCTTAAGATTTTTTGTCATTTTTACTTTGACGTTGAGCGTCTGGACTCTGGCCTTCAAGTATGGTTTTGTGGCTACCTTTTTTATTACCTTGAAGCGAGTTAGACCGTGAACCACAACGTGAATCGAGCCCTGGGGCAGTTTTATGACCTTGAGCACCGAGGCGGCGGTTCCGATTGAGTAGAGGTTGTCGAAATTCGGCTTGTCAGTGTCAGGGCTGCGCTGCGTGATGAGTCCTATGATAGATTCGTTCGGCGTGGTATCAGTGAGCAATGCTTTGCTTCTGGGGCGACCTATCGCCAAGGGTGTTATGGTTCCGGGGTAGGCCACGGCGTTTCGAATCGGCATGATGCCAATTACGTCCGGCAATTTAAATTCGTTGCCGTTCTCACGCGATTGGCCTTCTCCGTTGTACAGATACGGCTCAAGACTTACTGGGTCTTCTCCAATCACTTCAATCAGCCAATTGCCGCCGATAGGTAACAAGTTTTTAAGGTCGCTTGCCATATTGTTTGCACGAGTATTTGTTTATTAAAAATTAAATGATACACGATTGAAGCAAAAAACTAAATGGTAAAAAACAGAAAAAATAAGGGCAACGAGATAGGATTGCCCCTCTCGATGGCGGGATAGTAGTGCCGTTTCCAATAAATAAGTTTAACTTTTAGATTCGCCTTCGGCGAAGCTGTTTAAGAAGCTGTTTAAATAGATTCCTCCGCTTCGCCCCCGTGCTTTCTTGCGAAAGCAAGAACGGGGGCTTCGGTCGGAATGACAATACGTATAAAATGTTACACTAACTTTTTAGAAACAGCAGTAGCTTTGTGGCGGCTGAGGGGGGCCCAGGCTGATGAAACTTACTCCGGCGAATTCTGCTAAGCGTATAATCTAAGCCACCGGCAAATATTAGTTAGTATCTGTTGCGGAAAACGAAAATCTACGATGTCACCCCTGCGAAAGCAAGTGTCCAGAGCGAAAAACTGGATTCCCGCTTTCGCGGGAATGACAAATACTGTTTCCGCAACAGGAACTAGTTAGCAAGCTCCTCATAAGAAGCCGGATTGTAAGTTAGTATGCGGTGGGTGTCAAAACCGGCAGGGACTTTGATGTTGTCTGACCGGTCGAATCTCAGTGATGCATTGCCCATCACTGTCGTTGGGTTTTCAGAGTAGTTAAGGATTGTGCCTTTAACAGTGGCGCTAACGTTGCCGGAGAAGTGTGCGCCGCTTACCGCCATAACACCGCTTAAGGCGGAGAAATTTCCAGCAAAAGTGGCAGAAAAGCCCGGGGCCAGTATTGAAGAACCCTTTTCCTGTCGAATCACATCGAACTGAACTCCTGGGGGGACTGGAGTAGCCGAAAAATTACCAAGGAAGGATATGCTGTTTGTTCCGGGATTGTACGCATCACCATCGGCGGCAATCATACCTTTAAGTGTGACATTTTTTTCAAATGTAACAATGTTGGGCTGTTCGATGTACAGAATACCCTCTATTATGACGCTTTTCAAAAAGTTGGGATTAGTACCGGCTGCTATTGTCGCGTTAGTTATTGTCGTTCCAAGTGAGGACAGATCGGTTGATGAATCGATAACAGGTCCTGTTGCATACTGCTGGAAATGCTGTGTGTCAGGAACAGGGAATTCCGGCGTCTCGACACCTATAGTGACGTGGTTGTCTATGGCTGTCTGGCCTGTATCGCCTCCTATTTTGACATTGCCCCAGAAGTCTGAAATGCCGGTTGAATTGCCGATGTTGATATCGCCGTCAAAGGTTGTATTGCCGGTAACAAGCAATGCGAGATTGGTACTTTGGCTGTCAATAAAGATATCTGCTTCATCGTTGGAATTTAAACCATTTACGTTTGGATTACCAAGAAAGTGCACAGGTCCTTTTGTAGCCAGTCCGTAATCGAAAATAGGATATTCGTAGGGTTTAATATCGTAATTAACCCTTATTGTGCGCGTAATCTGACCGCTTCTGCCTGTTGTGTAAACCTGCAGAATGTTGAGGTCATTGGCGTCGATAAGAATTTCACCCTCAAAGTTTTGTCCGCTTGCGGAGTGCAGCGCAACGGGCGGGATTGAGCCGTCATTGTAAACTGTGATATTCGAGATGTTATTGGCATCCAGATCATATTGCAAGGTACCGACAATTGCGCCGAAGTAGTTAGATGGCGGTGTCGAGCTTGGTATTTTGACATCGCTTAGCCAGTATCGCATTGCTTCCTGGCCGGACTCCGTGCTCGCAAATGCACAGTCAACCTTGTGCTGGTTTGAGGCAAGCTGGACATTTGTGCCGGACAGTGTGGCCATCGAGACGGCTAAGGCGGAAAATATAAGCACGAATATCAGAGATATGATGAGCACAGCGCCCTGCCGCTGCGACTCACGTCGCAAGACGTGGCAGCAGGCCCGGCGATTAAGACGTGCAGATTTCTTTTTTACAGGTGCCATTTTTCCCCTCCGGAAAACACACCACGTTAGAGAAATTTTTTTAATGACTTCTCTAACCTAATTAAAGTTTAAGAAATGTTTGAAAAGAATACAAAACGACCTTACTTATTGAAATAAGCGTTCATTGTGTAAATGTCCTATAAACAATCCAATACAACTCAATAAAACAGATAAAAGGTCGGTTTTATTTAGCTAAGTTTTATCAATCATCAATGATTGATTGTATTTCTTTCGTTAAGCGTCAAAGGTTAGAAAACAATCCTACCTGTTCTTGTGTCGCTTCGCGCCCTGAATATGCCCCCATGGTCTCTGACGACAACCAATTATTCTGATGGTATCGCTGCCATAGAATTGCTGGCCCGTCTTGAGTTGGCCGACGACCTTTAGTTCCACTTCACCATTATCAGTGAAGGCCTCCATCAGCTCGGCGGTGTCGAAGAATGCCAAGATGCTGACGTGCAAGACTTTCCGTCTGCGCCACTTAATAATCCGTTGACAGCTTGCCTTAGTCCCGGCCTCGTCATTGTTAGCGTAGAGCACAAGTGGGTTATCGCTATCGACGTCGTCTTTTGTAACGCCTTCGGGCAAACGAATCATCGCTAATATTTTTGGTATCCTGTTTGGCATCCTGCTTTGGCATTGAATTACCTTCGGGGATATTAGAAGCTGCGCTTTTAAAGGTTCCTCTTCATCCTGATCATCTTCATCACCGGGAGCCTTCAGATGGATGGGTTCTATGTCGCTCGCGATGTACAGGCTGAAGAGGACCTCGTCGTCGGACTCAGAAAGCACGTTTAATGTACCCGAGATGCATTTGTCAGCGGGAGGAGCGAACGGTTCGCCTGTCTCGATCTGGAACCTCTCACCATAAACGGTCACGACTGGGGGCAGACCTTGCCATGTGTCACTTGATTCCATAACCCACAGTGAATTCCCAGGGCCGCAACCATAGACATTCACTGTGCCTCCTGGTGCATCGGCATCACGTCCAGGGAAAACGTATATCCCCCCGTCCACAATGGCTCCCGGATATAGATTCACCGTCCCAAACACGTACAAGTCGTCCTCAATTGGCTCGATATCTTTGTCAGTACCGACACCGACATTTAGCGGTTCTCCAACGTCAACATCGAGCGCGCCACACGGTGCAGCACATAGCAAAATCGCCAGAAGAGCCCATAGAAAGCTCAAAGACCTCACTCTCAAAAAATTGTTCTTCTTTTCCATAGCTCTGCTCCTTAAAAATAAGGTTAGTCGTGTTTAGTTTTCGCAATAGCTTTGCTGGTCAGGGACAAGAATAATATCGCTGCTCACTCCAATAGGGAGCAACGCTGTAGGGTCAGGATTGATGTGAATGGTACCGACATCTTCAGGAATGCCGGCCTCAATGTTCTCGTCAGAAAAACCTACATTTGTCCCGTACTGAGCCGCAACGTTGCCTAAGGGCCCGGGATCGTACATCGACAGTATCGTGCCGTCAATGTTAGCGTTGCCGCGGACATCAACGATGCCGCCAACAACCAGACCCGTCAGTATGCTTTCGCTCTCGTACTCGAGCTCCTTTGTATTTCCAATGTTCACATTAAAATTAGGGGCCAAAATCGTAGCTTCTTCCATATACGTATTATTGAAAATTGCAGTTCCGGTAAAATAAAGGACATTGTGTGTCCATTTGAAATCATCAGGCACATCGGTAACAATAGCACCCTTGAAAACGCAATTTTCAAATCGAACGTTGTTAACATACTTTGTTCCGCTTGTATTGCATTCGATAAAAAAGACGTCCTCAAATGTACAATTCTTGAAAAGCGCATTGCGATTTTTGGGCAGCCGTTCATTGGTAAAAGTTTGATTTTCATAGACGTGGCGTGTAAGCTCACGGCTGCTCCAATTTTCCGGCTCGGTAAAGTCGCCCGGCTTATGGGGGAAATACTCCTTAACCTTCGTACTGGATTCCGGGATGTCTGTCGTGATATTCTTATATGAGCTCGTATCGTAGTCAGTATAATCAAAACCTGCCATTTGTGGTGCAGGCTGACCGTAATTTATGCCCTGGTGATTGCCTTTGACCTTATCGCCGGGGCTGTGGACGCGGTTTCCATATTCATCAAACAGAGGATTTCCGTTTTCATCGAGTGTTTCGAGTGTATAGCTGACATAATCCGGGTCTTTGGGGTCAAAATAGTTTTTGCCAATCACGGTGTTGATGGTACCGTTTACTGTAGAAACATTGTCCATTTCGAAGGGCGGGGCTATGTTAGGCTTGTCCCAGGTACTGTAAATATCCGCTTCAATAGTAGAGTCGCCAGTAATGATGATTCTACTTTTGCTGGCAACTCCGTACTCTAAAACTTTTGCGTCCTTCTGTACAGCTACGTTTATAGCGACCTGCTTGGTAATCGGGCCGTCTGTTCCAATTGACTGAGTCCTTATAGTACAGGGGTCGTCATCGTAGCGATAGAATCTCAAACGGAATGATACATTTGCTGCACCATAGTTTATCTGAGGCGTTATAATCTGATCACCACTGCCAATGTTGTCGGTAAAGGGATTCGCATTTGCTACGACCTGTCCGCCTATCTTCTGAGCCTGTATATGTGAGCATAACGCAGCCCAGGTTTCATCGGCCTGAGCTCGAGTAACTTGCTCGTCGCCAGAAGTTACTATCGGCGTGTAAGCTGCAAGGATAAATTTGCCACATTCGAGGCCGGATTGGGCGGCCGACAGAGCTGAATTAACCTTGTGCTGGTTTGAGGCAAGCTGGACATTCGTGCCGGAAAGCGTGGCCATCGAGACAGCTAAGGCGGAAAATATAAGTATGAACATCATAGATATGATGAGCACAGCGCCCTGCCGCTGCGACTCACGTCGCAAGACGTGGCAGCAGGCCCGGCGATTTAGCCATTCTGGTTTCTTTTTTACGGGTGCCATTTTTTCTCCCCCCTAAAAACACCCCACGTTAAAGAGATTTTTAATAACTTCTCTATCTGATTAAAGTCTAATAAATGTTTGGTATGAATGCAAAATAGCTGAACTGAACGATATTGAAAAAATGTGTCTTTTATGTCCGATATAAACTGTCTTACACAGCTAAAACGTGGTTATAATGCATTCTCTTGTTCTGCGAAGTATGAACTGCGGGCGAATGGCGAAGATATAATCCATCGAAATCCCAGCTCTACTGCTTTTTGCTTCCACCAATCAAATTTGGCAGGATTTACATATTCAACGACCTCAAGCGAATTTTTTGTGGGTCTTAAGTATTGGCCGATAGTAACTCTATCACAGCCGATGTTACGCAAATCTTTTAAGACCAGCTCGACCTCGGCGTCGGTTTCCCCTAATCCGAGCATTATTGAGGATTTAGTCTGGATATTATCGGGGTCTTCTTTGGCTCTTTTGAGCAAATTCAAAGACCGTTGGTAATTTCCGCCGGCCCTAGCGGTTTGGTATAGCGATGGAACCGTTTCAACATTGTGGGCGAATACGAAAGGTAAAGCCGTGTGCAGGATTTTTAGTGACCGGGCCTGGCAGTTGCGGAAGTCGGGCGTTAGTATTTCAAATTTCATACCCGGGCACTGCTGTCTTACTTCGTTTATGCAATCGCGAAAGTGGCCTGCACCGCCGTCCGGCAAGTCATCACGGTTGACACTGGTAATCACGAGATATTTCAATTGCATTTGTTCAGCCATCCGGGCCAAGCGCGAAGGCTCGGTCGGGTCTGGTGGTTTGGGTTTGCCGCAGGCAACCGAACAGAACTTGCAGTTTCGCGTGCAGACATTGCCTAATATAAGGACGGTCGCAGTCCCTCTTTTCCAACATTCGCCTCGATTCGGACAGTTTGCATTGCTGCATATAGTTTCCAAGCCCAGAGAGTCGAGAACTTGCTGGGTATGATGGAAAGTGCCGTCCGCCGGTAGGGGCCTGCGTAACCAGGGCGGCAACCGTCGTATCTCGTATCTTGTATTTCGTAAGTCGTTATTTTCGCTTAGTATTTTATGTTGTTGCATTTTATGTTTCGTTTAACGAAAAGTGCTTTGTAAGCAGTTCGGCTAAATATTTCTTTACCTGACTCATTGAATAGCGTTTGCCGGTTTCTTTCAGTACTGATGTCATTTCTATGCCGTCCAGGCCGCAGGGTGCTATAAACTCGAAGATACTCAGGTCATTTTGAATGTTTATCGCCATACCGTGATAGGTTATAAATTTCGATACGCGTACGCCGATAGAAGCGATTTTGCTCGTATGTCGTATGTCGCGTATCGTATGTCGTTGAGATGAGACTGAGCTTGAATTCAATTCATTTTTTCTGTTCGTTACGTTCTGTGCGTTGGAGCTTTCTTCGTTTGGGGCTTGATGGTTTGTGACCCATAGTCCGGGGAAGCCTTTTCTTCTTTCGGCATGGACATCTAATTGCTCTAATAATTCCGCGCCAATTGATTCAAGCTCTCTGATATATTCGCTGATTCCGAGTTTAAGCTGCTGCAAATTTAATATCGGATAAAAGACCAACTGGCCCGGATTGTGTGCTGTTGTGCCGCCGCCCCTGCGAATTTCGACGACGTCGATATGCTTTTGTGCTAAATCTTCCCTACTGGCTAAGAGTTTATTAGCACTTTGCCGGGCGCCAAGAGTAATCGTAGCAGGATGCTCAAGGATTAAAACGGTATTTGGTATTTCGCCCCGGCGTCTTTTTTCTTGTAACTGATGCTGTTGTTGTAGAGTCTCTCGGTAATTGGCTATCCCGCAGTCAATAATGCGAAGAGAATTTGCGATTTTCGGTTCACAAATCTTAGTTGTTGATTTTTCTAACATACGTATTCGGTTATGCCTTTGGTGGATTGTGCAGGCTCAGGCCGAAGGCGTCTTCGGCGGCTTCCTTGAGCACCTCTGAAACGGTTGGGTGCGGGAAGCTGAGCTCTGTAATTTTTTCCGTGCTGCCTATAAGTGCTCTTGCTGGGCCTATTAGCTCGGTTACCATAGCGCCTACCATTGTAACTCCAATGATTTTGTTTGTTGAGTTATCCCTTACGGCCCTTATCTGTCCGACTGTTTCATTGTGTGCCACACTTCGGCCATTGGCTTTGAAGAACGACCTACCAACAGATACATCGAGGCCTTGCTCTTTGCAGGTCTCTTCGCTTTTGCCGACGGATGCAATTTCCGGGAATGTATAGACGGCCCTTGGGATAAGCGAGTAGTCGGCTATTTTTCCATCACCACCTGTGGTGTTGACCGCCGCCACTTCGGCCTCGGCGAAGGCGCCGTGTGCTAAAAAGGTTGTACCTACGGCATCACCGATAGCATAGACGCCGGGGACATTGGTTTCTAATTTTTCATTAACTGTGATAGCGGAATCGTTCATCTGTAAATTCAGGGCATCGATTGTTTCCTTATCGACAACCGGCCTTCGTCCCACAGAGACGAGTATCTTTTCCGCCTCGATTTTTTGGCCGTCCTCAAGTATGACTTGTGCCGGCGCGGTGGTTTTATCGACTGAAGTCACTTTCCTGCCGGTGTGCGAGTCAATACCGAGTTTTTTGAATTCGCGTTCCATCAGTCGTCCGACCCATTGGTCCTCCATAGGAATCAATCGAGAAAGCGCTTCTACAATGGTTACTTTTGTTCCTACGGCGGCATAGACGCAGGCCATTTCACAGCCGATGACTCCGCCGCCTATGATTACCATTGATTTTGGTATTTGTTCGAGTGCCAGGGCTTCCTTGCTGCTGATAATGGTCTGGCCGTCAAATGGTATTGCCGGGATTTGAATTGGTTTCGAGCCGGTCGCTAAGATTATCTTGTCCGCCTGTATCTGCATTAGTGCGGTTTCTGTTTCGATTTTGATTTGATTTGGCGCTGTCACGATGGCTCTGCCCGTGATTATTTCTACTTTGTGGCTCTTGATTAGTCCTGTCAGGCCTTTTCGAAAGCCAGCTACTATGGCATCTTTTCTTGCCTGGATTTTTGACCAGTCAGGAGTGGCTGATGCGACGTCAATACCCATTATCGCTGCGTGCTTTATCAACAGCAGAGTGTGGGCTGAAGCAAGCAGTGTCTTCGACGGGATACATCCGCAATTCATGCAGGTGCCGCCGATAAATGCCTTTTCGATAACTGCTACCGAAGCGCCTCTTTGTGCGCACCTGATAGCGGCGGCATAACCGCCCGGTCCGCTGCCGATTACTACAACATCAAAACTTTCCGCCATAATTTAAGCTCCTTATTATTTGCGAGATTTCTTTTGTTGCTGACGGCCCCATTCGTGCGCCCTGGCCGGGTCGTAATCCGGATTCGGAGTAGGCATTTTGGCACCTACCGATTTGCGCCACGCGGCGAGCTTCTGCTGCATTTCGTCAGCTCTTTCCGGCAGCTTTGTTGCGAGATTATTTTTTTCCGAGATGTCACGTTTGAGATTGTAAAGCTCGAGTCGGCCATCCTCATAGAACTCGATTAGTTTCCAATCCCCTTGTCGGATTGCACCGGCAGGTCTGGAGTGGTGATAATGCGGGTAGTGCCAGTATATCGCATCGCGTTTGAGCGTGCCACTGCGCCTGAGCAACGGCAGGATGCTTTGGCCATCGAGTACATTTTTCGGGTCGGCTTTGGCGCCGACAATCTCTAAAAAGGTCGGATAGAAATCGACGCTGGAGACAGGTGCGCTGCAGGTGGTCCCAGGCTTGACTATGCCGGGCCAACGAACGATCAGGGGTTCACGGATTCCACCTTCGTACAGAGTTCCCTTTTCGTCGCGAAGAGGCTCGTTTGTTGTTACAGCCTCTCTATTGCCTCTATAACCGCCAAAGGGTTGATACAACCCGCCGTTGTCAGAGAAAAAGATTACAATGGTTCGCTTGGTAATATCCAGTTCATCGAGCTTCTTTATGATACGGCCTATACTTTTATCTAAGTGCTCAACCATAGCTGCGTAGGTCGGATTATTTACACCTGTTGCAGGCTTAGTTTTATTTTTGTATTTGTCGATTAACTCCTGAGGTGCCTCCAGCGGGATATGCACGGTGTGATGCGACAAGTAGAGGAAAAACGGCTTATCTGTGTTGGTCTGTATAAAGTCGATGGCGCTGTCGGTGAAACTGGTAACCTGTTTGTCGTTGCGGTTAGTGCCTTTTTGAATGGCAATATCGAAACCCTGATGTTCGGGGAAATAGGGCTGTCCGCCGAGGTGCCACTTGCCGATGTGGGCTGTGGTGTAGCCCTGTTCTTTAAGGGCTTCGGGGATAGTAATCGCTTCAAGCGGCAACTGCAGGCGATTCTGTGGGACCTTGAGTTTTTCCCAGGGTCGCTGATGACCCGGAATAAAGTCCGTGATGCCTACTCGTGCCGGATACTGACCGGCGAGAATACTGGCGCGGGTTGGAGAGCAGACTGGGCAGGCTGCATACGCATCGGTAAAGCTCATTCCCTGTTTGGCTAAGCGGTCAATATTGGGCGTCTCGTGAAACTTGCTGCCGTAACAGGCGACGTCTGTCCAGCCCATATCATCTATCAGAATGAAAATGATATTGGGTTTATTATATGCTTGAGATTTTGCAGTTAGCTGCTCAAAGCCATCAACACATCCGGGCACGGCCAGCGATGCCGCCCCGAACCCCATAGCTTTTAGTAAGACACGGCGATTCATACAATTCTCCTTCTGATGATATGTTTAACAAGCAAATAATGCACTATTTTCTGAGCTTAAAGTATTCCGTGGCTATTTGGTTTATATCATCACCGATAGCCAGTGATGCTGTTGCGGCCGGTGAGGGTGCGTTTAAGACGTGGATAGAATTTCTCTGCCTTTCTATCCTGAAATCATCAATCAGCTCGCCGTTCGGCCTAAGTGCCTGGGCGCGCACGCCCGTCTTGCCGGGTCTTATATCATCGGCTTCGAGCGAGGGAATAAGTCTTTGCAATTGCTTAAGGAATAGTTTCTTGGAAAACGCCCGTTTGTATTCACCCAGTCCGTATCTCCAATGCTTTAGAAACATTTTCCAAAGCCCGGGATAAGTCAGAGCATCCCAGGTGTCTATCAGGCTAAAATCGGTTTTGTTGTAACCTTCCCGTTTGAATGAGAAGACGGCATTTGGGCCGCATTCGACTTTGCCGTCAATCATCCGTGTAAAATGAATCCCTAAAAAGGGGAAATCCAGGTCCGGCACCGGATATATCAGGTTTTTGACTTTTTCAGCGGCCTCTTCCGTCATCTCGTAATAATCGCCACGGAAAGGAACTATCCTTATCGCGGTCTCTAATACGTCCATTTTCGCTATCCTGTCAGATTGAAGTCCCGCACAGTTGATAATATAGTTCGCAGCGAAAGCCTTTTGATTTGTTGCAACCTTCGTATAGAAATCGTGCTTGTCAAAACCTGTTACCTTATGTAAAGTCAGGACCTTATTGCCTTGTCCTTTTTTCTCTATTAGCTCGGCTAACTTGTTTGCAACCCGGGCAAAATCAATAACCCCGGTACACGGCACCCGTATCCCTGCGATGCCGGAGCAGAACGGTTCGATTTGTTTGATTTCGTCCGGCCCGATTTTTTCAATACCTTCTATATTGTTCTCCTTGCCGTTGTGGAATATTGCTTTGAGGTTAAACAGCTCTTTTTCTGCAGTTGCGACGATTATTTTTCCGCAAATCTTGTAAGGGATACGATATTTTTTAGCGAAAGCAACCAGTTCTTTTCGTCCTCTGGCGCAGGTCTTTGCTTTATTTGAGCCGGGCTTATAGTAAAGCCCCGAATGAATAACGCCGGAATTATGACCTGTCTGATGAGCTGCTAACCTGTTTTCTTTTTCTAATACGGCGATGCGAATATCCGGATGACTCAACGTAATCTTGTAGGCTGAAGCCAAACCGACGATCCCGCCACCGACTACGACTATATCAAAATCAGTGTTTCCTTTCATCAGCACGAATCCTAAGAATCTCACGTCAAATTTTCGGTCTTATACAATAACTGACACTCCGGAGCCCGTCAATCAAGAACCTCACGTGGCACGGGCTTCCAGCCTCGCCATAAGGCGTTCTGTGGAGTGAAAGACACGGCCAAGATGGCCGTGCCACACAACTAATGAAACTTGTTAAATGCAGGATTAGACTTGAACAGAGTAGTGAGTAGTGAGTAGTGAGTAGTAAGTGGACTCACCAATTAACCAATTAACTACTCACCAATTAACTACTCACCAATTAATCTTCTGGAAGTACGTTTCTCCTGACAGACATCTTCCGTAGGTTACATATCGGGCACAACTTCAGGATAAAGCTGACCGGTCGGACTTACCTTGAAGACGTAAATAAGTCCTTCTCTTAGCCTCGAATAAACGACGTTCCCATAGATGGCTTCAATATCGTGTTCCTTTAGCTTATCAGGGTCATTTGCCAGGTCCCAGATATTTGACCAGAACATTTGCCTTTGCTTTATTGGCAATGCTTTAAGCAGGTCGCTGTATCTTTGGGGTTCGGTACCCGGCTGTTCTATTGCAAAGCCCTCTTCCGGCGTCATCTTCTCGCCATAGACCCTCCTCCATAGATACAGGGCCCTTGTCTTGCCGTCCATAACTATTTTATTCCCGAATTTCACAATCAACGCATCAAAGTGGATAATGTCACCGGCGATTGTGTATTCTTTCTCCAGAATCGTCTTGAGTTTGTCGTCTCTGGCGGTCTCAACGAATTTTATTGTGGTAAGAGGCCGCTCGTTTGTCGTCTCCTGAGCAATTACTTTTGCATAGCCTATTTGTTCCTCGCTTGTAAGATTGGTAATTGCTTGCTTGAGATGTTTGTTCTCAGCCAGAAGCTCGTGTATTGTTTTTGCACCGTAATAGAGCCCCCGTCCCAAATATGCAAGAGGCACAAGGCATACTCCAACTATAATATAAACAAGGGGCCTTACTTTTTTGCGTTTCTCTGCCATTTATATCTTACTCTCACAGCTACTCACTCGTGCAGAAAGAAACATGGTCTCTAAACTTATCATCGGCTCTGCTGCTTTAATCTCTACATTTGATTCATTGAACAGACCAAAATTACAAAGAACTAAAGACGCAAGAGAATTATTTAGTTCAAAGTTAAGAGTTTGAAGCTCCGGGATTATCAATAAGGCTACGAATTAAATCTATGAATTCACGAGCCTGCTGAAGGCATGTTGAAACATCCGATGCCTCGAAAGTAGCTGTAGGGATATAATCTCCCTCTTGTCTGTCATCAAACAATTTTTGATAAAACTTATTCCATTTCACATCAAACCGGCCGGATTTGATATAAGTTCGGATAAACTCAGATTTTACCGCTGAATGCCTGGCAAACTGTTTACCGTCTTGCAGTAAAAGCGCCGTGACTGCATAGAAACAGGCATAATACAAACGGTTCACCGCGAAATTCGCATGGCCTGCATTTAGTTCAAGCTCCGCTGAGGATAATGACTCCTCAGCTTTTTCCAGCCAAAGCCCAATCAGCGTTTTCTGAGCTTCACTCTCATTCATATTTCACATCCGTCTCTTTCCACTTCGCTGTGAATCAGTGTATGGCGAATTAGTCCATTTGCCCATTCCTGCTCAGATACAACAACTGATGTCAACAAAACATCATTGCGAAGATTAATGTCAGCTAATCGGTAGGAGATGTCCTTCCGCAATTTGCTTGTAACTGGACAGTGAGTCAGTACAAGAAGGTCTATATCCGAGTCCGGTTCGCCTGAACCACGAGCTTTTGAGCCGAACAATATAACTCGCGTTACAGGCAGATCCGACTTGAGAAATTTTGCTGCTTCAAGTATCGAATATAGCTCTTTCTGTACCAGTTCTAAACTATCAACTGTTTTCATTAGCCATCTTTCACAGGTAACTGAACTATATTCTATTTACGCAAAGTACGACAGTCCAAAACAAAAATCTGTTACTTTATGTGCAGATGCTCGTTTTTTGCCAAGGTAGTTATTCCTCTTGCATATAAGGATAACGGAAGTTTCTCGGCGGCAGGAAGGTCTCCTTAATGGCGCGCGGTGAAACCCATCGTTCCAGGTTAAGCCAGCTACCGGCCTTGTCGTTTGTTCCCGATGCCCGTGTTCCGCCGAACGGCTGCTGTGCCACGACCGCCCCCGTGGGCTTGTCGTTAACATAAAAATTACCCGCCGCGTGGCGCAGTGTGTTCATCGCTCTGACTATCGCACTGCGGTCCAGAGCAAATATCGAACCGGTCAGCGCATAAGGCGATGTCTGGTCGCACAGAACCAGTGTTTGGTCATATTCGCTTTCCGGATAAACATATAGCGTTAACACAGGCCCGAAAATTTCTTCTATCATTAACTTAGACTTCGGGTCTTTACTTACTACGACGGTCGGCTCGATGAAGTATCCTGCCGAGTCATCATATTCGCCTCCTATGATAATTTCCATATCGGGTGAACTCTTGGCATATTCGATATACTCGCTGATAGTATCGAAGTTCTTTTTGTCGATAACCGCACCCATAAAAGTTCTAAAGTCGGTTATATCGCCCATCTGAATATCCCTGATTTCGCTTAAAAGTTGTTCTTTTACCTTCGGCCAGGTCGAATCGGGGATATACGCTCGTGAAGCGGCTGAGCACTTCTGACCCTGGTACTCAAACGCTCCTCGCACTAAGGCCGTCACAAGGGCCTCGGTATCGGCGCTCGTGTGCGCGAATATAAAGTTCTTACCGCCGGTCTCGCCGACGATTCGAGGATACGAGACGTATTTTCGAATGTCTTTGCCGACGGCCAGCCAGATTGTTGAAAATACATACGTGCTTCCTGTAAAGTGGATTCCGCCGAGCCTGACGTCGTCCAGCGCCGGCGGTGCAACGACCGGGCCGGGACCCGGTACCATGTTGATAACACCGGACGGCATACCGGCTTCCTCCAGAATTTTCATAATAATATATGCCGGCAATACCGCTGCCGAGGCTGGCTTCCAAACCACCGTATTACCCATCAGAGCAGGCGAGGTTGGAAGATTACCCGCAATAGACGTAAAATTGAACGGCGTCAACGCCAGAACAAATCCGTCCAGTGGACGATGCTCCATATAGTTCAAAACACCGGCTGTGGACATTGGCTGGTCCCCATATACCTCTTCCATAAAATGAGGGTTGAACCGCCAGAAATCTATCAGCTCGCACGCAGAGTCGATTTCCGCCTGGTGCGGTGTCTTGCTCATATTGAGCATAGTAGCGGCGTTAAGGGTCTGGCGGTACTTTCCCGCTAACAGTTCCGCCGCCTTGAGCAGCACGACCGCCCTGGATTCCCAGGGCATCTCGCCCCAGTTTTTTTTGGCCTTTTGGGCTGCATCGACAGCCTTGATAGCAAACTCTGCATCAGCCTGGTGATACCTGCCTAACACGTGCTGGTGGTCGTGTGGACAGCGGATATCTGCAAGCTTGCCGTTGCGCACTTCCTCGCCGCCGATTATCATGGGCACTTCCACCTGCTCATTCAGCATCTCTTTGAGCTTAGCGGACAGTTCAGCACGTTCCGGACTGCCCGGTGCGTATTGTAAGCCTGGTTCATTGACTGGTTGAGGGATGTGAAAAATACCGTTAAACATTTGCGTCTCCTTTTAATAAGTATTTGAAAGTTTCATAATAAACGAAAAATCGCATTTTCCTTCATTGCTGCCGGAAAGTCAAGTCTTCGATTAATCTTTTTGCCTTCGTATTCTGAGTTTTGACTTTAATCACAATGGTAAGGGCTTATAATAATTTCATATAGCTGCTTTGTGGGAAAGAAAGGAAACTTGAAAGAATACCTGATATGGATCAAAAGCGTTCTGTCACTTTGAGTGTTTTAGCCCTGTTGGCTGTTTCGGCTCTGTCCGGTTGCTATAAGCCCACGACCTATCCGGAGTTTGTTACTACACCGTCAGCGCCACCATTGCCAACGCCAGCGACATTCCTAATTCCTGGCCAGTACAGTATTGTGGGTGTGTCGGTCCAGCGTTTGCCGATTTTATCCTTCATGCTTGGTCAAGGCCCGGATGTAACCTTCATCTTAGCGACAATTCACGGCAATGAGCCCGCCGGAACACCCCTTGTCCGACGGTTAGGAAAATATCTCCAGCAACAACCACACCTGGTGAAAGGGCGCAGAGTCGTGCTTTTAGCCGTGGCAAATCCTGATGGCATGGCCCACAACAGCCGTTTCAACGCTAACGGCGTGGACCTGAACCGCAATTTCCCAACAGCCAACCGCGTTAACAACAAGCAGTTCGGTACTACTGCGCTATCTGAGCCGGAAGCACGTCTGGTCAAAGAACTCATCGAGCAATATTCCCCTGACCGCATTGTCAGCATTCATCAGCCGTTGGCCTGTATTGACTACGACGGCCCCGGCGAAACTTTAGCTGCACGAATGGCCCAATATTGTAGCTTGCCCGTAAAAAAGCTGGGTGCAAGGCCCGGCTCGTTAGGCTCATACGCTGGAGTTGATTTAAATATTCCCATCATAACCTTCGAACTGCGGCAGGATGATTCGAAACTCGATTCGGAAACCCTGTGGCGGCGATATGGAAAAGCACTCGTAGCGGCTATCGTTTATCCGGACAAGGTCGAATAAAAACCCCAGTATCTTCGAACAATTTGCTTGCAAAAAATAATGCCGGGATTCTGCGTATCTCGTGCCGTAAGCCAAGTAAGTGACGGCCGTTCGCGGCCCCACAAAACAAGGCTGCATGCAAAGCTGCATACAGCCTTTTAACTCTTTAAATGTGTAAAAAATCTTACAGTGTTCTGCGTCTGCGCAGCCAGGAGACCAGGCCGACACCGATACTGCCCAAAAGAATGGCCCCAGGAGCAGGGATGACGGTCATATATATCTCCCAGTCAGAACCGTCCCATCCGCGCCACACGACAGTCATTCCTGATATGTCGGGAAAATAATCGTCGGTGCTGTTGTTGGTCAACTGGCCGGCGAAGTTACTGTAGATCTCGTAGTCATAACCATCCCAGCGCTGCCACACCACATTCGTACCTGAGATGGCAGGGGCTCTGTCGTAAATGCTATCGTTGGTCAACTGCCCGGCGAAGTTGCTGAAGATCTCGGAATCAGTACCGTACCCTCCTCCCTGCCACACCACGTTCGTCCCAGAGATATCAGGGTAGTTATCAACATAGCTGTTGTTGGTCAACTGGCTGGCGAAGTTACTGTATATCTCGGAATCATCAGTAACCTTGAACCTCCAAACAACGTTCGTGCCTGAGATGGCAGGATCCCCGACGGTATAAATGGTGTTGTCCAATGTCCCGGCGAAGTTACTGTTGATCCCATCGTCAGAACCGTCCCAATACTCCCAAACAACATTGGTGCCTGAGATGTCAGGATTGCGGTCGTCAAAGCTATTGTTGGTCAACTGCCCGGCGAAGTTGCTGAAGATCTCGTAATCAGAACCATCCGAGAAATGCCAAACCACGTTCGTGCCTGAGATGGCAGGATGGCTATCATTAAAATTGTTGTTGGTCAACTGCCCCGCGAAGTTACTGTAGACCTCCCAGTCAGAACCGTCATGGTGCAGCCACACTACATTAGAGCCTGAGACAGCAGGGCTCGAGTCGTCGGTATTGTTGTCGGTCAATTGGATTATAAAGTGTGCTTTAGTTTGTGAGGCGCCGAGGCACAATAACATCATTAAAAAAACAATCGAACTTCTTCTCATCTTTCCACTCCTTCCTTTTTTAAAACGCAGCGTAGGAGCCTTTGTTTAATGCTACCGGGCCAATACGTAAGTCTTCAGATAAAAAAACATAGCAGTATAACCTCCGGCTGAAGCGCTCTTTGGCCTGCCTCCTTGTAGAAATACATACCCTGAAACTCTGAAGTAAACGTGTCCTATGATGTCTCCTCTAATGGCATAATAACACCTTATAAGGCGGATTTTAATATAAAAATATGGAAAATGTAATAAATTATTTAAAAATGTACTTCTGCAATTTTTCGCTCAAAAAACAGTTCATTTTCCCACTGACCGGACTTCGCGGTAAAAAAGGAGTGATTTTTATGTAAGAATTGGCTAAAATAATGTAATCGAATGGGTATATTCAAGCTAAACAATGAGTTCAAGCCAGCCGGCGACCAGCCCGAAGCTATAGAACGGCTCGTAGAAGGACTGCACGCAGGCAAAAAGTACCAAACGCTGATGGGCGTTACCGGCAGCGGTAAAACATTTACAATGGCTAACGTTATAGCTCAACACAATCTGCCGACCCTTGTCATCTCCCATAATAAGACCTTGGCCGCCCAGCTTTATGAGGAATTCAAAGAGCTGTTTCCGGAAAACGCCGTTGAGTATTTTGTCAGCTACTACGATTATTATCAGCCCGAAGCGTACATCCCCCAGCGGGACATATACATAGAAAAGGACGCTTCGAAAAATAATGACCTCGACCGGCTCCGCCTTTCAACAACTACCAGCCTTTCAGCGAGAGATGATTGTATTATTGTTGCTTCTGTCTCCTGCATTTTCGGTCTTGGCTCACCCGAAGATTATAAGGCCAGCGTCGTGGCCGTCCGCACCGGCGAGCATTGCAACAGAAATGAGCTGCTTGGCAGATTAGCTGACATACAATACACGAGAAACGATGTTGATTTTGACCGGGGGACATTCCGGGTTCGCGGCGATGTGGTCGAGCTGCATCCTTCCTACGAATCTTTTGCAGTCCGCATCGAATTCTTCGGTGAGGAAATAGAAAAGATAAGCTATATAAATCCCATATCGGCAGAAACCCTCGCCGTCGAAGAGCAGCTCTTTATATATCCGGCCCAGCACTATATTATGCCATCTGAGAGAATCGGCTCGGCCATTGAAAGTATAAAAGCCGAGCTAAAACAGCGATTAGCCGAGCTGCGAGGCCAGGGCAAACTGCTGGAAGCCCAACGGCTTCAGGCACGAACGATGTACGATATCGAAATGATGCAGGAGGTCGGCTATTGCAGCGGGATTGAGAATTACGCCCGACACCTGGCCGGCCTGTCGCCCGGAGCCAGACCTTATACGCTGATTGATTATTTCCCGGCGGATTTTCTTTTATTTGTCGACGAATCCCACGCTACCATTCCGCAGTTGCGTGCGATGTGGGCCGGGGACAGACACAGAAAAGAGACGCTGATAGAACACGGCTTCAGACTGCCGAGCGCGTTAGATAACAGGCCATTACGCTTCGAGGAATTTCAGGAAAGCTGGGCCAAAGTCGTTTTTGTTTCCGCTACACCAGCGCCATTCGAGCTGGAGAAATGTGATAACGAGGTTGTCGAACAAATCATCAGGCCGACCGGACTTATAGATCCTGAAATCTTTGTACATCCGGCCGGCAATCAGATTCCGCACCTCTTGGGTGAGATTGAAAAGCGGGTCAAGGCTGTGGAACGAACGCTTGTTACAACGCTAACAAAAAGGATGGCCGAAGACCTGGCCGGCTTCATTACAAAGAGAGGTTTCAAATGTCGTTATCTGCACAGCGAAATCAATACGCTCGAAAGAATCGAGATACTGCGGGCTTTGCGCCACGGCGAATTCGATGTGCTGGTGGGAGTGAACCTGCTGCGGGAAGGCCTGGATTTGCCGGAGGTTTCAGCCGTCGCAATACTTGATGCAGACAAGGAAGGTTTTCTGCGAAGTCAGACCTCGCTGGTACAAACCATCGGCAGAACCGCACGAAATATCAACGCCACTGTCTTTTTGTATGCCGATACGGTTACCCCCTCGATGCAAAAAGCTATTGACGAAACGAACAGACGCCGTAAAATTCAGCTAAGATATAACAAAGAGCACGGTATTACACCCGAAACGATAAAAAAGGAAATACGTAAAAGTCTGACCGAGCAGATAAAAGCAAGACAGACCGCCCGTCAGGCGGTGCGTTTCGGTGATTCGGAATACGAAAAGGTCGAATTAGCTTCTCAAATTGAGAAGGAAATGCTTGAGGCGGCCCGGAGCCTGGATTTTGAGCGGGCCGCTTTCCTGCGGGACCAACTGCGGGAGCTGAAAGAGCTGCCGGAACTGGTTCTGGTCAGTTCAAGGAAAAAGAAAAGTGACTTTTTAGCAACCAAAAAATATAAAAGACATAAGAAGAAAACTGCTTCGTCCGAAGATTAGGAGCAAAAGGAAAATAAAGAAGATGAAAAAACTTAACATTGCAAAAGCCCTGCCTCTTATCCGAATGGCAATTGAAGAAGATCTCGGACGGGGTGATGTAACAAGTGAGATTCTCTTCGAAGATGATGCTGTTGCCAAAGCGAATGTTATCTCACGTGAGGAAATAATTGTATGCGGAATGGAGATAAGCCGGGAGATTCTCAAATGCTATGACGAAAGACTCAAGTTGAAAGTGCGTGTAAATGACGGCGAATCAGCTCACGTTGGGGGCAAACTCGCAACAATCGAAGGGCCTTTACGTTCTATGCTCACCGCCGAGCGGGTTATGCTCAATTTCCTCCAACGCCTTAGCGGAATATCAACGACGACTGGTAAATATGTACGAGCAATTCAGGGCACGAAAGCAAAGATTTACGATACTCGAAAGACGATGCCCGGCTGGCGCATCCTCGAAAAGTACGCAGTCCGCTGCGGTGGCGGGTACAATCACCGCCTTGGACTATATGACGGCATCCTGATTAAAGATAACCATCTGGCCCAGTTGGGCAGGAATTTCCAGCCGAAACTGCGTAAAATAATTTGTAAAGCCAGAAAGGTAAAAGGCGTCAAATTCATCGCGGTAGAGGTTGACCACGTCGATGACCAGCTCAACTACGTGCTGGAGATTCGGGGCATTGACATTGTTTTACTCGACAATATGGGCCAGTGGCAGTTAAAACACGCTGTGGATATGCGAAACCGAATGTGCGGCAAAAACAAAAGGCCGTTGCTCGAGGCCTCAGGCAACATAACGTTAGACAGTGTTTCCGCCATCGCCCAGTGCGGCATCGACAGAATCGCCGTAGGCGCAATCACTCATTCGGCAAGAGCCGTTGATATTGGACTCGACAGGTAATTAAAGTTATGCCAATAACCGACCTGCCCGGCTCCGGCTCGGGCCTTCGCCGAGACGAGCTGGACCCTGATAAGATAAAGGTGAATCTGAAAACCAAACGTATCGGCAGAAAAATTCTCGTCTATAACCGCACATCAAGCACACAGGCAATCGCCGCCGAATACGCAAAAAACAAAGGAAACGACGGCCTTGTAATTTTCGCTGAAGAACAAACCGCAGGCAGAGGCAGAGCCGACAACAAATGGTACAGCGGCCGTTCGGACAGTATTCTTTGTTCGATTGTTTTAAGTATGGGCGGTTCGCGAACCGCCCCTACTGAGCTGCTCTCGCTAACCTGCGCGGTAGCAGTGGCAGAAGCCATCGGCAAATCAGCCAAAGGCGAGGCAAAAATCAAATGGCCGAACGATATAATGCTAAACGGCAAAAAGGTTGCCGGCATCCTGCTTGAATCAAAAAAAGATAACATCGGCAATACCTGCATTATTGGCATTGGAATAAACTGCCACCAACAAAAGGATTCTTTTGGCCTCGAATTACAATCAATCGCGACAAGTATTGACATCGAAAGTCATTCAATTTCCGACCGTATCTCGCTGGCCAAAAGACTACTTTCCTCAATGGAACACTGGCTCGAAGTGGCAGCCCAAACGAGCGAAAAAGTAATAGACCAATGGCGTAACCTGAGCGTTCAATTAGGCCACAGGGTAAAGCTCATCTATAACAGCCGGGAATTTTCCGGCAATTGCATCGGAATTGACCCAGAAAAGGGCTTAATCCTTCAGTTAGACACCGGGGGTGTAAGAATGTTCGACGCTGGTCATACCACTATCGTCAAACAGTAACATACCATATTTGCAAGCATTATAGAGCGTTTTCACGTTAGCCCCTGCTTGGTCTGCCATAAAAAGCAAACATTAGGTTTCGTTTTTTGTCCTTTTTCGTTATATTATTGTCCTTATGTAAACGCGTATTCTATAAATGGAAAGGGCTCAAAAAATGTTAAGAAATGAATGGATTAAACGGTCGCTTGTAGCTTGGTTGGGATTGGTGGTATTTTTACTTGCAACTTGTTCTGCTAAGCAGGTCAAAATCGGCGGGAAAAAATCCGCGGATTTCTTAAAAGCCAACGAGGAGGACATACAACGGTGGCGTGAAATGAAATTCGGCCTGTTTATCCACTGGGGGCCGGTCAGTCTGAAAGGCACGGAAATCGGCTGGTCCCGCGGTGGTGAACGGCGGGGACGAAAAGACAAATCTACAGGCTCAATCCCAGTAGAGATTTATGACAATCTCTACAAGCAATTCAACCCTGTCAAGTTTAATGCGGACGAATGGGTACAAATCGCCAAAGACACTGGTATGAAGTACCTGGTGTTCACAAGCAAACACCACGATGGTTTTTCAATGTTCGACAGTAAACTGACCGATTATAAAATTACCAACTCACCATTCAAGCGCGATGTCGTGAAAGAATTAGCTGATGCCTGTCACAAGGCCGGATTAAAACTCGGCTACTATTATTCCCCACCCGACTGGTATCATCCGGACTACCGAACGGAAAATCATCCGCGTTACATCAAGTTTCTGCACGGCCAACTTCGGGAGATTTGCACCAACTACGGCAGGATTGATATCATCTGGTTCGACGGTCTTGGCGGCAAGGCGGAAGACTGGGACTCGGAGAACCTGTTCAGAATGATTCGGCGGCTTCAGCCCCACGTTATCATCAACAACAGGGCAGGCTTACCTGCCGACCATGACACGCCGGAACAAAGAATCGGCAGATTCCAGAACGACCGTCCCTGGGAGACCTGCATGACTATCTGCCGGCAGTGGGCGTGGAAACCCAACGACCAGATGAAATCTCTCAAGCAGTGCATCGATACGCTCGTACGAGTTGTCGGCGGGGACGGCAATCTCCTGTTCAATGTCGGGCCTATGCCGGACGGCCTAATAGAGCCGAGACAGGTCGCACGACTTAAAGAAATGGGAAATTGGCTGGTTGAATATGGCCGAAGTATTTATGCCACCCGCGGCGGACCATTTAGGCCGGGCGACTGGGGCGCCAGCACATACAAGGGCAATACCATTTACGTCCACGTTCTGAATTGGGACGAGGACACCCTTACGCTGCCATCTATCCCAAAGAAAATCATCACAAGCTCTGTTATGACCGGCGGGGAAGTAACTATCAGGCAAACTGAAAAGGCCATTGAGATTTCTGTTCCGAAGGCTCATCGGCAGGAACTCGACACAATCATTGTGCTGCAGCTCGACGGTCCTGCGGAAGGTATCACTCCGCGTTGAGGTCTATTGTTACAGCTTATGTAAAATTCAGGAGTTTAGAAACCAAGGCCGGCTCGGCTGTACTGAGGACGCTCGGAGTTTGAGTTTGACGGCAAAAAGGATTTTGGATAAGCTCTAACTTGAGGTTCCATACTGGAACTTCAAGATAGGTGGTCACAAATTGTGACCTCAAGATTCTGATAAATTCCGGAGTAGTCGGGAATGCCTAAAGGCACAGGCTCAATTATTCCTATCGAGCGAATACAGCAGTGCATTTACCTTGTTCGCAAACATAAGGTTATGCTTGACAGTGACTTAGCGCAACTATATGGGGTGGAAACAGGGGCTTTGGTCAGAGCAGTTAAACGTAACATAGAACGTTTCCCTACTGATTTTATGTTTCAGCTAACTAAAGAAGAGTATGAGATTTTTTTGAGATGCCAAATTGGCATCTCAAAAGAAGGCCGGGGCGGGCGCCGATACATGCCTTACGCCTTCACCGAACAGGGTGTTGCTATGCTATCCAGTGTCCTGCGCAGCAGAAGGGCTGTTGAGGTCAATATCGCAATAATGAGAACTTTTGTCAAACTGCGTGAGATCTTGACCACAAACTCTGCCCTACGACGAAAAATTGAGGCTATGGAACGTCAATACGACGAACAATTCAAACTCGTGTTTAAGGTGCTGTCAGAAATGGTAATGCCGAGCCCAAAATCAAAATCACAGATTGGCTATCTTACAGAATCCAAGGGGTACAGAAAAGGCACTACAAAAGCTAAAACCAAATAGCACTTCTATGAGCAAGTACAAAACGGACAGTTTGTTTGCGGAAATGGATTCCCGCTTTCGTGGGAATGACAGAAAGAATAAATGGAATGAAATAGGGTTGGTTTGTCATCACATTATTCGTGTGGCCTTTGAGTCGGCTGCGGATACGGAGTTCGACTATTTTGTGCCGGATGAAATCTGGCCAATTGAAGTAGGGCAGAGAGTCGAAGTGCCATTCGGTAGAAAAGACAAGTCTGAAGCTGGGTTTTGTACCCTGTCGGATGTCCTACCAGAAGAGTCTTTTATTGCGCGCGGTACCGGACGAAAGCTAAAAAGAGTAATCAAAGTAATTGATAAGGAGCCGTTACTGGATTCCAAGCTGATGGAATTGGCACGATGGATAAGCGGTTATTATGTTTGTCCTCTCGGCCAGGTTTTGGCTGCGATGGTGCCGTCGGCAGTGAAAAGAGGGGCCGGCATTAAGACACAGAGATATGTTTACCTGAGAGTCAGCGCTGCTGGTATCGAACAGACAATCAATGAGTTGAGGGGTAAAAAGCAAAAGCAAATTATCAAATTCTTAGACGGCAGGGGGGCTTCGAGCGCAAATGATGCTGTGGAGCTGCGGGGTTTATTAGAAGCGGTCGGCTGCGGCGATGAGCCGGTAAAGAGATTAGCAGAAAGACAAATCGTTAAAATAGTTCACAAGACAATATTGAAGTCTTTGCCTGCTATTCCCAAAGGGATGTCAATAAAATCAGAACAGGTAGTCCTCAATGACGACCAGCGAAAGGCATTGGCTCATTTTGAAGCTGTGATAGGTTCAGGCGAATTCGGCGTTACGCTTTTATACGGTGTTACCGACAGCGGCAAAACCGAGCTTTATATGAGGGCTATCGAAGGGGTTTTGCGAAAAGGAACCGGCGCTATTATTCTACTGCCTGAGATTGCTCTTACGGCGCAGACCGTTCAGCGATTCAATGAGCGGTTCAAAAAAATCGCCGTGATGCATTCGGGCTTAACCGCTGCCCAGCGAAACGTGCAGTGGCAGAAGATAAAGTCGGGCCAGGCCGATGTGGTTATAGGTGCTCGCTCGGCGGTCTTTGCGCCGCTTCCGAAGCTCGGTCTTATCGTTGTTGACGAAGAGCATGAGCCAAGCTACAAGCAGGATACCGCCCCGCGATACAACGGCAGGGATGTAGCGATAAAACGGGCGCAATTAGCAAATGCACATTGCATTTTAGGCAGCGCTACGCCGTCATTGGAGACGTTGTCTAATTGTCAAAGTAAGAAATATTTTAGCTTAGTGCGTTTGCCCAAAAGGGTGATGGACTTACCTATGCCCAAAATGAAGCTTGTCGATTTACGGCGGGGACAGGTAACAAAGAAAGGTATCAGTCTGATAAGTAAGCCGTTGGCCGAGAGTCTGCAGGAGACACTTGCGAAAAAGGAGCAGGCGATTTTGCTTTTGAACAGGCGTGGTTACAGTAATTTTATATTCTGTCCGTCCTGTAAACATACACTGCACTGCCGCAACTGCGACGTAACGCTGACCTTTCATAAGTCAAAGGTCAGCCGCCGCGAGCGAATGCGAACGGTTACGGGAAAACACATAAATTATGGTTATGCGGTCTGTCATTATTGTCTGGCCCAGACGCTTGTGCCTGAAAAATGTCCTCTATGCGGCGGTGGATTTGCAATGATAGGGCTTGGCTCGCAACGGCTCGAAGAGGAATTAGCTAAAAAGTTTCCACTGGCTCGCGTATCGAGGATTGATAGTGATTCTATGGCAAGCAGAGATTATTATCGTCTTCTGAGAGATTTCAGCGAGGGTCGAATCGATATATTGGCCGGCACGCAGATGTTAGCTAAGGGTCTGCATTTTCCGAATGTCACTCTGGTAGGTATTATCAGTGCCGATACATCGCTCTATCTGCCGGATTTCCGCGCGAATGAACGAACCTTCCAATTGATTTCTCAAGTGGCTGGTCGGGCAGGGCGTTCCGTGAAAAAAGGTATGGTTTTTGTCCAAACGTTTCTGCCGAATCAGCCGGCGATACAGTTTGCCGTCGGCGGAGACTTTGACGGCTTTGTCAAAGAAGAATTAAAGCATCGCAAGGCCTGCAATCTGCCACCGTTTTGGCGATTGGCGGTTATCGTTATGCGGGACGGGAATTTTGATAGGCTTGAGGTCGCCTGTACGCAAATGCGTCAGAGGATAGACCGAATTATCGAACGAGAAGGGCTGGAGGCGACTGTTCGTGGGCCGATGCCGGCGGTTATAAGCCGGATACAACGTTTTCACAGAATGCAGATAATTATTCAGGCCCCGGAAGCGACAACTGTCCAGCAGTTGTTTACCTACTTGCGAGCGACGGGGCCTATTCGGCCGACGGTCAAAGTCGCTATAGATATAGACCCTGTAAATTTATTGTAGCTTGCAATTTGAGAGTTGATGTGCTATTTTATGTTTTTGTTTTTCCGGGGAGTAGCTCAGTTTGGCCAGAGCGCTGCGTTCGGGACGCAGAGGTCGCAGGTTCAAATCCTGTCTCCCCGATTATTTTGACTTTTAACCAGAGCGGGAGTTAGGGGGATTTAACTTCTCGCTCTTTTTGCTTTTGGAAGACTCCAGTGTCATTCCAATGTCAGTTTTGTTTGCGTAGTTGCTCGGAACTGAGTCAGCAAGCCGAGCCGGTCGAGGCCAAGGTAGGCGATATTGGCGAGGCTTCATGACGGATTGGTTCAGAATAAGAGGCGGCTCATCCAGAGCTCGTAGGGTACATTTATTCATGCGCGGATCGGAAAGCAGAATTAAACTTTGCCAAATCAATCGTTTATGTTATCCTCTGAGCCTTTGATATTCAAGTTGTGCTTGGAGGATAGTCCCCGCCATAACCACTCGGCCAAGGCGACAATATCAGCTTCTTTTTTCGGGAATCTGGGCATAGTCAGAGGTCAGAAGACAGAAGTCAGAGATCAGAAATCAGAAGAAAACATGCCTTACCACGAAGGGCACGAAGAGTAAAGCAAAAGGAAAAAGTTAAAAGGAAAAAGCAGAAATACGAGCGAAGAGCGACGAATTAGCTATCCTCATAGATCATCTCTTCAGGGCTGTTAGGAATTCATCTACGGTAAGGCCGGCCCGTGGTATAGATTTGGAATTCTTATGCAATTTCAACGCCTGTGTTAATAATTTCAGATAAAATGCTGGCTTTGCCATAGTTGTTATATTCATCCCAGAAGATGCACTTGGGCTCAATTGACGCATCAATATCGAAGGCGGAGTGGAATAATTTGGCAGTAATCTCGATACGCTTTGAGTGATCAGCTTCATCAAGAACAACTGCCACATCAATGTCGCTGTGTTCATTTGCCAAACCTTTCGCGTATGAGCCGTAAAGAAAAACCTTCTTTATTGGGAACAGCTTTTCCACTGATTGATAGAATCTCAATACTTTTTCGCAGATTATAGCTTGGCCTTGATCCATTTAAAAATTTCCTCTGTTGATTCCAAGATACTTGTTGTTTTTGCCTCTGTGAATTGCCTTGTCAACTCTTCGATGTCCTCTGTGTACCGAGACTCGATATAGTACTAATTTAACTATTCAATCGCCCCCATCATCTCATCACCCATTTCGCTCTTGAAGGTCAATTCCTTGATAAGTCGAAGAAGATTGTGAGTGTAGGGTGGTGTGGAGACGAGGCGCCCCACATAGCAAGCCTTCAGTATCTTTTCTATGGCCTGTTGACACATAAACGCAACATAGAGATAACGTTTAGTTTGAAGCATGGCCTTTGCTGTTACCAAATCATACTCTGCAAGCGAAAACCAATTTTGTTCTATTTTTTTACTCATTACTGTTACTGATGGTAAATCTCATATTCCATAATCAATCGATTATTTATTGTTGGTTGCTGCTTGTCAATAGTCATCAGTCAGATTCCCAAGTTTCTCAAATGTTTTCACAACCTCTCTGGGCCTCAAGACCGGCACGGGTGGCATTAGACGGCAACCTCGACCTGGCGGGTACTCACCGTAAGAGGCATGCCCTTCTCCTCTCGCACCTCCAAACATTCCTTGATTGCTTGGCGAATATTACTCTCTGCTTCCGACACAAAGTCTATAGGATTTGCACAGCCCGAATGACCAACAAGTCCAAGATGTAAATACATATACGAAAAGCCTATAATTATTTCACAGTAGTTCACAAAGAGGAATATCAAGGACCGATTAAACGAATATGGTGCCCATTGTTCATGCGGTTGTTAATCCTGCGTGTCATTACCACTGTAGCGGTCAACAATGACGATACGAAGAGGGATAAGCAGCAATCCTACAAGTTCCCACCCAATAAGCACTGTTACCAGATTAATAAGCCACGGCCACGAGGGCATAGGGTAAGAGAGAAATCAACAAGAGTGGTAGACGGATTAGCAATACGTATAATTCTATGAATTGCGAATCTCCTTCTTTTGTTACAAAGCATTTTCTGAAACCGTATCCCCAGTCAACATAACTTCTGAAAAGGAGAAATACCGCAACTACCCTTTCTAACCACGTGAGAGGGCCTTTAAGTAGTAGTTTTATTCTGGGTGTTTTTGGCGGATAGTTGCCTTTCAAGATATGTGTGATCGTCGCTTCTTTTGGGTGTTTGCGTATTTTGCGTATTGGCCGCTGCAACTTTAATATTGTAAATCGTTCTTCACCGGTTATCTTTGGAATTTTGTAACAGGCTGTGGCTATACCTTCGAGAATAGCTACAGCGATTAATGCATACGTGAACTCTTTGGACGCGACGAACTTTGCTACGAGGACGAGGAAAGCATAGAAAACGAGTACAATGAAAAGCCAAATCCATCTTTTTACCCAATTCATCATCTGCCTTTCTTTCCGTAAATTGCTTTTGAAAGATTCGCAACATTCCCAACTATTTCTTAACTCCCAAATGGGTTGATATTTCTCACAATAGATCGGACAGAGATTCGCGCACCATTTTAACAATTACCTGTTTTAATTCAACGGAAAAGCTGTCAAATCAATCAAATCCGCAGGTAAAAAACAGCGTTTAGGAAAAGGAAATGGATTCCTGCTTGCGGGTCTGTTGAAAAATTCGAGATTGCTTCGCCATTACATTCCTCGCAATAACGCAAAGTGCGTTTTCAGGTCATTGCGAGCGATTCGAAGAATCGCGCGGCAATCTCAAAACGTTCATTTTGAACTTTGGCAACAGGCCCTTACGCAGGAATGAAAGAGAAGGCATTTTTGAAAGGAAATGTTGACCGGAAAGCTGAGAACTTATAGACTAAAAGAAGCAAAGAAAGTGAGGCCAGATATGAAAGAGGATGGGAAATGTGGTGAATGCAGGTTCTTTGTGCAGCTAAAGGCCGAGGACAACAAGGGCGAATGCCGCAAGCACGCACCTCGACCCGGCGCAAGCTTCCAAATAGGTGGTAAAGATATTGGGAAAGAGCCACGATGGCCGGAAGTTGCCATCGACTGCTGCTGTGGTGAATTTGAGCAAAAATAAGCAGGATAATCGGCATTTCAGATTTCAAATTTCAGATTTAAGATTCGTGGAAAGTAAACCGTAAAAATGAGATTGCTGCGACAGTCTTTGCTGGCATCGCAATAAAGTTTTAAATAGATTCCTCGGCTGCGCTCGGAATGACGAAGAGGAATATCGAAGGAAGAAGTAGAGATTACAAAGACTATGCTTAGAATTTGTTTCGCATTTGCTCGGCTTTTGTGGCTTGCTTGAGGATTTTCTTTTCTTTATGCGTGAGGCTGTGCAGGCCGTGGTCGTGAACTTTTTTCAGGATGCGGTCAACTTCAAACTGGAGGTTGTGGTGCTCGTCCATCTTCTTTTTCCATTGGCCGGCTCCGATTTTCAATTTGAATTTGCTACTCCAGGAGCGTGAGAATACATAAATGGCCCCTGCCGCCATACCAGCCAGATGCGCTGCGTGGCCGCCAGCGTTTGCGCCTCTTGTAATTACAAAGAAGAAATACATAATTGTCAGGCCGACCGCCGCTACCCTTATCGGCACAGGAAATAGAAGAATAAAGACAACAAATTGCGGGAAAAGGATTGCACAAGCAGCTAACATGCCAAGAATTGCGCCGGATGCCCCTATCATTGGCCCGGACCATAAAAATTTGAGGGCGACGAGGAGGGTGTAAAACAGGCCGCCTGCGACGCCGCAGCTAAGATAAAATATGAGGAATTTTTTGCTGCCCCAATGGCGTTCGAGTGTCGGCCCGAGGAAGTATAAGCCGAGCATGTTAAAAAGTATGTGCCCGATACCGGCGTGCAAAAATTGATACGTTATCAGCCGCCAGACCTGAAGCACCGAGGCAAATGAATTCGGAAAAACAGAAAACCATCTTTCAAAGAAGTTCAGGGGTTGAGGGAAGCCTGGTACTAAAATGTCTCTTGGAAGAAAGAGGGCTCCGGCGAAGAAGACGGCAAAATTGATAATCAGCAGAGACCTGACAACGGGTGTGATGCGCGGAAAGTGCATCCGCATCTGCGGTGCATGGCGTTTTTGCGACTGGAAATCCGCCTGAGTGTAATCTCTGTCGTAAAGGCCCATAATACTACTCTCGAAATTTTCGCTCCCTTACGGTCGCGGCTCTTGTATTATTATATATTATGGTCAATTTTGCGAAATGTTCAAGTTAAAAAAGCATAATATAAAAATAAGACCCAAGACAAAAGACCCAAGAAGCAAGATACAGGACTCAAGACTTACGCGTTTTTGGTTTCATTATCTGAAGTATTAGCATCAGGACCGCACCGAAGATAACCATAGTGATGCCGATAATTTGCGATATTGTCAGGCTGTCAAATTCGAAGGGATTGTCATCGCGTAGAAATTCTATAAGAAATCGGGCCAGACCGTAAAGAACAAACATCAAAGCAAAGGTTGAGCCGGGTTGGGTAAAGATTTTGCCGGCGGTTTTAGAGCTGCCGGCGTTTTGTGACCTTCGCCAGAAAAAATAAAGTATGAGACATAAGACAGCGGCACCGGCGGATGTATATAATTGGGTTGGGTGGACAGGCAGACACCGATATTTGCCAGTTGTGACCTCGATTTTTTGCTGGTCGGTTAACTCTTCGTACGGTTTTGGGTGCCAATTTCCATCCTTGTCGATATAGCTTAAATATTCACGAGGTAATTCCAATTGGGGGGCAGAGCGGTTCCTTTCCAAATCGGGGTTTACTTGACTGAGATAAGCGATTGAGTTATAGGGAAAACAAACGGCCCAGGGCAGTTCTGTGGGTTTACCAAAACAGCAGCCGTTTAGAAAGCAGCCGATTCTGCCGAATGCAAGAGCCAACATCAGGCCAATAGCAAGTATATCCAGGTAGTGACGTACAGGGAGCTTGTGATAGAGGAGATAAAAAAAGATGACGGTGATTGCCAGGAGCACGCCGCCCAAAAGCTCGAGGCCGCCCTGCCAGATAGCAAAGACGGATACCGGGTCTTCTTTGAAATGCTCAAAATAATGAATTACGTAGAACAGACGCGCCCCTACTACTCCGCCTATTAAAGAGTAAAGGGCAGCATTGGTAATGAGCTGAGGGTCGGGTGTGATATTGCGGCTGAGACGCCTTATCAGAGAGACGGCGGCAAGAAAACCAATGACCATCATCAGGCCATAGCTTTTTAGGGTCACATGGATTAAAGGTATCTCGAAAAGTTCAGGAAACATTTATTTTATCGCATATATCGTATGTCTTATTGCGTATAACTTTTACCGTTTGAATTCAGATAGTAACCGCCGTCGGCTATTTTTATTCACTACTTTTAATTTTATTATTTTCATCGAGAACGACTATTTTTGGTTTAAATTCTTTAGCTTCATCAGGAGTCAAGAAACCAAAGGCAAGAATAATGACGATGTCTTTTGGCTTAATTAGCTGTGCTGCTGCCCCAAGTATCACGACTTGGCCGGTGTTGGCTTCTGCGGGGACGACATACGTTTCCAGTCTGTTGCCGTTGTTTAGGTCGGCGACCAAAACAGATTCGTAAGGTAAGATGTCGGCTGCTTCCATCAAGGCGGAGTCTATCTCGATACTTCCTGGGTAGTGCAGCTTAGTGTCGGTAATCGTTGCACGATGTAACTTGCTCTTTAGTATCTTTACAAACATAATTTGTGTCTTGTGTTTCGATTCACTATTCCACTTATGATTATTTAAGTGTTATTATACATTACTGTTCGCTTATATCCTCAAGTACATCTATATCATCCTATACTTTGCAGAGTGTAAAACATTTAGGCGAATGAAGTGAGAGGTAAAGCCTGTGTTATCTGCCGATAGCAAGTTTATGCCTTTCTATAGGCCTCCAAGAACTCGTCCCTTGTGATTCCAGACTGGGTACAAATTGTCCTTAACGTGGAGGCTTTTATCTTCGTATGATTCGGCATAGTCAACGGAATCTGGCTTCCATCAGGATTTTTACGTGCCATGGCGATGTGCTCTTTTTCCCTTACAGTTTGAAAACCCAACATCTGCAATGCCTTTACCACCTTTTTCTTGGGCGCATCGGCAGGAAACTTTGCCATCAAACTTCTACTCCTGTTTCAGCTACAAATGCTTCAATGATTCTCGGCTCTACTTCCAGCACTTCCTTTCCAAAGGTTTCAATATGAAAACGAATCGCAGATTTTACGTCAGCAAGTACTTCTTCATATGTATCCCCCTGCCCAACGACAACGCCCTTTAATCCCAGTGGATATGCCACGTAACCATCCGGGTGCTTCTCTACAATGATTTTAAACTGTCTCATAACAAATTCCTTATTCCTGAGTAACAATAAGAAAATTATTATACATTATTGTTTTGCTGTGTCTATGAGAATGTTGTCTATTAGTCTTGCGGGGCCGATTCTGACGGCTACGGCTGCGAGGACTTTGCCGGCAATTTGGTCAATGTTCTGGAGCGTCTCGGCGTCAACGATACTTATATATTCTATCTCTATTGACGGAACCTGTTGTAATATTTTGCGCATCTCAGTGATGATTTCTGTGGTTTCTTTGACACCGGTGTCAATCATTTTACGGCACTTTTGGAGGGATTTGTAAATATTCGCTGCATCCTTTTTCTGCCGCTCGGTTAGATATTTATTTCTGCTGCTTACGGCCAGGCCGTTCGGTTCGCGGACTGTGGGACAGATGACAATTTCCAGGGGCATATTCAAATCGGCGACCATTCGCCTGATAACAATTGCCTGCTGAGCGTCCTTCTGGCCGAAATAGGCGATGTCAGGAGTAACAATATTAAATAATTTTGCACAGACTGTGGTTACTCCTCGAAAGTGGCCCGGGCGGAATTGGCCACAGAGCAATTCGGTCAGTTTTTCGACGTTTACCCATGTGAGATTTTCATCAGGGTACATTTGCTCGGGCGTTGGAGTGAAAACAACATCAACTCCTGCCTTTCTGCACATTTCAAGGTCGGCATCGAGAGGTCTCGGATATTTTTCAAAATCTTCTCTGGGGCCGAATTGAGTAGGGTTGACAAAGATACTGACTACAACGAAGTCGCATTTATCGACCGCTGCTTCGATGAGCGAGATGTGGCCGATGTGAAGCGCTCCCATAGTCGGAACAAAGCCGATTGTTTTGTCTCCGCTGCGGGCGGCTTTTACCAGGCTTCTAACGGATTCTATTGTTTTTGCCACTTCCATCGTTACACTTTATATTGCTTCGGCTTCGACTCCATTGGGAATTAAAGGCTTTTTGCGTTCGCAATGACAGAATGGCCGACAGTATAAAATTTGATCTGATTTGTTAAATGGTCGATATCAGCATCATCGGTGTAGTTCAGCTCTGAGGTCTGTTTGCGGATAACGGGGCAGGTTTTCCATTGCTTCAAGAGCTGCTGGTAACCGGCATCAAGATTTTCCAAAAACTGTTGCTCGATTTTCTGTTCGTAAGGACGATTTCGTTTGTGAATACGCTCAAGGCAATTCTGTGTCGAATCGACCAGATATATCACAAGCACCGGTAAAGTTACCTTGTGATTAGAGGGCTGATAAATTTTCCGGTATAAGGCCAATTGTTCCGGGGTTAGTGTTTGGCTGCTGTAGATAAGCTCTTTATCAAAGATATAGTCAGTTATATATATTTGGCCCTTTTTCAATGTGTTATGATTCAACTGTTCAACTCTGCTTGTGAGGAAATATAATTGCGAATCGAGGGCGAGCTCTTTTTTCCCGGCGTAAACGTCAGGCATAAAGGGGTTGGTGTCGTAAGGTTCGAGCAGTATTTGACAACCGAGACGTTTCGACAGTTCTTTTGCCAGAGTAGTTTTTCCGACACCAATGACGCCGGCTATGCTGACAAGCTGCGGCAAGTGGAGATTATGGATAAAGTCACAACCGTTCAGTCGATTAGCCAATTCGCAGACTGATTCGTGCATAATCGGATGAAGCAAATTGGCATCGAGCTGACACAGGCCCCTGAGCACAAACGAGCGTAAGTGAATTTGTGGATGCGGGATGGTTAAATGCGGACTATCTATTACTCTGGAGCCATACAGCAAGATGTCCAAGTCGATGGTCCTCGATGACCATTTTTCCTGCCGTATCCTGCCAAGCGCAGTTTCAATATCGACCAGAGTCTTGTGTAAATCGTTCGGGCTTAGAATTGTCTTTAGTTCGGCAACTGCGTTAAAGTACTTAGGCTGCTCGGCTTGTGCCAGCGGAGCTGTTTCGATTAGCTCACTTGCACGAGCAACTTCGATATCCGAGACTTCGGCGAGCATTTTTAGGGCATTATTTATATGGTCCTTTCTATTGCCTAAATTGCTGCCCAGGCCGATATAAGCTGTTGTCATCTTTTAAAAATCCGATTTTGTTTTAGACTTTTTGAAATCGCTGCAGGGCTTCTTTGACGTTGTCCGGTGTGGCAAAGGCGGTGAGCCGGACGAAACCTTCTCCGGCTGAGCCGAAGCCCGCACCGGGAGTAGTAACGACGTGGGCCTTGCTGAGCAATGTATCAAAGAATTCCCAGGAACTTACACCATTCGGTGTCTTTAACCAAATATACGGTGCGTTGACGCCGCCGTAAACGGTATAACCGATTCGGCTGAGCGTTTCGCAGATGAGCTTAGCGTTGGCCATATAGATATTGATAATCTGCTGGTTTTGCTCTTTGCCTTGGGGGCTGTAAACGGCAGCGGCGCCGGCCTGGGTAACATACGATACGCCGTTGAACTTTGTGCAGTGGCGTCTTTTCCATATCGGGGCGACCTCGACCGCCCTACAGTCGTTAGTGTAGGCCTTTAACTGCTTTGGAATAACGGTGAATGCGCATCTGAGGCCGGTAAAGCCAGCGGTTTTGGAGAAACTGCGAAACTCTATGGCTGCTTCCTTTGCACCATCAATCTCATATATAGAATGCGGTATGTCAGGGTCTGAAATAAATGCCTCATAAGCGGCATCGAAAAGAATTATGGCCTTATTCCGGCGTGCATAATCGACCCATTTTTTCAGTTGCTCTTTTGTAGCCACTGCACCAGTCGGATTGTTGGGAAAGCACAGATAAATCAAATCGGCTTTTTCCTTTGGCAAGTCCGGCACAAAATTGTTCTCTTCGGTACAGGGCATATAAATAATTCCTTCGTACCTGCCCTGCCCTGCAGCCGCGCCGGTTCTGCCGGCCATAACGTTGGTGTCCACATATACCGGATAGACGGGGTCTGATACGGCTACGACGTTGTCGAGGCCGAAGATTTCCTGCATATTGCCGGTATCACATTTTGCTCCATCGCTGACGATGATTTCGTCGATACCGATATCGACGCCGCGAGAGTTGAAGTCGTTTTCTTTTATGGCTTGTCTTAGAAATTCATATCCTGTACCACTGTCATCATAACCTCTGAAGGTCTCGCTGCGGCCCATTTCATTGACCGCCTTTTTCATCGCTTCGACAACAGCAGGCGCCAGAGGCTGGGTAACATCGCCTATGCCCATACTGATGATTTTGGCGTCCGGATTGGCTTCTTGAAAAGCCTTTTTTCTTCGGCCAATTTCCGGGAATAAATAACCGGCCTGGAGTTTCAGGAAGTTTTCATTAATTTTTATCATTGTTTACTCTCATATTGGTTAATTGATTCTAATGGTGGGGCAAGCCCCACCCTACCGGATTCGATACAGAAGTGAGTAATTTTAGTATTTGAGTCGGGATGCGTCAACCTCATAAGTTTATAAGGGTATAAGGAGTATTAAAGAGGGAATATCGAATAATGAATTTTGAATGGAGAATTTGAGATTGCCGTGTCCACCTTCGGCGGACTCACACTGACTTCCTAATAGATTCTTCGCTTCGCTCAGAATGACGTAGTTTTTAGTCTTGCGAATTTTCTTTTTCCGACGCGGACGACCATGCCGTCTTTGGGTGTGATTTCGGCGTTCGGGTCGTTTAATTTTTTACCGTCAATGGATGCGCCGCCTTGTTTGACCATTCGTTTTGCCTCGCCACCGGTTGATACGAGTTTGCAGTGGAGCAGCAGCTTGCCGGCAGCAATCGGCTCGGCAGGTATTTTAACTTCCGGTATCTTTTCGGGTAGTTGTTTCTGAGCAAAAACTCTATCAAATTCAATCGCAACAGAGTCGGAAATACTTAATGTATCCGACAACTGAACCGATAGAGTACCGGAGGATTTCTTGTCCCAGAACTGTGCTACAATCATTTTTGCAAGCGAAACTTTTGCTTCTTTCGGATGTGTTTTTTGTGGATTTACAAGCTCAGCTATTTTTTCGGTTGGCAGGTCGGTTAAAAGCGTAAAGTAGTTTTCCATCATATCATCGGAGATACTCATAACCTTTCCGAACATATCTTTCGGCTCATCGGTAACGCCGATGTAATTGCCTTTGGATTTACTCATCTTTTCTTTGCCGTCCAGGCCGACAAGGATTGGCATAGTTATTACGACCTGGGGGCTCTGTTCGTGGATTCGCTGCAGGTCTCTGCCAACAAGGTTATTGAAGGTTTGGTCTGTGCCGCCTAATTCAACGTCGCTTTCTATCATAACCGAATCATAACCCTGCATAAGCGGATACAGGAATTCGTGGATGCCAATAGGGTCGCCTTTCTTGTGTCGCAGTTCGAATGTGTCTCGCTCGAGCATTCGGGCTACGGTCATATTGCTGGTGAGCTTGATGATGTCAGCGAGTCTCAGGTCCGAGAGCCATTCACTGTTGTACCTAATTTCGAGCTTGTCCTCGGAGTTATCGAGGATTTTACCTGCCTGCTCAAAGTAAGTCTTGGCATTTTGCTCGATTTGTTCAGGCAAGAGCATGGGCCGGGTGGTGTCCTGACCGGAAGGGTCGCCGATTCGTGCGGTGTAATCGCCGATGATAAGAACGGCCTTGTGGCCGAAGTCCTGGAACTGCCGCATCTTTCGCAATACGACCGTATGGCCGAGGTGTATATCTGAACTGGTAGGGTCCAGGCCGAGCTTTATTCGCAACTGTCTGGATATCTTAGCCGCCTCGGTCAGCTTCTGGGCCAGCTCGGTCTCGGTGAAGATCTCAGCCGTGCCGCGCTTTAGGAACTCAACTTGTTCTACAATTGTCTTTGCCATATATGTTTCTCTGCAAAAGCCTTCTGCAAAATCGAGGTTAGGCATACTCTGAAAAGGAAAAATTGTCTTTTAATTTTTTCTTTTCAAACAATAAATTATTGCCCAGTAAACGTTTATTTGATTATTCAAGAAAACCAAAAAACCTGATTTTCTTAAATAATATATGCCTAACCTCTATTTTGCATAACTCTATGAAGCTGCAATTATACGGGGTCGTCGGAAAATGGCAAGTGTCCCTTTGGCTGCTAAAAGAAATGTTGATTTGTGGGCTACTTTTGGCTCTGGGGGGTCATCCTGCGACACCGCCGGAGACGATAAATGTCATCGCCTCGGAGCTTTCAATATCCAAGGGCTTGACGGCCTCCTTGGGAAAGAGCAGGACATTACCGGCGAAGTTGTAGGACTGGGGTAAATAGACGGCGACATGGTCCTTTAGACCGAGATTATCGAGGTTTTCTCTTGTCATAAAGCCGACCACCTTTGCGTCGCAACCGGGTCCGAGCGTTACGAGCACGGGCTTGTCGAATTTTTTCTTTTCGCCGGCAAAGGCCTCCACGAGGTCTCTAATGGCACTGTAGAGCATCTTGACCAATGGGACATTGGTAAAGACTTTATCCAGCAGGCCAAAGAGCTTTTTGCCCACGAAATTCGAAGCGAAAAGGCCGATGAGAAATATTCCGCCAATCGTAACCAAAAGACCCAGACCAGGAATCGATATAAACGGCAGCAGCTCGCGAAAGAGTTTGTCCAGACTGGTAAAAACGTAAACGATGATAAAAATCGTAAGCCCAAGGGGGACGAAAATTAGAAGACCTCGCAGGAAGTATTTCAAAATCGTTTTCATTTGACGACTCCAAAAAGAATCACTTATCTCCAGGCCCGTTTTGAAGCCTGCTGTTTTTTGAAAAAGACCTCACAGCAAATATATACGCAACAAGGGCAGCAGGAAAAAAGATAAGGCATATAGTTTCAATCTGTTCTTTACCCAGATGGCGGTGAATCATCATCCATAAGGATATTGTTTTATTCGGCCAAAGTATTTTTACGTCAAAATGATATGCCCCGTCAATCAAAATATGGAGCCAAACGCCGAGGATGCCGGAGATGACCATTTTAGTTAAACTGGTTTCGTAGGGAATATGAAATAGGTACATTATTTTTTTGAACATATTTCGTAACGGCCAGGCCGCCAGGCCCCAGACGGCGCCTACTGCCGAACCGATTAAGAGTGTATGGCAATAGCGGTGTCTCGGCCATCCAAGATTGAAGAGCATTACAACAAGAACCTCAATATCCACAATCACGTTGGCCAGGACAAAGACCGGGACGTCGAGCCACTTTCTAAATACCAGCCCAATAAATCCACTGGGCCCGAAATGATATGGTGTAAACGGCATTTGAACTTCGCTTTAAGAAATAACAATAGTTAAATATCGGTTAAATGTTTGTCTTTTTGTAAATAGTTTTGGACATAGTCTTTGACAGCGTCTTCGAGTGGGGTTGTTTCTTTGTCGTAACCGGCTTTGTGGAGATTAGTAATATCGGCGCAGGTATAGTATTGATACTGGTTGCGGATTGATTCGGGCATTTCGATATATTCGATATTTGGCTCTTTGCCCATAGCAGCGAAAACGGCTTTTACCAGGTCGTTCCAGGTGCGGGCTTTGCCGGTGCCGATGTTAAAAAGTCCGCTTAGCTGTGGTTCGTCGTAAAAAAACAAAGTCATATCAACCGCATCCTTGACGTAAATAAAATCGCGTAACTGCTCGCCATCGGCGTATTCGGGCTTGTATGATTTGAAGAGGCGGACCTTGCCCCCGTTCTTGCTTTCGCAAGAAAGCACGGGGGCGGTAATCTGCTCGAAGGCCTTGATAACGAAACTTCGCATATCCCCTTTGTGATATTCATTCGGCCCGAATACGTTGAAGTATTTTAGTCCTACGAGCTTTTTTAACAGTCCGGTTCTGCGTGCCCACAGGTCAAACAGGTGCTTGGAGTAGCCATATATATTCAGGGGTCTGAGGATTTCGATTTTTTCCTGGTCGTCACTAAAACCGGCTGAGCCGTCGCCGTATGTGGCTGCGCTGGAAGCATAAATAAAATGAATGTCGGTGTCGGTTGCCCACTGGGCTAACAGCTTGCTGTATTCATAGTTGTTTTTTATTAGGTAGGATGCGTTCGTTTCGGTGGTGTCCGAGCAGGCGCCAAGATGGAAGACGAAATCAACAGAACTATCGAGCTTGTCTTCGATAACCATTTCGAGGAAATCGTCTTTTTCGACATAATCAGTGAAGGACAGATTGCGCAAGTTTTTCCATTTCTGGTCTGTGCCAAGCTCGTCAACGACAAGGATGTCAGTGATTTGCCTTTTGTTTAGTGCAGCGATTAGTGCTGAGCCGATAAAACCGGCTCCGCCTGTAACTATTATCATTTTGCAGGTCCCTTAATTGAGCTATATAAAAACAGGTCCATAAAAGACGCAGATTTTGCTGCCAAAAAAGACCCCCACAAGAGCTTGGGAGTGCCACCTTAGATTGTGTTCTTAGCGCAAAGTCCAATAATTTGTGTATTGGTTTTTATAAGCGTAATTTAGTGTCGCTGATATGTCAAATGGTTTAAGGTTTGCGAGCGCATAAAAAAAGCCGTTTAAAACCGAACGGCTAACAAATTAAAGAGTCCACACCTGCTTAACACAAAGCGATATAGCTTGCAATAGCAAGAAATAGAATCCGCCTTTTGTTAACAATAAATGGAAGCCAGGTTTCGTAATAAAATTTGCTCATTATCGCCCCTCTCGGAAAACATCAGCAAATCGTTACTCTCGATGTTGTTATGATAACAGAAAGGGGCAGAAAAAGCAAGAAAAATCATATATTATTAATTATAAGCGTTTGTTAATACAGCAGTTACGTTGCAAAAAAAGATATTTTTTTGCCTACCTTACCAGACAAACATCGAGAAAAAGAAGACCTGGCTGATACGTCTAACTCTTGCAATTTTCAGAATCACAATTTCGAAGCAGTGAAAGTTGAGCACCTAATTTCGAATCTTTATTTTTCCAAGATAGTACCAGCCATCCGGCTCCTTTCCAGATATAGCAAGTTTCACATTGGGCTTATTTGACAGCGGGTCGAGAATGCCGATTTGCAGGTCATATTCTCCCCGAAGCATATTAGATGGGACCAAAACTGTGTCGTCATAAAGATTGTCGCCCGGCAGCCAGGTTCTGATATCGGCATCGGTGACTAAGATTTCGGTTTTTTCATCATTTTTGAGACGAAGAGCAAGAGGGAATTTCTTGTAACATGGTGCAACACCCTTGTTTTCCCACCATGAAGTGAAAGAAAGTTTACTGTTTGAATTCAGCACGGCCGGGTATGTAAACTTGCGAAGCACAAATCTGTAGCCCATTTTCCTGAGCCACCTGTTGACCGAAGGCCACCATTCGTTCGGCACCGGCGAGGATTTAGCGTTAAAAGAAGAAATGTGCCACTTGAGCGACTCATCGATTATGTGGTCAACGTCCCAGCCCATATCTTTCCAGTGCTGCATTACCCAGCAGACCTCAAGCGTTACCGGGGCTTTTTTCCAGGCCTCCCACGCACCAAAGTTGATGATTGCCTGCGGATAATAATCGTTCATGTGTGACCATGTGGGACTGAATCCTCCCATATCCCCGAGACAATCGACCCTCCAGCCGACATCGGCCCTGGAAAGCGCATAGCCGTTTGTTTTCTCATCAGTGAGAAGCATAACAAGATGTGTTTTCTTAAAAGAGTCGATATAGGCATCGACCAGTGCCTGCCTGGTTTTGTGTGTCAATAGAGCAGAGCCTGCACCTTCACCCCATGCTCCGACAATCGCAGCGTCCACACTTTCGAGGTCCGGGTGCCCGTCATAACGTTCGCCGAGGATTCTTATCATATTCGTGAAATACTTGACGTACCGTGGGTCTTCAGGGTCAACCTGCCACTTCTTCTCCGGCAAATCTTTCCTGTTACCGACCATTGCACGATACCAGTCTGGAACATCATTTCTTGTGCCTGTTCCGTATGGTGCTATGCGCAGCATCAAGGTCTGACCTCGCTCCCGGGCAGTTTTAAGGGCTGTATCTATCAGGTCCCATCGATATTTGTGCATTTGCGGTTCGATGAACTTCCAGTAAACTCGGAAATACGCTATCGTCGTCATAGGATAGTCTTTGTTTTCCAAATTGCCGTCAAATTCCTGGTAAACGATAGGCTTACCCTCGGTCCATCTTTTAGCCGTATTTAACTCATCACCGTTGAATCTCTGAAAAGTCATAAAGCCGATCCCGGGATTTAGCAGGACATCGTCAATTTCTTTTGGCCTAACGATAACTGTTTCTTGTGCAAAGGCCGGAACAGAGGTTGCTACGGTTAATATGGTTGTAACTGAAATGCCTGCGATTAAACGTGAGATACTCATAACTTTTCCTTATACTTTATTTGAAACGGATATTCTTTTTCATCTAATGGGCCTGCGGTGGTTGTATTAGTGCCGCATCGCCCCATATCCTCCAGTGGAAATTTCTAACAGGGTTTACTTGACGCTGAGGCCGATTTGGTTTATACTTTTTGTTGGTATTTTTGTCAATTAAATTTATTGTGCATTATCTTTATTGACGAAACAACTAAAGTGGTGTTATAATACTGCGATAGATGACTTAGGAGACTATAAAATGACTGAATATATGCAATATCTGGGGTTTTGGACGCCCGGTCCGTTTGAGCTTATCATTATTCTTATTATCGCGGTACTTCTATTCGGCAGACGTCTGCCCGAGATTGCCCGCGGTCTGGGTAAGAGTCTGACGGAGTTCAAGAAGGGCGTTCGCGAAGTAGAAGAAACCAAGGATGATTTGGTAAGTGATGTAAAGAAGATAAAGGACGATGTCGCAGAAGAGGTCAAGGACGCCGCCGGTTTGGACGAATCCGAGACCATGAGCTAACATGCCTGAGCTGAAAGTTTCTTCAGACTCGCCTAACAGATTGAAATGGGCAAGACCAAAAAGAAGAAGCAACAAGACCCCCTCGATAGCACTATGAGTCTGGGTGACCACCTTGAGGAATTGCAGATGCGCTTGATTCGAGCGCTGTTAGGGCTGGGGCTCGGTGCTGTCATTTGCCTTGTTCTGTGTTCAAAAATAATCGCCTTTATAGAAGGACCATATATTGGTGTTATGGGTGCAGAGGCACGCCTGCAAACCCTTGCACCTGCCGACGGTATCATCAGCTACATAAAAATAGCTTTAATCTCAGGTCTGATACTAACATCACCGTGGGTATTCTATCAGTTATGGATGTTTGTTGCCGCCGGACTTTATCCACATGAGAAACGCTATGTTCACCTCGCCACGCCTTTTTCAGCGGTGCTATTTGTGACAGGGGCTTTGTTCTTTGTAATGGTAGTGGCGCCGCTTACGCTTGCTTTCCTTGTGAAGTTCAACCAGGGGGTGCTCGGTGTCAGCTCCAATTTTACTTTCGCGAACTACATATCTTTTATTACTATGCTGATGCTGGTTTTTGGCATTGCCTTTCAGACCCCGATAGCTATTTTCTTTTTAAACAAAACGGGTTTGGTCTCAATCGAGGGATTGCGCAGGTCAAGAAAATTTGTTCTGCTCGGCATATTCGTAGTAGCTGCTATGGCCACTCCGCCTGATGTGATTTCTCAGATAACACTTGCTGTACCGCTTTATGCTCTGTTTGAGTTAGGTATAGTTCTAAGCTGGTTTTCCAGTAGAAAAAAAGAATCGCAAGACAAGCAGCAACAAGTCTGACCACTCCTATAACGCACATATTATGGTAGATGTATGTTGACGCTGATTAACACAAACAGGATGGTTCCTCCGATAGGCCCAATTGCTCTGGACTATATTGCAACAAGCGCCGGAAAGGCCGGGATTGATGTAGAAATTGTGGATTTGTGCCTAACTGATGACCCATTGAAGATGCTTAAGGAGCATTTTTCCGCCCGTAGTCCGCAGTTGGTAGGGATTTCGTTTCGTAATACCGATGATTGTTTTTGGCCAAGCGCCCGATGGTTTGTCCCTGGCCTGGCTGAGACCATACGTGGAATACGAAATATGACCAATGCACCAATCGTAATTGGCGGGGTTGGCTTTTCCATCTTTGCCCGGCGTATTGTCGAATATACCGGCGCAGACTTCGGAATTCGTGGTGACGGTGAGCAGGCAATAGTTTCACTTGTCAACGAATTGCAGGAGTCAAAGCGTTTTGAACGCGTCGATGGTTTAGTCTGGCGGCGTAATGGAGAGATTTACAGTAATCGGCCATCCTGGCCTACACCACTTTCTCTGCCGACCAGTCGCAATCAGGTTGATAATCTGACTTACCTGGAAAAAGGAGGCCAGTGTGGTCTTGAAACGAAACGTGGCTGCAATCGTCGATGCATTTATTGTGCCGACCCTTTAACTAAAGGCCCAACAATAAGACTCCGGGAGCCTTCAGAAGTCGCTGACGAGGCCCAATCCCTCATAGCTCAGGGAGTGGAGGTATTGCACTTGTGCGACTCTGAATTTAACATTCCTCGAAAGCATGCATATGCGGTCTGCGAAGAGTTCGAGCGACGCTCGGTTGGAAAAAGCTTAAGCTGGTACACATATATGGCGGTAGTACCTTTCGACGCCGAGCTTGCCGAGGTTATGAGAAAAGCCGGCTGTATAGGTATTAACTTTACGGGTGATTCTGCTTGTTCTTCAATGCTAAAGACTTACGGCCAAGCTCACCTCAAAGATGACCTTGCTTTGGCGGTGCGTTTGTGCCGTGACAATGGCATAAAGGTTATGATAGACTTACTGTTCGGCGGGCCGGGTGAAACACCAGAAACGGTCTCGCAGACAGTCGATTTTATTAAGCAAATTGCCCCTGATTGTGCGGGTGCGCCACTTGGTATCAGAGTTTATCCGGGCACAGAAATAGCCAATATTGTCGCAAACGAAGGCCCGCCGGAGACAAATCCTAATATCCATCGAAAATATTCCGGGCCTGTCGACCTCTTTCAGCCGACTTTCTATATATCGCAGGCTTTAGGTCCACAGCCGGCCAGGCTCGTAAAGGATTTAATCGCCGGCGATAAAAGATTCTTCGAACCCACAGAGCCGGCAGCTCTACAAAAAGATGAAAGTGGGCAATCCACCGACCATAATTATAACGACAATATGGAACTGGTAGAAGCAATCCAAAAAGGCCGTCGGGGAGCATACTGGGATATTCTCCACGAGCTTCGCACTAACTAATCGAGGACAATCTCATCCTGATATGCCGGAACAGCAACTTTCCAGCCCGTTTTTTCTCTGATGTAATTACCGAAATGCTTTGCGCTTTCAGACTCACCGTGAACGATAAAAATTTTTCTGGGTGGTTTTTTTAGTCCGCTTAACCAATTGAAAAGCTCCTCTTTGTCTGCATGGGCGGAAAAACCATTTATTCTGGCAATTCTCGCATTGACCGAATACACCTGACCAAGGATGCGGACCTCTTTCTTGCCGTCAACGATTTGTCTGCCGAGTGTTCCAACCGCCTGATAGCCAACGAACATTATCGTGTTCTGTTGGCTGGTGATATTGTTGACCAGATGATGTTTTATCCTGCCTCCCGTGCACATTCCGGAGCCTGCAATGACGATAACTGTGCCTTTTATGTGATTAATCGCTTTGGACTCATCGCTCGTCCCTGTTATTTTCAATCCGGGAAAATTAAAAGGCGATTCATTGTGCCGGATATGTTCGGTCATTTCCTCATCAAACAGCTCTCTGTGTTTCTGAAAGACCTTCGTAATGTTGGCGGCCATGGGACTGTCCAGGAAAACCATCAGATGTGGTATCTTACCTTCAAGCAGCAGCTCGTTGATGTAATACAGAAGCTCCTGTGAACGTTCAAGTGCAAAGCTTGGGATGATAATATTGCCGCCTGCTTGTTTCGTCGAGTTTATAACCTCGGCTATCATTTTCTTAGTATCTTCTTTTCCCTGGTGCACCCTGTCACCATAGGTGGACTCGATTAGAATGTAGTCGGCCTGCTCAAAAGAAGCAGGGTCCTGCACGATGGGCCTGTCCGGCCTACCCATATCGCCGGAGAAAAGAATGGTGCGTTGCTCTCCGTTTATTTGCGCCTTAATCTGTATTATCGAAGAGCCAAGAACGTGACCTGCGTCAAAAAAGGTTGCTTCAAGGCCATCTCCGATATTTATAGTCTGTTTATATTTGACAGGCGAAAACAGTGGGCAGCACGCCTCAACATCGTCAATAGTATATAGTGGAATTTCGGGATAAGGACCTTTTCGACCTTCGCGCTCGTGTCTTTTTCGTTTGTACTCGGCGTCTTCTTCCTGCAGCTTGGCTGAGTCCATCAAAATAATTCGAGCGATTTCTGCTGTTGCCGAGGTGCCGTATATTTTGCCCTTGAAGCCTTCTTTAGACAGCTTAGGCAGCAGGCCGCAATGGTCCAAATGTGCGTGGGTCAAAAGAACCGCATCAATACTTTTGGGCGGAACTTCAAAAGGTTCCCAGTTTCTTGCCTTGAACTGCCGTTCCTGATATAGTCCGCAATCCACGAGAATTCTGGTGCCGTTGGCCTGTAACAAGTGCCGCGAACCCGTAACGTTCTGAGCTGCACCGAGAAACTTTATCTTTAGCTGCATATTTTGCCTTACCGAATAAACGTTGGTTTTTAGAGAGAAGATTCTACAGACACTTAGGGACGATGTCAAACAAAGAACCTGAGGACGTTCTATACGTCGTTGTGGCCAGATTTTTTGGCAAGCGGTTTTAAGTTCATTTTGTCCTTTCGGAGATTGGCCCATTCGACTGCCCCCTTCGGCTGCGCTCAGGGCTTCGGCTAATTCAGGACAGGGTTTGAAATTGGGTTTGTTTTGGCTTTGTTTGGGTTTGTTTTGTATTGGCGGAAAGTGAGTTTTATTGCTGTAATCTATTGTATGATAGATATTTAAGTTCATTTTGAGCTTTTTGGAGATTGGCTTTGAATTGGCTTTGAATTGGGTTTGATTGGGTTTGTTTTTTCCACTTAACCAAGTGTCCATTTTTTCATATTTACTTGTTATAAAAGAGATTACGTTAATTTGAGAGTACTTGACATTGGGTTTGTTTTGCATAAAAAGTAGCTGATTTGTAGAGGATTCTCGACAGATGTAGAGGGGCGAGGGAGTGAAAAGTGAGCTAAAGTGCCTAAAGTGAACTAAAGTTGGATTATCGATGATCATTATGGATACTCGATACTGGATACTGGATACTCGATTGTTGTGAGTGGTTAAATGGTTAATTGTTCATTCGCGAATCTGGGCCTGCTGGCTCTAAGTCCTTGCTGCGCTGCAGCTTACGACATGCAAACTGAAATGTCATCCTCGCCTGCTGGCGGTTTATGTTAGCCTGCTGGCTAATATGTGGTATTTTAACATATTTGCAAACATAAGTCAACAACAAAATGGTTTTATTAGGGAAAATCACCGTTTTTGCGTTCTATTCCCAGCTATTAATAGGAGACTGTGCATAATTTTTTAGTTTTTAGTTTTCCTCATGCGGTTCATTATTTTCATTTAGCTTTCTTTGTCAAAATCAATTATTCTGGCTTGACATGCTACCATTGTTATAATATCCTTGTATTAAAAGATTTATACAAGTCCTGCGGTTTCTGCGACCCGCTTTGTTTGTATCGCAGACCAAGAATAAGTGTAAATATATAGGATTTTTAAGAGATTTGTCAAATTGAAAATTTAGAGAGGCTGGAAAATGTTAGGAGTTATTCTTGTTATTTTTTCTATATTGGCATTTTTGATTGGCCTGGCAGCCTTTGCGGCGAGTACCAGTGTGCTCCATGAGATGTTAGCTGGGATATTATTTGTTATATCAGCCATCTTTTTTACAGGTGCTTTTATTATTGCTGAAATTTATTCCTCAAAAACAAAGCATATAGAACTATTGACTCAAATCAAAGATGAATTGAGAAAGCTAATTTCGGATAAAAAGCGTGTTGAAAAATGAAAAGATTATCAATATTAGTATTATTCATCTTGTGGTTGTTGAGTTTGACCAGCTGCTCACCACATTGGTGCAATCCAAACAAAACCTTAAATGAGGCTATAGAAGATTGTCGAAAATGTGATTATGATGCATCAATTGCAGATTTTGGTAGTAATCTACTTAGATATGCATGGTTTGAAAAATGTATGGAAAATAAAGGTTATTTACTTATTGATGAACATGTTTTACCCTTAAAATTTCAAAAGGCTAATGTATCAAGACAATCGAATGTTTCTTTTCCGCTTTATCGTTTAGGTTCAACAGATTCTAACTTTATAAGAGTTGCTGGCAAATAAAGGTGCGGGCAACTATGCCCCGGCAAGCATAGCTGCCCGGTTGAGAAAGAATTTTCTATCTAGCCTGGATATGAAGGATGGCGATCGAGGATTTCTACGCACGATCTGAATCCGATGTACTAATGTTTGGCAAGACCCAAATCAATTTCTCCGCCTCTCTTGTGGAGAAAGAAGGTCTTCTGGACTTTGAATACGCGCGCGTCGGAGTGGATCCTGAATTACGGCGAATATACTTTGCCTTTCAGAAAGATGCTGCCCCTGGTCTGATGAAATTCTATCGTCAGACAGGAAGGTCTAAACGCAAGATGGTTGCCTCGGGAGCCCTGTACGCGAAATATGATTGGATCGGCGCGATAGGAAAGGAAAGAGATAAGGCCAAGAGGCAGTTCCTTTTGGAGGATGTTGAACCAACTGATTCGGATATATACCCGACTTACAAATACTTCATAACTGTGGGCTATGCCTGGGCCAAGGAAAGGGATTTCGGCGATGAATCGCAGTATCCGGAAGAGCCCGGCGTGTATCGGCTCAAGAAGAATGGCGAAGTGGTCCGTATTGGTGAAAGCAACAACATAGCCACACGGCTGAAAGAGCATTCACGCGATTATTCCGGTGAAGTGGATGCATATGATTTCGAGATCGTTCCAAATGAGCTGGAGCGTAAGGCTGAACAGAAACGACTCCTTGAGGCATTCAAGTACAACGTGGGTCGCCTTCCGAAACTAAACCCGATTGCTAATTGAGGAACTAAGGACAGCCAATTGATAATAACATGTACCCTTTGATAGAAGCCATTTGTAGCTATGTGCTGGTTATTCTGGGTGCGATTGACTGGGCGGTTGCAGTGAACACCGTGGCAACAGCAGTCATTGCCTTGGCAACGATATTGATATGGAAATCGAATAAGCTTGCAACCCGCATCGCGGCCGGAGGTACAATGCCAATACTGAACTTCCGAGTTGACCGAAAAGAACCTCCCGCGTGGATAATTGAGAACATTGGTAAGGGAGTGGCTCTGAATGTCTGGATCGCCCACGAAAAACTAAACGGCAAAGTAGATGAACCCGTCAGAGACTACAATGCTCTCCGTCCCGAAAGGTGGTATCGCATAATCTGGAAGGATAAGCCTTTTAAGTTCGTCGCGCAATATACGGGTGTCTACGAAAAGCGTTATACTTGCGTCTGTGCACGCAACGTCAATAATGTGCTCAATGGATGGCTGTACGAGGACTGGGATAAAAAGAAAAAAAAGCCGCTGTGGCTGATGGTCGTTGACGGGGAGATTAAGCCCGATGAGGATAGCCTACCAAAAGGGACGTAAAGCTGGGGGGGAATTGAAGGAGTACGATACGTTTTTTACCCAGAAACTACGGAGAGTAATCTATCAAATCTACGATACACCTTATTATTAAAAAAACCAATCCGCAATTCCCATCAATTTTTAAAATCCGGGTTAATCTGTGAAATCCGGGCTAAGACTACGCCAATCAGGTTATACCCTTCAGGGTAGTAAATTAACAAACGCTAATCTGGATCCCCGACTACAACATTCGGGGACAAGCAACCCCCGACAGTGCCGGGGGCTAACAGTTATTGAGCTTGCTTATGGGAGACACTTTTAATTCGCAGACCAGATCCTTCGACTGCGCACCCGTGCTTTCTTGCGAAAGCAAGAACGGGGGCTGCGCTCAGGATGACAGAGGGAATTAGGGTGAAGAGAGGGAATATCGAATGTCCAACAAGGAATGTCGAATTTCGAAGTTCGGGCGGTTCGCGAACCGCCCCTACGTTTGGGGGCAAGCCCCCTTAGAGTATAAAGCACTCTAAACAAGGGGGCAGGCAAGACCGTGGTGCCAGCAAAATTAGACACGCCCCTATACGTCGATATTAAAAGATGTTTTTTTTCATAAAGCATGATTTTTCACTGGTCTTTATGGTCTTTTGATCTTTTTATTCATTTATTGATTTAAGGGAAGTATTAGTTATAATGCTCATCCGGATAGTATAAAATAACAGTTGATTGCAGAAGCAAGGAAGTTAGCTTCGATATGGATAGCGGGAGTTCCAGGGATGGTTGTTCTGGTAGGAATAGATGAAGCGGGCTTTGGGCCGCTTTTAGGGCCATTGGTCGTATCGTCGAGCACATTTTCGCTGCCGCACCATATTTTGACATCCGACCTGTGGCAGATTTTGCAAAAAAGTGTCGGCAGCAGGCGAAAACATCTTGCGGGGCGAATGCTTATTACCGACAGTAAGAAGGCTTACAGCAGAGCTGTGGGAATCAAGCATTTAGAACGGACGGTCCTGGGGGCCTTGAAATGTCTCGATAAAGAGCCGGCCACGTTGGCCGAGCTTATAGAATTATTATGTCCGGAGTGCCTTGAGCGAATAAGTGCTTATCCGTGGTACGAGGGTGCCGGAAGTTATCGCCTTTCGGCTGATGCCGCCGATAAGGGAATTGCCTCGGCGGTCCTGGCCGACGATATGGCCTCAAACGGCATCGAATTGCTGGAACTAAAAAGCTATTGTCTGGACGTTGGGTACTACAACAAGATGGTGGCTTCGGTAAAGAACAAGGCTAATGTGCTTTTTACCGCTACGTCGCGGCTTATAAAGCGGGCTTTTGATAATTTTGCGGGGGACGATTTGCAAATTGTAGTCGATAGGCAAGGGGGACGGGTCCGCTATCGAAAACATCTGCAGCGAATGTTTAGCGATATGGAATTAAGGATTCTCCGTGAGAGCCCGACGGCCAGCAGTTATGAATTGCGAGGCGGCGGTAAAAGTATGCGTCTGCATTTTGTTGTCGGTGCAGATGAGCGGTTTTTACCGGTATCGTTAGCGTCTATGGTAAGCAAATACGTGCGGGAGCTTTTAGTCCACAATATCAACCGTTATTTTGCCGGTTTTAATGCAGATTTGAGGCCTACGGCGGGATACTGGAAAGATGGTCTGCGTTTTATCGAGGACCTGAAAACAAATATTCCTGAGCTTCAGGTAGATATGGACCAGCTTGTTCGCTGCCGATAATGGGAGAAATAAAAATAAAGTGTTGACAATGTGAGCTGGCGGATATAAATAAACGGCGCTAACAATAATATTTTTTTAAGGAGTAAAAAAATGACAGTTCAAAGAATGTGTACAGTTTGTGTGGTCGCCGGTTTGATGTTAGCTATTTGCGGCTGTGGCAGACCTACCATTATAGGTAGCGATGCCGGTGTTTATTCAGGCGGCAAACTTTACGCTGTGGCCGGCAAGGATTTGAACACCGTGTATTTGGCGACGCAAAAGGCTCTAAAACAATTGGAGTTAGAGATTGTTGAACAGGCCAAAGATATATTTATAGCAAAAATTGTCGCCAAAGCTGCGGATGGTAAGAAGGTTACTATATGGATTGAGCCGGGACCAGACGATAGCAGTAATATTAGCATTAAAACAGGCAGAATACTCGGCGAAGAGGAAAGGTCACGCGTTATCTACAAGCAGATACAGAAAAACCTTGGGACCGGTTCCGGTAAGTAACAAATCAGCCCTTAAGCTATGCTTTGAGTATAAAGGCCAAAGGTACAATCACTGATACAACTGCTACTGTATATGAGGATTTCAGCTTTTAAAGTATTGCTGTGCTGGCGACTGATAACAATCGGTTGATTCGATGTCGTTAGTTATGTAGCCGATTACTGCTGCTCTGATTGTTCGGTGAGGAGGCGAATGTGTCGGCTCTCTTCTTTGATAATCTTGTCAAGTGTATCTTTGCTGGCCGGGCCCCGAGCAAAGCCCTTTAACCCATTGTAAAAAATGATAGCTTCCTTTGCTCTCCTGACGGCATCTTTAAGTATATGCTCTTTGCTTTCGGCTCCGGTCAGCCTTGCTGATAAGTCTGGTTTGTGGGCGAACACAGTAAGACCTGCCATGACGTGCGGATTTGACAGGACGTAATTATCGGGGTCGAAAGTGCCGAATTCGCCGGTCTTTTCAGAAAAACGTTTCCTCCTCTGGGCGAGGATCTTTTCGTGCCTGGCTCTCCAATTGGCCAGCTTGTAATATATATTACGAAGTTCGGGGTCTTTGAACATCTCGGCCGTTTTAAGGTAAAATTTGGCCCCGTTATGGTCGATTTTTTCGGCTATTTGGAGAATCTCGAAGACATTAAATTTGGTCTCCATTGTGCCAGCCTCTCAAAAAAGCCCTTCCCCTCCTTCTCCTAAACCTGTGTTTTCCTTTTAAGCTTGGCATAACTATTAGTCTGTCACACATGCTTTGAGTAGTTGTCATTCCGCACTTGATGCGGAATCCATTGTTTCAATTCTGGATTCCTGCTTCCGCAGGAATGACAACCCATCAATTGAACTGTGACAAAGTACTATACTGCTAAGCTTTTCTGTTATTATTATACAAAATTCTTTTGATAAATTCAATTGCCCCAAGGCAGGTTTTTGGCGATTCGATTTCTTTTACACTAACACCACAGGAGTTTGATGTTTCCTTTTAAATCCCGATTGTATCGGGACTTCGGCTTTAGCCTTAACCTCACCCACCTGAGAATCTAAGCTGAGGTCGACGGAGTTTAAATCTTTATTCCAAGACCCTCAGGACGGCGGCGGCACGAAGCTTTGAGTGTTTAATCGAGTAGAGCACTTCGTTGGCCTGGCTAAGCGGAAATTCTTCGATTGTTGGTACGATAGGTATCCGGGCTGCTAAGGGTAAGAATTCTTCTGCATCCAGACGGGTAACGTTGGCAACAGACTTTATTTCTTTTTCGAGCCAGAGATATTCCGCATACTCCAGCGGCGGGACAGGTGTTTCTTTACGAATTGCGTTTATAACCAATCGACCACCTCTTTCCAAAACTCTGAGGGCATCCCGAACACATTCTCCAACCGGTGTAAAATCCATAATTTTGTTCAACTTCTCAGGCGGCCGGTCGCCTGAGCGACCCGTCCAGACAGCACCGAGGCTTTGGGCCAACTCTGCGTGTTTAGCTGTCTTTGTAAAGACATAAACCGGACTATTCGGGAATTTATGTTTGATTATCTGAATCACAATGTGGGCCGATGCCCCAAAACCGAACAGGCCGATCTTCTGGCCATCCGTTATATCCGCAAGTCTAAGTGTACGATAACCGATTACACCGGCACATAAAAGCGGAGCCGCCTGTGAGTCTGAAAATTGCTCAGGGATGGTATAGGCGTAGTCCTCACCAATGACAGTAAATTCTGCGTAGCCGCCGTTGGCGTCTTTGCCGGTCCATTTTGCCTGGTCGCAGAGATTCTCATTGCCAATTCGGCAAAAATCGCATTTACCGCAAGCCGAATAAAGCCAGGTAATCCCCACACGGTCGCCAATCTTAAATTTTGTAACATCTTTTCCCTTATCAGCTACCTTTCCAACCACTTGGTGGCCGAGAACGATTGGCGACTTTGTCGGCTTCAGCCGACCTTCAACTTCGTCGAGGTCGGTATGGCAGGCGCCACAAACCGAAACCTTAACAAGTATCTGGTTGTCGTCCGCGGTAGGCGTTGGCAAATCAGCAGGCTCTAAAGGCATGTCTTCGATTGGGGATTGCTTTTTTAATACCATTGCCCTCATTCCTTCGCTCCACTCAAGGACAAGTCTGAGATTTCCTGCTTAAGCTGGTTTGTGAAGACCTGGTAACTGTCCCGGCCGAAGAGGCAAAAGACGACCTTTTTCAGGCCGGTTTTGCCTTTAAGATAATCGATGGTTGTTTTTAGCATTATTTCGGCACACCTTTCGATAGGGAAACCGAAGATGCCTGCGCTGATAGCCGGAAAAGAAATGCTCGTTAGATTATTTTCGTCGGCTACTTTAAGTGAGCTCAGGGTTGCATTTTTTAACTTTTGGTCCTCGTTTCCTTCGCCCATTCGAGGCCCTACAGCGTGAATTACGTGTTTTGCTTTGAGATTTCCGGCGGTTGTTATCACAGCCCCGCCTACGAATGTTCCACCGATTTTGTTGCATTCTTGCTGGATTTCGGGACCGCCTTTTGTTCTGATTGCCCCTGCGACCCCGCCGCCCAAAATCAGTCGAGCATTAGCGGCATTGACAATGGCGTCAGTCTGCATTTCGGTAATATCGCCATCGAGGAGCTCAAGAACGCGATTTTCGATATTTACTTTCATAGTATGCCTAACCTCTATTTTGCAAAAGTCTAAATTCAAGACAGGAAAGAACAGGCGGCGGCCGGATTCGAACCGGCGAATAACGGTTTTGCAAACCGTCGCCTTAGGCCTCTTGGCTACGCCGCCGGCTTTGATTAAATCGTGATTTTACACTTAATTGCCCCGTTTTGCAATAAAATTAGATACTATTTTGTAGTAAAGATTATTAGATTTTTGCAATATTTTGACAAAACAAAGCGTCTGTGCTCTTATGATGAATGACTAATAATTCAAAAGGGCCTTGCCTGATTTTTCGGGTATAGGCATATAAGCTGATTAAAGTGCAGATTTTACCGGAACCTGCGGCGTGAAACTTACGGCAAATATTAAAACTCGGAAGTACTTGCGGAGGCGGTTTTTACCTTTTTTTTCTAATCTCTTATTGTATAATGGGCCAAATTTGAACAAATATAGTGTTGTGCAATTGGGAAGTATGTTGGAGAAGAATTTTATGTTCTGCAAGTTTCGACCTGTAACGTTGTTATGCTGGGTGCTCGGTTTTGCTGTGATGCTGGGCTTTGCCGGTGCGTGCAGCCCGGAGTACCACAAAGCCGATGCCGATAAGGAGGTTTATCAGATTATCGACAGCAAATGGAAGGATGACTTCGGTATAAAAGCCAATTATACAATCAGTGATTATAATGACCCTGCATCACCAAATGATATTGAAATTACAGATCTTATACCGGAATCAGGCGTTATAAATCTTCAACAGGCCGTTGAAATTGCCACAAAATTTAATCGGAATTACCAGTCTCAAAAAGAAGCTCTTTACAAATCGGCGCTTAGTTTAACAGGTGAACGGTATAAATATGCGCTACAATGGTTTGGGACCATAGATGGCGCTTACGTAGATGATAAGGGTACTGGTCCAGGGCATGACTATGATGATGTAAGTATAGATGCTTCCGGAGGTGTTGACAAGCAATCATTGTTCCTTGATGGGGTGTTATTCAATGTTGGTATCATGATCGACTGGACACGCTTTCTCACCGGCGACCCGAGAACGACATTAGAATCGTTTTTAAGCGGCGATGTTACTGTTCCTTTGCTGGGTAGAGTCGCCGGAAGGCAAGCCCGTGAAGAGTTGACCCAAGCCGAGCGAGATGTTTTATATGCTATACGTACATTCAACCGCTATCGTAAGGATTTTGTAGTTGATATTATAAGTGGTTACTATGGTGTGTTGCAGAGAAGGGATACAGTGGACATTACTGAAGCAAGCTATAAAAGACTGATTGACACAACGAACCAGTATAAAATGGAGGTTGAAGTTGGTCAAAGGGCACCATCCGAGGCAGATGAGGCCATGCAGAACCTGCTTAGTGCAGAAAACAAGCTCGTTAGAGACCGACAAAATTATGAACAGGCCCTTGACGTGTTCAAAATACAATTGTCTTTACCAACCGATGCCAACATTGTGTTAGACCAAAATGAGTTAGCAGCGCTGGAAGCAATTGGCATAAGCCAGCCAGATTATACGGAAGCCGAAGCGATTGAGATGGCGTTGGCTCGGCGCCTGGACCTGGCTAATACCAAAGAAAGGCTTGAAGATTCAGCACGTAAACTTGAGTTGACTGCCGACGAGCTTGGAGTTCAGTTGGATCTGACGGGCAGAATCGACGACATAAGCTCACCCCCGGGAACTGACTTTAGCAGGTTACAGTTTCACGAGGGGACATACAGTCTTGCTTTTGCAACTGACTTACCTTTCGACCGGAAAGACCAACGAAATAAATATGTGAGGGAGTTAATTGATTTTCAGGAAAAGCAACGTTCATACGATGAATATATTGAGAATGTCAAGCTGGGCGTTCGCGAGGCGTATCGTAACCTCGCCGAGACCGCAGAAAGTTACCGGATTCAAAAGGTCGGCCTGGAATTGGCCCAAAGGCGAGTCGAGGAGCAGAAATTGCGATTATTATACGGGCGAGCTGTAATACGGGATATAATGCTATCAAATGATGACTTAGTTCAGGCTCAAAATGAACTGACTGGAGCTTTAGTCAGTCATACAACTGCCAAAATGAGGTTCTTTCGTGATGTTGGTATTCTACAAGTTAAACCGGATGGTATGTGGGAGCAAAGAACACAATGAAAAATTACAAAGACAAACAAAATCAAAATGCATCGGAAAATCAACGACAGCGTACCGGGAGACGCATTAAGCGGCGGTGGATGATTCTGCTGCTTATTGCAGTGGCAGTGCTGGTCACGGGATTAGTGGCGGCAGCGATAAAAAGGGATGCGGGGATAGACACTTCGAGTAGCGGAACCTTCACCGCGCGCCGGGATAATTTGACCATCATCGTTACCGAAGGCGGCAGTATCAGGGCCCATAAATCAATAGAATACAAATGTAAGGTCCAAAGGGGAAGAGAGTCATCAGAGTTAACAATACTCAGTGTCGTCCCTGCAGGCTATTATGTGACTAAAGAAGACGTAGATAGCAACATGGTACTTGTTCAATTGGATGCTTCGGCTTTGGAAGAGCGATTGATACAAGAGCAGATGGAGCTTAACGGTCACCAGGAAAACGTTACCTCAGCAATAGAGGCGCGTGACATTCAGGTAATACAAAATGAAAGCGACATTGCAGACGGTCAATTGAAAGTAAGGTTTGCTTTGTTGGACCTTCAGAAATATTTGGGCGAAGATATAGCAAATAGGCTGATTAAGGATGTAAACGAAGTTTTAAACATTAAACGAGACGACGAAAGCAAGGTGAGCGACATGCCGGTTAGGGCTGAAAATGGAGTCGTTAACATGATGAGCAGAGGCTTAGACAGGACCAACGATAAGCCTGTTAATGACGTCAACGAAACATTCAGACTGACCGAAATTGTAGCACCATTTATTGAAGAGGTAAGGAAGGACCCGAATTTGTTAGATGGGTCGGCTGCCGGGGAGGAATTGAAAAGATTGCAAGATGACATTACTATGGCTGAGGGTAACTTAAAAAACGCGGAAGACACATTAGTCGGGACCGAGAAACTTCATGATGCAAATTACGTTTCCGACCTTGACCTTCAAAGAGACCGGTTGAATGTGATAAATCGGAGGTTTTCGAGAGAAAGTGCCGAGGTGTCTCTGGATTTATTTAGACAATACGATTTTCCGAAAAATGCCGAGCAATTCCTCAGTGACTACGTTGAGACCGGTCGCCAATTGCAGCGGGTTTATGCCCAGTGCCGTTCAAGGCTGGCCCAGGCCCAGGTGAAACTAAGTACGGCCCAAGAACAGCTTTATTGGCAAGATAAGAGGGTCAAAGAAATAAAACAGAATATCGAGTATTGTACAATTAAAGCACAGGCACCGGGTCTGGTAGTATATGGTAGCGGCGGCAGCGACGATATGTTTAGGGCGATGCGATATAGAGGAGGCGGAATGAGCAGCGGAGTTGTTGCCGAGGGCGAAACAGTTTCTGAGGGGCAGACGATTATATCGATGCCCGATACTGCGGTGATGATTGCTGAAATCAGCGTCCACGAAACGGAGGTTGATAAGGTACGAGTGGGTCAGCCTGCAACGATAGTTATGGATGCTTTCCCCGACAAAGTACTGGAGGGCGAAGTGACTGAGGTAGCGCCCCTTCCAGACCAGCAGCGTGGTTTTATGAATCCCGACCTTAAGGTTTACAAAACCCTCGTCAAGATAGATGGTACCCATGATTTTCTCAAAAGTCGAATGTCGTGCAAGGTACAGATTCTCGTCGAGCAATTAAAAGACGCTATAATTGTGCCTATCCAGGTAGTTTCAAATCGAGCCAACAGAAAAGTCTGTTACGTTATGACCTCGCAGGGTCCTCAAGAGCGTATTGTTCAAACGGGGCTTTTTAATGATACGTTTGTGGAAATTATTGAGGGTTTGGAGGCCGGCGAGGAGGTGATGCTCAATCCTCCGCTTTTCAGTGAATTGGGCAGTCCAGCCTCATTCGAACAGCAACAACCAATACCACAGAGGAGAGAAAGGCCGGGCGCTACTGATGTGAATGATACGGAAACTCAAGTCCGGTCTGAGGGTCAGCCCCGAGAGAGGAGAGCCGGACGGTCCGGGGATGGGCAAAGTACTCGTAGGGGAAGACCATCGGAGGGTGGAGAAAGACCACAGGGTGGAAGACCCTCACAGGATATGGTACCATCGGAGGGTGGAGAAAGACCACAGGGTGGAAGACCCTCACAGGATATGGTACCACCGGAGGGTGGAGAAAGACCGCAGGGTGGAAGACCCTCACAGGATATGGTACCACCGGAGGGTGGAGAAAGAGCGCAGGGCAGGCAGTTTCAGCTAACGGATGAAATAATTACTCGGATAATGGGGCGTCTGGCAGAGGCCGACCCGGAAAAAGCCAAAGAGCTGGAACAACTGCGTAAGAGTGACCCGGAAAAGTTCAAAGCAGAACTTATGCAGAGTATGCAGAGTATGCGTAATAGAATGAGACAAGGCGGAAGTGGAACGAGGCAAAGACAAGGCGGTGCAGAAAGTGGACCAAACCGTTGATTTAAAAAGTGATACTCCGATATTAATGATGCAGCAGTTGTGTAAGAATTACCAGCTTGGAACAGTGGAGCTGCGGGTATTGCGCGAAATTGACCTGACCATCACCAGCGGTGAATACGTAGCTATCATGGGTCCCAGCGGTTCAGGTAAATCCACGCTGCTTAATATGATAGGCTGCCTCGATCGTCCCACGAGCGGGGGCTACTTTCTTGGTGGCCAGAATGTTTCCGAACTCGACGATGACCAGCTATCCTTAATACGTGGTGCCCGTATTGGTTTCGTGTTTCAGTCATTCAATCTGATTAACCAGCTCAATGTCATAGAGAACATAGAGGTTCCGATGTATTACCAGGGCTATACCGAGGAGGAAAGCCTCGAACGTGCGAAGGAGTTAGCTGAAATGGTGGGCCTCGGTGACAGATTTGAGCATCGGCCTTCAGAACTAAGCGGTGGTCAGCAGCAGCGAGTGGCAATTGCCAGGTCATTAGCAAACGACCCTCTGATTATTTTGGCCGATGAGCCGACGGGAAATCTTGATTCGGAAAGTGGTTATGAGATTCTGGAAATTCTTCACGATTTGCATGAGCAGGGTAAGACCTTGATAGCCGTCACCCACGATGAGGGTATAGCATCTGGCGCCGAAAGAGTAATACGCCTCTTAGACGGGCGCATAAAAAATCAGGAATATAACAAGCGGTAAATAGTTATGTTTTTATTTCGTTTAAAACGCACTGTTAAGCTGGGTATAAAGAGCCTGTGGATGCACAAGCTGCGTTCGACTCTGACCGCATTAGGAATTATCTTTGGCGTATCTTCGGTTATTGCCATGCTTGCCATAGGTGAAGGGGCCAGCCGGGATGCACAGGAAAAGATTGCCCAGCTTGGCAGCCACAATATTATTATAAAAACAGTTGATCCTCCTGAAGACCAATCATCCGGCGGTCAACAGCAAACCATGAAAGAATATGGCCTGACCTATGCCGATGCCGAGCGTTTCCGCAATGGCATACCCGACGTCCAGGTTATAGTACCGAATCGCCGTCTCTCCCAGCAAGCACAATATCGCACTCGCAGGGTGGCTGTCGAAGTAGTCGGAACAGTGCCGTGGTTTCCTGAGATATCGAGCACCCGGTTAAGATTCGGGCGGTTTCTCAGCAGCACAGATATGCACTACAAACGGGGCATTTGTGTTGTTGATGAAAAGCTGGTCAGAGATCTGTTTGCCTTTGACGACCCATTAGGCCAGGATGTTAAAATAGCCAGCGATTACTATCGAGTAGTAGGCGTTGTTACCGAACAGACGGGTACCAAAACGGGAAATAATCTTGAAGAAAAAGATGCCACAGGGGCAAAGAAGGCCGGTGCGAACTTAGGCTGTATTTATATTCCACTGAACACAGTACGGAACCGTTTTGGTGAGATGTCGATGCAGATTAGCTCGGGCAGTCGCAGTTTTGAAAAAGTTGAACTGCAGGAAATAATCGTCAAAGTTCGCGAGATAGACGAGGTGATGGGGACACGCCAGAGTGTGCAGACGCTCATGGGTCGATTCCATAAGAAAAGCGACTACGAAATAACCGTTCCACTGGAACTAATGAGACGGGCGAAGGAATTTCAGCGTATTTTCACTATCGTTCTCGGGTCAATTGCTGCGATTTCACTTTTAGTCGGTGGTATTGGAATTATGAATATTATGTTAGCCACCGTGAGTGAGCGGACGCGAGAGATAGGCATTCGCCGAGCCCTCGGAGCCAAGAAGCGAGATATTATCTTTCAATTCCTCTCAGAAACGTTAATTTTGACGTTGTCCGGAGGTGCCCTTGGAATTATTTTAGGGTCTCTAATACCATTTTTTGTAACCCATTTTGGGCAGATGCGCACGGTAATTACGACCAGCTCATTGGTGTTGGCTTTTGGAATCAGTGCAGGGGTTGGGATAATCTTTGGTTTGTATCCGGCTTATCGTGCGGCCAATATGGACCCAATTGAATCACTGCGGCACGAATAACCAATATAGGTCTACGTTTCGTGAGTTTTTGCATCACAGAAGGCGGGGTGTGTGTCAAGACGTTCACGCCTGTCAGTCGAAGACCCCTTTGAACAGGAGGAAGCGAGCGTATCCGTATCGAAACTCTTATGCAGCAGGGCTATTTAGTAACTGTATCAGCAACAAGCGGAGCCATAGAGCTTTGGTCGAGCTGCTTTTGTGAATTCAGCAAATCCTCCGGGGTGAGTTGAGCTACCCCGAGTTGGCTGCGAACTTTCCGGACCCATGCGACCATACCCTTAACGGCTCTGGGTTCGTAATCGTATCCAGAAGAATCGACCAGAATTTCGATTGCTTTGTCAAGAGACCGTGCATTATGATAAGGTCGTTTTGAGGTAAGAGCATCAAATGTATCAGCTACAGCCATAATGCGGGCACCGATTGGTATTGAAGTATAAGATAGCCCATCCGGATAGCCTTGGCCGTTCCATTTTTCGTGATGGTGTCGAACGATAGCTATCTCCTGTTCCAGAAAAGTCATTTTTTCAAGGATTCGGACGGCTACAAGAGGATGCTGCTCAACGATGGTGCGTTCACGAGGTGTTAGCTCACCAGGTTTTGACAAAATTGCATCGGGAATCCCAATCTTTCCGATGTCGTGAATCATTGCAGCACGGCGAATAATCTCTAATTGTTTCGGATCGATTTTCATTGTCGTGGCAATGCCGACGGCGTAGTGCATTACGTTTTCGGAATGTTTCTTTGTATAAAAGTCTTTCGCTTCAAGGGCCTGGACCAATCCCCAGATGCTTTGAATAAAGACCTTCTCCGCCTGTACCGACAGGCCGGCAATACGTCTTTGTAGCTTTTTAATCTTCTCTGTCTCGATGTCGTTATCGTTTAGGGCCTTTGACATAGTTTTGTCCCAGACTTTAACACAGTTTCGTCCGGCACTTTTGGCTTCGTACAGAGCCAGGTCCGCTCTGCGAATTAACTCTCTGGAAGAATTGGTGGCGTCGGACAGGCTTTCTGCTATTCCACAACTGATTGTCATCGGGAGGTTTTCCACGACCTTTATTTCCTGGACCTTTTCTCGAATCCTTTCCAATAATCTGACAGCATTTTCTGCTTTTGTTTCCGGCATTAGTATGACAAATTCGTCGCCGCCGTAGCGTGTGAGCACATCCGGTTTTCTTTTCCGGCTTTTCATACATTGGGCGAGTTTTCTGAGCGTATCGTCGCCGGTGGCATGACCCAATATATCATTGACTGTTTTGAAGTTGTCGAGGTCTATGATTGCAACGGAGAATTGACGTTTGTATCGTTTTGCGCGGGCGCACTCGGCTTGAAGTTTATCCTCAAGAAGCTTTCTTGAGCCTACTCCGGTTAGTGCATCGGTCAGGGAAGTCAGCCTTGCCTCTTGATATAACTTTGCATTAGTCAGATGGGAGTTCAGGATTTCTCTTGCTAATTTCGCCTTATAGGATGTTAGCTCTTTATTTGTGGCGGTGGAAGCAGCTAAGCCGCACATACACAAATAGCCGTCCCTACCGCCCCCGCCATTTTGTTTCACTCTGGCGTTTTTGCCCCCGCTTGTTGCCGGCGGGGGCGAAGAATCGGGGGAAAAACGGTGAGTGGAGATATTAAGCGGAATGACCAGTCGGGGAGATTGGGCCCCCTGCTTTTCACAAACGCGCGGGATGCTGTCATAGTGAAATTCAGCTCCGTCAAAAAATTGGGGTGTGTCTTTTATTTGCATCAAGGTCTCTTTGGGGCAGCAACAATTGTTGTAGCTGAGCAGGGGTGGTTTGCGAACCACCTTTAGGGAGGCTTTGGTCGTGGTGCCAAGGCAGGCTCCGCCCTGACAAGTGGAGCTGTCTCGTTGAATAAACAGTACACATTTCTCGGCGCCGAAGAGCTTTGGTACCTCACGTGTAACTATGTCGGCGACTTCATTTAAGTCGATGCTTTTCAAACAAGACGAGAGCATTGCGACTTCCTCGGCTGCGGCTCGGTCCTCAAGAAGCTGTCTTGCCATAAGGTCACGAGTTGAGATTATTCCGACCACGACTTTGTTATAGACAATTGGTAAATGGCGAATCCGATTAGAGGTCATAATTTCTCGGACCTTGCTGCTCGGAGTATTGGGAGAACAGGAGATAACCTGAGTCGTCATAATCTCGTCTATGGTGGTTTTCTCAATGTCCATCGAGGCGGCAACCACTCGGTTGACAATATCTCGCTCTGTCACGAGGCCAATAAAGTCCCCGTTATCATTATTTACGATAAGACAAGCGACTTTATTAGTAAACATCTTAACCGCGGCTGCTTTGATGGTGGCATTATGGCTGATAGTTATAATTTCTGCGGGCCGTTCAACAATAACATCCATTTTTTGGTGCTTTGTATGATTCATAAAGTATAACCGGTCCCTCCAACCGAATATCTATTCAAGAGTATTCAACTCAAATTCATCGGCATTAATCATCTGCTACTTCTGTAATTTTTGAAGTTAACAGAGAAATAAGGTTCCTGAAAAGGTTGTTATCGGTCTGGTGATTACGAATGTCAATTCTAAGAAGCTAAAAAGTTTATTCAGCTTTAACTGCGTATTTTATCAAGGGCATTGACTCGACCGGTGTTTATATGTTAAAATGATTATAAATAATAGTTTACAAAGATTGAATCGCAATTAGTGGCCAAACAATCAATGAGGCAGGGGTTGGAAGATGCTCAGGTCTTTCAGTTTCTCTTTTGCTTTGATATTAATCGTATCATCAGCGGGTTCTGTGCTCGTCTCAGCGAAGGCTGAGGGCGTAGCGGGGAAGGCCGATGGTACTCTGCGCAGCAGCTCCGTTCCCCGTCCCGATAAAATCGGGACTGCGAAGGATGAATCGCTACGCAGCACGAGTATCCCAATAGGTGACATGAGTGAGATTGCTCCTTCGGTTGTGATTAATGAGATTCACTACGACCCTGATGTCAAAACCGAGCTGGTGGAGTATGTCGAACTTTATAACTTTGGCTCAACAGATGTTAATCTTGCCGGCTGGTATTTCAGTGACGGTATCTCTTACCGGTTTGAAGCTGGGGCGGTACTACCGGCTGGCGGCTACGTTATCGTGGCTCAGAATCCGGCTCATATTCACGCCAAATGGAGCAGCGGCAGGTTCATCGTACCACTAACTTTGATCTTCGGGCCATTCGAATTCGACAGCAAGCTCGATAATGACGGAGAGAAGGTCGAACTTTGCAACGCCGAGGGCGAGGTAATCGACCAGGTCGATTATCAGCTTGGATTTCCATGGCCTACTGTGGGTGATGGAGTGCCGGAAGACCAACCCGGTAGCGGCCATTCTATCCAATTGGTTAATCCGTTATTTGACAACGACCTTGGTGGCAGTTGGCGTTCGGCTTATCCCACGCCGGCGGCGCAAAACACAGAGGTTTATGCCGACAACATCCCACCTCATATCCGCCAGGTGGAACATTATCCCAAACAACCTAAGTCAAGCGAAGTCGTAACCATTACCGCCAAGGTAACCGATTCCGATGGAGTTGCCGATGTTAGGTTAGCATACCAGGTCGTCGAACCCGGCAGTTATATCAACATTAACGACTGGCAGTACTACTCGAATTGGGTCTTCATCGCAATGCACGATGATGGACTCGACGGTGATGAAGCTGCTGGTGATGATATTTACACGGTACAAATGCCAAGTTCTTTGCAGGTCCACCGTCGGCTGATACGGTACCGTATTGTAATGTCGGATGCCGGTGGACGCAGTCTTATCGTGCCATATACAGATGACTCCCAGCCGAATTTTGTATATTTCGTCTATGACGGAGTGCCGGCCTGGTATGGTGCTGTTCGACCCGGCGTTAGCCCTGTGGTCGAGTACGGGACCGAGGTTATGCGCAGTCTGCCCGTTTATCATCTCATCAGCAAAAAAACCGATGTCGAGACTGCTACCTGGTTCGAAAAATACGGGGGCAGCGATTACAAATGGCTCGGCACGCTGGTCTATGACGGAAAAGTGTACGACCACATCCGGTATCGTATGCGCGGGGGTGTCTGGCGATACGCCATGGGTAAGAACATGTGGAAATTTAACTTCAATCGAGGGCACCGTTTCCAGGCTCGCGATGATTACGGCAAAAAGTATAATACCAAATGGGACAAGCTCAATTTCTCCGCATGTATCCAGCAGGGTAGTTTCGGGCAGCGCGGCGAGCACGGCATGTTCGAGGCACTCTCAAATAAGCTCTTCAACATGGTAGGTGTGCCCACTTCAAAAACAAACTGGGTGCATTTTAGAATCATTGATGAGCCATACGAAGACGGAATCCTCAACGCCGCACATTCGCCGCTAACCAGCAGCGGGACCCAGTACGATGGTGATTTCTGGGGTGTGTATATTACCCTTGAGCAGATGGATGGCCGTTTCTTAGATGAACACGACCTGCCGGATGGCAACCTTTACAAAATGGATGGAGCCTATGAGGATGGCGCCAAACTGAACAACCAGGGGCCCACGGGCGCCACGGATAAGTCCGATGTCTTTGCCTTCAGGAGCAATTACAACTCAGCCTCTTCTGCCGATATGTGGGGCTCCATTGTTAATCTCGACGCATACTATGGTCTGTACGCTATTTACAATGCCGTCCACCATGGCGATATCACGAGCAAGAATCATTTTTTCTATCAGAATCCTGAGCCGACCACCAACGAATGGGGCAGCAACAACCTATGGTGGCAGTTAGTGTGGGATGTTGACCTGACTTGGACCTGCTATTACGGCAGCATGTCGGATCCGTTCAGCCGAAGCGGAGTGTTAAACCATTCCGAGATCAATATCGCCTGTAGGAACCGAGTCCGCGAGATAGTCAACCTGCTATTCAATCCCGAGCAGACGAACCAGTTGATCGATGAATTTGCTTCCGTCATCGACAATCCTGATGGTGGGCCTTCTATTGTTGACGCAGATCGAGCTATGTGGGACTACCACTGGGTGGTGGGCGACGGTGCCTATTCTCGGTATCTTAACCAACAAGCATCATTTAAGGCTGGTCAGGGCCGGTTCTACGAGGAGGCCGAGGAGCGCGGATACACCAGGAGCTTTGAGGGCATGGTTCAGGTAATGAAGGATTTCGTGGTCGAGCGGCAGAGCCGTATGGATTCCATTTCCAGAGATTCCGCCATTCCACATACGCCCACCGTCACAACAACCTGTCCGTCCACTTATCCAATTAACGGCCTGACATTTGAGACAAGCCCTTTCAGCGATCCTCAGGGCAGCGGTACCTTTGCCGCGATGAAATGGCGTATCGCCGAGGTGGCCCCCGGTTCTCAAGTCGTATCCGGGCGTCAAGGTATCGTGCTGATAGAGGACGGTGCCGAGTGGAAATATTTTAAAGGTACGCGAGAGCCACCGCTTTCACGAGGAGTATCTTGGCTCCAGGATGGTTTTGACGATTCAAGCTGGCTCATCGGCAAAACGGCTATCGGCTACGGCGAGTCGTTCATTGTCACCAATCTCAGCGATATGAGAGGCAGGTACACGACGGTCTATCTTCGCAAGACATTTGATGTAACGGACCTCGATGCCATCGGAGCGCTGGTGCTGGAGGCTAAGTACGATGATGGTGTCAACATTTGGATTAATGATGTCCATGTTTTTTCTGGTAACACCTCCTCGGCTGAGCAGCCATTTAATGCTGTTGTTGATAATCGTTCAGAGAACCATGATTTCACTGCTTATGCCTTAGCTGACCCACAAAGTTATCTTGTTTCCGGCACAAACGTTATCGCAGTACAGGTTATCAATTCTTACCTGAGCAACAGTTCCGATTGTTTTATCGACATCCGTTTGACCGCAGAACAGGCCGAGCCCGGTAGTATCCCGCCGGCTTATCAAACCAGGCCGGGAAAATATGAGATTGACGCCGTCTGGGAAAGCCAAGAGATTACGGACTTTAGCAGAGACATACAAATACCCGCAAGTGCAGTTAAGGTTGGCCGGACCTATCGAGTTCGCTGCCGGATGAAGGACAACACCGGTCGATGGAGTCACTGGTCCGACCCGGTTCAATTCATAGCGGGTGAGCCGCTGTCAGCCGGTATTCTGGAGGACCTGCGCATCACCGAAGTGATGTACAATCCCGCTGCTCCGCCTGCAGGCGATTGGGCGGACAATGACGATTTTGAATTCATCGAATTGAAAAATATCGGCGATGAAACGCTCGATTTGGCCTTCGTTTCCTTTGTCGAAGGTATAACATTTGATTTCAGCAACAGCAACATTATGGGCCTTGCGCCCGGCGATTTTGTCATAGTGGTTGGGAATGAAGCTGCTTTCAAATCTCGCTACGGTACGGATTTGTCCGGTAAGATCGCCGGTGCGTACTCCGGCAAGCTGTCAAACAACGGAGAAAACATAAGCCTGGTAGATTTCTGGAATGGTACAGTCGCTAAGTTCGAATACAATGATAGTCGCGGTTGGCCGCTATCAGCCGACGGCGGAGGCCATTCTTTGGTGGCCTTGAATTCTGCCCTGGTGGGTGAGCCTGAGGGCTCGTTGAACTACGGCGGCAACTGGCGTGCGAGCACTTACATCGGCGGTTCCCCCGGCCAAGATGACCCTGAACCGTTTACCACCACTGTTCTCAATGAGATTATGGCACATACCAATTATAGCAATCCTCTGCACCCGGAATACGAGTCCAACGACTGGATAGAACTTTACAATACCACCGGAACGAGTGTGAATCTACAGGGCTGGTATCTCAGCGATGACGTTAGTGAGTTGAAGAAATGGGTCATTCCTGCGATTGATATTGCCGACTATGGTTGGATTAGCTTTGACGAAGTTACCGGCTTCCATAATCCTATCAGCAGTGGGTTTGGCCTGAACAAGGCAGGGGAAGAAGTGATTTTGTCATATCTGCCCGGCACATCGGAAGACCGTGTAGTTGACTGTATTAGATTTAAGGGTCAGGAGAACGATATATCTCTGGGCCGTTACCCGGATGGCGGGTCGTACTGGCTTGCTATGTCACCATCACGGGATTCGGCCAATAGAAATCCTTTCCTGGACGTGGTGATTGATGAGCTGATGTATCATCCTGTAGAGCTTAACGAAGAGTACATTGAGTTATACAACCCGACGGCAGCCCGGATTTATCTGGAAAACACCGAAGGCACCTGGCGTCTGGATGGCGCTGTGGATTACACATTCCCTGCCGGCGCATCTATTCAGAGCCGTGGCAGATTGATAATAGTGGGTTTCGATCCGTCAATGGAAACTTCTCGGTTGAATAACTTCATCGCCGCATATAATACTCGCTTGTTAACTGCCGGTGTGGAAATAGTAGGCCCCTGGTCTGGTAATCTCTCTAATTCCGGTGAACGGCTTGCCCTGGAACGACCTCTGGCTCCGGACCAGCCGGGCCAATCAGTTTGCTGGGTGATTGTGGATGAAGTGATTTATGTGGATGTACCACCCTGGCCTGAGTCTGCGGATGGTGCCGGTGATGTCCTGCAGAGGGTCTTTTCGGACCAGTATCATTCAGGCAGTGACCCGGCCAACTGGCAGGTGGCTTTACCCACGCCCGGGCAGTAAAACATTGATTATTGATAATTGACTATTGACAATAGAAAATAGCCAATGGAAAATAGTAATTAACCCGTTGGTTTTTCGTTTTTTAGCTTTTCAGGGATGAGCATTGAGCGAGAAAAGCAAATTATCACCTGTAGGTACAGCCGCAAAAAAAGCTGGCATTTCCCGGCAATCTCTGCAATATTACCTTATGGTCGGTCTGCTTGAGCCGACAGAAGTAACGCCAACCGGCAGACGGATGTTTGATGAAAAAGGTATTGAGCGAATTAGACTGATAAAAAAACTTAACGATAGCGGCTATCCTTTGCGTGCCATAAGGGAGCTGTTTATGGAAGGCCGCAGTGATTTGAAAGGGAGTGAACAGTGAGTGACTATGAGACCACCCAAAGAAGACGCAATATGATTGTGGGCGTTTTTGTGATAATAGGTATATGTGCGCTGGTGTGGCTGATATTTAAGTTCGGCGATTTGCCATCTGCCGTTACCAAGATGGGTTCTTTTGAGGTTTTTGTTCAGTTCCCGACAGCAACGGGAGTACAAACGGACACGCCCGTGCGCTTTTGTGGCTATCAAATCGGTCGAGTGACAAAGGTTATGTCTCCGGAGATACGAATCGATATGGTGAGCGGCTTAGAGTATTATCAAACGGTGGTTGTTCTTAGTATTGACAAAAAGTACGTTAATATTCCCTCCAATATCGAGGTAAAACTGATGACGCGAGGGTTAGGGAGTAGTTATATAGAACTTAAACAGCACCCTGAAAAGCCTGAAGTACCGCTTGACCCGAACCGGCCAGAAACAATATTTTTGGTGGATAAAATATGGCTGCAGGGCTCGACCGGTATGACCAGCGAGTTTTTTCCGGAAGAAAGCCAGAAAAAACTGGATGATGTGGCTGAGGGACTCAGAACATTTATTAGTAACGCCAATGATATCATCGGCCTGCCCAGCAATAAGGAAAATCTTCAGAAAATGCTGGCTAATTTGGCTGATGCGTCACAGCAGGCTACTGAGACGATGCAGCAGGCCAAGCAGACAATAGAAGAATTCCGAAACTTCGCTGTCGCAGGGACAACAACTTTAACAAATGCAGATGCCAAAGCAGAAGAGCTTGTCGTTGCGATGGTCGATACGAGCGAAGAAATAGGTAAAGCGGCAGCGGGATTACGGCTAATCCTGGAGAAGGTAAACAACGGCCAGGGCAGTGCTGCCAAGCTCATTAACGATGGACGATTTTACGAAAGACTGCTTGAAAATACTCAGCAATTGCAACTACTCCTGGAAGAGATAAAGTCATTCGTAACAGTAGCTCGCGATAAAGGCGTGCCTATCAAGTTAAAGTGAAACTAACATTATATATCGAATTTGCCTGTGTGCGCCTCACGTCTATTACTTGACAAATGATAATTCTTTTTTTTGAGATATTTGAATGTGTGATGGTTGCGGTTCTTTAATTAACAATATTTTGGTAAACTTTGCGGATGTTTATTCCGGCCAAAGGCCTGCTTTTATTAGTCGAGCTTGTGGGCGGGTCGAGCTGATCGGCGGTCATACGGATTACAATGAGGGTTTCATAATCGCTGCTGCAATAGACAAATCCTGCCTGGTGGCGGTGTCGAAACGAGACGATGACAACGTCTGTCTTTATTCGGAATGGGCTAAAGAGAAACACGAATTCGAGCTAACAAATGATTTGGAACCTGCAGACGACTGCCGATGGGCTAATTACGCCAGGGGAGTAGTAGCTTTACTGCTGCAGGATGGTCTTGCCTTGAAAGGTGCAAATCTTTACGTTGCCTGCGACGTACCTGTCGGGGCGGGCTTAAGCAGTTCGGCGGCCCTGGAAGTATCAATAGGCAAAGCAATGATGCATCTGTCGGGGCCTGGATGCGAGATAGAGCCGATACGGCTTGCTCAAATATGTCAAAAAGCGGAGAATACTTTTGCGAACAGCCCCTGCGGTATAATGGACCAGGTTGTTTCGATAATGGGCAGAAAAGACAAGGCTGTATTCCTCGACTGCCGAGACCTTGGCATTGAGTGTTTACCTTTCGAGAGCGGCATCGGTAGCATAATGATTTTCGATAGTAAAGTTAAGCACGAGGTTGGAGGCGGTGAATACGGTAAGCGCCGTCAGCAGTGCGAGTCCGCCTGTGCTGTTCTGGCGAAGAAGTATCCACAGGTCAAGGCACTTCGCGATGCAGACGAGTCTATGCTGGAGGCGGTAAAAGACAAATTGGATTCAGTTGCATTTTCTCGTGCCAGTCATGTAATAGGTGAAAACGCCAGAGTTTTAGCTGCGGCTGGAGCTCTGAGCCGGAACGATATGGCAAAATTCGGTAAGCTGATGTCCGAATCTCATAGCTCGGCGAGAGATTTGTACCAGATATCCTGCGAGCAGACGGATTTTCTGGTTGAGCAGATTTGTGGTTACGACGGGGCCTACGGTGCAAGAATTAGTGGCGGCGGTTTCGGTGGGTCGGTTGTAGCAATGGCCCGGCCTGAGACAACAGAAAAAATAAGTCAAGGAGTACGTAAGGCCTACAAAGACAGGTTCGGTCTGGATTGTGATGTTTATGTAGCACGGCCCTGGCAGGGAACCGAAATCATAGAACTGGACACGGCCTAAAATAATACTCGCGCCGTTATCTCGTAACCCCAAAGCACTTTGCTGTGTCCTGTTTTTTGTGTGGGATTTTCATTGGGTTCCTGTAGAGTTGAGTCCTTCTCCGTATATTCTTTCTCTGTCTCGCGGCGTTATGGAGCTTTTCTTTTCTGGGACCCGGCCCATGTCGGAAGTGTCCTCTATCCACTTTTCCAGAACCGCCCGCATTTTTTTCAGTGTCTGTTGATGTTTCGGCGAGGTCGCAAGGTTATGAATCTCATACGGGTCCTTTTGGATGTCGTAGAGCTCCTCATCCGGTTTTCGCGGCACCATAAAGAGGGCCTGAACAGGGGTAAGCTTGCCCTCGGCGTGAAGGGCCTTCATAAGATTCAACATCGGGTAGGAGCGTTCTTTATAGGCATTTGTCTGTGTATATGGCCGCTCGGGCATAAAGTTGCGGATGTATTTGTATTTTTTTGTCCTGACACAGCGGATGCGGTCGATGGTCTCGTCACAGCGGTCGCGGGCGGCAATGATATAGTCTCTTTTATTTACGGGTTTCCAGGTGCTCTTTAGGCCCCGGGTATCAGGTGCAAGAAAGACCTTTCCTTCCATATACTTTGGTGGTGTGATGTCGGCTATTTTCAGCACAGTCGCCGAAATGTCGATTGCGCTGACGAGGTTGTCGCAGAGCTGCCCGGCTTTTAGTTTGCCCGGCCAGCGAATAATCAAAGGGATATGGATGCCGCCGTCGTAAAGCCATTGCTTTCCTCGGACGTGGCAGCGGCCGTGGTCGCCAATGAAAATGACTATGGTATTGTTCGCCAGGTCCTCGTCATCGAGACGTTTTAGAATTTTGCCGACATACTGGTCCATCATCTGGATGGAGTTCAGGTATGTTGCCCAGTCCCGGCGTGCAATGGGGTGGTCGGGATAGTAAGGCGGCAGCTTGACCTTGGCTGGGTCAACCGGATTGTCAAGCTTTTTGTCTAAGTCTTTCCAGTGACCGCCGCGGTGCGTCATACTGATGGATAGCTGTGCAAAGAACGGCTGACCGGACTTGCGCTGATTCCAGTCGCTGCCGTCAAAGGCATTACTGAACTTAAAGTTGAAGTCCGTCTTGCCCGAGCCGCGCACACCGGGAGCGGCTGTCTTGACGTTGGCTGTGAAGTACCCGGCCTGTCGGAAGTACTCGGTTATCAGCCGCACCGGTTCGGGCAGGGTGTAACCGTCGTCGCGGTGGCTGCGGTGATTGTGGGCGCCGATGGAGGTCTGGTACATTCCCGTAATCATTGCCGAGCGACTGGCCGAGCAGACAGGGCCGGTAGTGTAGGCGTTAGTAAAGCGGATACCCTGGTGAGCCAGCTTGTCCAGGTTCGGAGTTTGCACTGCGGGTGTGCCATAGCAGCTCAGGTCAGGGCTGATGTCCTCTGACAGAATCCACAGGATGTTGGGCCGAGTGTCATTACCGGCAACCTGCCCAGAGGCGCTCGTACATCCCGGCAGCGTTAGAGAGACAGCGCTTATACCAATAGCTTTTAGAAGATTCCGTCGATTCATAATGTAATCTCCTTTTGCTGAGGTTTTATTCGGTTTTTCCTTTACTTTTTTTCTGCTTTTGCTTTTTTGCGAACTATTGCCGTTTGCAATAAATAAGTTTAATTTTTGTGAATCGCCTACGGCGAAGCTATTGAAATAGAATCCTCATAGGTTATGCTATAGCAATT